>NZ_CP045644.1:5393179-6024815 GCF_009498455.1 Variovorax paradoxus | reverse complement strand
GATGGACTGCATCATGAAAATTATTCAAGCGAATGGGCAAAAGGTTTCGTTTGAATCATAGGCACCAAACGCCGACCATCACCGGTTTCCAAGATCAGCGACCGGACCACCTGCATGACCACCCGTACCCACATCCTCGGCTTTCCGCGCATGGGCGCCCACCGGGAACTCAAGTTCGCCCTCGAGAAGCACTGGCGCGGCGAGACCGACCATGCCGCGCTCGAAGCCGTCGGCGACACCTTGCGCGCGCGCCACTGGCAGGCGCAGCGCGATGCGGGGCTCGACTTCGTGACGGTGGGCGACTTCGCCTTCTACGACCACGTGGCCAACCACATCCAGCTGCTCGGCTGCGAGCCGGCGCGCTTCGACTTCAGCGGCGACGAGCCCGAGCTGTCGCGCTACTTCAAGATGGCGCGCGGCGTGGAAGACGAAGCCGGCCACGTGCACGACGACAGCTGCACCCACGGCGCCGAAGGCACCTTCGCGCTCGAGATGACCAAGTGGTTCGACACCAACTACCACTACCTCGTGCCCGAGTTCAAGGCCGACACGCAGTTCAAGCTCGCATCGACGCGCCTGTTCGACGAGGTGGCGCAGGCGCAGCACGCCGGCCATGCGGTCAAGGCCGTGCTGCTCGGGCCGCTGAGCTTCCTGTACCTGGGCAAGGAGAAGACCGCCGGCTTTGACCGCTTCTCGCTGCTCGACGCGCTGCTGCCCGTGTACGAGCAGGTGCTGAACCGCCTGAAACAGCAGGGCGTGGAATGGGTCCAGATCGACGAGCCCATCCTCGGCCTCGACCTGCCCGAGGCCTGGCGCAACGCCTTCGAGCGTGCCTACTGGCAACTGGCCCGCAGCGCGCCCAAGCTGATGCTGGCCACGTACTTCTCGCCGCTGTCCGAGAACCTGCGCCTGGCTTGCCAGCTGCCGGTGGCGGGCCTGCACGTCGATGCCGTGCGCGCGCCGCAGGAGCTGACCGGCGTGGCCGACTGGCTGCCGGCGCACAAGGTGCTGTCGGTCGGCGTGGTCGATGGCCGCAACATCTGGCGCACCGACGTCGATGTGGCGCTGGGCAAGCTCAAGCCCGTGGCCGAGAAGCACCAGGGCGAGCTGTGGATCGCGCCGTCGTGTTCGTTGCTGCACGTGCCGTTCAGCCTCGCGGCCGAGACGAAGCTCGACACCGAACTGACCTCGTGGCTCGCCTTTGCCATCGAGAAGCTCGATGAACTGCGCGTGCTGCGCGCTGTTGTGGATGGCAACGAAGCCTCGGTGGCCGCCGAACTCGCGGCCGCGCGTACGGCGGTGGCCGCGCGCCGCGCCAGCCCGCGCGTGCACCGTGCAGACGTGGCGTTGCGCCTGGCGCGCAGCGTGACGGGAGACGACCGCCGCGTGTCCGCTTTCCCGCTGCGCCAGCAGGTGCAACGCACGCGCTTCGCACTGCCCGCGCTACCGACCACCACCATCGGCTCGTTCCCGCAGACCGCCGATATCCGCGCGGCCCGCGCTGCCTTCAAGCGCGGCGAACTCGATGCGGCCGGCTACCGCGAGAAGATGCGCGCGGAGATCGCACTCGCCGTGCGCAAGCAGGAAGAACTCGGCATCGACGTGCTGGTGCATGGCGAGGCCGAGCGCAACGACATGGTCGAGTACTTCGGCGAGCAGCTCGACGGCTTCGCCTTCACCGCCAACGGCTGGGTGCAGTCGTACGGCTCGCGCTGCGTGAAGCCGCCGGTGATCTTCGGCGACGTGGCGCGCCCGGCACCGATGACGGTCGAATGGACTGGGTATGCGCAGAGCCTCACCCCACTGCCGATGAAGGGCATGCTGACCGGCCCCGTGACCATCCTGCAGTGGTCCTTCGTGCGCGACGACCAGCCGCGCGCCACCACCTGCGAGCAGATCGCGTGGGCGATCCGCGACGAGGTGAACGACCTCGAGGGCGCGGGCATCGGCATCATCCAGATCGACGAGCCGGCCATCCGCGAAGGCCTGCCGCTGCGCCGCGCGGGCTGGCCGGCGTACCTGAAGGCGGCCACACGCGCCTTTCGCATCAGCGCCTCGGGCGTGCGCGACCAGACGCAGATCCACACCCACATGTGCTATTCGGAGTTCAACGACATCCTGCCGGAGATCGCCGCGATGGACGCCGACGTGATCACCATCGAAACGAGCCGCTCGGACATGGAGCTGCTGCGCGGCTTCGGTGGGGAGAACAACGCGGGCGGCTTTCGCTACCCGAACGAGATCGGCCCCGGCGTGTACGACATTCACTCGCCACGCGTGCCGTCGGTCGACGAGATGGTGCGCCTCATGCGCAAGGCCGCGCAGGTGGTGCCGGGCGAGAACCTCTGGATCAACCCCGACTGCGGCCTCAAGACCCGCGGCTGGCCCGAGACCGAGGCGGCGCTGTCGAACATGGTGGCGGCTGCGAAGCTGCTGCGCGAGGAGCTGGCGCAGGTGTGAAGGGCGCGGATCGCGGCGTGCCAATAATGCGGGATGTCGTTGCTTTCCCGCCTGTCGTCGCCTCGTTGCCTCTTGTTGCTGTCGTTGCTTCTCGCCCCCTTGACGGGGTGGACGCAGGACCGCGCGCAAACCCTGCTTCAGTTCGAGGGCGTGCAGGCGCGCTACCAGGCCGCCTACGGCCCCGGTGCCGTGTCGCGCGGTGCGCGCGAGCTGCTGGAGCCGCCGGACCTCGCCATCGCCGACAAGGCCCTGCAGTCGCTCGACGTGGCAGCAGGTCGCGCTTTCGACGTGAACGCTTCGGTGGCCGCGATCCGTCAGGACGTGGCGGCGGCCGGGCAGGGCGCCGCTGCGCCGACGCCTCCGGTGCTGGAGGCCGTGGCGCGCTTCGCCAAGCTGCGCGCCGACTACGCCGCGATGGACGAGCCCGGCAAGGTGACCTTCTTCCATCAACAGCACGCGCGGCCGGCCGACCCGGCGCGCGTCGAACTGCTGGCGCGCATGACGGTGGCCGAGGCGCGCGAGGTCGATTTTTCCAGCCAGCTGCTCATGAGCGCGGTGGTCAAGCAGCTGGCGCGTGGCAATGCCGCGCAGTTCAGCTCGCTGCCCGATCGCACGCTCGACACGGCGCTCGATTCGCTGTGGTCGCGCGGCGTGACCTCGCCGCGTCCGCGCAACCTGATGACCGTGGCGCGCGAGTTCGAAAAGCTGATCACGCAGGCGCTGCTGCTGGCGCTGCCCGACGCCGACGTGGCCGCCTTGCTCGCCTGGCGCAACGAACCGCAGGCTGCCGCCGAGCGCGAGGCGCTGCTCGGCAGCTACCGCGCCGAGGTCAAGGGCAGCGGCTCGGTCGCGATCCGCACGCTGGTGCGCAGCTGGGGCCGGCCCTGAGGCTTGACGAAAGAGCGCAAAAGTTTGCAAACTAGCGGCGCGTTTGTACGAAAAAGTTTCACGTGGGCCCCGCATGTCGGAAAGTTCCCCGTGATTGTTTCAATTCCATGAACACTGCGATTCAGAATGACTGGGGTTTACCCTAGGAATTTGCGGCAAACTTCAGGACATCCAAAGCCTGAACACAAGAAGGAATTGAAATGAAGACCTCGAACATCCTCGCCGCCGCCGCTCTCTCCCTGCTCGCCGCCGCTGGCGCCGCCCACGCAGAGACCTACGAAGGCGTTCACGCCGTGACCTCCGGCTACAGCCGTGCCGACGTGGCACCGCAAGCCGTGGCCGCCGCCCGTGCCGGCAACGAATACAGCGACGCCGTGTCGGCCAACGTGGCCCCCGTGCTGGCCTCGTCGGTGGATCGCGCCACCGTCCGCGCCGAAGCCGTGGCAGCTGCCCACGCTCCGGGTCAGAACCTGCGCCGCGAATCGTTCGCTGGCAGCGTGATCCCCTCGCAAGCCCGCAGCTTCACGCGCCAAGCCGGCCTGTGATCGATGGCGGCGCAAGCCGCCTCGGTGAGAAAGACCACCACCCGAAAAGACCGGACCGTGCGACAGCACCGTCCGGTTTTTTCACGTCTGTGCTGTCTTCAGGCGCGGTGGTTGCTGCGGTGGCAGTGGCAGTCGGGCGCGTGGTCGTCGACGATGCCCGTGGCCTGCATCCAGGCATAGACGATCACCGGCCCGACGAACTTGAAGCCGCGCTGCTTCAGCGCCTTCGACATCGCTTCGGACAGTGGCGTCTGCGTGGGCACGGTGCCCGTGGTGTTGACGACCGGCTGACCGCCCGCGATGCCCCAGACGAAATCAGAGAAATCTTCGCCCGCCGCCTGCATGGTCAGGTAGGCCTTGGCATTGCCGATGGCCGCTTCGATCTTCGCGCGCGAGCGCACGATGCCCGCGTCCTGCATGAGGCGCTCGACATCGGCCGGCGTGAAGCGCGCCACCGTCTCGGGCACGAAGCCCTCGAAGGCCGCGCGGAAGGCGTCGCGCTTGCGCAGGATGGTGAGCCACGACAGGCCGGCCTGGAAGCCGTCGAGCATCAGCTTTTCCCACAGCGCGCGGCTGTCGCGTTCGGGCACGCCCCATTCGGCGTCGTGGTAGCTGGCCAGCAGCGGATCAGTGCGGGCCCAGGCGCATCGCTGGGTCGAAGAATGGCTGTCGTCGTGAGGCATGGCTCGGCTATCGTCGGGAGATGTTTTTCGGAATGAGAGAGTGACCCTGATGCAGCAGTTTCGTTTTTCATTGTCGGCGCTTTCACTGGCCCTCACGGCGTTCGCCGTCGGTGTTCCGGCCGGTGCCGAGACGCTGAAAAAGCCCGCGCTCGACCAGCTCGCCGCCGCCTGGAAGGGCGGTCGCACGGCGCCCGATTTCAAGGCCTTCCTGGCGCAGGCGGTGCAGGCCCAGCCCGCGCTGCAGCCCAGCGTGGCGGCCTACACCGGCGGCAAGGCGTTGCCGGGCGACGACCTCGTCAACATCGCGCGCTTGCTCGGCCTGTACAACCGGCTGCAGAACCAGCAGGCCGTGATCGCCAGCATCGGAACGATGGTGGCGCTGCCCACGGTGCGCAACGTGCAGGTGCCGCCGCACGAAAGCCCGCCGATGGTCGCGTTCGGCCAGCTGGTCGAGAAGATGGCGAAGGACTTCGGGCTCGGCTACCGCAACGTCGACGGCCGCATCTTCGAAGTGAGCCTCAAGGGCCGCAGCAGCGAAGAGTTCGGCATCCTCACGCACGCCGACGTGGTGCCGGCCGTGCTGTCCGAATGGGTGCTCGACGACGGCACGCGCCTTGATCCCTTCGCCATGACGCGCGTGGGCGACTTCCTCTACGGGCGCGGCACCATCGACGACAAGGGCTCCATCGCCGCCGTGCTCTACGCCATGAAGGCCGTGAAAGACAGCGGCCTGCCGGTGGAGCGCGGCGTGCGCCTGATGATCGAGACCACCGAGGAAACCGGCGGCGACGCGATGCAGTACTACCGCAACAAGACGCCGCTGCCGGCCTACAACATCGTGCTCGATAGCAAGTACCCCGCGGTCGTGGCCGAGAAGGGCTCGGGCGCGCTCAAGGTGTTCTTCCCGGCGGAAGCGACCGACCCTGCCGCCACGGCCATCACCGCGATGAGCGGTGCCGCGTCGGCCAACGCGATCCCGCAGACCGCGACCGCCACGCTCAAGGGCGGCGACCTCGCGGCCGTGGCCGCGAAGCTCGAAGCTGCCAAGGCCGCCTTCGTGCGCAAGTACGAAGGCCAGGGCGGCAAGTTCGCGATCGACATCGCACGCGGCGCTGAAGCCATCGAGCTGAAGGTCACGGGCACCTCGGCCCACGGCTCGCGGCCCGAAGAAGGCGTGAACCCCGTGCCGCGCCTGGCGCTGTTCCTCAAGGAGTCGGGCGTGCCGCTGGCGGCCAACCCTTACCTGCGGGCCGTGCATTACATCGACGCGCTCTACGGCACCGGCTACCTTGGCGAGAAGATGGGGCTGGGCTACCAGGACGACTTCATGGGCCCGCTCACGATGTCGCCCACGCTGGTGCGCATGGGCGCCGACGGCCGCCTCGAGGTGACCACCAACGTGCGCATGCCGCGCGGCCGCACGCCCGACGAACTGAAGGCGCAGATCGCGGCCAAGGTCAACGGCTGGGCCACGGCCAGCCAGGTGAAGCTCGAGCTGGCCTACGACCAGGGCAACTGGATGGCGCGCGACCCGAAGGGCGCGTGGCTCTCGACCCTGCTCAACATCTTCGGCGACACCACCGGCCTCGAGGCCAAGCCCGTGCCCACCGCCGGCAGCACCACGGCCAAGCTGATGCCCAACGCCATCAACTTCGGCCCCGCGATGCCCGGCAAGAAGTACACCGCGCACAACGCCAAGGAATACAAGGAAGTGCCCGACCTCGACGCCGACATGCAGATGTTCACCGAGATGCTGGTGCGCATCGGGAACCTGCAGCAGATGCAGTAGCGCTGCGCGGCTACTGGTAGCTCAGCGTGAACGTGGCGCGTCCGCTGGCGCTCCCGGGCTTGATCGTCGGTGAGGTCTGCACATAGCGGCCGATCAGCGGCACATCGAACAGCCCGTTGCCGCTCGAGCCGGCGCTCCACTGGTTCTGCGTGCCCGGTGTGTTCGAGTCCGGGCCGTACGACAGCACCGTTGCGCCTTTCAGGATCTGGATGCCGACCCCCGATGCCGTCGAGGCAGGGCTCAGCGACAGCGTGTTGGAGCGGTTGTCAGGATTCGTCGGATCGGTCAGCGTGACGGAGATGGCGGTGGTGATCCCCGTGATGCCGCCCGCGCAGTTCAAGCCGATGTTGAAAGGTTCGCCTTGCGACGTCGATCCCACGCCCTTGAACTTGTCCTTCGAGACGTTGCCCAGCCGCACCGATACCGACTGCGTCGTCACCGCGCAGGTAGGGCGACCGGGGTTGATCTCGATGCTTCCGTTGATGCGAATCGAACCGATCTGGAAGCCTCCCAGCGTCGGGTAGGTCAGCTTCGCCACTTCGCCTGTAATCGAACCGCCGCGCGTGATGGAGCCGGTCTTCACCACGGCCATCGAGATGGTGCCCGTCCACGACGATGCCGACTCGAAGGAGGCTGGGCCCGTCGTGGCAAAAGGCACCGTCGTGCCTCCGTCCCAGAACAGTCTCACGCCCACGCCGGGGACGCTCGTGGCGTAGATGTTGTTGCCAAGGTAGGGGCCGGAGCCGGCCCATTGGAGGCTCACTTTCGTGGTGCCCTGTGCAGCGCAGGTAATGGTCACCGGCGGTGTCGCACTGAGCGGGGTGGCCGGTCGCACCAGCGTCGTGCCGACTGCCACCGATGGATCGACCGTCACCGGCCCGACGATCGGGAACAGGATGATGCCGGGTTGCCCGGTGCTCGAAGAGCAAGGATCGGCGGCCCGGGCTGTCTGAGACATGACGAGCGCGAGCATCGCCAGGCCAAGTAGTTCTTTGGTGGTCATATTTCGGGAGCCCTCCGAGTCGTCCGTGAAGTCACCGCTCTGGGCCTTCCGGGACTCAAAATCGGATCGCCTGCCCTTGCCTGTGTTGCTGCCGCATTGGCTGCACGCGCCCTCGTGCGCCGGCCGATGGTACGGGCGACCGGGGCGCAGTTCAAGCGCCACGCGCGCGGCGCGTCAGCCTACGCCGTTCGCGCGCAGCACCGCCTTGAGCCGCCGCACCTCGTGCTGCAGGTCGAGGATCAGCGCAGCGGCGTCGAGGTTCACGCCGAAGTCGCGTTCGAGCCGACGCGCTTCGAGCGCGCATTGCAGGTCGTTGCTCGAAAACTCCCAGCGCTCGGGCGGTGCGTCGGTCGTGGTGACCTGCACGATGCCCACTTCGACCAGTTGCACGACCCAGGCGGTGTCGGCGCCGCAGGCGCGCGCCAGTTCGTTCGCGGCCAGCGGGTGCGAGACGCCGATGGCCGTCGTGGTGGTGACGGAAGAAAAGTTCGCCATGCTCAGACTCCCAGGTGCTGGCGGGGGTTGAACGAGGAGGTCGCCTGCGCGAGTTGCGCGTAAGCGTTGCGTGCGGCCTCGCTGTCGGCGGGCGGCAGCGCGATCTCGAGCAGCAGGTACAGGTCGCCGGGCGTCTTGCCTGCGAAGCCGCGGCCCTTGAGGCGCAGCTTCATGCCGCCGCGTGCGTTGGGCGGCACGGTGACCTCGACCACGCCGCCGGTGGGCGTCGGCACCTGCACCTGCGCGCCCAGCGCGGCTTCGGCGGGGGTGATGGGCAGCGTCATGTACAGGTCGCGCTCTTCCACGCGGTACAGCGTGTGCGGCGCGATGCGCACCTCGAGGTAGAGGTCGCCGGCCGGCTCGCCGCCGTGGCCGGGCATGCCTTGCTCCGCGAGGCGAATGAACTGGCCGGGGTGCACGCCGGGCGGGATCTTCACGGCGAGCGTGCGGTTCTGCCACTGCGGTCGGCCCTGCGCGTCGAGCGTCTGGGCGCGCAGCGTGAGCTCGCGCTCGGCGCCGTTCAGCGCATCTTCGAGCGTGATCTCGATGGCCGCATGGTGGTCTTCGCCGCGTGCGCGGTAGTTCTGCCGCGCGGCCCCGCGCCGCTCGGCGTCGCCGAACATCGACGAGAAGAACTCGCTGAAGTCGGCGTGGTCGGCCGGCCCTTGGCGCGGGCCGCGGTGAAATTCGTAGCCGGTGTCCCAGTCGGGCGGCGGCTCGAAGCTGCCATCGGGCCGGCCACCGCGCGCGACACGGTCGGCCAGCGCGTCGTAGGCGGCGCGCTTCTCCTTGTCGCCGAGCACGTCCTTGGCCTCGTTGATGTCGCGCATGCGCTGCTCGGCGTCGGGCTCCTTGCTGACGTCGGGGTGGTACTTGCGGGCGAGCTTGCGGTAGGCCTTGCGCACCTCGTCGTCGGACGCGGTGCGTTCGACGCCCAGTGCGCTGTAGTAGTCCTTGAATTCCATGGGGGGTGGTGATTCCTTTCAGGACGGCGTACAGAGCAACTGGGGCTTGGCTCAGGCCAGCGCTGCCCCGCCGCCGTCGGCGTGCCGCTGTTGCAGCGGCGTCACGGCCCATGTGGGGCCGGCACGTGAAAAACGCAACGGCTGGGCGTTGCCGAAGATGCTCGCATCGACCGCAACGCCCAGCAGCGCGGCCAGCGCATAGAGCGTGCCGCCGTGCGCCACCACCAGCACCGGCGCGGGCTGTGCGGCGAGCGCGGCGGCGAGCGCTTCGCGCTTGCGGTCGACGAACTGCGCCAGCGTCTCGCCGCCCTCGGGCTCGCAGGCCCAGTCGATGTTCGCCGACGAGGTGCCGATGAGCGCGCCGAAGTTGCGCTCGCGCAGGTTCTCGTGCGCGGAGGGTACGAGGCGCAGGGCGCGTGCCACGGTGTGGGCGGTGTCGAAGGCGCGGCGCGCGTCGCTGCAGACGATGGCGCCGATCGGCTCGCCGGCCAGCAGCTCGGCCGCCAGCACTGCTTGCTGCTCGCCGAGCGCGCTCAGCGGCTCGTCGGGCGCCTGGAACACGCGCAGCGCGTTGCGCCCGGTCTGGCCGTGGCGCAAAAAGTAGAAGTGGTCGCAGGTCGGGGCGAGCAACTGCTCGGCGGCCAGGCGGTTCAGCAGGTCGATGCCAGTGGCGGCATGGGCGGCATGGACGGGGAAGGGGGAAGAGGTGGCCTGGGACATGGCAGTGATTCTGCCGGGGAACGACGACAGGCTGTTTTCCTTCAACCGAACTTCATGCCCTTAGGCCGCGCCTGCAGCCGATGGATGTACGCGTCGAGCTTCGGGCGGTTGGTGCGGCCGCCGAAGGCGCGGTGCCAGATGAGCATCGCGCCGATCATCACGTCGGCCGCGGTGAACTGCGCGCCGAACAGGTAAGGGCCGTCGCCGAGTTCGCGTTCGACGGCGTCCTTGGCGTGCTCGAAATCGGTCCAGCCGCGCGCGCTGTTGTTGCTCTTGATCTTCAGCAGGCTGTCGCCCATGGCGGGCTCGAGCTGCGCGGTCGAATAGACCATGAGCGACAGGTAGCGCCCGCGCTCGGGCGTGCCCACGGCCGGTGCCAGGCGCTGGCCGGGGTACTTCTCGGCGATGTACATGCAGATGGCCGCGTTTTCGAAGATGCGCGTGCGGCCGTCGACCAGCGCGGGCAGCTTGCCCGCGGGGTTGATCTTCAGGAATTCGCGGCGCTTGTGGGCGCGCTCCTTGATGAGGGTGGGCACGATCTCGTAGTCGACCCCGGCCTCGTCGAGCATCCACTTGGCGACCTGCGCACGGCTGTGCGGGTCGAAATACAGCTTCATGGTCATGCGAGGTCTCCTTGGTGCGTTGAGGATGGGGCTCGTCAGAACTTCGGAATGCGGAGCGTCTTGCTGATCATCAGCGTGCCCGAGAGCGCGAACAGCAGCACCAGCGGATGCAGCTGCCACGGGCCGAGCGTCCAGGCGCCGCCCCACAGGTTGGCGCCGAGGGCGCCCTTGGAGGCCGCGTAGGCCAGCACGCCCACGAGCACCACGCTGGTCGGGATCGGCGTGCCTTCGAAGTACTTCACCTTGTCGGCGCCGGCCGAGAGCGCCTCGGCCGTCACGTTGTAGCGTGCGAGCCGGCTCACGCCGCAGCCGACGAAGTAGATGAGCACTGCGCAGTCCCAGCCGCCGTCCAGTCCGGCCGCGAAGCCGAGCGCGGCGGGGAGCACGCCGAAGGAGATCACGTCGGCCAGCGAATCGAGCTCGCGCCCGAGTGCCGACTGCGTCTGGCGCCAGCGGGCGATGCGGCCGTCGAGCACGTCGAAGATGAAGGCCGCGGGGGCGAGCGCCGCGGCCCAGTAGAAGTGGGCGAGCGACTGGCTGCGCATGAAGGCCATCGCGAAGAACACCGCCCCGACGCCGCAGGCCGCGTTGCCGAGCGTGAACACATCGGCCAGATGAAAGCCGCGGATCATCGAGAAATGCTTGCGGGCCGGCGTAGGCGAAGGCGTGGTCATGGGGTGGGGAAAGCTGCGGAAGGAATCGCACCTTAACCCAAGCGCGGCCCGCTTTTTGTAGTCGCGGTCCGACGCCCCGTCGGCGGTGTCAGGCGCTCTGTTGCTGCGCCTGTGCCTTCGCCTCGACGATCCGCGCGAAGCGCCCGAGCAGGCCTGCCGCCGCGCCCGTGGGGCGCACGCCCTCGCGCAGCACCGCGGCATCGAGGCCGTCCGAGGCGAGGTCGCGGGCCAGCAGTTCGATGTAGCCGCCCATGGTCTGCGCGTCGAACTCGGGGTGGAACTGCAGGCCCCAGGCCTGCGTGCCCACGCGGAAGGCATGAACCGGCTCATGCGCGCTGTGGGCCAGCCGCACCGCGCCTTCGGGCAGGCGCAGCGCGCTCTGCCAGTGGATTGCCTGCGCCGGGAACTGCGCGGGCAGGTCACCCAGCAGGGCGTCGTCGCCGGCGGCCGCGTCGAGCGTCACGGTGACCGTGCCGACCTCCGGGCCTTGCGGGTGATGGCCGGCCTCACCGCCGAGCGCGTGTGCCAGCAGCTGGTGGCCGTAGCAAATGCCTAGCACGGGCGTGTCGCGTGCGACCAGCTCGGCGAGCCAGGCGGCCGTGGTTTCGCTCCAGGGCTCGCGGTGCGACACCATCGCGTGCGAGCCGGTGACGACCACGCCGGCCACCTGGCCGGGCGCGGGCAGCGTGTCGCCGCGGCGCGGGTCGACCACGACGAGGGGCAGGGTCTGCGTGCCGAGGCCGTCGGCGATCCAGTGTTCGAAGTCGCCGCGGCCTTCGCGCAGCGCGTCAGGGGTGTCACCGACCTTGACGATGACCAGGGGATACGGGGGCGTGCTGTGCATGGCGTCGATGATGCCGCAGCCGGCGCGCCCAAGTCAGCGTGGGGACGATTCCCGGCGGTGCAGCAGGTCCATGAACGCGCGACCCACCGGCGAGGGCGAACGCCCCGCGCGCGTGACCAGCCCGATGGGCCGCGACATCACCGGACGCTGCAGCGGCACGGTGGTGAGTTCGTCGTTCTGCGACAGCTGCAGCGCGAGCCGGGGCAGGGCGGTGAGCCCCAGCCCGGCCGCGACGAGCGCACCGGCCACGGCCACGCTCGGGTATTCGAGCGCGGGCTGCACCTGCAGGCCGCGCTGCAGAAAGGCGGCGTCGGTGATCGGCCGGATGCTGCTCTGGAAGCTGCTCGCAATGAAGGGCCGCGTCGCGAACACCGACCACGATACCGAGGCGCGCGCGGCCAGCGGGTCGTCGCGCCGGCACAGCAGCACGAAGGGGTCGTCGCGCAGGTGCCGGTAGAGCAAAGGCTCGTGCGGGCCGGGACGCACGCTGAGGCCGAAGTCGGCGCGGCCTTCGTCGACCGCGGCGCGCACCGCGTCGGCCGGCCCTTCGATCAGCGAGAACTGCACCTGCGGGTGCTGCTCGCGAAATTCGGCGATGGCACCGGGCAGCAGCGCCACGCCGGTGGAGGGCAGCGCCGCAATGGTCAGGTGCCCGCTGCGGCCTTCGAGGAACTGCGACAGCTCGCTGAACGAGCTGTTGAAGTTTTCCAGGATGCGCAGCGCAATCGGCAGCAGCTCGCGCCCGGCCGGCGTGAGCTCCACATGGCGCGTGTCGCGGTCGAACAGGCGCGCACCCACCAGGTCTTCGACGATGCGCACCGTGCGGCTCAGCGCCGGCTGCGACACATGCAGGGCCTGCGCGGCGGCGCGGAAGTTGGTCGTCTTCGCGACTTCGACGAAGGCCTCGAGCTGCTGCAGCGTGATATCGACTCGCACGGGCGCGGCTCCTCGGGTGGCGGTGGATTGATCCACTCAAGTTATCACAGATATAGGAATATTGTTCTTCACAGATCAATGCGCGACACCCAGACTGAAGGACTCAAGACAATGGAGACAAGGGGCCCCCGAGCCCCCGTGACATGGACAGCAAAATTCTGGAAGGCATCCGGGTGCTTGAACTCGGGCAGGTGCTGGCGGGGCCCTTCGCGGGCGCGATCCTGGCCGACCTCGGCGCCGACGTGGTGAAGCTCGAACGCATCGAAGGCGGCGACGACGCGCGCCACATGGGCCCGGCATTCCGGCACGGCGACGCGCTCAACTTCCACGTGTTCAACCGCGGCAAGCGCTCGGTCGCCATCGACCTGAAGAGCGACGAAGGCATGGCGGCCTTCGAGGTGCTCGCGGCCGATGCGGACATCCTCATCCACAACCTGCGACCGGGCGTCACGCAGTCGATGGGCGTCGACGGCCCCTCGCTCTGCGCGCGCCATCCGCGGCTCATCTACTGCGAGATCTCTGCCTTCGGCCACACCGGTCCGCTGCGCATGCAGCCGGGCTACGAGCCGCTGATCCAGGCCTTCAGCGGGCTGTCGAGCATCAACGGCGGGCCCGACGATCCGCCGATGCGCACCGGTGCCTCGGTCTGCGACCAGGGCACCGGCATGTGGGCCGTGATCGGTGCATTGGCGCTGCTGCAGCGTCGCCACCTCACGGGCCGGGGCGGCGTGGTGAGCACCTCGCTGCTCGAGACCGCACTGGTCTGGACCGGGCAGAAAGCCGATGCCTACGTCAACGAAGGCCGGCTGCCCGACCGCCACCGCTCGGGCCACCCGGGTTTCGTGCCCTACGAGTCTTTCGATACCGCCGATGCGCCGCTCTTGATCTGCTGCGGCAACGACCGGCTCTTCGCCAAGTTCGCGCACGAACTCGGTCGCGACGACTGGACCACCGACGCGCGCTTTGCGAGCAACCGCCAGCGGCTGCAGCACAAGGCGGCGCTGTTCGAACAGATCGGCCCGCTGCTGCGCGCGCACCCGCGCGCCGACTGGATGGCGCGCTTCACCGCGGCGGGCGTGCCCTGCGCGCCGGTGCACACCGTGCCCGAGGCCGTCGCGCATCCGCAGGTCGAGGCGCTCGGCATGCTGCAACCGGTGCCGGGCGAAGACTTTCGCCTGACCGCGCTGCCGATGTCCATCGACGGCGTGCGCCCCGCGCACCGCGCGGTCGCGCCCCGGCTGGGCGAGCACAACGCGGCGCTCGGTGCGCCGCCGGTGCCGCAGCGCGACGGGGCTTGAGCGACCGCACCGATTTCCCTTTCTAAAAACGACAGACCACCGGAGACAACTTCATGCGCACTTCCATCTTCCGCCTCGGCGCGGTCCTGGCCTTCGCGGCTGCAGCAGCGTCAGCGCCTGCCCATGCGCAGGACTATCCCGCCAAGCCGCTCACCGTCGTCGTGCCCTTCGCGGCCGGCAGCGGCACCGACCAGCAGGCGCGCAGCTTCGCGCAGGCGCTGACCGTCGAATACAAGGTGCCGGTGATCGTGGAGAACCGCGCCGGCGCCAGCGGCTTCCTGGCCGCGCAGTACGTCGCCAAGGCCGCGCCCGACGGCTACACGCTGCTCATGACCACCAACACCACGCACGCTGCCAACGAGCACCTGTACAAGAAGCTGCCCTACGACCCGGTGAAAGACTTCACGCCGGTCGGCCTGCTGTCCAAGGGCCACATGCTGCTGCTGGTGGGCGCCGATTCGCCGATCAAGTCGGTGGCCGACCTCGTGGCGGCGGCGAAGAAGTCGCCGGGCAAGCTCAACTTCGGCAGCGGCAGTTCGTCCAGCCGAGTGGCGAGCGAACTGCTCAAGCAGATGGCGGGCATCGACATGGTGAACGTGCCCTACAAGAGCAACCCGATGGCCATCACCGACCTGCTGGGCGGGCAGGTCGACTTCATGTTCGCCGACGCGCCCACCGCCTTGCCGCACGTCAAGAGCGGCAAGCTGCGCGCGCTGGCCGTGAGCGGCGACAAGCGCCTGGCCGCCGTGCCCGCGCTGCCGACCGTGGCCGAAGCGGGCGTGAAGGGCTACGACATGTCGTACTGGACGGCGGTCTACCTGCCGCCGGGCGCGCCCGCGGCCGTCACGCGCAAGCTCAACGAAATGCTGAACAAGGTGTCGGCCTCGCCCGCCATCGTTGCCTACCAGGCCATCTCCAGCGGCGAAGCTGCCACCGGCACGCCCGAGGCGCTGGCGCAGTTCCAGGCTGCCGAATCGCAGAAGTGGGGCCGCGTGATCCGTGCGGCGGGCATCGAGCCCGAGTGAGCCGCGCGCTGCGGCGCAGTTTTCTTTTCTAAGCCCTGGCGAGTCCCCGACTCGCCGGGGCTTTCTACTTTTGTGCCCGCCGCAAGGGGCTTTGTTCACAGTTTCGCCCTTGGCCTAGTGGTGCGGCTCTGGGTTTCAGACTCGTCCGATGGTCCCGCCCGGGTGTTCTTCCTAGAGTGCTCTATCCCCCGAACCGTGTGATCTGGCGCTGCGTGCGCGCGCGTCGATCCGGTCCCATTTTTTTACCCAGCGAGCACAGGAAACCCATGGCAACGAAGAAGAAGACGAAGGTCGTAGTCAACAGCAACGGCAGGAACATCGATCACACGGTGGACGCCGCAGCGACCGGCAAGGCGCCGCTGAAGATCAAGGTCCAGAAGGGTGCCAAGTACCTGCTCAAGGACGAAGACGGCTTTGCGCCCGAGAACGTGACCCTCACCCGCGTGGGTGCGGACCTGCACATCACGCTCGAAGGCGAGACCAGCCCGAGCCTGGTGCTCGAGGGCTACTACGCGCAGTCCGAGCCCGTGGGCCTGTACGGCGTGGCCGAGGACGGCCAGCTGTATGCGTACACCGGCACCGACGCCACGAGCGAGGTCTTCTCGCTGACCGAAGGCCAGTCGACGGCCGTGGCGCTGGGCGGTGATTCGCTCGGCTCCGGTGTGCCGTACCTGGCGGGTGCCGAAGCCGGCGCCGGCAACGACTTCCTCGGCGGCATGTTCCCGCTGCTGATCACCGGCGGCCTGGCCGCGCTGGGCATGGGCCTGATCGCCGCCAGCAGCGGCAGCGACGGCGATCCCGGATTCGTCGGACCCGTGGCCCCCGAGCCGCAGCCTCCCGGCAAGCCCGGCTTCGACAGCCTGAGCGCGTACGACGACGTCGGCAAGGTGACGGGCCCGATCCCGCACAACGGCAAGACCGACGACACGCGCCCCGATTTCTCGGGCACTGGCGCGACGCCCGGCAACACCATCACGATCTACGACGACGGCACCGAAATCGGCAAGGTCGTCGTGGACCCGAACGGCAACTGGGAGCTCACGCCTTCCAAGGACCTGGATGAAGGCAAGCATTCGATCACCATCACCGAAAGCGACGCCGGCGGCCGCGAAAGCCAGCCCTCCGACCCGCTCGTGTTCGAAGTCGACACCAAGGCCCCGCCCGCACCGGGCTGGAACGGCCAGGGCATCGGCGACGTCATCGACGACGTCGGCACCGTCACCGGCAGCGTGCCTCCGGGCGGCGCCACGGACGACCAGCGTCCCGAGTTCAAGGGTGAAGGCACCCCCGGCAACACCATCAACGTGTACGACGACGAGACGCTGCTGGGCAGCGTCCAGGTGGGCGACGACGGCACATGGACCTTCACGCCGCCGTCCGACCTGATCGAAGGCGGCCACTCCATCACCATCACCGAGAGCGACACGGCGGGCAACGAGAGCCTGCCGTCGAAGCCGTTCGAGTTCGATGTGGACCTGAGCGCGCCGACCCAGCCTGAAGTGGGCGGCGCCATCGACAACGTCGGCGAGATCACCGGCGACATTCCCCCGGGCGGCGTCACCGACGACCGCCAGCCTGAACTGCACGGCAAGGGCGAGCCCGGCGGCACCATCGTCATCGAAGACAACGGCACCGAAATCGGCACCGTCGAAGTGGACGAAGACGGCAACTGGAGCTTCGTTCCGCCTGAAGCGCTGGAAGAAGGCGATCACTCCATCGTCATCGTCGAGCGCGACCCGGCCGGCAACGAGAGCAAGCCCTCCGACCCGTTCGACTTCGTGGTCGACATCACGCCGCCCGACGTCAGCAAGCTGGCCATCACCGGCGTGGCCGACGACGTGGGCGCCATCACGGGCCACATCGCCTCGGGCGGAATCACCGACGACAGCCACCCCGTGATCAGCGGCACCGGCACGGCCGGTGACACCGTCATCGTGAGCGTCAAGGACATCACGGGCGAGCGCGAAATCGGTCGCGCCACCGTCGACGCAGAAGGCAACTGGTCGCTGCAGGTCGACAAGGCGCTGCTGTCGGGCCCCAACGAATTCACCGCCGTCGAAATGGACCCGGCCGGCAACAAGACCGCGCCGAGCGCACCCTACGACGTGACGGTCGACCTGGCGACGCCGCCGGCGCCCGTGATCCAGAACGTGCAGGACGACGTGGGCCCGAGCACGGGCATGCTGCAAAAGGGTGAGCTCACCGACGACGCCCGGCCGACCATCATCGGTACCGCGCAGGCCGGCGCCACCGTGAAGGTGTACGACGGCACGGCGCTGCTGGGCCAGGTCGTGGCCGACGCCACGGGCAAGTGGAGCTTCACGCCCGAGACCGCGCTGGCCGACGGCCGGCATGACATCACCGCCACGGCCACCAGCACCGTGGGCCAGACCAGCAAGCCCACCGGCGTGTGGCACTTCGTGGTGGACGCCACGGCGCCGGGCCAGGTCACCGACTTCGACGTCACCGACGACGTCGGCGGCACGGTGGGCAAGCTCACCGAAGGCATGACCACCGACGACGACCGTCCGACCTTCAGCGGCAAGGCCGAGCCGGGCGCGACCGTGACCGTGTACGACAACGGCGAGAAGATCGGCGAAGCGCTGGTTGCGCCCGACGGCAACTGGAGCTTCACGCCCAGCAAGCCGCTGCCCAGTGGCGACCATGCGTTCACCACCGAGGTGACCGACGCCGCCGGCAATTCCAGCGGCCCGAGCGATCCGCTGAACGTGATCGTGGACGCCATTCCCGGCGTGGTGGTCATCACCGCGCTGGTGGACGACCAGGGCGCGATCAAGGGCGACATTGCACGGGACAGCGTCACCGACGACACCCGCCCCGAGATCCTGGGCACCGGCAAGGCCGGCAGCACCATCAAGGTCTACGACGGCGAGACCCTGCTGGGCGAGACCGTGGTCAAGGCCGACGGCACGTGGCGCTTCACGCCCACGGCCGACCTGGGCCAGGGCGAGCACAAGATCACCGCCACGGCCACCGACCTGGCAGGCAACACGAGCCCGGCGACCGACGTCTACAGCTTCACCGTCGACACCGTGGCACCGGGTGCGCCGAGCATCGACGCAGCCGAAGACGACGTGGGCGCCAGGCAGGGCGCGCTGGCCAATGGCGGCGTGACGGACGACCCGTCGCCCACGCTGTCGGGCAAGGCCGAAGCCGGCAGCACCGTCACCGTGTACGACAACGGCAAGCTGCTGGGCACGGCCACGGCCGACGCCGCCGGCCACTGGGCCTACACCCCCACCACGCCGCTGGCCGAAGGCGAGCACAGCTTCACCGTCACCGCCACCGACAAGGCAGGCAACACCGGCGCGCCTTCGGGCGAGTTCGTGCTGACCACCGACTACACCCCGCCGGACGCCGGCAAGCTGGCCATCACCGGCGTGGAAGACGACGTGGGCAACGTCCTGGGCAACATTGCGTCGGGCGGGACCACCGACGACAGCAGCCCCGTGATCCACGGCACCGGCACGGCCGGCAACACCGTCATCGTGATGATCAAGGACGGGCTGGGCGAGCGTGAGCTCGGCCGCGCCACCGTGGGCGAAGACGGCACCTGGTCGCTGGAGCCGGCGCACCCGCTGATGTCCGGCAGCAACGCCTTCACCGCCGTCGAGATGGACGCCGCCGGCAACCAGACCGCGCCGAGCGCATCGTACGAAGTGACCGTCGACTCGACCCAGCCGCCGGTCCCCGTGATCGAGAACGTGCAGGACGACGTGGGCCCGAGCAAGGGCATGCTGCAAAAGAACGAGCTCACCGACGACGCCCGCCCGACCATCATCGGCACGGCGCAGCGCGGCAGCACCGTGACGCTGTACGACAAGGGCGTGGAAATCGGCAAGGTGGCGGTCGACGCCTCGGGCAAGTGGAGCTTCACGCCTGAAACCCCGCTGGCCGACGGCACGCACGACATCACCGCCACGGCCAGCAACACCGTGGGCCAGACCAGCGAACCCACCGGCGTCTGGAGCTTCGCCGTCGACACCCAGCCTCCCGGCAAGGTCACGGACCTGGAAGTGCTCGACAACGCAGGCGACAAGACCGGTGCGCTGGTCAGCGGCGACATCACCGACGACAACACGCCCACCTTCAACGGCAAGGCCGAGCCCGGCAGCACCGTGAACGTGTACGACAACGGCACGCTGCTCGGCACCGCGCCGGTCGACCCCAACGGCAACTGGACCTTCACGCCCGGCACGCCGCTGCCGGACGGCGCGCACAGCTTCACCACCGAGGTCATCGACCCGGCGGGCAACGGCAGCGGCACGAGCGATCCGCTGAACGTGACCGTGAACACCAAGGACCTGCTGGTGTCGATCGACACGCTGCTCGACGACCAGGGCGCGATCAAGGGCGCCATCGCCCCCGAGGGCGTCACCGACGACACGCGTCCCGAGATCAAGGGCACGGGCAAGGTCGACAGCACCATCCATGTGTACGACGGCGAAGGTGAAGGCAAGACCCTGCTGGGCACCGCGCTGGTCGGTGCGGACGGCAAGTGGAGCTTCACGCCCGCGGCCGACCTGGGCCAGGGCGAGCACAAGATCACCGCCACGGCCACCGACCTGAGCGGCAACGTGAGCAAGCCCACGCCCGTGGTCGGCTTCACCGTGGACACCGCCGCACCGACGGTTCCGAGCATCGAGGCCGCCGCCGACGACGTGGGCGCCAAGCAAGGCGCACTGGTCAACGGCGGCGTGACGGACGACCCCTCGCCCACGCTGTCGGGCAAGGCCGAAGCGAACAGCACGGTCACCGTGTACGACAACGGCAAGCTGCTGGGCACGGCCACGGCCGACGCCGCCGGCAATTGGGCCTACACCCCGACCACGCCGCTGAACGAGGGCAAGCACGGCTTCACCGTCACCGCCACCGACCAGGCCGGCAACACGAGCGCGCCTTCGGCCGAGTTCGTGCTGACCACCGACTTCACGCCGCCCGCAGCCTCGGGCGCGGTGCTCAGCGACAACGTGGGCGCGATCCAGGGCCCCATCGCCAGCGGCAGCATCACCGACGACGACACCCCCACCTACGCCGGCAAGACCGAGCCGAACGCCACCGTCGTCATCTACGACGGCGCGAAGGAAATCGGCCGCGTGCCGACCGACGCCGAAGGCAACTGGAGCTTCACGCCGGCCCCGCTGGACGACGGCAGCTACAGCTTCAGCCATGCCGTGATCGACGCCGCCGGCAATGCCGGCGCGCGCGGCCCGGTGACCGACTTCACGGTCGCGGGTGAACCCGTGGTCATCCGCATCGATGGCGCGAGCGACGACGTCGGCAAGATCACCGGTGCCATCGCCAAGGGCGGTGTCACCGACGACGCCACCCCGACGCTGACGGGCAAGGCCACTGCCGGCGGCACCGTCAAGGTGTACGACGGCGCCACCTTGCTGGGCCAGACCACGGCCGACGCCAACGGCAACTGGACCTTCACGCCGGGCGCCGCCCTGGGCGAAGGCCTGCACACCCTGAGCGCCACCGTGACCACGCCGGCCAATGGCGAGAGCGCCAAGACCGAGGTCTTCGACCTGACCGTGGACCTGAGCGCGCCCTCGAAGCCCGCCATCGACGCGGTCAGCGACAACGTGGGCGCCATCCAGGGGCCCATCATCAACGGCGGTATCACCGACGACGCCACCCCGACGCTGTCGGGCAAGGGCGAACCCGGCACCACCGTGCACGTGTACGACAACGGCAGCCCGCTGGGCACCGCCGACGTCGACAGCCAGGGCAACTGGAGCTTCACGCCGGCCCCGCCGCTGGCCGTCGGCGAGCACAGCTTCGTTGTGGTCAACGAAGACAAGGCCGGCAACCTCAGCGAGCCTTCGGCGCCGCACACCGTCACCGTCGACACGTCGCCGTGGCCCGGCCAACCGACCATCGACACGGTGTACGACGACCAGGGCACCGTCAAGGGCAACCTGGCCCAGGGCGACACCACCGACGACGCCAAGCCGATGCTCGGCGGCAAGTCCGAGCCGAACAGCGTCGTGATCGTCAAGGACGGCGGCATCGAGATCGGCCGCGCGCCGGTCGATGCCGACGGCAACTGGCGCTTCGAGCCGTCGCTGCCGCTGGGCAACGGCGCGCACAGCATCACCGTGACGGCGGTTGACGCCGCCGGCAACGTGGGAAGCACCTCGGACGGCTTTGGCTTCACCGTGATCGGCGGCGGCGCTCCTGCCGTGCCGGCCATCACGGCCGTGAAGGACGACGTGGGTGACATCAAGGGCAACCTGCAGAAGGAAGCCGTCACCGACGACGCCACGCCGACCATCGAAGGCACTGCCGAAATCGGCGCCACCGTCTCGCTGTTCAGCAACGGCAAGCTGCTGGGCACCGTGGTGGCCGACGCGTCGGGCAACTGGAGCTTCACGCCTTCGCTCGGCCTGGCCGACGGCCTGCACAACATCACCGCCACCGCGACCAACGCGGCGGGCAACCCGAGCCCGGAGACCGGCAAGTACCCGATCACCGTCGACACCGTGGCGCCGGGCGCTTCCAGCGCCGTGTTGAGCGACGACGTGGGCAACATCAAGGGCCCGATTGCCAGCGGCGACACCACCGACGACAGCACCCCCACGTTCAGCGGCAAGACCGAGCCGAACGCCACCGTCGTCGTCTACGACGACGGCAAGGAAATCGGCCGCGTGCCGGCCGATGCCCAGGGCAACTGGAGCTTCACGCCGAGCACCCCGCTGGTGGACGGCGAGCACAGCTTCAGCAACGCCGTGATCGACCCGGCCGGCAATGCCGGCGAGAAGAGTGCGGCCATCGACTTCACGGTCAACACCGTGGGCGTCACCGTCACCCTGGACGGCGCGAGCGACAACGTGGGCAAGATCGTGGGCGCCATCGCCAAGGGCGGCATCACCGACGATGCCACCCCGACCCTCGCGGGCAAGGCCACCGCAGGCGGCACCGTCAAGATCTACGACGGCGCCACGCTGCTGGGCCAGACCACGGCCGATGCCAGCGGCAACTGGACCTTCACGCCGGGCGCCGCCCTGGGTCAAGGCCTGCACACCCTGAGCGCCACCGTGACCACAGAGGCCACCGGCGAGAGCGCGAAGACCGAGGCGTTCGACCTGACCGTGGACCTGAGCGCGCCTTCCACGCCCGCCATCGACGCGGTCAGCGACGACGTGGGCGCCATCAAGGGCCCGATCGCCAACGGCGACTCGACCGACGACACCACTCCGACGGTGTCGGGCAAGGGCGAGCCGGGCAGCACCGTGCACGTGTATGACAACGGCAGCCTGCTGGGCAGCGTCGACGTCGACAGCCAGGGCAACTGGAACTTCACGCCGACCACGCCGCTGAACAACGGCGAGCACAGCTTCACCGTCGTCAACGAAGACAAGGCCGGCAACCTGAGCGCGCCTTCGCAGCCGCACGTGGTGGTCGTGGACACGGTGGCCCCGGGCCAGCCGACCATCGACACGGTGTACGACGACCAGGGCGCCGTCCAGGGCAACCTGGCCCCGGGCGCGACCACCGACGACGCCAAGCCGCTCATCAGCGGCAAGGCCGAGCCGAACAGCACCGTCGTCATCAAGGACGGCGCCATCGAGCTGGGCCGTGCGCCCGTCGACGCCAACGGCAACTGGAGCTTCGAGCCGTCGCTGCCGCTGGGCAACGGCGCGCACAGCATCACCGTGACGGCGGTTGACATCGCCGGCAACGTGGGGAGCACCTCGGACGGCTTCGGCTTCGAAGTGATCGGCGGCGGCGCACCCGCCGTGCCGGCCATCACGGCCGTGAAGGACGATGTGGGCGACATCAAGGGCAACCTGCAGAAGGAAGCCGTCACCGACGACGCTACACCGACCATCGAAGGCACTGCCGAAATCGGCGCCACCGTCTCGCTGTTCAGCAACGGCAAGCTGCTGGGCACCGTCGTGGCCGACGCTTCGGGCAACTGGAGCTTCACGCCTTCGCTCGGCCTGGTCGACGGCCTGCACAACATCACCGCCACCGCGACCAACGCGGCGGGCAACCCGAGCCCGGAGACCGGCAAGTACCCGATCACCGTGGACACCGTGGCGCCGGGCGCCTCCAGCGCCGTGTTGAGCGACGACGTGGGCAACATCAAGGGCCCGATCGCCAGCGGTGACATCACCGACGACAGCACTCCCACGTTCAGCGGCAAGACCGAGCCGAACGCCACCGTCGTCATCTACGACGACGGCAAGGAAATCGGCCGCGTGCCGGCCGACGCACAAGGCAACTGGAGCTTCACGCCGAGCACCCCGCTGGTGGACGGCGAGCACAGCTTCAGCAACGCCGTGATCGACCCGGCCGGCAATGCCGGCGAGAAGAGTGCGGCCATCGACTTCACGGTCAACACCGTGGGCGTCACCGTCACCCTGGACGGCGCGAGCGACAACGTGGGCAAGATCGTGGGCGCCATCGCCAAGGGCGGCATCACCGACGACGCCACCCCGACCCTCGCGGGCAAGGCCACCGCCGGCGGCACCGTCAAGATCTACGACGGCGCCACCTTGCTGGGCCAGACCACGGCCGATGCCAATGGCAACTGGACCTTCACGCCGGGCGCCGCCCTGGGCGAAGGCCTGCACACCCTGAGCGCCACCGTGACCACCGAGGCCACCGGCGAGAGCGCGAAGACCGAGGCGTTCGACCTGACCGTGGACCTGAGCGCGCCTTCCACGCCCGCCATCGACGCGGTCAGCGACGACGTGGGCGCCATCAAGGGCCCGATCGCCAACGGCGGCTCGACCGACGACACCACGCCGACGGTGTCGGGCAAGGGCGAGCCGGGCAGCACCGTGCACGTGTACGACAACGGCAGCCTGCTGGGCACCGCCGACGTCGACAGCAAGGGCGACTGGAACTTCACGCCGACCACGCCGCTGAACAACGGCGAGCACAGCTTCACCGTCGTCAACGAAGACGAGGCAGGCAACCTGAGTGCGCCTTCGCAGCCGCACGTGGTGGTCGTGGACACGGTGGCCCCGGGCCAGCCGACCATCGACACCGTGTACGACGACCAGGGCGCCGTCAAGGGCAACCTGGCCCCGGGCGCGACCACCGACGACGCCAAGCCGCTCATCAGCGGCAAGGCCGAGCCGAACAGCACCGTCGTCATCAAGGACGGCGCCATCGAGCTGGGCCGTGCGCCCGTCGACGCCAACGGCAACTGGAGCTTCGAGCCGCCACTGCCGCTGGGCAGCGGCCTGCACAACCTGACGGCCACCGCCGTGGACGCCGCCGGCAACACCGGCGCGGCCTCGGACGGCTTCGGCTTCAAGGTGATCGGCGACGAGAACCCGCAGCCGCCGACCATCGTGTCGGTGAACGACAACGTGGGCGCCATCGTGGGCGACCTGCAGAAGAACGCCGTGACCGACGACGCCACCCCGACCGTGTCGGGCACCGGTGAAGTGGGCGCGACCATCAAGGTGTACAGCAACGACGTGCTGCTCGGCACCACCCTCGTGCAGGGCGACGGCACCTGGGTCTTCACCCCGCCGGCCGCGCTGGCCGAAGGCCTGAACAACCTGACGGCGACGGCGACCAACCTGGCGGGCAACACCAGCCCGCAGACGGGCGTGTACGCCATCACCGTGGACACCATCGCGCCGACGGCGGGCACGGCCGTGCTGAACGACGACGCCGGCACCATCACCGGCCCGATCGCCAGCGGCAGCAAGACCGACGACAGCACCCCGACCTACACGGGCAAGACCGAGCCGAACGCCACCGTGGTCGTCTACGACCACGGCAGCGAAATCGGCCGCGTGCAGGCCAATGCCGCGGGCGACTGGAGCTTCACGCCGACCACGCCGCTGGTGGACGGCGCGCACGACTTCGCGCATGCCGTCATCGACGTGGCGGGCAACCTGGGCGTCCAGAGCCCGGCCATCGACTTCACGCTGGACACCCGCGATGTCACGGTGTCCATCACCGGCGCCGAGGACAACACGGGCACCGTCACCGGCGCCATCGCCAAGGGCGGCGTCACCGACGACACCACCCCGACGCTCACGGGCAAGGCCACCCCCGGCGGCACCGTCAAGATCTACGACGGCAGCATCCAGCTGGGATCGTCCGAGGTCGATGCCGGCGGCAACTGGAGCTTCACGCCGGCCACGCCGCTGCGCGACGGCCTGTACAACCTGAGCGCCACCGTGACCACGGCGACCAGCAGCGAGAGCGCCAAGACCCCGGTCTTCGACCTGACGGTGGACACGCAGGCTCCGGCCAAGCCGACCATCGAGAAGGTGGAAGACGACGTGGGCGACATCCGCGGGCCGGTGGCCCACGGCGCATCGACCGACGACTTCACCCCGACCCTGTCGGGCAAGGCCGAGGCGAACAGCACCGTGTCCATCTACAGCGACGGCGGCAACCTGCTGGGCAAGGTCGCGGCCGACGCTTCGGGCAACTGGAGCTTCACGACCACGCAGCTCAACAGCGGCACCTACAACTTCACCGTGGTGAGCGAGGACAAGGCGGGCAACCGCAGCGAGCCCTCGAACCCGTGGCAGGTGACGGTCGACCTGACGCCGCCGGCCGCGCCGACCATCGTGTCGGTGGCCGACGACGTGGGCCCCTTCACGACCGACGTGACCCCAGGCGGCCTTACCGACGACGCCAAGCCCGAGTTCAAGGGCAAGGCCGAGGCGGGCAGCACCGTGAAGGTGTACGACGGCGCCACCCTGCTGGGCTCGGCGGTGGCCGACGCCGGCGGCAACTGGACGTTCACGCCGGGCACGGCGCTGGGCGACGGCACGCACACCGTCACCGTCACCGCGACGGATGCGGCGGGCAACACCAGTGCGCCGTCCGCGTCGTTCGGCTTCACGGTGGACGCCACCGCGCCGGCCAAACCGACCATCGTGTCGGTGGCCGACGACGTGGGCGGCATCGTCGGCAACCTGACCAGCGGCAGCGCCGTCCCCACCGACGACACCCAGCCCGACTTCGAGGGCAAGGCCGAGGCCAACAGCACCGTGGTCATCTATGACAACGGCGTGGAGATCGATCGCGTGGCGGCTGATGCTTCGGGCAACTGGACGTACACGCCGGCCCCGGGGCTGATCAACGGCGCGCACAGCATCACCGTGGCCGCCATCGACAAGGCGGGCAACATCGGTGCGGCGTCGGATGCGTTCGACTTCACCGTGTCGACGACGCCACCACCCAAGCCGGTCATCGTGATGGTGATGGACGACGTGGGCAGCGTGACGGGCGAGATGTACAGCGGCGACGTCACCGACGACACCCGGCCCGTCGTGACGGGCAAGGCCGAGGCGAACAGCACCATCGTCGTTTACGACAACGGCGTGGAAGTGACGCGCGTGCAGTCCGATGCCTTGGGCAACTGGACCTACACGCCAACTGCGCCGCTGGCCGACGGCGGCCACAGCATCAGTGCGGTGGCGGTGAACAAGGCGGGCACGGCCAGCGTGTCGTCGTCGGCGTTCGGCTTCACCGTGGACACCACGGCGCCGACGCAGACGGCCACGGTTTCCGACATCGGCAAGGACAGCGGGTTCAGCGGTGCCGACTATCTGACCAACGACGGCGGTGCAGGGCGTTTGCTGCAGGGCAACCTGTCGGCGGTGCTCGCCAAGGGCGAGAGCTTGCAGGTGTCGACCGACGGCGGCACCACCTGGAAGGCCGCCTTCGTGGACGGCGCCAAGTGGAGTGCGCAGGATGACGGCAGCCATACCGGTAACTGGACCGTGCAGACGCGCGTGGTGGATGAGACAGGCAACGTGGGCACCGCCAAGTCGCAGGCGATTGCGTTGGATACTGTGGCGCCCAATGCGCCGCAGAGCGTGACCGTGGATACGAGAACTTCCAAGGCCACGGTGAAGTTGGCCGATCTGGCTCTGAAAGTTGGCGACGCATTGGATGTCGTTTCCAACGGAAAGCACCTGCAATACACACTGACGCAAGCGAACATCGATGCGCAAAGCGTGACTTTGACTTTGCCTGCGGGTATGACGAACGGCGTTGTGGTGGGTGTCGTCGATCAGGCGGGGAATGTGTCGGGTTACCGTACAACCGTTCCGCTTGGTTCGGAGACCCTCGCCTTCAATGTGGCGCCGGTAGTAACGACGACGCCTTCGGGAATCTATTTGGATAACAGTTCCGTCAAGGTTGTTAGCGCAACTTCGATCTCATACATGGATTACTACCACGGTATGTCAGGCGGGGGCCTCTGGGTTGGTGCCAATGAGGTCCACTACCGCACGGACTTCTTGTTGGATCAGCCAGCCTCTCAGATCCAGTTCAGGTTCTTCGCCGAAAGCTCTCTCAATCCAATCTACGTGGCGTTCTTCGATGCCGAAGGTGTCGAAATAGGTAGGTCGAACTTTCCGGGGAACGGCACGATGGATTACTCGGGTGCAGTGAACTTTACGGCGCCCGCTGGGAAAGCAATCTCAAGTTTCTCCTATGTCACACCAGAAGCGGACGGAGCCGGAACACTCATTGATGATCTGGTCATCACTCGGCCTGGTGGAGTGAGTCAGGTGCTTCCACCAGAGAAAGTGCAAGACATCAGGGCCGATTCGAAAACTTACTATGGCGGCGAAGATGCCACTTCGTTCAACTTGGCCAATGTGGTCGACCTGACTGCAACGGGAGGTGGGATTCATGGCGGCAAGGCCCTGGACACCCTGAAACTGACCGGCGCCAACCAGACGCTGGACCTCACCGCACTCGGCAGCAAGATCAGTTCGGTCGAAGTCATCGACCTCACCGGCACGGGCAACAACACGCTCAAGCTGTCGCTGGCCGACGTGATGGAGAACGGCGCCAAGGACCAGTTCGTGGCTGACGGCCGCGTGCAGATGATGGTCAAGGGCAATGCCGGCGACAAGGTGACGCTGAGCGACCTGCTGTCCAACGGCACCGACCCGGGCGACTGGGTCAAGGGCGCGAACGTGACGGTCTCGGGCGTGGTCTACGAGGTGTATGCGCACTCGGGCTTCGGCGCCGAACTGCTCGTGCAGCAGGGTGTGGCGGTCACGTTGCAGAACACGGCGGCCAGCACCTTCAGCAGCACCGGCCTCGAAGCCGATGCGGTGGCGGTGGACGCGCATTCGGGCTACGGCGCCGACGTGCTCAGCCACGCGACGCAGGCGTTCACCGAGAGCGACGACACGATCATCGCGAGACTCGGCTACGCAGACCGACTGGCAGGGGGCGCCGGCAACGACGTTCTTTCGAATGTCGGCACGGGCGACGTGGCGCACGGCGGCGTGGGCGACGACACCGTTCGCATCCTGAGCGGCGACTTCGAACGCATCGATGGCGGCCTGGGCACCGACACCCTGGTGATGGATGGCAAGTCGATGCACATCGACCTGTCGGCCCTCGGCCTGGCGAAGGTGCAGGGCTTCGAGAAGTTCGACCTCGGCGCAGGCGGCAACACGCTGGCGCTGAGCGCGGCGGACGTGCTGGCCGGCGGTGCGCGTGACATGGTCACGGCCGACGGCAAGGTGCAGATGCTGGTCAACGGCGCCAACGGCGACGTCGACCTGCTCGGCGGCCAGGCCGGCGACGACGGCTGGATGCAGGGCAGCAACGCCACGGTGGGCGGTGTGACGTACAGCGTCTACACCAACCTGGCCGGCACGGCCGAGCTGCTGATCGAGGACAAGGTCCACGTGACCATCCTCTAAGCGAGCCTGCAGGCCCGCAAGGCGGCGCGCCCCCCGCGCCGCCCAAGACGCGACAGCCGCCTGGTGCGGCTGTCGCGCGTTGCCGTGGGGTTCACGGCTTTCATTTTTTCTTCGTTTCTATTTCTTGAACGGCGCTTCCTTTGGCGGAAGCGTCTGGAGCGTTTCATGTCTTTGTCCCGATTCTTTTCCTTTCACCAGCGCATGCGGCCGGGACGCTGGGTGCTCTCGCTGTCGATGGTCGCCGCGGGCTGCGGCCCCGTCGCGGTCACGGCGTCCGCGCCGCTGCCGCCGTTGCCTCCGCCCTCCGAGCCGATGCTCATGGCCGCACCCGCCGCGGTGCGCGCCCCGGCTTCGCGCAAGGGCGCCGTGTACCGGCCCGCGCCTGCCGTGGTGCCGGAGCTGGCCCAGGTGGTTTTCTTCCGCAGCGCCACGGCCAGCCCCAGCACGGGCCCCGCGCACGTGTATGTCGACGGCGAGTTCCATGCTGCGCTGATGCCCAACGGCTTCACGCGCCTGTGCGTGGCGCCGGGCGCGCACTCGCTCGAGGCCTACATCGACGATGCGCCGCTGTACGCGGGCAAGTCGCAGCCGAAGACGCAGGCGGTGCTCGAAGGCGGCCGGACGGTGTTCGTGGCGGTGTCGGAAATGGGCGAGGGCGCACCGGTGCCGCACGGGAAGCGCGAGGCCGAGCGCATGCTCAAGGGCGCGCGCGAGCAGCGGCACGTGATCAGTCGCGCGGTGCGCGTGCAGCCCTGCCGCGAGCCTTCGGAGCAGGCCCGCCGGGCCTGACAAGGCCCGACGGTCTTCATTCAGCGGATGTGCGTTGCGTAGGCGGCCTCGGCGGCGTCCAGCAGCGTCCAGAAGCCTTGCGGCTTTTGCCCGTGCAGCACCTCGTCGAGCACGCCCAGGTGCGCATGCCAGCCGCTGGCCACGCTCAGCGTTTCCTTGCGGTCGGGCAGGCGGCGGTGCGTGAGCACCAGATGCGTGGCCTGCTCGCCCTGCGGCGACAGTTCGAAGGTGACTTCGGATGCGTCTTCGTGTTCGTTGCCCCAGCTGATGACCAGCAGGGTCGGTGCCTTGATGCGCAGCACGCGCGAGTTCTGTACGTGCGTCTCGCGGTACGCCGCAAAGCGCTCGGGGGCGACTTCGCCCGACAGCTCGGTGTGCTGGAAGCGCAGCTCGAACACCGCGCCCGGTGCCTGCGCCATGGTGCCGCCGGCCAGCCAGGTGCGGCGCTTCTCGGGATCGACAAGGTAGGTCCACACGCGCTCGACGGGCGCGGGCAGGGTGCGCTCGATGCGCAGGGTGCCGGGCTCGGTCTGCGTGCCCAGGCTGTGTTTCAGGGTCATGGTCATGGGTCGGTGCTCCTTGGGTGGATGAAGAGGAGAGGGAAGGGGGTCACGCGCGGCCGCGGCCGTTGTCGCCGGCCTCGCGCTGCAGCGCCTGCGCCAATGCGTCCAGGCGGTGGTTCCAGAAGACTTCGTACGCGCGCAGCCACGCATCGGCCGTGGCGAGCGCCGCCGGTTCGAGCCGGCACACGTGCGCGCGGCCCTGCACGGTGCGCGACACCAGCCCCGCGCGCTCCAGCGTCTTCACGTGCTTGGAGGCGCCCGCGAACGACATGCGAAACGGCGCGCCCAGCTCGCCCACGCTGCATTCGCCCTGCGCGAGCAGCTGCAGCATGGTGCGCCGCGTGCCGTCGGCCAGGGCGTGGAACACGGCGTCGAGCCGTTCGTCTTCGATTTCAAGTTCAACCATGAAGTTGAATATAGATCGATGCTCAACAAAATTCAACCTGAAGGTTGAATGATTGCGTGGCGTTACACCTGATACACCCGGGACGCCCTGCACGCACCGGGCGCTGGAAGCTTGGCGGCTGCGCTCCTACGATGCCTTTCATTCCATTCACTCGCGAACGAAAGACCAACCCATGAACACCCTCATCCAGCGCCGCACCCTGTTGCTCGCCGTCGCCGCGACCCCGCTCGCGGGCGCCTGCAGCGCCTGGCCGAAGAAGGGCGCGCAAGCCGAGGCTGGCGCACAGCTCGCCGAACTCGAGCGTGCCTGCGGCGGCCGGCTTGGCGTGGCCGGCTTTCACACCGGCAGCGGCGTGCGCCTGCAACACCGCGCGCACGAGCGGTTTCCGCTGTGCAGCACCTTCAAGCTGATGCTCGCCGCGGCCGTGCTCGAACGCAGCACGACCGACGCCAGCCTGCTCGGGCGCCGCATCAGCGTCGGCAAGGGCGACCTGGTCTCGCACTCGCCGGTCGCCGAGAAGCACCTCGCCACCGGCATGACCGTGAACGAGATGTGCGCCGCCACCATGCAGTACAGCGACAACGCCGCCGCCAACCTGCTGCTGAAGGTGCTGGGCGGGCCGGCCGCCGTCACCGCGTTTGCGCGGCGCATCGGCGACACCACCTTCCGCCTCGACCGCACCGAGCCCGAGCTGAACACCGCCATCCCCGGCGACCCGCGCGACACGACCACGCCCGCGGCCATGTCCGACAGCGTGCAGCGGCTCGCGCTGGGCGACGCGCTCGGCGCGCCGCAGCGCGAGCAGATGCGCGAATGGCTGCTCGGCAACACCACGAGCACCGAGCGCTTCCTGGCCGGCGTGCCCGCCGGCTGGCGCGTGGGCGACAAGACCGGCGCGGGCTCGTACGGCACCACCAACGACGTCGGCGTGCTGTGGCCGCCGTCGGGCGCGCCGCTGGTGCTGTCGGTCTACCTGACCTTTCCCGACAAGGACGCGAAGGGCCGCAACGACGTGGTCGCCTCGGCCACGCGCATCGCGGTGAAGGCCCTCGCGGGCTGAGGCCACAATGGGCGGCTCCCATCTTTCCCTTGCCGCCCCATGGACCTGAGGTCTCTTCGCTATTTCATCGCGGTGCTCGAAGCCGGCAGCCTGTCGCGCGCGGCCGCGTCGCTGTACGTGGCGCAGCCCGCGCTGACCGCGCAGATCAAGAAGCTCGAGGCTGAACTCGGCACGCAGCTGTTCGACCGTTCGCACGTGGGCGTGACGCCGACGGCCGCGGGGCTGCAGCTGTACCAGGACGCGCGGCGCCTGCTGTCGGATGCCGCAGCCATGCGCGAGCGGCTGCAGCGCGCGCCCGACGGGCCTGAGGGCTCGGTCACGGTGGCGGTGCCGTTCCTGTTGGCGTCGTTGCTGCTCGGGCCGGTGCTGGCGCGGCTGAAGCAGTCGCACCCGCGCATCCGCGTGTTCGTGATCGACGACCTGAGCCTGATGGTGCGCAAGGCCATGGTCGATCGCCGTGCCGACATCGGGCTGCTGGTCGACACCGCGAGCGTCGAAGGGCTCGATGTGCGCCCCTTCGTGCGCGAAGGCATGTTCCTCTGCGGCTTCGATGCGAAGGGCGAGGTGGCGGCGCTGCTCGGAAAAAGCGCGAAGGGTGGGCGTGCGAAGAAGGGCGCGCCCGTGCGCCCCACGGTGCCTTTCGCGCGCGCCGCGGGCCTGCCGCTGGTGCTGCAGTCGCGCCGCTTCAGCATCCGCCAGCGCGTCGAGGCGGCGGCCGAGGCCGTGGGCGTGGAACTCAACGTGGTGCACGAACACGATTCGGCGCGCGTGCTGCGCTCGCTCTACCTGGCGGGCGCGGGCTTCACCGTTTCGCCCGCCTGCGCGCTTTCGGACGGGCCGGGGGAGCAGCCGAACTGGTTGATCGCACGCATCGTGGAGCCCGAGTTGCTGCGCACGTACCACCTGGCCACGCCGGTCGGCAAGGCGCCCGACGCGGCCACGCAGGTCGTGATGCAGGTGCTGGCCGACGAGGCGCGATCGATGATCGCCTCGGGCCGCTGGGACGCGCAGTTCCTGGGCGACGGCAAGCCCCAGCCATAGCAGGCGAGAGGGTCGCGCGGCGGGGTCATCATCTTTTGTGATGGCCGCGCATCAGCAATCGGTATTTGTTGTGTAGCGGCGTTGCCTGCGACAGTTCTCCCGAAGGTGCACAGGCACCTGCCACAAGGAGACAACTTGCCCTCACTCTCGCCCGAGATCGCCAACGTTGGCGAACTCGCATCCCGCGCTGCCCGCCTGCATGCCCGGCAGATCGCCGTGACCACGCCGCAGCGCGCCTGCACCTACGAACAGCTCGACCGTCGCGCGAACCGGCTGGCCAATGCCCTGCGCGGGCTCGGCCTGCAACGCGGCGACCGCGTGGGCGTGTACCTGCCCAACTGCATCGAGATCGTCGAGCTGGAGCTGGCCTGCTACAAGGCCGCGCTCGTGAAAGCGCCGATGAACGCGCGGCTCGCGCCGGTCGAGGTGGCCGAAGTCATCGCGAACAGCGAGGCTACGTTGATCGTCACCACCGCCGCGCGCGCCGAGACCTTCCTGCCGCTGTTGAAGGGCGCCGCCCCGAAGCTGCTGCTGCTCGACGCGGCCGAGGGCACGCCCGCTTCGTACGAAGGCCAGCTGGCGCTCGCCAGCGACGCCTTCACCACGGAGCGCGTGCGTGCCGACGAGCTGGCCGTGCTGCACTACACCTCGGGCTCCAGCGGCGTGCTCAAGGCCGCGATGCAGACCTTCGGCAACCGGCTGGCCCAGCTGCGCAAGTTCTTGTCGCGCAGCGAGGGCATGCGCCCCGGCGACCTGCTGGGGCTGGTGGGCCCGATCACGCACGCCTCGGGCATGCAGATCGTGCCGGCGCTGTGCAGCGGCGCGACCATCCGCCTGTTCACCGGCTTCGAGCCCGGGCGCTTCCTGGACGACATGAAGAAGGAACGCGTGACCCACACCTTCATGGTGCCCACCATGATCAACATGCTGCTGGCCGAGCTGCAGGGCCGCTACCGGCCGCTGCCCGACCTGCATCGCCTGGGCTACGGCGCCGCGCCGATGGCGCCCGCGCGGATCATGCAGGCGATGGACGTGTTCGGCCCCGTGCTGTCGCAGGGCTACGGCGCGGGCGAAACCACCTCGGGCGTGTGCGGCCTCTCGGTGGAAGACCACCTGTTCGCGCGCGCCGCCATGCCCGAGCGGCTGGCCTCGTGCGGCCGGCCGTTTCTCGAATCGCTGGTGGAGATCGTCGACGACGAAGGCCGGCCGGTCGCGCCCGGCGAAGTGGGCGAGATCGTGGTGAGCGGCGAAGACGTGTTCGCCGGCTACTGGCGCGCGCCCGAGCTCACGGCCGAGGTGCTGAAGGACGGCCGTTATCACACGGGCGACCTCGCGCGTGCCGACGACGAGGGCTACATCTACATCGTCGATCGCAAGAAAGACATGGTCATCAGCGGCGGCTTCAACGTGTACCCCTCGGAGGTCGAGGCCGTGCTGTACCAGCACGCGGCGGTGGCCGAGGCCTGCGTGTTCAGCGTGCCCGACGACAAGTGGGGCGAAGCGGTGGCCGCGCACATCGTGCTGAAGCCGGGCGCCTCGCCCGACACGGCCGGGCTCGACGACTTCTGCGCCGCACGGCTCGCGGGCTTCAAGCGGCCGCGCCGCATCGAGTTTGTCGATTCGCTGCTGAAGAACGCCAACGGCAAGGTCGCACGCAAGGCAATCCAGACGCCGTACTGGGCCGGCCACGCGCGCCGCGTCAACTGAAAGAGAACGACATGGACACCACGCTGACACCTTCCGCCGCCCCTACCGCAGCCACCGAGGCTTCGGCCATCCGCGCGCCGCTGTTCGACGGCCCCTTCGAGGGCTCGCCGCGCGCGGCCGAGCTGATCGCCCGCATCGGCGACTTCCTGAACGGCGAACTGGCCGACCTGGTGCGCGAGAAAGGCATCGACCACGAGCACTGCCCCGACAAGGAAACGCTGCGCCACGTCTGGCGCCGCTCGCACGCGATGGGCTTCTACGGCATGACGCTGCCCACAGCCATGGGCGGGCTGGGCCTGTCGCTGCTTGACCATGTGCTGGTGAAGGAGTCGATCTATTCGAGCGGCTCGCCGCTCGCGCCGCATGTGTTCGGCGAACTCAGCGGGCCGCCGCGTGTGGGTGCACTCGCCAAGTTCGCGACGCCGGAACAGATGGCGAACTTCATCCGTCCCGTGGCGCAGGCCGAAAAAGCGATCTGCTTTGCGCTCACCGAAGCCGAGGCCGGCTCCGATGCCGGCGCGGTGCAGACGACGGCGCGGCGCGAGGGCGATGTGTACGTGCTCGACGGGCGCAAGCGCTTCATCTCGGGCTCGCCGTTTGCCGACTTCGCGGTACTGATGGCGTCCACGTCGGACGATCCGGCGCGCCGCGAGGTGACGGCCTTCTTCGTCGACCTGACGCAGCCGGGCGTCGAGGTGCAGGCTGGCTACAAGACCATGGCGGGCCAGTCGACCACGGGCGACATCGTGCTCACCGGCTGCCGCGTGCCGGCCGCGAACCTCATCGGCGAACCCGGCAAGGGGCTGGCGCTCGCGCTGGGGCGCATCACGGTCAACCGGCTGCTGCATTGCCCCGGCATGGTGGGGCTGGCGACCGTGGCGCTGAAGGACGCACGCGACTACGCGCGCACGCGCCGCCAGTTCGGTCGCGCCATCGCGCAGTTCCAGGCGATCCAGCATTCGCTGGCCGACATGGCGACGCAGCTGTGCGCGGCGCGCGCGCTGATGCTGTCGACCGCGCGGCAGATCGATGCCGGCGGCGACCCGCGCGCCGAGGCCTCGATGGCCAAGCTGTTCTGCTCGGAGGCCGCGTTCCGCGTGGCCGATGCGGCGGTGCAGATCCATGGTGGCGAAGGCATCGTGCAGGGGCGGCGCGTGGAATTTCTGTTCCGCATGCTGCGCATGTACCGCGTGCTCACGGGCACGAGCGAAATCCAGAAGAACATCATCGCGCGCGAACTGATCGGCGACGCGGCCTGAGACCGAAGCAGAAAATCAGGAGACAAGACAAGCCATGAATACCTTCCATGCCAATCGCCGCGCGTTGTGCGGCGCGATCGCTGCCTCCGCGCTGCTGCCGGCCGTTGCGCGCGCAGCGGGCGCCGCGAACGCATCCGCCTGGCGGCCGACCCGCCCGGTCAAGTGGGTCGTGCCGTACCTCGCCGGCACCGGCCCGGACAACGGCGCACGCATCCTCGCGGAAGCGGTCGGTCCCTTGCTGGGCCAGCCGGTCATCATCGAGAACCGCGGCGGTGCGGCCGGCAACATCGGCGCGCGCCAGGTCGCGCGCGCTGCGCCCGACGGCTACACCTGGATCTACTCGGCCGCGCCCATGGCCGCCAACATGCGCATGCAGCAGAACCCCGGCTACGACGCCGTGAAGGACTTCCGCCACATCATGCGGCTGACCACCTCCGACGTGCTGCTGGTGGTCAACCCGGCCTCGGGCATCCAGACGATGCAGGAGCTGGTGGCGCGTGCAAAAGCCAACCCCGGCAAGCTCGACTACGCCTCGGGCGGCGTCGGCACGCCCTCGCACCTGGGCGTGGAGCTGTTCCTGCAGGCGGCGGGCGTGCAGGCCACGCACGTGCCGTACAAGGGTGCATCGGAACTCGTCAACGCCGTGCTGGGCAACCAGGTGAGCTTCGGCATGCCGATCTTCTCGGTGGCGTTTCCGCATGTGCAGGGCGGCAAGCTGCGCGCGCTCGGCGTGGCCGGCACCAAGCGCAACGCGGCCTTGCCGCAGGTGCAGACGCTGGCCGAGCTGGGCCTGCGCGGTGTGGAGCTCACGTCGTGGGGCGGCGTGTCGGTGCCGGCGGGCACGCCCGACAACATCGCTGCACGCCTCTACGAAGTGTTCAGCCAGGCGCTGAAGCAGCCGGCGGTGATCACGGCGCTGACCGAGCTGGGCAGCGAGGTGAGCCCGTCGACGCCCGAGGCCTACGTGCAGGCCTTCGCGAGCGAGATCGAGCTGACCGAACGGATGATGAAGACCGCGAAGCTGCAGCCGCTGTAAGGCTCAGAGCACGAACCAGCCGACGGCCACGTAGTGGCTCGCGGTGCCCGCCAGCACGAACAGGTGCCAGGCGCCGTGCGCGTGGCGCAGCCCCAGCCGGTTGCGATAGAACACCGTGCCCACCGTGTAGAGCACGCCGCCCGCCACCAGCCACGCCAGCCCCGTGGCGTGCAGCTTCGCCGCGAGCGGCGCCGCGGCCAGCACGCCGAGCCAGCCCATGCCGATGTACAGCGGCAGCGAGGGCTTCTTTTCTGCGCCGGCGCTGGCGGGTTTCAGCTCGCGCCAGATGCCGAAGCACGCGGCACTCCAGATCGCCGCGAGCAGCAACCAGCCCCAGGGCCCTTGCAGCGTGACGAGCGCGAAGGGCGTGTAGGTGCCCGCGATGAGCAAAAAGATCGCGCAATGGTCGGCGCGCTCCCACAGGCGCTTGCTGCGGCCGCGTGTGCTGTGAAAGAGCGTCGAGGCCGCGTACAGCGCGACGGCCGACAGCGAGAACACCAGGCCTCCCGCGATGCGCGCCGGGTCGCCCGTGGGCAGCGTCTTGGCGAGCAGCAGCGCGGCGGCCGGCAGCGCGAGCAGCAGGCCGAACAGGTGGCTGTAGCCGTTGAGTCGTTCGCCGGGGTACATGGGGTGCGGTGAGAGAGAAGGAGGAGGGCGCGTCGGGCGCCCGCGATCCTAGGCAGCGGCCATGACTGCCGCGTGACCGGGCAAACCCTCTCCGGCTTCTGGTTGCAAATGTTTACATTCAGCGGCCGGGATGCGTTCCCGACACCCGCCGCGTGCTTTGGCGCACCCGTGCCGGCGGGCCTTCTCACCGTGAGGGACTGCCGATGAAAAAATGTTTGATGTCGTGGCGCCGGACTGCTGTCCTGTGCGTCGCCATGGGGTGCGCGGTCACTGTCTCCGCGCAAGTGCAGCAGTTCAAGTGGGGCCACATCTACGAGCCCGCGAGCATCTTTCACCAGCAGGCCGAACTGGCGGCACGCAAGATCGCCGAGCAGTCCGACGGCAAGATCAGGATCGAGGTGGTGGCCGCATCCAGGCTGGGGCAGGAGCGCGACTACGCGCTGATGCTCGCCAACGATTCCATGCAGATCGCCTACGTCGGGCAGGCCACGCTGGCTGAGGGCTATCCGCCGCTGGGCCTGGGCAGCTACCCCTTCGCCTTCAAGGACCTGGACCACGTGCGCAAGTACCTCGCGAGCCCGCTGCTCGCGGACCTGATGAAGGGCTACAACGAGCGCAGCGGCAACCGCATGGTCGCGTCGGTCTACTACGGCGCGCGGCAGGTGACCTCGGGCAGGCCGCTGCAGCGCCCCGAAGACTTTCGCGACCTGCGCCTGTACGTGCCCGACGCCGCGGCCTACCAGCTCTTTGCCACCGCGCTCGACGCCAAGCCCGTGTCGCTGCCGTTCAACAGCCTGTACGGCGCGCTCAAGAAGAACGAGGTCGAGGCGCAGGAGCATCCGCTGGGCACGGTGCGCGCCAAGCAGCTCTACGAGGTGCAGAAGTACGTGCAGCTCACGGGCCACATCTACGACACGCTGGGCATCGTGATCGGCAAGGCCGCCTGGGCCCGGCTCACGCCGCCGCAGCAGGCGATGGTGGAGAAGACGCTGGCCGACACGGCCAAGTGGACGAATGTCGGCGTGATTGCCAGCGAGCTGGAAGACGAGCAGTTCCTGCGCAGCAAGGGCATGACGGTGCAGCCGGTCAACCGCCTGCCGCTGCTGGAGCGCGTGGCGAAACGGTCCACGCCCGAGCAGATGGGCGCGCGGCCGGGTGACTTCGCCAAACTGCAGGCGCTGGCCGGGACTTCCCACTAACCCGCGCGCTGCCGGTAGCCGCGCGGCGTGCTGCCGGTCCACGTGCGAAAGGCGCGGTGGAACGCCGGCGTGTTGTCGAAGCCCACCGAGGCGGCGATGCGATCGATCGGTTCGCGGGTCTTCACGAGGCGCTGGATCGCGAGGTCGCGGCGCACCTCTTCCTTCAGCGCGCGAAAGCTCGTGCCCTCGGCCGCGAGCTGGCGCGACAGCGCGCGCTCCGACATGTGCACCGCGCGCGCCGCCGCGCCCAGCGTGGCATCGGATGCAAGGTGCGCGGCGACGAACTCGCGCACCGTGGCGCTGGTGGTGTCGTGGTCGAAGGTGACGAAGATCCAGTCGTCGGGCGCGCGGCGCACGAAGTCGAGCAGCTCGGCGCGTGTGCGCTGGAAGGTCTGGCGCAGCACGGGTTCGGCAAAGCGCACCGAAGATGTGTCTTGCTCGAACTGCAGCGGGCCGGGGAACAGGTTCGCGTACTCGTCGAAGCGCGCCGGGCGCGGGAACGCAAAGCCGACACCCAGCACCGGCAACTGCCGCCCCATGAGCCACGAGGCGACGCCGTGGATCAGCTTGACCATCAGCGCATGGCCGAAGGGCGTGGTGGGCCGCGCGGCGGCTTCCGGGTGCGGCGCAATGGCGATCGTGGCCACGCCGTGGGCGCGCGTCATGCGCAGGCGGTGGTCGTCCAGCAGCAGGTTCCAGAAGCGCGTGAAGCGGTACATGGCGACCATGAGCGAGGGCGCATCGAGCAGGCTGAGCCCGAGGTACTTGAGCGCGCCCGCGCGGATCGGGCGCGACCACAGGCCCAGCATCTCGTCGCCCATGAACAGCGACACGCACTCGTACATGCGCACGAACTGCTCGCGCGTGACGCGCGCGCCTTCCTGGCGCAGCAGCTGCGGCGAGAGGCCGGCCTGCGCGGCCAGCGCGTCGATGTCGCGCGGGCTCAGCTGACGGCGTGCACCGCTCAGCAGGTGCTGCAGGAAGCTGACGGCGACGGTGGCGCGCTCGGGTGGCATGGGTGAAAGAACGGTTGGCGGATTCTGCAAATGAATGGGCGCGATCTGCAAGCAATGGCGTGGCACCCAAGGCTATCGTAGCCCTGAAGCGCCACATGCCCGTGGCGGAACCCGCAACAACCAAGGAGCCCTGCCGTGATCGAACGGAACGTCACCCTGCACATGGACGAAGAGGTCGCCGTCGTGACCCTGAACCGTCCCGCCAAGCGCAACGCCATCGACGAGGCCACGCTGGCCGCGCTGGACGCCGTGTTCTCCGCACTCCCGCGCGAGGCCAAGGCCGTGGTGCTGACCGGCGCGGGGCCGCATTTCTGTGCCGGGCTCGACCTGAAGGAGCACCACGACAAGGAGCGCACGGCGGTCGATTTCATGCGCGTGTGCCAACGCTGGCACAGCACCTTCGACAAGATCCAGTACGGCGGCATTCCGGTGGTCGCGGCGCTGCATGGCGCGGTGGTCGGCGGCGGGCTCGAACTGGCGGCGGCCACGCACGTGCGCGTGGCCGACCCGTCGACCTACTTCGCGCTGCCCGAGGGGCAGAAGGGCATCTTCACCGGCGGCGGCGCGACGGTGCGCGTGGCGCGCATCATCACGCCGGGCCGCATGGTCGAGATGATGCTCACCGGCCGCGTGCTCGATGCCCGCGCCGGCAAGACGCTGGGCCTGGCGCACGAGATCGCTGCACCCGGCGAGAGCCTGCGTGCCGCGATGGTGCTGGCCAAGCGCGTGGCAAAGAACGCGGCGCTGTCGAACTACGCGATGGTGACGTCGATCAGCCGCATCGCCGACATGTCGGCCACCGACGGCATGTTCGCCGAATCGCTGATGGCGGCGGTGGTGCAGACCGGCGCGGAAGTGCAGACGCGGCTGGGGGCGTTCGTCGACAAGTCGCTCGCCAAGGTCACGCCCGAGCAGGTGGCGGGCTGAGGCCCGGCCTCAGGGCTCGAAAGCGCGCTGCAGTTCGATCGACAGCGTGCCCGCCAGCGCCTCGCGCTGCGGCGCGGGGCGCCAGAAGCTGCGCGTGAGGGCGCCGGTCGATTCCCACTCGGGATGGCTGCGCGCGGGTTGCACGGCACGCACGGCGCCTGCGGCGGCGCGCATGAGCGTGTCGTCGTCGTCCACCGACGGGGCCTCGGCCCGGATGCGTTCGACCGCTGCATGGCCGCGCCGTTCCAGCGCCTGCGCAAGCTGCAGCTGCCACGCCGCGAGCGTGAACAGCACGCTGTCTTCCACCGTGAGTTCGTGCATGTCGCGCAGCTTGTTGGCCAGCTTGCGCCCGAGCGGGCCCCAGCCCTGCGACACCGCGCCGCCGATGGCGCCGCCCAGCGCCGCGCCCGCGCCCAGCGACAGGCCCGCCACCGCGAGGTCGGCCACCACGCCCACGGCGGCGCCGATGACCGCGCCCTTGCCCAGGCGCAGGCCCGCGTCCTTCATCGCCTCGGGGTTGAAGAAGTCGAGCGTCCATCGGCCTTCGATGATCGGCAGGGGCGCTTCGTCGGCGTCGTCCTGGCGGAAGCCGTAGAGCGCAAGCAGGTCGTCGGTGCAGCGCTGGGCCTTGTCGAACACGTCCTTCTGCACGCCGGCGATGAGCGCCTGTCGGCGCGTGGCGTCGGCGAACTCGGCGGCAGGCACGGTGCGGCGGACGGACGCGGCATCGACCAGCAGGTCGGCGATGCGCGTGCAGGCCGACTGGCGGCGCGCGTCGGCCTCGGCGTCGAGGGCGTCGACCACGCCGCGCAGCACGTCACGGCGGTCGCGCAGCAGGGTGGCGAGGTCGTTGTAGAGGTCGTGCTCGGCGCCCACGAACGGCGCTGCCGCATCGAAGCGCACCTGCACGTGCAGGCCGTAGGCCGAGAGCAGCTCTTTCCAGGCCGGCTCGCGGCTGGCGGCATCGCGCACGAAGTTGAGCACCGGCAGCACCGGGCGCGCGCAGGAGTTCAGCAGCTCGATCTCGTCGCGGAACTTGGGCAGCACCGGCTCGCGCACGTCGATCACGAGAAAGGCGGCGTCGATGTCGAGCATCGCGCGCAGCACCTTGGCCTCCTGCTCGAACACGCCGTGCGCCTCGGGGCCTTGCAGAAAGCGGCGGATGCGTTCGGGCGGCGTGGCTTGCGCGGTGGCGTCGAGGCCGGCCAGATGTTCGCGCAGCGCGACCGCGTCTTCGAGGCCCGGCGTGTCGAAGAAGCGCACGGCCGGCTGGCCGTTCACCTCGAGATCGACCGACTCGACATGGCGCGTGGTGCCGGGGCGCTGCGACACCTCGCCAAAGCTCACGCGCCGTGTGAGCGTGCGCAGCAGCGAGGTCTTGCCCGCGTTGGTGTGGCCGACGACGGCGATGCGGATCGGTTCGGTCATGCGGTGGCGGTGCCTTCCGTGAAGACGGCATCGAGCCGGTCGCTCGCCACCACGTGGGCCAGTCCGGCGTCGCGCAGCCAGTCGCGCCAGCGTTGCGTGGCGGCAGCGTTGGGCGCGTCGGCCAGCCAGAGTCGGCATTCGCCGCAATGCATCAGCACCTCGCGCAGGAAGCGCTCGGTGCCGCGGTCGGGGCTCGACGCCGCATGGCAGACGAGCAGCACGGTGCGCGGGTGGATTTGCGCAAGCTGGTCGAGCAGCGCGCGGCGCGCCGGGGCACTGCCGTCGATGCGGGCCGACGATGCCGGCAAACCGGCCGGCGGCCACGGCATGTCGGGCGGCAGCTCGAAGCCGACGACGAACAGGCCGTCGTGCTGCTCGGACGCCGGCAGGCCGGTGGGCGCGGCGGGGTGCGCGCGGCCTGGGTCGGCATCGACGATGGCGGGCGGCGCCAGCGCGGCGAAGCGGGCCAGCAGCTTGCGGTAGTAGGGCGCCTGCCAGTCGGGCTGCAGGGCCGGGCGCCGGTGGCGGCAGACGGCGGCGCTCAGCAGCACCAGCGCCAGGCGCGGCAGCAGGCCGTAGACCGCGATGCAACCGGTGAGCCACAGCGCCCAGGTGCGCTGGGCCGCAGCAACCGGCACCGCCGATTGCACCGTGGCCGCATCAGGCACGGGAAAGCCGAACTGCGCCGGCAACCAGCCCAGCGCCTGCACCACGCGCACGAAGAAGGCGGGCTCGAGGATCGTCGTTTCCCAGCTCAGCGTGTAGCTGCGAAAGGCGAGGGCGAACAGCATCGCGGCCAGCACCACGGCGAACGAGAGCGCCCAGATGCCGTGGCTCACGAGCCCGAAGGCCCAGGGCAGCAGGCGGGCGCGTGTCAGCAGCCCCGTCGCCGCACGCACCAGCAGCGGCGCCTGACCGCGCTGGCCGCCCGCCACGCGCGCCGTGAGCGACAGCCACAGCCAGCCCAGCGAGGCCGTGCCGAAGGTGCCCGACGGCAGCCACAGGCCGACCAGCCACAGTGTCAGCGTGAGCGCGTGCAGGCCGAGCAAGCTGACGAGCGCGACGATCACGTTGATGTGGCGGTCGTTGCCGCCGACCACCTGGCCCGCGAGGCCCAGCCCCGCGATCACGACCAGTGCCACCAGGGCCAGCAAGACCCACGGCGCCCACTGCCGGCCGCGCGCGAGTTCGGCCTGCAGGCCCATGCGCTCGCCGAGCTGGCGGGCGCGTTCAATGATTCGGGAGTGGCCGTCGGCGCTGCGCGAGGCGGCGGTGCGAAGGGCCGACGCGTCGTCGAGCGGGCCGTTCTGTTCGGTCCATTGGACCGCTTCGGTGATCACCGCATCCGGAAAATCAGGTTCGCGCAGTGCGGTGGTGGTCAACAGGGTCCCTTCTTCTTCGCCAATGACGCCCCGGCGCAGGAAAGCAGCGGCGGGGCGCGCAAATTATGCCCGGCGCTTCGCAAGGCCCGGCGCACGGCCAACGGGGCCGCGAACGGCCCCGTTGCGCTGCGCGTGCAGCAAAGGAAAGGACGCGCGGTCGGCGGGTTTCAGCGCAGGCCGAAGAACGACAGCACGGCCACGACGACCACGACCAGACCGACGATGTAGATGATGGAATTCACGCGAGGGCTCCTAGTGGTTGGCGATGACCCAGCATCGGGCGACAGCCGGCGCGCGGGTGTCGGCGAGGGGCGGTGCGTGCTGTAGGACTCGCGAAGCGCGGATGCGACGACAAATGCCCGCCCGAGGCGTGCGCGTGCGCCTCCTGCCCGCTGTGTGACCATTGTTTGCAATGAGCGGCGGGCATCCACGCAAGACTCTGCCCCTTCCAGAAAAGGCAAGGTCATGCGGCTCACCGAGCATTCCCCGTTCACAGGTTCCCACCCCGCGCACCCCGGCGCCCGCGCCCTCCGCGGGCCAGACGCACCGGCCCCGCCGCGCGTCAACGCGCAGCTGCTGCCCACGCTGTTCGACCGCCTGCGCGACGACGCGCCCAGCCGCACCACCGAGCTGCCGTCGGAGTACACGGCCACGCCGGCCCAGATGCGGGAGATCATCCAGCGCGACCTGGCCCTGCTGTTCAACACCACCAACGCCGAAGACCTGATCGACCGCGTGCGCCATGCCGATGCGGCGTCTTCCACCGTGAACTACGGCGTGCCGCCGCTGGCCGGCAGCTACCTGTCGGAGCGCAAGTGGGCGGACATCGAACGCATCATCCGCCGCGCCATCCGCGACTACGAGCCGCGGCTGATTCCCGACAGCGTGCAGGTGGTGCCGCTCATGAAGGAAGACGGCGCGGCCGAGGCCTACAACGTGCTGCTGTTCGAGATCCGCGCGCTCATCTACCTGAAGCCGTACCCGCTGGCGTTCACGGTGCAGAGCGCGGTCGATCTCGAGACCAACCGCATGCGCATCGTCGGCGCGGCGGACTGACGCGCGATCACCCGTCTTTCGTTTTCTTTCATCTCACTTCACACCCCGCCAGGGAAGGCTCACCGTCATGGATCCGCAACTCCTCGAGTACTACAACCGGGAACTCGTCTACATGCGCGAGGCGGCGAGCGAGTTCGCCGCCTCGCACCCGAAGATCGCCCGCCGCCTGGGCATGCATGGCATCGAGGTGGCCGACCCGTATGTCGAACGGCTCATCGAGTCGTTCAGCTTCATGTCGGCGCGCATGCAGATCAAGCTCGACGCCGAATTTCCGCGCTTCACGCAGCGCCTGCTCGAGGTGCTGTATCCCAACTACCTGAGCCCCACGCCGTCGATGGCCGTGGCGCAGCTGCATCCCAGCGTGAAGGAGGGCGACTTCACGCGCGGCTTCGTGGTGCCGCGCGGCACGGCTTTTCATGCACGCGTGCCCGCGGGCGAGCAGACGCCGTGCGAGTTCCGCTCCAGCCAGGACGTGACGCTGTGGCCCTTCGAGATCGTCGAGGCGCGGCTCACCGGCGCGCCGCCCGACATCCCGGCGCTGGAGCGCTACGTGCCGCCGCACGTGCAGGTGACGGGCGCGCTGCGCCTGCGGCTGCGCATCGTGGGCGAGATGGGTTTTTCCGCACTGTCGGGGCTCGACCGGCTGCCGATCTACCTGCGCGGCAATGAGCAGGTGGCGTCGCACCTGTTCGAGCTGCTGCACACCTCGGCCGTCGCGACCTTCGTCGGCGAGCCGGGCCAGCTGATGGACCGGCCGCATGTGGTGACCGAAGGCGCGCTGGTGCACGAAGGGCTGGCGCCGGGCGAGGGCCTGCTGCCGCTGGCGTGGAACACCTTCCACGGCCACAACCTGCTGCACGAATACTTCGCCTGTCCCGAGCGCTTTTATTTCTTCACGCTCACGCAGCTCGCGCCGGGGCTGGCGCGCATTGCCGGCAAGGAGGTCGAGATCGTCGTGCTGCTGAGCAAGCCGCCCGGCGCGCTGGGGGCGCTGGTCGATGCGGCGCAGTTCGCGTTGTTCAGCACGCCGGTGGTCAACCTGTTCGAGCGGCGCACCGACCGCATCGAGCTCGACACCGCGCAGACCGAGTTCCATCTCGTGCCCGACCGTTCGCGGCCGATGGATTTCGAGGTGTATTCGGTGCAGCGCATCGCCGGCCAGCAGGCGCGCACCACGGCCGAGATCGACTTCCGCCCGCTCTACCAGACGCTCAACGAAGACGAGGGCAACCACGGCCGCTATTTCTCGGTGCGGCGCGAGCCGCGGCTGGTGTCCGAAACGGCGCGCAAGTACGGCACGCGCACGCCGTACATCGGCACCGAGGTGTTCCTGTCGCTGGTCGACCAGCAGGAGGCGCCGTACCCCGAGAGCCTGCGCTATCTGTCGGTGAAGGCGATGCTGACCAACCGCGACCTGCCGTGCCTCGTGCCGCGCAACGGGCACTCTGATTTGGCGGTGGCCGATTCGATTCCGGTGTCGGCCGTGGGCCTCATTCGCCCGCCAAGCACGCCCAAGTCGCCCTTCGCGCAGCGCGAGATCGCGTGGCGGCTGATCCGCCAGCTGGGCTTCAACCACCTGCCGCTGGCCGACCTGCCGCACCGCGAGGGCGCGCAGGCGCTGCGCGACATGCTGCGGCTGTTCGTCACCGCCGACAACGACGTGCTGCGCCGGCAGATCGATTGCCTCGTCGGCTCGCGCATCGAACCCGTGACACGGCGCCTGCCGGGCGCGGGGCCGCTGATTTATGGGCGCGGCGTGCAATGCACGCTGAGCGTCGATGAAGAAGGGTTCTCGGGCACGAGCCCGTACCTGCTGGGGCTGGTGCTGGAGCACTACCTCGCGCGGCACGTGAGCATCAACGTGTTCACGCAGACCACGCTCGAATCGATGCAGCGCGGCACGGTGGCGAAGTGGCCCGTGCGCATGGGCGGGCGAGGCGCGGTCTAGTTCTTCTTGGGCGGGAGCGCCTGCTCGAGCAGCCACAGCATGGCGGCCCGCACCTTGGCGGCATCGGCGCCGGCATCGATCTCCAGCGCCGCGCGATCGAAGGCAGCCGACAGCAGGCGGGCGAGGGCATCGAGCGACACCTCGCCGCGGCCCATTCCGGCGCGCGCCAGCCCTTGGCGCAGCGAGTTCGCCGACGTGGCGTCGTCCATCGACATCATCTCCGCCATGCCCAGCACGGCGGGCCCGTCGATCAGCAGCAGCCGGGTGCGGCCCGGCACCGTCATCGCTTTCAGGTAAGCCTCGCTGCCCACAAGCAGGGCCTCGCGCGGGCCGAGTTCGTCGGGCGTGGCCGCGTCGATGTCGGCCGCGACCGCCTGCGCCTCGAGCAGCAGGACCTGGCGGAACAGGTCGCGCTTGTCGTTGAAGTGGTGGTACAGCGCGCCGCGCGTGATGCCGGCGGCCATGGCGATCTCTGGCGTGGAGGTGTCGCCGTAGCCCTTGCCGACGAAGAGCGTGCGGGCCGCCTCGGTCAGCGCGAGGCGGGTGGTTTCGGTGCGTTCGCGGTTGGTGCGTGCCGGGATTTTTGCCATGACCCTAATTTACATGCAGTCTGTTTGTGGATTAATATTTAACTTACATTCAGTTTGTATGTTTAATCCACGAAGGAGCCACCCCATGAAAGTGACGAGCTATTACCCGGTGATCATGACCAACGACGTGGCCGGCACCGCGGCCTTCTTCCAGGCGCATTTCGGGTTTGCGTCGCTGTTCACGACCGACTGGTACGTGCACCTGCAGCTGGCGGACGATGCCTCGGTGAACCTCGCCGTGCTCGACGGCAGCCACAAGACCATTCCCGCCGAAGCGCGCGGGCAGGTGGCGGGCGGGTTGCTGCTGAACTTCGAGGTCGAAGACCCCGACGAAGTGCACGACCGGCTGAAGGCGGCCGGCCTGCCGATCCTGCTGTCGCTGCGCGACGAGGCCTTTGGTCAGCGCCACTTCATCACGCGCGACCCGAACGGCGTGCTGATCGACATCATCAAGCCGATCCCGCCGACGGGTGAATTCGCCGCGCAGTACGAGGCCGGCGCGCTGCCGACCTGACGCCCGCTCAGGCGCGCAGGGCTTCGTCTTCTTCCAGCCCGTCGCCGAGGAAGCCGCCGCTCTGGTGCGCCCACAGCCGCGCATACAGGCCGCCTTGCGCCATCAGCGTGCGGTGGTCGCCTTCTTCGACGACGCGGCCTTCGTCGAGCACGATGAGCCGGTCCATCGCCGCGATGGTCGACAGCCGGTGCGCAATGGCGATCACGGTCTTGCCTTCCATCAGCGTGTACAGGCTCTGCTGGATCGCGGCCTCGACCTCGGAGTCGAGCGCGCTCGTCGCTTCATCGAGCAGCAGGATCGGCGCGTCTTTCAGCATCACGCGCGCAATGGCGACGCGCTGGCGCTGGCCGCCCGACAGCTTCACGCCGCGCTCGCCCACGTGGGCCTCGTAGCCGCGCCGCCCGCCCGCATCGCCCAGCGTCTGGATGAAGTCGTGCGCCTCGGCACGCCTGGCGGCGGCTTCGATCTGCGCCAGCGTGGCGTCGGGCCGGCCGTAGGCGATGTTGTCGGCCACCGAGCGGTGCATCAGCGAGGTGTCCTGCGTGACCATGCCGATGTGCATGCGCAGCGAATCCTGCGTGACCTTCGAGATGTCTTGTCCGTCGATGAGAATGCGGCCGCTTTCCAGGTCATGGAAACGCAGCAGCAGATTCACCAGCGTCGACTTGCCGGCGCCCGAACGGCCGACGAGGCCGATCTTCTCGCCGGGCTTGACCACGAGGTTCAGGCCGTCGATGACGCGGCGGCCCGCATCCGCATAGCGGAAGCTCGCGTTGTCGAAACGCACCTCGCCGCGCGGCACGTCGAGCACGCTGGCATCGGCCGCGTCGAGCACCGTGCGCGGGCGCGACAGCGTCTTCATGCCGTCCTGCACCGTGCCGATGTTCTCGAACAGGCTGGTCATCTCCCACATGATCCAGTGCGACATGCCCTGCAACCGCAGCGCCATCGCCGTGGCGGCGGCCACCGCGCCCACGCCCACCGTGCCGTGCGACCACAGCCACAGCGCCATGCCCGCCATGCCGGCCGTGAGGCCCATGCTCAGCGTGTGGTTGACGATCTCGAAGGCGCTCACCAGCCGCATCTGGCCGTAGCCCGTCTTCATGAACTCGCGCATCGCGTCGCGCGCAAAGCCGGCCTCGCGCTGCGTGTGCGAGAACAGCTTGACGGTCGCGATGTTGGTGTAGGCGTCGGTCACGCGGCCCGTCATGAGCGCACGCGCGTCGGCCTGCGCCTTGCCGACCTTGCCCAGGCGCGGCACGAAGTAGACGAGGGCGCAGATGTACAACGCCAGCCAGATCACGAACGGCCACACCAGCTGCGCGTCGAGCACGCCCACCAGGATGATCATGGTGGCCACGTACACGCCCATGGCCACGAGCACGTCGGCCAGCACGAACACGGTTTCGCGCACCGCGAGTGCGGTCTGCATCACCTTGGCCGTGATGCGGCCCGCGAACTCGTCCTGGTAGAAGGCCATGCTCTGGCCCAGCATCAGGCGGTGAAAGTTCCAGCGCAGGCGCATCGGCAGGTTCACCGCGAGCGTCTGGTGCTTCACGATGGTCTGCAGCGCCACCACGCCGATGCTGATCACCAGAAACGCGGCCAGCCACATGAGCGTGTCGCCGCGCTCGGCCCACAGCGTGGACGGTGCCTGCGGGCCCAGCCAGTCGACGATGCGCCCGAGGATCGCGAACAGCGCGGCCTCGAAGATCGACATCACCGCGGTGAGCGCCGCCATCGCGGCGATCTTGCCGCGCACGCCGTGCGTGCAGGCCCACAGGAAGGCAAAGAAGCCCTGGGGCGGCAGCGCGGGTTCGGCGGCGGGGTAGGGAGTAAGGAGTTTTTCGAAGAAGCGGAACAAGGAATCGGTCTCCAGCAGAGCCTTCGACTGTAGCCCTGCATGCATGACCTTGCCCCCAAAAGGTGCGTTCGCGGCCGGCGCCTTCAGCAAGCCTTCAGCTGCGTCGCGCCTTGGTGTCGTCGGTGCGTGCTGCCTTTGTTTCCATGCCGCCCAATCGCTCGCTCAGGAAGTCGATGAAAGTTCGCAGCTTGGGCGACATGTACTGCCGGCTCGTGTACACGGCGAACAACGTGACCGGCATCGCTTCGAACGCGGGCAGCAGTTGCACCAGCCGCCCCTGCGCCAGGTCGTCGTCGATCAGCCACACGGGCAGGTACGCAATGCCCATGTCGGCGCGCACCGCGTGCAGCGTGAGCGTGGTGTCGTCCGAGCGCATCGCGGGCGTGAGCCGCAACGGAAACATGCGCCCGCCCGGCCCCTTGAGCGCGAGGTTGTCCAGGTTCACGTAGCTGGGCACGATCGCGCCCAGCTTCGCCAGGTCGGCCGGCACCGCGGGTGGGCCGCCGTGGCGCTTCAGGCAGGCCGGCGTGCCGACGAGATGAAAGGGCACGCGGCACAGCGGCCGCGCGATGAGCGCGGGCGAGGGCTCCTGCGTGGCGCGCAAGGCCAGGTCGTAGCCGTCGGCCGCGAGATCGACCTTGCGGTTTTCCAGGTGCATGTCGACCAGCACTTCGGGGTAGGTCTCGCGGTAGTCGGCCAGCACGCGCGCAAAGCGCGGCGTGGCGCACCACACGGGCGCACTCACCTTGAGCTGGCCGCGCGGCGTGTCGCGCGTCTGGCCGATGGCCGCTTCGGCCGCGTCGAGCAGGTCGAGCGCGCGGCGGCTCTGTTCGTACCAGGCGGTGCCGGCTTCGGTGAGGCTCAGGTGGCGGCTCGAGCGATGCAGCAGCCGCGCGCCCAGCGATTTCTCTAGCTGCGCCACATGCTTGCTGGCCATCGGCGCCGACAGGCCCAGCCGCTCGGCCGCGGTCACGAAACTGCCGGCCTCGACGACCTCGCGGAACACGCGCAGGCTGGTCATGCGGTCCATCGATGATTTCCTGTGAAGAAAGGATTCGATGCATCGTAGCCTGTCGATTTCCTGAAAGGAAATGTCTACAGTCGATCCAACGCCCTCAAGGAGCATCGACTTGACCCACGACACCCCCACGCTTTCCCGCCTCCCCACGTACTTCATCTCGCACGGCGGCGGCCCCTGGCCCTGGATGAAGAAGGAGATGGGCGCGACCTACGACCAGCTCGCCGCCTCGCTGGCCGACATGCCGCGCCAGATCGGCCGCACGCCGAGCGCCATCCTCATGGTTTCGGCGCACTGGGAGTCGCCCGTGTTCACGGTGCAGGGCAACCCGCGCCCGCCCATGATCTACGACTACGGCGGCTTCCCGGCCCACACCTACGAGGTGCGCTACGACTCTCCGGGCTCGCCCGAACTCGCACAGCGCGTGCAATCGCTGATCGCTGCCGCCGGCCTGCCGGCGCAGATCGACCCCGAGCGCGGCTACGACCACGGCATGTTCGCGCCGATGGCCGCGATCTACCCGAACGCCGACGTCCCGGTGGTGCAGCTGTCGCTGCGGCGCGGGCTCGACCCGGCCGAGCACCTGGCGCTGGGCCGCGCCATCGCGCCGCTGCGCGACGAGAACGTACTCATCGTCGGCAGCGGGTTGAGCTATCACAACCTGCGCAACTTCGGCCCGCAGGCGCACGGCGTGTCGAAGGCCTTCGGCGACTGGCTCGACGAAACCGCTGTGCAGGCCACGCCGCAAGCGCGCGTGCAGCGCCTGCAGGACTGGGCCTCGGCCCCGTCGGCGCGCATGGCGCATCCGCGCGAGGAGCACCTGATTCCGCTGATGGTCGCGGTCGGCGCGGCCGAAGGCGAGGCCGGCGAGCGCGTCTACCACGAGGACGCCTTCATGGGCGGGCTCGTGGTGTCGAGCTATCGTTTCGGCGCGGCTTGAGAACGGGGAGCGCGCGGCAGAATAAACCCATGCCCACGCCCGCTCTTCCCACCCCCACCGAATCCGCCGAAGCCCGGCGCCTGATCGCCCGCATCGAAGCCCTGTCCACCTCGCACGACCCGGTGCACGACGGCGTGCGCGTGCGCTGGCGCCGCTTCGGCACCGACACGACCCAACCGCCCATCGTGCTGCTGCACGGCGGCCACGGCAGCTGGATGCACTGGCTGCGCAATGCCGAGGCCTTGTCGGCCGAACGCACGCTGCTCCTGCCCGACATGCCGGGCTTTCACGACTCCGATGCGCTGCCGCGCGTGGCGCCCGGCGAAGACGCGCTGGTGCCGCTGCTGGCCGCGCTCGGCGGCACGCTCGATGCGCTCATCGGCGCCGGCACGCCCATCGACCTCGGCGGCTTCTCGTTCGGCGGACTCACCGCCGCGCGCTTCGCGGTGCGGCGCGGCGCCATCCGCCGGCTGGCGCTGGTGGGCAGCGGCGGCCACGGCACCTTGCGCCGCATGACGGTCGAGATGATCAACTGGCGCGCCGCCCCCGACCGCGAGACCGAGCGCGCCGCGCTCATGCACAACTTGGGCGCGCTGATGCTGCACGAGGCGGCCGCCATCGATCCGCTGGCCTTCGAGATCCACGACCTCTCGTGCCACGGCACGCGCTTTCGCAGCAAGGAGGTGTCGCTCTCGGGCGGGCTGCAGACCGCGATCGCCACGCTGGGCGTGCCGACGCTGCTGCTGTGGGGCGAGTTCGACGTCACCGCCGATCCGCGTCCGCTGGTGGCGCAACTGGCGAGCGAAGGACCGGACCGCGAAGGCGTGGTGATCGATGGCGCGGGGCACTGGGTGCAGTACGAGCGCGCCGACGCGGTCAACGCGCAGCTGCTGAAATTCTTCGGCTGATTTTCAGAGGCCCAAGGCGCCTGCATGCCGGCGCCAGAACGCCGCATCGGGGAACGTGCCCGCGCCTGCCGCGGCGTTGTCGGCCATGTGCGCGGCGCGGCTCGTGCCGGGAATCGTGCAGGTCACGGCCGGATGGCTCAGCACGAACTTCAGCAGCACCTGCGCCCAGCTGGTGCAGCCGATCTCGCCGGCCCAGGCGGGCAGCGGCTTGTCGCGCAGGCGCCGCAGCAAACCGCCGCCGCCGAAGGGCATGTTGACGATCACCGCCACGCCGCGCTCGGCCGCGAGCGGCAGCAGGCGCTGCTCGGCGTCGCGTGCGTCGAGCGAGTAGTTGATCTGCAGAAAGTCGAGCGTCTCGGCGCGCAGCACGGCCTCGACCTCGCCGTAGGCCGAGGCGGTGTAGTGCGTGATGCCAAGGTAGCGCACGCGGCCCTTGTCTTTCCAGCCGCGCAGCGTGGCCAGGTGCGTGCGCCAGTCGACGAGGTTGTGCACCTGCATCAGGTCGATCTGCTGCGTGCGCAGCCGCGCGAACGATTGCTCCATCTGCGCGATGCCGGCCTCGCGGCCCGAGGTCCAGACCTTGGTGGCGAGGAAGGGCCTGGTGCGTGGCTTCGCTGCGGCCAGCAGTTCGCCGGTGGTTTCCTCGGAGCGGCCGTACATCGGCGAGCTGTCGATCACCGTGCCGCCGGCAGCGAACAGCGCGTCGAGCACGCCGGGCAGGCGCTGGTACCCGTCGGTGCCGGGGCGCTGGTCGAAGCCGATCCAGGTGCCGCAGCCGACGACCGGCAGGGCTTCCTTCGTGGAGGGAATGGGGCGGGTGGTCATCTGCATCGCGGGCCTGCTCGGTTGCTGCTGGGCGAAGGAGGGGAGCGCGGCGCCCGCGCACAGGGCCGCGCCGAGCCGCAGCAGCTGCGCGCGTGTCAGGGCAAGAGGGCGGGGCTCGTTCGTGAGGGGCGTCGTCACGAACGAAATTCTGCGCCCGCGAGGCCCGCGGGCGGAAGGCCTCAGCGCAGGTAGCGCCCGTCGGCCTTGAGCATGGACAGCTCGGAGAAGGTCAGCCCGCGGTGCTCGCCGGGCCGGTACGACACGGCGATGCCGCCGATGTCGAGCGTCTTGAACGACTCCAGGCCCTTCTGCAGCGACTCGGGCGTGGGGTTGGCGCCCGCGCGCTTCAGGCCCTCGACCATGACCTTGGCCGTGACGTAGCCCTCCAGGCTCGCGTAGCTGAACTCGGTCGCGCCGATTTTCTTCATGGCCGCCTGGTACTCGGCGATGACGGGCATCGCGCTGTTCCACGGGTAGGGCACGACCTGCGAGATGACCACGCCGGCCGCGTCCTTCTTGATGTCCTGGAAGAGTTTTTGCCCGTTCAGGAAGGAGAACGAATAGAACGCCGTCTCGCCGCCGGCCGCGCGGTAGGCTGAGATGAACTTGGCCGCCACGTCGTTGGTGGCCGACAGCACCACGGCCTTGGGCTTGAGCCTGGCCAGCTCAGCGGCGCGTTCGGCCGCATCGGAACCGTCGTTCTTGATGGCCACGCTGCCGACCATCTTGTCGCCGCGTTCGGCAATGAACTTCTGCGTGCTCTCCATCGCCGAGCGCGCGCCGGGGTTGTCGTTGTGCGCGAAGGCGATGCGCGACAGGCCGATCGTGAAGAGGTGGTTCACGATGCGGCTGTATTCCTCGTCGAAGCTGATGCGCACCGGAAAGCCGTATTCGCTGAACTTCACCACCGGGCCCGCGCCCGTGTACGGGCCGACGACGGGAATCTTCAGCTCGTTGGCCGCCTTCAGCGCGCCGACCGCCGACGAGGTGCCGATGGGCATCAGCACGCCGACGGCGCCGTCGCGCGCGAAGGCCTTGACGTTCTCTGCGCCCTTGGCGGGGTCGTAGGCGTCGTCGAGCTGGCGCAGCTCGACCGGCCGGCCGTTGATGCCGCCGCTGGCGTTCAGCGCGGTGAACATGGCGCGAATGCCCACGAGCGGCTCGGTCGACAGCGACGCGAGCGGGCCGGTCTGCACGTAGGTCTGCCCGATCAGCAGCGGCTTGGCGGTCTGCGCCTGGGCGGCGGGGGCCACCGTGAAGACGAGGGCGGCGAGGGCCGAAGCCAGCAATTGAATCTTTTTGTGGATCATGGTCACAAATTGTTAACAAACAGATCTTAAGGCGCTGGCCTTCGCAGGTAAATCGTTCTCTGGTTGCGACCCGGGAAATACTGTATAAAAATACAGTTAACAGTTGCAATCATGGGCCTCCCTTTCCTCGACTCCTTTTCCACCGCCGCCGGCCGCGGCGTCTGGCATGCCGACGAACTCGGCCTGGCCGACGCGCAGGTCGTGGCGACCGGGCACACCGCGCTCGACGCCGAGCTGCCCGGCGGCGGCTGGCCTGTGGGGGCGATGACGGAGCTGTTGCAAAGCGCGCCCGAAGCGCATGTGTGGCGGCTGCTGCTGCCCGCGCTGGCGCAGGCGGTGCAGGCGCGCGGCGGGCCGGTGGTGCTGGTCGGCGCGCCTTATGAACCCTGCGGCGCTGCGCTCGCCGCGCAGGGCCTGCCGGTGGAAGCGCTGATGTGGGTCAAGAGCGACGCGCCCGCCGCGCGGCTCTGGGCCTGCGAGCAGGCGCTGCGTTGCGCCGAGGTCGCGGCCGTTGTCGCGTGGTTGCCGCAAGCCCGCGTGGGCGAGCTGCGGCGGCTGCAGCTCGCGGCCGCGCAGCACGAGGTGCTGCTCTTCGTGTGCCGGCCCGAAGCGGCGGCGCAGGGCGCGTCGCCTGCGCGGCTTCGCCTGCAGGTCGAAAGCTGCGAAGCCGATGCTTCGCAGATCGAACTTCACATCCTCAAGCGCCGCGGTCCGCCTCTGGCAGCGCCGGTGATGCTGCCGGCGCGCAACGAGCGCATGGCCGCGTTGCTGGCTGCCGCCCGGCTGCGCCGCAAGCTGCGGCTGCAACAGCAGGGCACCGTGCCTGCCGGCGAATCGGCAACGTCCGCGACCGTGGTGCGCATCGACGCGTGGAAAGGAGGCCCCCATGCACTGGATCGCATTGCGGTGGTCGCCTGAGGCCGACGCGGCCGACGCGCCCGACGCACCGCAGCTGCCCACGCCCGAGGCGCTGGGCTGGTGGGCGCTGGAATACACACCGCACGTGGCCTGGCAGGACGAAGCGCTCATGCTCGAAGTCTCGGCCTGCGAGCGTTTGTGGGGCGGCCGTCTGCAGCTGATGCGCCAGCTGGTCGCCGCCAATCCCGCGCCCGACGTGCGCATGCTCGGCGCGCAGGGCGCCACGAGCCTGATCGCGCTCGCGCGGCTGCGCCTGTTCGAGCGCAACGAGGACCGCCCCAAGGACATGCCGGCCGGCCTGCCTCTCGACACCTTGACCGCCGCCCGCCCGCACCTCGATCTGCTCGCGCGCCTGGGCTGCCGCACCTGGGGCGATGTGGCCGCCTTGCCGCGCGGCGGCCTCACGCGGCGCTTTGGCACCGAACTGCGCACAGCGCTCGACACGGCCTGGGGCCTGCGTCCCGAGGGCCACGACTGGCTCACGCTGCCCGATGTGTTCGAACAGAAGCTCGAACTGCCCGCGCTCGCCGAGACCGCGCCCGAACTCATGTGGTCGGCCAACCGTCTGCTCTCGGCGCTGCAGATCTGGCTGCGCGCCCGCCAGCGCGGTGCGCGTGCGCTCGAGCTGCAGTGGACGCTCGACCTCAAGCGCTTCAACGGCGTGAACCTTCCGCCGCACCAGCAGCTCGCCGTGCGCACCGCCGAGCCCACGCAGGACATGGCGCACCTGCGCCGCCTGCTGTCCGAAAAACTCGCGCTCACCACGCTCGCGGCGCCCGCGAACTGGCTCCAGCTGCGCACGCTCGAAACCGATCCGTGGGCCGGCGCCAGCACGAGCTTCCTGCCCGAAGACAACCGCAAGGGCGACAAGCTGCACGAGATGGTCGAGCGCCTGAGCGTGCGGCTCGGCGCGCACCAGGTGGTGGTGCCGGTCGCGCGGGCCGATCACCGCCCCGAGCGCAAGCAGGCATGGCAGCCCGCATTGCAGAAGGACAAGGCCGTGCCCGACAAGACGCGCAAGGAAGCGAAGGCCGCAGCCTCGCAGCCCGATGCGATCTATCCGCCGTGGCTGCTGCCCGAACCGCTCTTGCTCGAAATGGACGGCGAGCGCCCGTGCTATCGCGGCCCGCTGAGCAAGCTGATCGGGCCGCAGCGCGTCGAGGCCGGCTGGTGGGGCGGCAAGGAAGACGGCGGCCAGCCGGCGATGCGCGACTACTACGTGGCCGAAAGCCCCGAAGCCGGCCTGGTATGGATCTTTCGCGAACGGCCTTCGGCGCGGTTTTCTTCGGGCGAAGTGCGCTGGTATCTGCAGGGGTTCTATGCCTGACCTGAGCGCCAAGGAAGAGCGCAAGCGCCAGCCTGCCAAGGTGCATGCGCTGCCGGTGCCGTTGCGCAAGCACACCGTGGCGACGTTGCCGGACTATGCCGAGCTGCACTGCCTCACGAACTTCAGCTTCCAGCGCGGCGCGTCGACGCCGGAAGAAGTGGTCGAGCGCGCTTACCAGCTGGGGTATGCGGCGCTGGCGATCACCGACGAATGCTCGGTGGCCGGCATCGTGCGGGCCTACGTCTGCAGGCGCGACATGGAGCACACGCTCGACGAATACGAACGCGAGCATCCCGAGGAACCGCCGATTCCGCGCAACCTCGATTTCCGGCTTCTGTTCGGCAGCGAGTTCCGCTTCGAACGCTTCAAGCTCGTGGTGATCGCGAACGACACCGAGGGCTGGGGCAACCTCTGCGAGTTCATCACCGCCGCGCGCAACACCGAGCTGCCCAAGGGCGAGTACCGCGTGAGCTGGGAAGACAGCGACGTCGCTTCGCTGCAGAACTGTCAGGTGCTTTTCGTGCCGCATCGCGGGCCCGGCGGCGCGATGGACGTCGCCACGCTGCACGAAGACCTGCTGGCCGCCAAGGCGCTGTATGGCGACAACCTCTGGCTGGCCGTGGAAATGCTCAACGAGCTCGACGACGACCTCTGGTTCGTCACGTTGATGCAGGCGAGCGAGCAGACCGGCGTGCCGCTCGTGGCGGCCGGCGATGTGCACATGCATGCGCGCAGCCGCAAGCCATTGCACGACGTGCTGACCGCTGTGCGTGAAGGCAAGACCGTGGCCGAGTGCGGCTTTGCGCTGCAGTCGAATGCGGAGCGACATCTGCGGCAGCGGGTGCGGCTGGCCGAACTGTATCTGCCCGAGATGCTGGCGAACACGCTGGTGGTGGCGCAGCGGTGCAGCTTCGATCCGGCGGTGATCCGGGACAACTACAAGTACCCGCTGGAAATGCTGGGCAGCAACGAGACGGCGACGCAGACGCTGGCGCGCAAGACGTGGGCAGGGGCGCAGGAGCGATATCCAGGCGGCATTCCCGATGGCGTGCGTGCGCAGTTGCACAAAGAGCTGGACCTGATCCGCGAGCTTGAATACGAGATGTTCTTTCTCACCGTGGAGAACATCGTGAGCTTTGCGCGCTCGCAGAAAATTCTTTGCCAGGGGCGCGGGTCGTCGGCCAATTCCGTCGTCTGCTATTGCCTCGGGATCACCGCGATCTCCCCCGAAAAAAGCCACCTGCTGTTCGAGCGTTTCCTGAGTCGCCATCGCCATGAGCCGCCCGACATCGACGTCGATTTCGAACACCAGCGCCGCGAAGAAGTCATCCAGTACATCTACGAAAAATACGGCCGCGAGCGCGCCGCCATTGCCGCTGTCGTCATCTGCTATCGCTCGCGCAGCGCCTTGCGCGACGTGGGCAAGGCCATCGGCATCGACGAGCGACTGGTCGACGAATTCGCCAAGGACCACTACTGGTTCGACGATGCCGTGCTCGGCGAACAGTTGAATGCCGCGTGCGCACGCGTCGGCGTGAAGGAGGACGAATTCAAGCTCGTCCAGTGGATCGAGATGACGCAGCGGCTCAAGGGCTTTCCGCGCCACCTGAGCCAGCACGTCGGCGGTTTCGTGCTCACGCACACCAGGCTCACGCGGCTGGTGCCGGTCGAGAAGGCGTCGATGAAAGACCGCTCCGTCATCCAGTGGGAAAAAGACGACCTCGAAGCCATGGGCATGCTCAAGGTCGACGTGCTCGCGCTCGGCATGCTCAGCGCCATCCGCCGCGGGCTCGATCACATGAACCGCTGGCGGGGCTCGATGGTGCAGATGCACGACGTTCCCCACGACGACCCCAAAGTGTTCGACATGATCTGCGATGCCGACACCGTCGGCGTGTTCCAGATCGAGAGCCGTGCGCAGATGTCGATGCTGCCGCGCCTGAAGCCGCGCTGCTATGAAGACCTGGTGATCGAGGTGGCGATCGTGCGGCCCGGGCCCATCCAGGGCGGCATGGTGCATCCGTACCTCAAGCAGCGCGAGCGTGTGCGCAAGGGCTTGCCGATCCACTACGAGAAGGAACAGCTGAAAGAAGCACTCGGGCGCACGCTGGGCGTGCCGATCTTCCAGGAGCAGGTGATGCAGATCGCCATGATCGCGGCCAAGTTCAGCGCCGACGAAGCCGATCAATTGAGACGGGCCATGGCCGCATGGAAGCGCAAGGGCGGCCTCGAGAAATTCCACGCGAAGCTCGTGAAAGGCATGGTGGACAACGGCTACAAGGAGTCCTTCGCCGAAGCCATCTTCAAGCAGATCCTCGGCTTCGGCGACTACGGCTTTCCCGAGAGCCATGCCGCAAGCTTCGCGCTGCTGGTCACCGTGAGCAGCTGGCTCAAGAACCACGAGCCCGCCTGCTTCCTCGCCGCATTGCTCGACTCGCAACCGATGGGCTTCTACAGCCCCTCGCAGCTCGTGCAGGACGCGCGCCGCCATGGCGTCGAGGTGCGGCCGGTCGATGTCACCTGCAGCGAGATCGACACCACGCTCGAAGCCCGCGCCCCCGGTGCGCCGCGCATGCCGCCGGGCACCGACACGCGCTACGCCGAGCGCCTGGGCAACGAGAACCAGCCCGCCGTGCGGCTCGGCCTGAACCGGGTCTCGAGCCTCAGCGAAGCCGGCGCGCAGCGCCTGCTGAAAGCCCGCGCGCAAGCGCCCTTCACCAGCACCGAAGACCTGGCCCTGCGCGCCGAACTCGAAGGCAAGGACATGGCCGCGCTCGCCGCGGCCGATGCCTTGATGTCGCTCTCGGGCCATCGCCGCCAGCAGGTGTGGGACGCCACGGCGCAGCATCGCTCGTCGGCCCTGCTCAAGGGCGTGCCGATCCACGAGCAGGCCTTGCTGTTGCCGGCCGCGCCCGAGGGTGAGGAAATCGTCGGCGACTATGCGGCGCTGGGCCTCACGCTGCGCCGCCATCCGCTCGCGCTGCTGCGCCCGCGCCTGGCGCGCATGCAGCTCATGAGTGCGGAGGAACTGCGTGCGCAACCCACCGGCCGCACCGTGCGCGCCTGCGGCATCGTCAAGGGCCGGCAGCGGCCCGGCACCGCCCACGGCACCATCTTCGTCACGCTCGAAGACGAGACCGGCAACGTCAACGTGATCGTCTGGAGCCATGTCATCGAGGCCTGGCGCGAGCCCTTGCTGAAGTCGCACCTGCTCGCGGTGCAGGGCACCTGGCAGCGCGACGACGACAGCGGCGGCAAGGTGCAGCACCTGGTCGCCACCGGCTTCAAGGACCTGACGCCCCTCATGGGTCGGCTGGCGCAGAGCAACACCAGCCGCGACTTCCACTGACGCCGCCTGGTCCCGACGAACGACGAATGCAACCGATCGTTCCATGCCTCGCGTCGGCCCTTACTTTTCGCTAACCTGTTCCTGCCATGTCCGCACTTGCCGCATTCGCCCTTGCCGATGACGTCGTCGCCACGCCCATCGGTCCGCCGCCGCCCGCGCCCGATGTGCCGGTGCCCATGCCGCCACCGCCGCCGCCCGGGCTGCCGCCCGAGGGCGATCCGCCGCCGGCGCTGCCGCCCGTGACGGACCCCGGTTTTCCGCCGCCGGTGACAGAGCCGCCGCCCATGCAGACGGCGGTGCCCACGGTGCCGTTCGGCAAGCTGCACGCACGGCGCCTGCGCGAGATCTACCGTTCGGCCGGCTGGCCCTGCTGCGATCCCATCGAGGTCGAACTGCTCGCGGGCGGCTTCCTGGAACGCGTGCGCAGCGGCCTCGGCCACGAGACGCTGCGCGTGACCGACGCCGGCATTGCGCGCATCGCCACCACGCTCACCCTCAACCGCGCGGCGCTGACGCCGCACGAGGCGCTGGTGGAGCGCGTGGCGCGCGAGATGACGCGCGGCGGCCGCATCGCCTGGCGCGGCCTCGGCCTGCGCGCCCGCCTGCCGCCGCTCGAAGAGGGTGGCAAGCCGCGCTGGTGCATGGCGCGGCCCGATGTGTTTTCGATTCGCAACACCAGCGTCGAGGCCTATGCGCATCCCATCGTGCACGAGGTGAAGGTGAGCCGCGCCGACTTGCTGGGCGACCTGCGCAAGCCCGACAAACGCGCGGCCTACCTCGACCTGGGCGGCGAGTGCTGGTACGTGCTGGGCAATGACGCCAAGGGCCGCTGCATCGCGTCACCCGACGAAATTCCGACCGGGTGCGGCGTGATGGTGCTCGAGGGCGAACGCCTCGTGGTGGCGCGCGCTGCGGTGCATCGCGCCTTCGAGCGCATTCCTTTTTCGGTGTGGCTGGCGCTGGCCAAGGCGCAGCCCGTGGCGGGCTTCGAGGACGACGCGCAAGACCTGCTGATCTGACCCTGCCGGCGCTCGTCAGGTGATGGCGTCGTAGTCCCGGTGCGCGACGGCGACCACGTTGCCCGGCTCGAACTGGCTCGCCATCTGGCGCAACCCTTCCTCGCGGTCGTCGCGGCTGGCCTGCGCGTCGAACATCTGGTCGCAGAACTCCAGCAGGTCGCGCACGATGCGCTCGTGGCGGTAGTAGGCGAGGGCGAGCGCATCGACCGCCTCCTTCTTTCCGTAACCTTGGAAGAAGAGCGCTTCTTCGCGCGGCTGATTCCACACGCCGCCGACACCACCACCGATGAACATCAGGTCGCGCTCCTTCGGCGCGAGGATCAGCGTGTCCCAGTCGACGATGCACAGGCGGTCGCCGTCGCCCAGCAGCACGTTGCCCGCGTGCAGGTCTGAATGGCACAGCACCTGCGGCAGCGACTTCTCGAGCAGGATCGAGGCAAGCTGTTCGCTGCGGTAGATGAGCGAATCGATCTCCTCGTCGTGCGCGTCCCAGAAGGCGAGAAATCGCTTTACGAGATCGTCGCCCGCCACGCCGTTGACGAAGCGGCGCTGGTAGCCGCGCACGCCTTCCCGCCAATGGTGCGAATAGCTTTCGCGCGGCAGGGTGGCGAGCAGCGGTTCGGGCAGCGTGGTGCGGTGGATGGCGTTGAGCGCCGTGCCGAGTGCGGTCCATTGCCCATCGGTCGGCGTGCGCGTGAAACCGTCGGCGCCGTCGAAGAAGGGATAGAGCGCCCAGTCGAAGCCATGGACTTGCACGCTGAGTTGCTGCGTCAGCGTGGGCAGCGGCGCCATCACGGCGTCGATGCCTTGCGTGTGGTGCAGGAAGGCCGGCACATCGACCACGGCGGCATTGAAACCGCCGCGGCGCAGTTTCAGGAAATGCACGCGACCGTCCGGCGTCTCGATGCGGAACGCGGCCGAATCGATGTCGGCGCCCAGCGGCAGGAATTCGGCGCGTGCCGCTTGCAGGCCGTAGGTTTCGGCAAGGCACGCTTGAACGGCGTCGGGAGCGATATCGGGTGGTGTCAGCATGCGGCGGGCGTGGCGTGGGTTCGATGGGCGCCGAAAATTGTCTCACCCGATAAGGCCACGAAAGCCCGCCGGCCGTTGTCAGACGGCGTCTTCTTTGTCTTCTTCGTCGGCTTCGTAAGTGGCCAGCACCTTGTGCTCGACGGGATGCGAAGTGAAGGAGCGCACGAGCAGGAATCTCCTCACGCGCCACGGGATCGGCGGCAGGCGCATCGGGTAGGCCGCGCCCTCGGTGCGGCGGGCGATGGTGATGTGCGGTGTGAACGTCGGCGTTTCCGTGACGATGCCTGCCTTCTGGACCGCACGACCGATGTCCGCATGCAGGGTGCGCAAGGCGCCGTGCTCGGCGGGCTGCAGCACCGCGATGTCGTTGCGCCATGTGCGCGAGCTGTCGAGCACGAGGTTCATGGGGGGCACCCGAACCTGGGCGAGCGCTTCACGCAGGCGTTTCTCGACATCCTTGGGCTGGTCGCCGAAGCAGTGGAGCGTCAGGTGCAGTCGCGGGCTGCGCGGAAAGTAGTGGCCCTTCGGCCAGATCCATTCCTTGCGGTGCGCTTCGATCGCCGCTTGCACGTCGGGCTCGGGAAACAGCGCGATGAGAAGGTGGCGTTGCCTCTCGAAAGAGGGGGAATCCCAGTCGGGTTCGGGCTCGTTCGCAAACTCATCGCCACGGTTGAAGTCGTCCATTGCAGTTCTCCGGGGGAAGAAGGATGAAAAGGCGGTTCAGGGCTCCGGCGGCCACCAATGCGCGGCCGTCGTCCGGATGACGCGCGCCGCCTGAACGCGGATGTCATCCTGTTCGTTGCCGTCGTCGTGGCCGTGCTCGCGGGTGACGCGGAAGGGCCAAGTCGAAATCCGGCCCGTCTTGCCGGTGGTGCGTGGACGCGACTGCAACGGGTGCTGCCGCGAGGAGAAAAAAAGCACCTGCGCGGAGGGCGCAGGCGGGTTGGCGGTGGTCATGGCGTCGCCTCGAATGTTGTTCTTGGAGACGAGCCATTCTAGAGAAAAGACTGTATTTATGTACAGTAAATTTGCAGTCTTTTAACGATCGCTGCCCAGCAAGGCGTCGAGGTCGATGGCTGCGGCCATGGCCTTGTAGCCAGCATCGCCGGGATGCAGGTGGTCGCCCGAATCCATGGCGGTCTTCAGGCGGGCCGGCCGGGCCGGGTCGCGCAGCAGCGCATCGACATCGACCATCGCATCGAAGGCGCCGCTTTCGCGAATCCAGCGGTTCACGGTCTGGCGCACGGTGTCTTTTTCGGGTGAGTGGTGGCCGGCCAGCGGCGTGCCTTCGAGGGCGCGCTCGTTGGGCGGAATCGTTGCGCCGACGATGCGCACGTTGTGGGCATGGGCCATCTCGATCAGCTGGCGAAAGCCCTGGATCACTTCTTCGGCGCGCACCGCGAGTTCGTGCGGCGCAAAGGGGCCGCCGGGCCAGCCGATGTCGTTCGTGCCGAGCAGCACGACCATCGCGCGCACGCCGGGCTGCGCGAACACGTCGCGGCCTGCGCGTTCGAGCGCCGCGCGGCCCATGCCGTCCTTCAGCAACCGTCCGCCCGAGATGCCGGCGTTGAGCACGCCCACGCCGCGCGGCGCGAGCCGTTCGGCCAGCGCGTCGGGCCAGCGCGTGTGGGCGCCGGGTGTCGAACCGTTGCCATCGGTGATCGAGTCGCCCAGCGCGACGACGGTGACGGGCGCCTGGGGCGTCTCGACGATCAGGCCGCTCACGTAGACGCGCGTGCTCCATGAGGTGGCTGCGGCTGGCAATCGTGCAGCGGCGCTCAGGTCGCCGTCGGCGATGTACAGCGTCTGCCGCGCATCGAAGTGAAAGCCCGCGGGCTGGCTGGGCGTGGGCAGATAAAGCGACACGGCCACTTCGCTCAGCGCGGGCAGCGCCAGGTCGACCGGGTCGCTCACGAGGCGCGCACCGGGCGGCACCGTCACGTCGGTTCGGCCTCCGAAGCGCAGCACGCGCTCGGTGCCTTCGACGACCGCCGAGCCGCTCGCATGGCGGGCCACGCGGGCGGCGCCGATGTGCAGCGGCATGGTGCCGCCTTCGTTACTGATCACCACGCGCAGCCGCGTGCCGCCGATGCTCAGGCGCGCGACCTGGCGCAGCGTCTGCCGCTCGAAGCGGGCGGGAATGCCGAGGGGCAGCACGAAGCGCTCGTCCCACAGCGGCTGGGTCGCAGCCATCCAGCTGGGGCTCCAGTGCGTGGGCGCTGCCGTGGAAGCGGTGGCGGCAGCGGCGAAGGAGAGGGCGAGCGCGCCCTGGCGCAGGAGGGAAGTGAGTCGCGAAGCAGTCATGCGAAATGTCCTTGGGTGAAAGAAAGAAGCGTCGATGGACGAACTTTCTTCCATTCGAATCGCGAGGGATAGAAGGCAGAATGGCATGCATCGCATTCCCGATTCGAATGGCCACCCCATGGACACCCTTCGCGCACTCTCCGCCTTCGTGCACAGCGTCGAGCTCGGCAGTCTCTCGGGCGCGGCCCGCGCGCTCGACACCACGCAGCCCACCGTGAGCAAGCTGGTCGCGGGGCTGGAGCGCTCGCTGGGCGTGCGACTGCTGCGGCGCGCGGCCACGGGCCTGAGCCTCACGGAGGAGGGCCAGCGTTTTCATGAACGCGCGCGCCGCATGCTCGAGGACTACGGCGACGCCGTGGCCGATGCCCGCGCGCAGGTGCAACAACCGCGCGGCCTGCTGCGCCTGAGCGCGCCGGTCACGCTGGGACAGCGGCACCTCAACGCCATGGCGATCGAGTTCCTGCGGCTGTACCCCGACATCGAACTCGAGCTGGCGCTCGACGACCGCTTCGTCGATCCGCGCGAGGAGCGCATCGACGTCTCGCTGCGCGTGGGCGGTGCGCTGCCGCCCGACCTTGTCGCGCGCCACCTCGGCAGCTGGCCGCGCGTGCTCGTCGCCTCGCCTGCGTACGTGGCCGCACGCGGCAAGCCGCGCACGCCGAACGACCTGCTCGCGCACGACTACCTGCGCTATGCGGCGGGTGACGACGGCGTGCTGCTCACGGGCCCCGACGGCGCGGTGGCCGTGCCGGTGCGCAGCCGCTACCGCGTCAACAACGCCGTGGCGCTGCTCGACAGCGTGCTGGCGGGCGCGGGCGTGTCGCTGCAACCCACGTGGATGGTCGCGGACCTGCTTGCGCAAGGGAAATTGGTGCGCGTGCTCGCGCGGCACACCGGGCCGGCGCAGGAACTGCATCTGCTCTACGCGCCGCGCCGGCAGTTGCCGCTGCGGGTGCAGGTGCTGGTCGACTTTCTGGCGCAGCGCGTGGCGGCGTTGCCGGGTGCGGCGAAAGCGACGCGGCGCTAGGCCGCCTTGCGGGCTGGGCTCTTCGCGCTCTTCGCGCGCTTGGCCGCAGCGGGTTTGTGCGCGGTCTTGCGCGAGGCCGTCGTCTTGGTCGCACGTTTCTTCGCTGCAGGTGGCGTGCGCTTGCCGCTGCGCAGGCTGCGCGCGAGCAGCTCGGTGAGGTCGATGACCTCGGCGCCGCCCTCCGGCGCCTCTTCTTCCGGCTGCACCACCGTCTCCGTGTCACCCGCCTTGACTTTCTTCTCGACGATCTTCATCACGGCGTCCTTGAACTCGTTCTTGAATTCGTCGGGGTTCCACTCGCCCGACATGTCGTCCACGAGCTGTTCGGCCATCTTCATCTCGGCGGCCGACAGCTTGGCGGCCTTGATGCCGGCGGCCGGCAGGTCGAGCCCGTCGGCGTCCTTGACCTCGTCGCCCCAGCGCAGCAGGTTGAGCACCAGCACTTTGCCGAAGGGAATGAGCAGCGCCAGGTGCTGCTTGGTGGCAATGACCACCTTGGCCAGCCCGACCTTGCCGGTCTTCGCGAGCACTTCGCGCAGCAGCGCGTAGACCTTCTGGCCCTTGTTGATGGGCGCGAGGTAGTAGGGGCGTTCCAGGTACACGAAAGGAATTTCGCCGACGTCGAGAAAGCGCTGGATCTCGATGGTCTGCGTGGTGCGCGGATAGACGGCCTCGATCTCCTGGGGCGAGATCACGACGTACTTGCCGTCTTCGTACTCGAAGCCCTTGACGATCTGCTCGCGCGCGATCTCCTTGCCCGTGCGCTTGTTGATGCGCTTGTAGCCCACCGGGTCCATGCTGCGCTTGTCGAGCCAGTCGAAGTCGATGCCCTGTTCGCTGCTTGCGGTGTGCAGGCCCACGGGGATGTGGACCAGTCCGAAGGTGATGGCGCCTTTCCAGAGGGTTCTCGTGGCCATGGTGTGCTTCCTTCTTTCGTTGTCGTGTCGTGTCGTGGGTGGTCTATTTCTTGAAGCCGAGCCGCTTCATCGCCTCGCCCAGCGGCTGGCGTGTGGTCCAGTAGTCGGCCCAGGGGTCTTCGGACTGGAACGACAGGTGCTCGCGTGCGGTGGCAACGGTCCAGTGCGCGCCGCTTTTCAGGCTGCCCAGGTCGTCCCAGCTCACCGGCATCGACACGCCCATGCCGGGCCGCGCGCGGGCCGAGTAGGCCGCCACCGTGGTCGCGCCCACGCCGTTGCGCAGGTAGTCGGCAAAGAGCTTGCCGACGCGGTTCGACGGCCCGCTCTTGGCCACGAACTTCGACGGGATCACGTGCGCCATGTGCTGCACGATGGCGCGCGAGAAGGCCTTCACCGTGTCGTTGTCGTAATGCATGCGAAGCGGCACGACCACGTGCAGGCCCTTGCCGCCGCTGGTCTTGAGCCATGACGCCAGCCCCAGTTCGCTGAGCATCGTGCGCATCAGCAGCGCGCCTTCCTGCACATGCGCCCACGGCGTGCCTTCGCCGGGGTCGAGGTCGAAGATCATGCGGTTGGGCCGGTCGAAGTGCGTCGAGGTTGCGTTCGATGTGTGGAACTCGATCACGTTGAACTGCGCGGCGTTCAGCAGGGCTTCGCGCGTGCCGACCTCGAGCATCGACGGGTGGCCGGGCCACAGGGCCGGGTCGAGCTGCTTCACGCCGGCGATGTTGACCTTCTCGGCGTGCTTCTGGAAGAAGATCTCGCCGCCCACGCCTTGAGGCCCGCGCACCAGCGCGCACGGGCGGCCTTTCAGGTGCGGCAGCATGTGCTCGGCCACCGATTCGTAGTAGCGCACGAGGTCGAGCTTGGTGCGGCCCGACGCCGCATCGATCACGCGGTCCCCGTGGCTCACCGTGACGCCGCCGACGGTGGATGCGGCTTTCTTCGAGGATGTCTTCATGGCCTTCTTTGTCTTGGCACCCGAGACGGGTGCGATGTCGCGGGGTTCCTCATGCACGATCTCCGACGCGGGCTTGTCGTCGCGCATCGCCACGAACGACGCGTGACGGATCTGCCCGTCGGGCGTCCATGCGGCAAAGCGCACCTCGGCCACGAGCGTCGGCTTCACCCAGTGCCGCGTGCCGCCCGGCCGGCGGCGGCCGGGCTTGGCTTCGCCGCCGGTGAACGGCGCGCTGTCGGTGTCGAGTGCGGCGAGCTGGCGGCGGATGTCGCGCGCTTCGCGGTCGTTCCAGCCCGTGCCGACACCGCCGACCGACACCAGGTCGCCGTTCTTCGCGTGCACGCCCAGCATCAGGCTGCCGATGCGCGTCGGGCTGTCGGTGCGCAGCGTGTAGCCGCACACCACGAACTCCTGGCGCCGGATGCACTTGAGCTTGAGCCAGGTGTCGCTGCGGCGCGAAACATAGGGCGCATCGGCGCGCTTGGCGATCACGCCCTCGAGGTTCATCTGGCAGGCCGATTGCAGGATCGAGTCGATGTCGGCCTCGAAGTCGGCGCTGAAACGCAGGCGGCGCGTGGCGCGTGCGTCCATCAGCTGCTTCAGCAGCCGGCGGCGCTCGGCCAGCGGCACCTGGCGCAGGTCGAAGCCCGCGAAGAAGGGCACGTCGAACAGGAACATCACGATCGGGTCGGCGCGTTCGCGGTCGAGCGCGTTCTGCAGCGCGTTGAAGTCGGGCGTGCCTTCCTTGTCGAGCACGACGATCTCGCCGTCGAGCCAGGCGTTGTCCAGGCCCAGGCGCTCCAGCTCGGCCACCAGCGGCGGCAGCTTGGCGCTCCAGTCGTGGCCGCCGCGCGTGAGCAGGCGCGCCTTGCCGTCTTCGATGCGCGCCATGACGCGGTAGCCGTCGAACTTGATCTCGTAGATCCAGTCGCCGGGCGCGCCTTCGGGCACGCCGCTGGCCAGCGTTGCGAGCTGCGGCGAGAGCGTGGCGGGCAGGCGCGCCTTCACCGCGCCTGTTGCAGGCGCGCCCGACGCGGCCTTGGCGCTCGCCTTCGTCTGCTTGCTGGTTTTCGCCGTGGTGCGCGAAGTGCGCCGGGCCGCCGGCGCACCGCCCACGCTGTCGGGCAGCGCCGACACCACGTCGTACGCCGCATGCGAGCGCGCGAAGTCGTCGCGCTTCTTGAACAGCAGCCAGGGCTCCTGCCGCTCGCCGCCCCGGGCGATCTTGATGAGTTCCCACAGGCCTTCGAGCTTTTCGCCGTGCAGCCGGAACGCGAGCTTGCCCGCGGCCAGGCCCTTGCGCGGATCGCCCACGGGCTCCCAGGTGCCGCGGTCCCACACGATGACCTCGCCCGCGCCGTAGTGGCCTTCGGGAATGGTGCCTTCGAAGCCGGCATACGACAGCGGATGGTCTTCCACGTGCACGGCCATGCGCTTTTGCGCCGGGTCGAGGCTCGGCCCCTTGGGCACGGCCCACGACACCAGCACGCCGTCGAGTTCGAGCCGGAAGTCGTAGTGCAGCCGGCGCGCCGCATGCTTCTGGATCACGAAGGCCGGTGCGTGAGGCTGCGGCTTGCCGCCCTCGGCGGGTTCGGTGGTGGCGGTGAAGTCGCGCTTCGCCCGGTAGGTCGCCAGGGGCGCGGACGTGGATGTGTCGTTGGAACGGGCCATGCCCTCGGTTGTGCCCGCTCTGGCGCCGTGACGCAGCGGCCAAGTGTCCGGTCTTCGTGTGGGCCAAGGCCGGGTGGGCCGTCCCGCATGGGCTTGCAAGAGGCGGAAATTTCCTACACCACGATGCAGCCGCTGCCGATGCGGGCGCCCCTGCGGCGGCGGGACACCGGGGCATCACAACGACGACAGGACATCGCCCATGAACTCAACCCACGCCAAGCGACAGGCCCGCCGCGACGACCACGACAACGCACGCCTTTTCCGTTATGGCGTGGGGGTGGCGTTGCTGGTGTTCCTGGGCGCACTGCTGTATTTCTACGCGGTCGACAAGCGCGGCGAAGCGCCCTCGATCGACGCCACGCCGCTTGCGGCGCAGACCGTGCCGCAGACGGCACCGGCCCCCACCGCACCGGCTGCTGAAACGCCGCCCCCACGCAGCACGCCGTGAGCGTTGCCCATGGCCCGCCGTCCCCGCTGGCGGTGGAAACGGCACGGGGCGCGACGGCTCTGCTCATCGTCGACATGATCAGCTGCTGGGACTTTCCCGACGCCGGCAAGCTGCTGCCCGCCGCCGCGGCCATCGCGCCGCGCATCGCCTCGCTCGCGCGGCGCTGCAAGGCGCGCGGCGTGCCGGTGATCTACGCCAATGACAACCGGGGCCGCTGGCGCTCCGACTTCGCAGCGCTGGCCGAACTCTCGCTGGCCTGCGGCGGTGCCGGGGCCGCCGTCACCGCCGGGCTGCTGCCGGCCCACGACGATTACTTCGTGCTCAAGCCGCAGCAGTCGGCTTTCGTGGGCACGCCGCTCGAACAGCTGCTGGGCGTGTTGCAGGTGCGCCGGCTGGTCGTCACCGGTGTGGCGAGCGACCAGTGCGTGCTGGCCACCGCGCTCGACGCGCGCATGCGCGGGCTCGAGGTGGTGGTGCCGCGGGACTGCAGCGGCACGCAGACCGCGCGGCGCCATGCGCTGTTCCTGGCGCAGTGCCACGACGCGTTCGGCATCGCGACCACGCCGGGTGCGCGCCTTCGCCTGCCGGGACGGCGATGACGCCGGGCGCGCACCCGCGCGCCAGACAGGTCCCACGCGCAGGCGCTGTGCCCTCCGACCGGCACGCCGCGCGATCGGCGGAACATGAAGACACTGCAGCCGCCAACCCGGAGGAGGCAGCCATGTGAGCCCGTGTGCATCGCACCAAGGAGACCCCATGACTTCGAAGCAGACCCCCGACCCGAAGCCGGCGAGCCCGGACAGCAACCCGCCGGAGAAGTTTCCGTTTCCCACGTCCGAGAACCACGGCAAGCCACCGGCCGACGCCGCCAAGCCCACGCCCCAACCCTCCAGCGAAGAAGCGCTCGACAGCGGCGTGGAAGAGTCGTTCCCGGCCAGCGACCCGGTGTCGGTGACCGTCACGAAGGTCAAGCTGCCTTCGGACGACGCGGACAACGACAAGGGCAAGAAGGGCGACGCCTGAGGCCCCGATGGACCTGCGCCTGAACACCGTCATGGCCCACGCGTCCGCCATGCGATCAACGCCGCGCCGCGTCGTCACCTGGGACGTGAGTCTGAAGGGCTACTGCAGCGAACACGAGCACGCCACGCGCGCCAACTTTGCACAGCGCCTGGCGGCGCTCCAGGGCTGGGAGTTCGCGGGCGCGTACGACGCCGCCCAGCCGCACTCCGCGCCGCTTTATTTCGTGCCGAGCGACACGCTTACCGATCCGCACCAGGCGCGCGCCATGGGCATCGCCGGCGTGGACGACCTCTTCGGCGGCGTGGTGCCGCATGCCTTTGTCGCCACCAAGGCGATCACCCATCCGCTCGTCGGCACCGACGCCGTGCGGCCCCTGGGCTGGTCGGCGCGGCTTGCGGTGGAGATTGCCGACGCCGCCTTGCCCGGCTTCACCTGCTTCAGCCTCGACGAGGCGCGCGTCGCCGGCCGTGCGCTGCTCGACATCGGCCGCGCGCGCCTGAAATCCGTGACCGCCACGGGCGGGCGAGGGCAGCAGGTGGTCGACAGCATCGATGCGCTCGAGCGCGGCCTCGACGCGATGGACGACCGCGAGATCGCCGCCCACGGGCTCGTGCTCGAAACCAACCTCGAGCAGCCGAACACCTGCAGCGTCGGGCAGCTCATCGTGGCGCAGCGCGTCGTGAGCTACTGCGGCGCGCAGCGCCTCACGCGCGACAACACCGGCGAAGAGGTCTACGGCGGCTCCGACCTGCTGCTCGTGCGCGGCGACTTCGATGCGCTGCTGGCCGCCGTCGATCCACCGCCGCCGCTGCGCCGCGCGATCGAGCAGGCGCGCCGCTACCACCGCGCGGTGATCGATTGCTACCCCGGCTTCTTCGCCTCGCGCGTGAACTACGACGTGGCGCAGGGACTCGACGGCCGCGGCGACTGGCGCTCGGGCGTGCTGGAGCAGTCGTGGCGCGTGGGCGGCGCCACGGGCGCGGAGATCGCGGCGCTCGAAGCCTTCCATCGGGACCCGGCCTGCCAGCGCGTGCACGCGTCCTGCTTCGAGGCGTACGGCACGGCCTCCGTGCCGGCGAACGCCATCATCACTTACCAGGGCAACGACCCCGAGACCGGGCCGCTGTGCAAATACACCGTGTTGAACACGACAACCCCCACGCATGCCGACACGCCATAGTTCCATCGACATTCCCGTCAACGGCCATCACATCGAAGGCACGCTGTTCGCCGCTTCCAGCATGGTGCCGGGCGTGCTGCTCGTGCACGGCTGGGACGGCAGCCAGGAGCAGTACCTCAAGCGCGCGCACGAGATCGCTGCGCTCGGCTGCGTCTGCCTGACCTTCGACCTGCGCGGCCATGCGCGCCATGAAGGGCTGCGCCAGCAGGTGACGCGCGAAGACAACCTGCGCGACGTACTTGCCGCCTACGACGCGCTGGTGGGCCACCCGACCGTCGACCCCGCGGCCGTGGCCATCGTCGGCAGCAGCTACGGCGGCTACCTGGCCGCGCTCGTGAGCGCGATGCGGCCCGTGCGCTGGCTCGCACTCCGCGCGCCCGCGTTGTACCGCGACGGCGAGTGGGACACGCCCAAGGGCCTGCTGAGCCGCTCCGACCTCGTGGCCTACCGCCGCACGCTCGTCGGGCCCGAGGACAACCGCGCACTCAAGGCCTGCGCGGCCTTCACCGGCGACGTGCTCATCGTCGAGTCGGAAGACGACCAGACCGTGCCGCACCCCGTGATCGAGAACTACCTCGCCGCCTTCAAGCGCGTGCGCTCGGCCACGTACCGCAAGCTCGCCGGCGCCGACCACGCGCTGTCGCGCCTGGAATCGCGCCAGGCCTACGGCGCGCTGCTCGTGTCGTGGATCACCGAGATGACGCTCGGCGCCAAGGCGACCTCGACGCTCACCAAGCCGGTGTCGAGCAGCACGGCCTGAGGCGCGCAGGCGCTGTAGGCCGGCTCCTTCCACAACACGGGCGCAAATCCATCACCACGGGCGGTGGCGCGCGCGCCGAATCCGGAGCCTATGGTGACGGAGACAAAGAGATGGACTTCGAAGGCATCTACTGCTTCGATACGGCCACGGTGCGTTTCGCCGTGTACCCCGACGGTCCCGATGGTGCGCGCGTGCTGGCGCAAATTTCGGAAGACGTGCTGCACGATGCGCTCGGCGCGCAGGAAATCGGCGAGCACACATTGCGTGCCTGCAAAAGGCATTTCGACGTGATCGCGGCGGCGGCCGTGGCGCGCTTTCGGGCCGATCCGCGCGGGCCCATCATGCTGGCCTGCGGCGACTTTCCGCGCATGAACGGATGGCGTTGAAGCGCGGCTGCGATGCGAAAGTGCACAGGGCGTGCCGCGCGTTGTCGCGAGAAAGTTCTCGCCTGCTCGCAGGTGTGATATTGGTTACAAACGCAACGCGTTCGGGTCGCATTTTCGGGGCTGCAACGCCCTAGACTGCGGCTCGTTTTGTGAGGAGCTTTGCCATGCCCATGGACTTTCTGGAGCGCATCGAAGATGCGTCGTTTCCGATGGCGGTCCGCGACGAAGCCGACATCCATTGCGCGACCGTGCTGGTCGCCGCCCATCTCATCGAAGCCGTCCTGCCCCCGGCCGCCAGCGGCACGGGCCGGCGCGTCGCCGTGGTCCTGCTCATCACGCCGCAAGGGCGCGCGGCGCTGCGCCTGCGAAGGGATGAACTGCAGACCTGAGCAGAGGGAGTGGTTGTGCGCGGGTCGGCATACTCCGGCCTTCCAACCAAGGAGCGCGCATGACGATCGCAGGAACGTTTCATCTCGAGCCCGCCGCTGAGTTCATCCCCATTCAAGGACTCCCCCGGGCGATGCTCTACCGCTTCTCCAACACAGGGACCGACGTGCTCCACGTCAACGACATCCCCGTGCCGGCGGGCAACAGCCTCGATCTCTGGTCGGTCAACTTCAGGCTGTGGAGTCCCGGTGGCAGCGTGGGCACCAAAGGCAGCTTTGAGTTGCTCGCCGCGAACTAGTGTCACGCGGGAAAGACCACCCGGACTGACGTTAGAATCCGCGCCTGCCGCGGGTGTAGCTCAATGGCAGAGCTGTTGCTTCCCAAGCAACTGACGAGGGTTCGATTCCCTTCACCCGCTCCAGTTAACGTTCCAAGGCGTTCCTAAGGAATCCAAAAATCTCTTGAAAATCAAGGGGTTACGGATAAATGAAGTCCAAGGGAAGCCTGCGCGATCCAACTGAAGCCAACGCCTCCACGGGGCACAGCACGGGGAACATCGGTATATTTGGGTCAAACCCAAAACCTTGTTCCCCTATGCTCACAGAAGTTGCCTGTAAAAACGCCTCGTGCCCCTCTGACAAGAAGCGCGCGCGCTTCAGTGACGGCGGCAATCTCTACCTGGAAGTCGCATCCAACGATTCCAAGCGCTGGTTCTGGAAGTACACGGTTGGCGGCAAGGAGAAGCGTCTCGCGATTGGCAGTTACCCCGCGGTCAAGCTCAAAGAAGCTCGAGCGGCTCGTGATGAAGCGCGCAAAGTGCTGCAAACCGGCGCTGACCCCACCCAGCGCCGTCGGCTAGACAAGGCAAAGGTTCGCGCAACCGCGGTGACAACCTACGAGAAGGTTGCCCGTGAATTTCACGCGCTCAAGCAGCGAGAGTGGAGTGACGCGCACGGCACCAAATGGTTGCGGCTGCAAGAGAGCAATCTTTTTCCCTGGATTGGGGGATTGCCTTTGGGCGAGATCACCGAAAACGTCTTGTTGGAGCCGCTGCGCCGAGTGGAGGGGAAGGGGCTGAATGAGACGGCGGTTTCCCTACGCCAGTAAGCGGGGCAAGTCTTTCGTTATGGCATTGCCACGGGGCGCTGTGAAGACGACCCGGCCACCAAGCTGCGGGGGGGCTTTAGGGTCTGTGATCGTGAAAAACATGGCTGCCGTGCTTGACCCCCGGAAGGCGGGTGACCTGATGCGCGCGATCGACGACTATCGCGGATTGCCCGCAACAAGAGAGGCGTTGCTCTTGTCTGCTTTGCTTTTTCAGCGGCCTGGCAACATCCGCGCGATGGAATGGAGTTGGGTCGACTTCGATGGCAGCCAAGTCGTCATACCGGCAGCTTCGATGAAGAGGACGAAGCAAGCAAAGCTCAACGGCGAGCCTCGTCTTGTTCCTCTTGCGCCTCAAGCGGTTGCTTCGTTGAAGCGCATGAAAGTCCTGACAGGGCATGGCCGCTATGTTTTTCCCAGCTTGCTTACCGGTGAGAGGCCGATGTCGGACAACACGGTCAACACCGCGCTGCGACGGATGGGATTCGATAACACAGAGATGACAGCGCATGGTTTTCGCGCGATGGCGAGAACGATCATGGTTGATCAGCTCCGCGTCAATCCTGAGGTGATTGAAGAGCAACTGGCGCACGGAAAAAGTGGGCCTTTGGGAACCGCATACAACCGGACCCAGTTGAAGGAGCAGCGCCGCGAAATGATGCTGCTGTGGGCGAATTACTTGGATCAACTCCGCTTGTCCAAGCCTATGCCATGACGAGCGAGCCGAGGCCCGTGAGAGTGTCGCCTTGCGCACCCAAGCCGCCGACGCCGCTGATGCCACTGCACAAGACGCGCAACTCTTATTGAGGTCATTGCCCTCGCCTTGCATGCGGTGTCGTCCCACGCCGGGTTGAGACTGCAGCCCCAAACATCAAAGCCATGTCCTCTACTCCTACACAGATCAGCGCCCGCATCGCCGCCCCGGTGGAATTCCGCGCTGGCGATGGTCCGCTGCTTACGATCCCCGAAGGCCCCTGCCAAGTCATCGTCGAAGGAGGCAGCGCCGTGCTGACCTGGACCGAAGAGGGCCAGCCGCTGAGCGCCGCCATCCCCAAGATCGAATTCGATCGATTCGTCGTCTCGGACGCGATCATTCTCGGCACGAGCTGAGCAGGGCAGCGTTTCGAGACAGGCATGCCGCGCCGCCAGAGCGTTGTGTCGGCAACGGCATGAGTCCGCCGCCTTAGCGTGCGCAGGAGGTTCCCAGTTGACCGCACTGCCGAGGCCCAAGACATTTGCTCAATCTACCCTCGAGCAACAATGAATTTCGGACAGCGATCCAAGTAGTCTTTGCGGGCTACACACTTGCTGGTGAACGTCTGACACCCGCCCTCGGGCAGTTGCATCTCTTTCGAGTTCTCGGTCGCAGGAGCAATGCGAGCAAGAGTTGGTCTCCGACAAGAAATGCCGAAGTCGGTGGCTGCATCCCCGACGCAGGCAATCGCTGCATAGCCGCCCCTCGTGCATGCCCGCTCAGATCACGCCGAGCTTCAACATCGCCGTTCGCTGCCGTGCGTAGGCAACGTACACCGGAGATTCGCCTGTCGCGGCAAGCGAGTTCGTGGCCACGGTCGTCGTAACCTTGCCGTCCGTGGCGTGTCTCATGACGTCAAGGCCGGCGAGGGCAATCCCGGGCTCGAAGCTTGCATGAAGCCGGGCACACTGGTGCAACCGGTGTCTGTCTTCTTTCATTTCACGGGTCTCTCTTCATGCCTTCCTTTTCATTTCCTCGCGGCGCTTTGTCCTCCGTTGCGTTGCTGACCCTGGCGCTGAACGCCGGCGCACAGAAGTCGCTGCATCAGCAAGTCGGGCCCATCGTCAACGGCATGTACCCATCGCTCGACGCGCTCTACAAGGACCTGCACGCCAATCCGGAGATCGCTTTCCAGGAAGTGCGCACGGCCGCGAAGCTGGCTGGTGAAATGCGCCAACTCGGTTTCGACGTCACCGAGAAGATCGGCGGCACGGGCGTCGTGGCGATCTACAAGAACGGTGCAGGGCCGACGGTGCTGGTGCGCACCGAACTCGATGCGTTACCCATGGAGGAGAAAACCGGCTTGCCGTACGCGAGCAAGGCCAAGACGCAATCGAACGGTCGCGAAACTTTCGTGGCTCACAGCTGCGGTCACGACATCCACATGGCGAGCTGGGTCGGCACCGCGCGCACGCTACTCGCGATGAAAGACCAGTGGAAAGGCACGCTGATGTTCGTGGCGCAGCCCGCCGAAGAAACCGTCTCGGGCGCCAAGGCGATGCTCGCCGACGGTCTGTTCAAGCGTTTTCCCAAACCCGACTTCGCGTTCGCGCTGCACACCTCGCCGTCGCCCTATGGATTCATTGGCTACAAGGTGGGCGCGATCAGTTCCAATTCCGACTCGCTCGAGATCACCTTCAAGGGCCGTGGCGGTCATGGGTCGGCACCAGACAAGACCATCGACCCGATCGCGATCGCCGCACGTTTCATTACTGACGTGCAGACCGTGGTGAGCCGCGAAAAGGATCCAGCCGAGTTCGGCGTGATCACCATCGGCGCCATTCAGGCCGGCACCGTGGGGAACATCATTCCCGACGCGGCGGTGCTGCGCGGCACCATCCGCAGCTACCAGCCGGAAGTGCGCGAGAAGTTGCTGGCCGGCGTTCGCCGCACAGCCAACGCGGCTGCGATGATGGGCGGTGCGCCCGAGCCGGTGGTCGAACTCGTACCGGGCGGCGCCGCAGTGGTCAACGACGAAGCGGTGGTCAATCGAACGGCGGCGGCGCTCAAGATGGCGTTTGGCGATCCGAAGGTGGTGCAGGTGCGCCCCATCACCGCGAGCGAGGATTTTTCCGAGTTCGTCAATGCGGGTGTTCCGTCGATGATGTTCTTCGTCGGCGTGCTTTCTCCCGAGGATGTGACGGCGTCGCTCAAGCCCGGCGGCAAGCCTCTGGCCTTCAATCACTCGCCTTTCTTCGCACCGGTGCCGGAGCCCTCGATCAAGACGAGTGTGGAGGCCATGAGCTTGGCCGTGCTCACCGCTATGGCACCCAAGTAGCCCGTGCTGCGCTGCGGTCTTCGACACGGGCCGCATTCTTCCGACGCCATCCGGCTCACGCACGGCTGCGGCGCGGGTGCTTTTGTCATCTCGGAAATCAGTCGCTGGGTGCGATGCCCGGCCGGACTGCTTCGCTCGCAAACCGCCGGGTTATAGATCGGCGGGATTCAGCTCAATCTCTCTTGCCACTGCCACCGTTCCCGAACGCCTTGGGCGGCTACGTTCGGCTCGACGAGGAAGGCGAGGCCATCGCAATGGGTGACAGCACCTTGCGTGCTCACTCAGCGAGCGGTCGCAGAAGGCTCTCGATTCCGACCATTGAGAAGATCTCCCGAATGATTCGCTTGAGCGGTGTCATCCCTTGAGATGAGAGAAAGCGCTGGTTGGGTGGATCTCGGTGCCAGCGGCAACGCTAAGCGCCCGGTCCCTTTTCCACCACCACGTCCTTGGCGTGAATCCCGGCCGCGCACTCTGAGCAAACAACAACAGGATCAAACAAGTGGCCGCAGCCCGTGTGCCGGTGCAGCAGGGGTCTGCCAGCCTTGCCGGCCATGTGGACGTCGCCCCAATGCACGATCGCCATGATGATCGGATACAGGTCCATGCCCTTGGAAGTCAGCCGGTACTCATATCGAACCGGCGACTCTTGATAGGCCAACTTCTTGAGGGCGCCGACCTCCACGAGCTTGGCAAGGCGGTCCGCCAGCATGGGTCGTGAGATCTTGAGTCGCTGCTGAAACTCCTCGAAGCGGCGTACGCCAAGAAAACAGTCGCGCAGCACGAGCAGCGTCCATCGGTCGCCGATCACGGAGACGGTGCGTGCGACGGAACAGCGTTCCTGCTCAAGGTCATTCCACTTCATTTTCGCAATTCTACGTTGACGAGTTCATTTTTCAAACTTATGATTTTGCCAGTTCAAAAAATGAACTAAGGAGACAAGGAAACATGCAGACCTCTTCAGCCGATCTCGAGGCTCGGATCGCCACGCTCCCAGAGCGTATGTCGCACGTCATTCGGCCCTGGGTGCATCGTTCGCCCGATGCGCTCGCGTTGTCCGAGGGTGCGCGCCTCATGACATATCGGCAGTTGGCCCAGGCCATCCAGAGTGCGGGGCAATGGCTCAATCGACGCGGTGTTCGCCCGGGCGACCGCGTCATGCTGATCGGTGAGAACTCCATCGCATTGGCCGTCCTGGCGCTCGCGATCGGCGACATCGATGCCTGGCCGCTGGTGGTCAACGCGCGGATCAGCGAGCGGGAGGTTTCCGCGATCTGCGCACACAGCGGCGCTCGACTGGTAATTGCAACAAGTGCGGTCTCGCCCGACGCAGCTCGACATGCCCAGCGAATGAGCGCGGCCATCCATGAGATTCCTGGCGTCGGTGAAGTGGCGGTGACCGAAGCGGACCCCGGCGCCACAAGCGAGCCTGTCAGCGCCGAAGGTGCCCGTCAGGTCGGGGCACTCATCTACACCTCGGGGACGACCGGCACCCCCAAGGGCGTCATGCTCAGTCATCGCAGCGTGATGTTCACTGCGGTGATCGGCGGCGTGTTGCGCGGGTTCGGGCCCGATGATTTTGTCTACGGGGTGCTGCCGATGTCCCACATCGTCGGCTTCTCGTCCGTGCTCATCGGCACGCTGATGTTCGGCGCACGTCTGGAACTCGTGCCTCGCTTCGACGCCCAGGCTGCCTTGCGCGCATTGAGCAGCGAGGGCATCACGCGGTTCCAGGGCGTTCCGACGTTGTTCCAGCGTCTGCTGGAGGTCTCGGGCGGTGCGATTTCCTGTCCCGCACTTCGCGGTATAGGCGTGGCGGGCGCGCCGCTGGACCTGACCCTCAAGACCGCGGTGGAGTCGGCCTTCGGGCTGCCCCTGCAAAACGGCTACGGCATCACCGAGTGCGCACCGACCATCGCGTTCACGCGTGTCGACGATCCGCGCGACGACACCACGGTCGGTCCACCCATTCCCGGGATCGAGGTGCGCCTCAAAGGCACGACAGGCGAGTTGGCTGCGCCAGGCGAAGTCGGGGAACTGCACGTGCGCGGGCCGAACGTGATGCTCGGCTACTACAAGGCACCCGAGCTCACGGCGCAGGTCGTCGATTCACAGGGGTGGTTCAACACCGGTGACCTGGCACGGCTGGACGGACCCTATCTGCACATCGTCGGACGCACCAAGGAGTTGATCATCCGGTCGGGCTTCAATGTCTATCCCCCTGAAGTCGAGGCTGTCCTGGCGGCTCATCCGGCCGTGGCCAGTTGCGCCGTGGTCGGCAGACCTGTACCGGGCAACGAAGAGGTCGTGGCTTTCGTTCAGCTCAAGCCCGGCGTCGAAGCCACCTCAGAAGAAATCGGACAGTTCGCAGCCCAGCACCTGGCGCCTTACAAGCGGCCGATGGAGGTCTTCATCAGGGCCTCGTTGCCGGCGACATCCGCTGGAAAGATCCTCAAGCACGAGCTCGCCAGGCAAGCGTCGGCAGACGCCTCCTGAATTCACGGAGCGCCGCCGCGACCGGCACGGCGCAATTCCGAAAGCACTCATCCCCTCACATCAGAAGGAAAACCCATGACAGACAAGAAAGCCATCCTGGTCATTGGCGCAGGAGACGCCACCGGCGGGGCGATCGCCCAACGCTTCGCACGCGAAGGCTATGTGGCCTGCATGACCCGGCGCAGCGCCGACAAGCTCCAGCCCCTTGTCGACCAGATCCGGGCCGACGGCGGAGAGGCGCACGGCTTCAGCTCCGATGCGCGCAAGGAAGAGGAGATGGTGGCGCTGTTCCAGAAGATCGAGACCGAGATAGCGCCCATTGAAGCGGCCGTCTTCAACATCGGTGCCAACGTGCGGTTCGGGATCACGGAGACCACGGCGCGGGTGTATTACAAGGTCTGGGAGATGGCTTGTTTCGGCGGCTTCCTGATGGGGCGAGAAGCCGCCAAGGTCATGCTGCCCCGCGGCCGCGGCACCATCATCTTCACCGGCGCCACCGCCAGCCTGCGGGGCCGGGATGGCTTCGCCGCCTTCGCCGGCGCCAAGCATGGCCTGCGCGCCCTGGCGCAAAGCATGGCCCGCGAGCTCTGGCCGAAGGGAATCCATGTCGCCCATCCGATCATCGACGGCGCCATCGACACCGAATTCATCCGCACCAACTTCCCTGAACGCTACGCCACCAAGGACCAGGGCGGCATCGTCGATCCGGCGCGCATCGCGGATCTGTACTGGCATTTGCACATGCAGCCGCGTGATGCGTGGACGCACGAGACTGAAATCCGTCCGTGGATGGAGCCGTGGTGACGCGGTGCGCGCCACCCGAGACATTGAAGGAAAGCAAATCCAAGCCATGAACCTGATCACCGTCCAATTCCTGTTCGACTTCGGAAGCCCCAACGCCTATCTGAGCCACAAGGTCATTCCCCAGATCGAGGCCAGGAGCACCGCCAAGTTCGAATACATCCCGATCCTGCTGGGGGGGCTGTTCAAGTTGAGCAACAACCGCTCACCCGCAGAAACCAATGCGCAGATTCCGGCCAAGCGCGCCTATGACCTGCTCGAGCTCGATCGCTTCGTCAACAAGCACGGGCTGACCGCGTACAGACGCAATCCGCATTTTCCGATCAATACCCTGCAGATCATGCGCGGGGCCGTTGCAGCCCAGTCCTTGGGCTGCTTCAAGCCCTACGTCGACGCTGTGTTCGCCAGCATGTGGGAGCGCGAGAAGAAGATGGACGAACCAGAGGTCATCGCCGGCGAACTGACCGCCGCCGGTCTTGACGCGTCTGCGCTGATGGCCGCGAGCCAGTCGCCGGACGTCAAGAGCCGGCTGTTGGCCAATACGCAGGATGCACACGCGCGGGGGGCTTTCGGCTCGCCCACCTTCTTCGTCGGAGAGGAAATCTTCTTTGGCAAGGATCGCCTGGACGACGTCGAGGTTGAGATCAATCGCGTGCGCAGCCGCTGAGCCAGATATCGGAAACACCAGAACATGACCAGAACAAGAACCTTCGCCTGTCTGTTGGCGCTCGGCGCAGCATTCGCCCAGCCCGCATCGGCCCAGGAGACCTATCCCGCACGCCCGATCAAGATCGTCATCGGGTTCGCGCCCGGTGGATCGACAGACACGCCGATGCGGGTGCTGGCCGACTCTGTCTCGAGGATCCTCAAGCAGCCGGTCGTCATCGAGAACCGCCCAGGCGCCGGAGGCACCTTGCCGGGGATCGTCATGCAAAGCTCGAGCAAGGACGGGTACACGCTGGGCATTGCCTCGCTGGGGATCTATCGCCTCCCGTATACGACTGACGTGAAATGGAATCCGGCCACGGATCTGACCTACATCATCGGCCTGACCGGTTACTCGTTCGGCATCGTGGTGCCGTCGACTTCACCGATCAAGACGTGGCAGGACTATGTTGCGGCCGCCAAGGCCAGGCCAGGCGAGCTCACCTATGGCACGCCGGGCGTGGCCACGACGAACCATCTCACGATGGAGCAGATCTCCAGGAAGGCCGGGATCAAGCTGAACCACATTCCCTACAAGGGGACCGGGGAAACGATGCAGGCCCTCATGGGCAGCCAGATCGAGTCGGCGGCGGAGACCTCTGCATGGGCGCCATTTGTCAAAGATGGAAAGATGCGCCTGCTTGTGACCTGGGGCAGCAAGCGGATGGAGAGCTTCCCGGATGCTCCGACGCTGCACGAGGTCGGCATTCCATTGACGCAGACATCGCACTGGGGCCTGGTGGGACCCAAAGGGATGGATCCCGCCATCGTGACCAAGCTGCACGACGCCTTCAAACAGGCGATGCACCAGCCCGAGTTCAAGCGGGCCCTGGCGCGCTACGACATGGAACCGGAGTACAGAAGCCCGGCGGATTTCCACAAGTTCGCGATCGACACCATGAAGCAGGAGAAGGAAATTCTCGACCTGCTGGGCCTGAGCAGAAAGTAAGCCGACCATGAAAACACGCATCACAGAACTCTTTGGCGTCCAGCATCCGATCATGCAGGGAGGCATGCACTTCGTCGGCTTGGCGGAGTTGGCCTCGGCCGTATCGAATGCAGGCGGCATCGGCACCCTGACGGCGCTGACCCAACCCACCCCCAGTGATCTGGCCCGAGAGATTGCGCGTTGCCGCGAAATGACCGACAAGCCCTTCGCAGTCAACCTGACCTTCTTGCCCGCCAGCACACCGCCGGACTACCCCGGCTACATCCGAGCCATCCTCGACGGGGGCGTGAGGATCGTGGAGACGGCTGGGAACAACCCCCAAAAATGGTTGCCGATGCTTCACGAAGCGGGCGTCAAGGTGATCCACAAGTGCACCTCCGTGCGCCATGCTCTCAAGGCGCAGGAGATCGGCTGCGATGCGGTGAGCGTCGATGGCTTCGAATGCGGCGGGCATCCGGGTGAAGACGACGTGCCCAATTTCATTCTGCTGCCTCGTGCGGCCGATGAACTGCAGATCCCGTTCCTGGCCTCTGGAGGCATGGCTGATGCCCGTTCGCTGGTCGCGGCCCTGGCATTGGGCGCCGATGGGATCAATATGGGGACGCGCTTTCTGGCAACGGTCGAGGCGCCGGTGCACGCCAACGTCAAGCAGGCGATCCTCGAAGCGTCCGAGTTGGACACGCGACTCGTCATGCGCCCCTTGCGCAACACCGAGCGTGTCTTGAGGAATGCCGGCGTGGATCGGTTGCTGGAGAAAGAGCGCCAGCTTGGCTCCCGGATCACCTTCGAGGACATCGTCTCGGAAGTGGGCGGTGTCTATCCGAAGGTCATGCGTTCGGGCCAGATGGATGCAGGCGCCTGGTCCTGCGGCATGGTGGCCGGACTCATCCGGGATATCCCATCCGTGCAGGATCTCATCTCACAGATCGTTGACGATGCGCACACGCTGATTCGCGGACGGCTTGCAGGGCTTGTCTGAGCCCGGCTTCCTGTACTTCTGAGAGGCTCGCCCGGGGGCTCGTGAGGTGAGCAATGAAATCAGGCGACTGCTTCGATCTTTCGCTCAAAGCGGAGGTCAATAGCTTCGATGCTTATGTCGGTAATCGCTGCGTAGCTGCGCGTTGGGCATGCCCGCTCCAGACTGGTTGCGGTCAGTCGGCGCGGCCCGCCGAATGTCTGCTGTGCGCTGCAATCAAGCCATCTGGCAGCGCATCGATCCGTCTCACGACGGACGGATCTGCGCCGCTCAATCGTCGCTCGCTCAGATTTCCGTCTGCTCCGAGATCTCGGGGGCGTCATCTACCTCGATGCCCAGGTATCTGACGGTCGACTCAAGCTTCGAGTGGCCGAGCAGCAACTGCACCGCCCGGAGATTCCTCGTCCGCCGGTAGATCAGCGTCGCCTTTGTCCGCCGCATCGAGTGCGTTCCGTAGTCGGCTGGATCTAATCCAAGCTCTCTGACCCAGCCACCAAGAATTCGGGCGTACTGCCGGGTGCCGAGGTGCGGCGAGTCATGCATTCGGCTCGGGAACAGGAAGTCGTCCGATCGCAGTCCGGTGCGCTGGATCCACGCCTGCACAGCCTCGCGGGTTCCGGGCGTGAGCTCAAACTGCACCGGACGCTGCGTCTTGTGCTGCATCACCGTGGCCCGTGGTGCAACCTGCTCCCCGTGGCAGACGTCCCTGACCTTCAGGCCAACAAGATCGCAGCCTCGCAGCTTGCTGTCCAGGCCCAAGTTGAAGAGAGCGAGTTCGCGCACTCGGCCCTCCAGTTGCAGCCGCACCCGCAGCGCCCAAATGTCCTTGAGCTTGAAAGGCGCCTTCTGGCCGACGATCTTGCCCTTGTTCCAGGGCGCGCGGCAGGTTGCAGCGTTTGCAGATTCCATGATGGTCTCCCATCGAGTTGAGGGAGCCTGAGCATGCGCGGTCAGGACTGGAACTGTCCTGAATGCCGCGTCCAAGCGGCGCCTGCTCTCCACTGGGTTAGGCATCAGCTTTCGCGGCTATGTTTGACCTACGGCAAGGGGCACAATCGGCCAGGACCAATCATTCGACAGCTTGCTTCAATTCACACGAAGGCACTCCATGGGGCCGTCCGCCCGTGGCGCTAATGCGTAGCGCACCCTTCAGACCTCAGGTTGAACACCCGGCGGTGCCCGGTACACCAACACCTTCAACGACCGCTCGTCGGACACGTCGGGAAAGGTGCTTGGATTCGCCAGTCTTTTCACGAAATCCAGCTCCGGCGCCAGTGCGCTCATTTGCTCTTGCAGGAATTTTGGTCCCAGTTCTGGGGCATTGAGGCATAGCAGGACAAGGCCGTCGGGCTCCAGCAGGTCAGGCAAGCGCTTAATCAGTCGGGCGTAGTCCTTGGTCGCAACGAAACTTCCCTTTTGATAGCTTGGTGGGTCAACGATGACGAGCCCGTAAGGGCCTCCGCGCGCGATTTTTCCCCACGAACTGAAAAGGTCATGAGGGAGGAAGCTCGCGCCGGCGAGCACGCCGTTGGCGCGGTGGTTCTGTTGCCCCACGGCTAGAGCGCCCTTGCTCATGTCCAGGTTGGTGACGTGCCGGGCCCCTGCCTGCAATGCGACCACCGAAAACGCGCAGGTGTAAGCAAACAGGTTGAGCACCTTGACGCGCGACCGGGCGTCTGGGCGCGCCTTCACAAACGCACGAACCCAGCGCCGTCCTTCGGCCATGTCGAGAAACAGCCCGTGGTTCTGGCCCCGGCCCACGTTAACGCGATAGCGAGCGCCCTCCTCGGTGACCCAATGCGGGTCGGGCACCGAACCGCCCATAAGTTGTGTGCTGCTCTGGCCTTCATGCCGGCACTGAAACACCCATTGCAGCGTTTCACCCGGTGCCAACTGTGACCAGCGACGCTCCAGTGCGGCGCCAATTGCAGCCAGTTCGCCGTCGGTCGCAGGCTTGAAGCTGGTCAACACCCAAACCGGCGGGAAAAAGTCGAGCGACAAGTGAGCGCACTCGGGATGAAGCCCACCGCGGCCGTGGAAGATGCGCTGCGCATCCACCGGTGCGGACATTGAAGCGATTGCGTCGAACAGGGGCTGCATAGGCATAGGCTCCCATTCTGACCGGATATCGCGGTGGTCCTGGCCAAGACTTCACAGGGCGAACTGAACCGCCAACGCAGCCGCCGGCTGCAGCAGACCTAGCCGGCTGCGGCACCCTTCAAACAGGCTTCGCTCACATCCTGACCATCACCAATGCGGGTGTGCGGCTACAGTCGGCCAGAACCCGACGCTCACAATCCGGCTCCAGTTCGTTCCACAGCAGTCATACGATCAAGCCCAATATATGCCCGGTGCGAAGGTGATAGTTCAGTTCGTTGCCGCGGAAGTTAGCGGTCGAACGATGCCCGCGTACTTGACCCGAAAGTACAGACCTCACTTTCGCGTCGGCAGTGGAGAGTACTTGGGGGTGGTCTTTTCGGGCGATGAATCCAGCGAGCCGATTCAGCCCGGAATTTGTACAGATGCTGAGGTCGCGTTCATCTATGCACCCGATGTCGACTACGGGGATCTGGTCGTTGGATCACAATTTCAGATCTTAGAAGGTGCGAGGATTGTCGGAATCGGCGTAGTCAGTGAGTTGGTTCCTTGAAGGTCCCATCGCGGCCAATAGCAGACTTCCACCTCGTCCCCTCAATTTCGAACGTCATGAGTAATGCGTGAATTCATCATCGACTGCAGTGAGTTCAACGACGAAGCAGATTTTTGGGCAGCCTACCTGTCGACGACACAACCGGAGGGTGCACAACTCTTTGGCCGCAATTTCGACGCGCTCTGGGATGCACTGAGCGCGGGGGGACCAGGTTGGCCTGGGGAGTGCGTGCTCCGCTTTGTGAACACCGACGTCCTGCGCCGTTGGCAGGACGGCAATTTCTATCGCACGCTGCAAAAAATTGCGCTCGATTCGAAGACCATCGCCATCCATATGGACTAGATTTCAGAGTGCCGCGAAGCATGACGCGTCGCGGCCATAACTAGACCTCCGTCATGACGCCAGAAAATTACCCTGTGGTTGGCAAATTCAAGAACAAAACCGCTGTCGCCATGACGCTGTATCTTGAGATGGTTCCGGAGGAGGTAATCCTTGAGCCTGGCGATGAGGTTGAGCTTCTTGCGCAACCGACGGACAACCTTTTGCCTCTTGATATAGCTCCCGTGGATGGTGGCCTTCAGATACACGCACACAAGGAGGGGGACCCGGATTGGCACGTCAGGTTCAATGGTCACGTGATCAAGGCCGGAAATCCGACACGCCTCTCGGACTACCGCTGAGATCAAGCTGCCACGCGCGCTTCGCGACCGTGACGCAATTGACTACAGTCGGACATAACCGGACCTTCACAAGCAGGTTAGATTGGCATCCATGACACGCTCACGAACACCACTTGAGGCTGCCGCTGGCAAACTCATTGTGGCTATTCAAAAGGAGTGGGGCATCGAAGCTGGAGAGCCAGAGTCGGCCGCGAGCGAAGGGGCAATGCATGCGGCCCACGGCCTGCTGCAGGCCGCTTCGAAATTCGGGTCTATCGAGAGCGTCATCGGCTCGGGCTCCGTAGCGACGTACTTGGGCGAGCAGTGGGTTCAGGCTCATCCACAGGTGCTGCCATACATCGAGGCCCTTGAAGGCGCTCAATGAGCAACCGACGTCAAGCGGCCAAAGGCGGTCGTCTAACATCGACCTTCAATTTCTCCATGCGTCACCCAACATGAATCGACGGGAATTCGATGCACTCGCCCTCAAGGCCACGGATGACGTGTTCGCCTTTGCGCAATTCGCTCAGCAGTCGGAAGACGCCTTCGTCGGCTCAACCGATGCTGTTGGTCTGGAGCGATACCAGCGCGCCTGGTTAGAGGTTGAAATCGTCAACGCGGTGGCGCTGGAAGATTGGGAGAACGAGGGCCGACCGGCGAGCTGGGACGACACATGGCGCGAACTCTACCAGCCCTCAGCCGCCGAGGCCGTCGTAGTGCTCAAGGCCGCCGCTGTTGGCCTAATGGCCAAATAATGGTCCCAAGCCCGCAGTCGGCCAACACCTGACCTTCATGCCTGCCTTCCATTTTGCTAAGAACTGATCGACGGACATGCCTCACAACCGCCGCCCGGGGCTGCGCCCGGCGAAACCTTTTGGGGCGTTCGTAGAATTCACCGCTTTGCCGAGACAAATATGACCACTGCCAAGAAGCAAACGGCGTTCACGCGCCCCCTGACACCCAGCGTCGAGCTCGCAGCCGTCATTGGCTCCGCACCCCAGCCTCGAACTGAGGTCACCAAGCTGCTGTGGGACTACATCAAGCTGCACAACCTCCAGAACCCAGCGAACAAGCGCAATATCCTTTGTGATGCCAAGCTTCAAGCGGTGATGGGCAAGCCAGAGGTGACGATGTTCGAAATGTCGGGTCTTGTTGGGAAGCACCTGTCCTGAAGAGCGTTGCCGCACGCAGCGGCGTTGGCTGACCAGGAGCGGACCTGGTCGGTGACCGGCCCCGGGCGGCCAGAACCGGACATCTAATGAACCTTGAAGAATACTTTGCGGAATTCAAAGCGGTGGTTAATGTGGACGCAGGTTCTGGTATCACAGTGCACGTTGCAGCTGAAGTCGCCGCAGGTCATGCGATTGGACTTACCGTCGCGCAGATGCATGCTTTCCTTGCTCGACGCACTCAGATAACGAGCGTTGCCGTCGCCCTGAAGGACCACTTTCTATCTCCAGAGCAGATTGCCAGGATAGATTTGGCACGGGCCGAAGGTGCGGTCGAGCCCAAGGAAGTAATTCTGAGAGCCTTCACGCCGGAGGAGGTGCGCCCGGACCTCCTGGCCAAAATCTCCACATAAGACACAAGGTCTGCTTCGGAGAAGAGTGAACTTCGGCTTAGGGCCCAAAGCCGGCATAGAACTCGCTTAAAAGCGGTCATCCGGCAGGTACGCTGTGACCCTGTGGTAGCCGCTGCGCAAGGTGGTAGAACGTCTGCCCGCCAATGACGAAGCGACCTGAATCACCCGCGGAAATGCGAGCCTCGGCAATTGAGGTTGCTTGTTCCATCTCTCCCTTAAGACGATGGCAAATCAAGCGCTCCTTCCAAAAGTTCCATGCCGTGTTCGGCACTCTCTTGAGGATGTCCACGTTGAAAGCTTCGCCCAGTTTCATGAACGCATCGACGGTGCGCAGGTGTTGATTGGACTCGATGGATGCATTCGCTTCTAAAAGGCACTGGCGAGTAGAGGTCAACAGCCCCTCATCATTCCACTCTGCAACTTCAATCGAGCCTTCGTACAGGGCGATACCAAAGAGGGTGTACGCCCCATCGGCGCGAAGCCCCAAGGGCTCCTGCGAATTGGCTGTCATGCCCAAAATGTTCCATAGCTCAGCGTCGAAGGCCATCGGCTTACATGACAGCCTGCGGTACAGCGTTTTCTCTTTCGCGTCGCCTGAAATCAAGAGCGAAAAGAACATGTCCCCCTCAACGCGAAAGGCGTTATGGGCCTTCGTCTTCCAACCGAGCGTCTTGCCTTCGCGCTTGAGGCAAGCGCCAACCATCTTGTTGAGTTCTGATTGCTTCATGGGGTCTTGCGAGCGGTGAGGCCGATAGGCAGCTTCTGGCCGAATTCTGCAGTAGTCGCTGAGGCATGATTCAGCTATTCGCACAAAAACTGGACCTCGAAAATGCAGTTCGTACGCTTGGGGGAGTTTTTCGCTGCTGCCCGTATTACCGGACCAACGCACAACTTGCTTCAGATTCGACTCGGTGGCCCCCTCGATGGCTTTCCCATCTGTGAGCGACTCGCCGGCACAGGCGAGTGCCGGCACAAGCCTTTGAACGAAGATCAGCTCGTCCAACACGTGCTACGCGGGGTGGCGGAAGCCAACCAGCATCTGGGCTCCGCCTACGTGGTCTCACACATTCGATACGTCGAGAACGATACGCCTCCCGAAAAAGCATATGGCTTCATGGCAATGCGGATCGTTGAGCACTATCACAATGGTGGTGCGTTCGAATCTGGTCTGTCGACTGAACAGGACGGTTGAAGGTCTGCTGTTGGCCGACTGTAGCCGGTTGCGGTTTGTAGCTTTGATGCCAGAAGCAGCCGGTCGCGTCGCCCCGAAGCGGTCAATCGTCCGATCATGCAAGCGCCATCGCCTCCACCTCGACCTTTAACCCGAAGTGCAGCGGTCCGGTCGGCACGACGGCCCTGGCTGGGCGCGATGGTCCGGCCCACTGCGCATAGATCCTGTCGAAGGCCGGCCAGTTGGCGATGTCGTCGAGGTAGACCCTCACCTGCAGCAGCTTGTCGATGTCTGAACCGGCCGCGAGCAAGGCGGCCTGTACGTTCGCCAACGTCTGCGCCACCTGGGCTTCGAACGTCGCATCGGCCAGGCGCTCGCCCTCCGGCGTGATCGGCAGTTGTCCGGCGATGAAGACCATGCCGCCGCCCACGGCGGCATGGCTGTAGTGGCCGCCCGGCCTGGCCATGGCGGGCACTGCGACATGGGCCGGGCCCGACATATTGCGGGGTTCAGCGGCGTTCTCACCAACCATGGAGGCGCTCCCAGGTTTGCACCGTGCCATCCGCGGCCAGCGCTTGGTAGGCGGGAAACTGCGCGCCGGTGGCGCAGGCATGGTTGGGCAGGATCCGCAGCCGGGTTCCGGTCGGGAAGCGCGCCGCGATGTCCGGGTCCGCAGCGCCCTCGCGCGAGAGGATGCCGTGCTCCTGGTTGGCGCCCGACAGCAGGTAGCCCTCGATTGGCACCCCGTCCACGGTGCACACCTGGCCATAGCCGTAGTCGCGCTGCTGCTTGCCCGTGCCCCGGTCGCGGCTCATGGCCATCCAGCCGGCATCGACGATGGCCCAGCCCTTGTCGGCCTGGTGCCCGATGACGGTGGTGAGCACGCTCAGCGCGATGTCTTCGGTGCTGCAGACGCCCACGTTGCGCATCACCAGGTCGAAGAAGACATAGACCCCGGCGCGCAGTTCGGTCACGCCTTCGAGCGACGCAACTTCCAGCGCCGTGGGGGTGGAGCCTACCGACACCATGGGGCAAGGCAAGCCTGCGGCGCGCAGGCGTTCCGCGGCCTGCACGCAGCCGGCGCGTTCCTGCTCGGCCAGGGCGGCCAGGGCCTCGGGCGTGTGCAGTTCGTAGCTGGAGCCCGCATGCGTCAGCACGCCGGCCAGGCGCATGCCGCCCTCATGCAGCACGCGGCCGACCTCGAGCAGCAGGTCCTCGCCCGGCTTGATGCCAGAGCGGTGACCATCGGTGTCGATCTCGATGAGCACCTCGAAGGCGTGGCCGTGCGCGCGGCCGTATTCGGCGATGGCCCGCGCGCCTTCGACGCTGTCGGTCAGGATCTGCAGCGCGCAGCCGCGCTGGCGCAGGTCCAGCGCATGCGCGAGCCGGTGCGGCGCCATGCCGACGGCATAGAGGATGTCGGTCACGCCGCGGGCGAAGAACTGGTCGGCCTCCTTCAGCGTCGACACCGTGATGCCCGCCGCGCCGGCGGCAAGCTGGGCCGCGACCACATCGGCGCATTTGGTGGTCTTCACGTGCGGGCGGAAGCGCACGCCCAGCGCATCGGCCTGCTGCTGCATGCGCGCGATGTTCCGCTGCATACGTGGAAGCGACACGACGGCTGCGGGGGTGTCGATATCGGCGAGATTTGGAGGGTTGTTCTGCATGTTGTTCATTTCGGATCAGTCCAGGTATTGGCCCTTGGCCTTGAGGGCCGGCACGTCGTCGCGGATGCCGCGCGCGATGAGCGCGGTGACGGCCGCGGGCGTTGCATCGGCGGGTGCGGGCAAGTCGACACCCAGCCCTTCCATCTGCTTGCGAAGCACCGGATCGGCCACTGCCTGTTGCAGCGCGCCCGTCAGCTTGGCGAGCACGGGCTGCGGGGTGCCGCGCGGGGCGAAGAAGGCATTCCAGGAACGCACGTCCAGCGCATGGCCGGCTTCCGCCGCAGTGGCTGCACGCGGCAGCTGCGCGAGGCGCGTGCCCGACAGCACGGCGACGGCCTTGATGCGCCCTCCGGCGATCTGCGGCAGTGCGGTGGTGGTCTGGTCGCACATGAAATCGGTCTGCCCGCCCATCAGGTCGTTGATTGCCGGCGCAACGCCCTTGTAGGGCACGTGCGTGGCGTTCTGGCCGAGGGAAGACAGCAACAGCACGCAGCCATAGTGCGAAATCGACCCCACGCCCGCGCTGCCATAGGAGGCCTTGTCCTTGTGCTTCGCCAGCCAGGCGCTGAACTCGCGTAGATCGTTCGCCGGCAGGTCGGCGCGGGCCAGCAGCAGCATCGGTGCCGCGCCCGCGGGGCCGATGGGAGCGAAATCGGCGACGGGGTCATAGGCCAGCTTCTTGTACAGCGCGAGGTTGGCCACATGCGTGCCGATGCCTCCGAACGAGATCGTGTAGCCATCGGCGGCGGCCTTGCTGGCCTTCGTCAGGCCGATGACGCCGTTCGCGCCGCCGAGGTTCTCGATGACGACGGGCTGGCCCAACGGCGCAGCCATCTTCTGCGCGACGGCGCGGGCCAGCGCATCGCTGGGACCGCCGGCCGGGAATGGAACAATCAGCGTGACGGGGCGGTTCGGAAACGCCTGTGCGAAAGCGCCGGACGCGGCCAGCAAGCCGGCACAGAGGGAAGCAAGGCTACCCACCAGGCGAAGGGAGCGGATCATGGACAGGTCCTGGAGTGGTGGGTTGGATCAGAAAGCGGCCGGTCGGAAGCCGCGCAGCCATGGCAGCGCGCCATCGAGCGTGGGCGACTCGACCTCCGCCAGCGGCGCGCCTTCGGGCCGGGCGAGGCCGACGCGGTTGTGCCAGTAGGTGCGCAGGCCGACGCTGGCGGTGCCGAACATGTCGTAGCCTGATCCGGCAACGAAAGCCGCCTCGGCCGGCTGCACGCCCAGGCGCTCCAGGGCCAGCCGGTAGGGTCTGGGATCGGGCTTGTAGAAGCCCGCTTCCTCGGAGGTCACGACCACGTCCCAGTCGATCCCCAGGCGATCGGCGGCACGCTGGCCCAGGCGCCGCGAGCAGTTGGTCACCACGGCCAGCTTGCAGTGGGGCGCGAGCGCCCGCAGCAGTTCGGTGGCGCCGCTCCACGCGGGCAGTTCCTCCCAATGGTCGTCCAGCGACTGCGGGGCGCTCGCGGGCAATCCCACGGTGGCGGCGGCCTGCCGTACCAGGTCTTCGTAGGGCACGTAGGCGCCACAGCCATAAGTGAGCCGCAGGTATTCGGCGCGCCAGGCGCGGCCCATCTGCTCGGAGCCGGCAGCCGCGTTCCAGACGGTCCACGAATCGAGCAGCGCAGTGAGCAGGTCGAACAGCACGGCCCGGGGATAGCGCCCGGCCGCAGCAATGGAAGTCGAAGTGTTTTGCATGGCGCTCACTTTAGGTGTGCCAGGGCGTCTTCGAGCTTCACTCTTGCGTCATCAATAGTTAAGCTCTGCTGAATGATGCAGATCGAAGACCTTCGCCTGGCTGCCGCGTTGCTGCGCGAGAGCTCGCTCAGCGCGGCTGCGCGCTCGCTCGGTGTCACGCCGCCCGCGCTCTCGATGCGCTTGCGCAAGCTCGAGGCCTCGCTGGGCCTGGTGCTGGCCAACCGCACATCGCGCAAGCTGCACCTGACCTCGGAAGGCGAACGGTTCGGGCGTGAGGCCTATGAACTCCTGCTGAAGTTCGACGGCCTGCGCGAATCCCTGCAGCGGGACGACCGGCGCCTGAGCGGAACGCTGCGGGTGGCCGCGTCCTTCGGCTATGGCCGCACACATGTCGCGCCGTGGCTGTCCCGTTTCTCCCGCCTGCATCCGGCCCTGGGGCTGCAGCTGGACCTGCGCGAAACGCCGTGGCCCGACAAGCACGACTCCGACGCGGTGGTGCACGTGGGCGCGGTGCGCGACTCGTCCTGGGTGGCGCATACGCTCGCTTCCAACGAACGCTGGCTGTGCGCGAGCCCCGGCTACCTGCGCGAGCACGGCACGCCCCGCAACCCGGCGGACCTGGCCTATCACGCCTGCATCTGCATCCGCGAGAACGACGAAGACGTGACACTGTGGCACATGCGGCCCGCGGGCAGCGGCGCCCGCAAGGGCGAGACGCTGCGCATCAACCCGGCCTTCGTCAGCAACGACGGCAGCGTGGCACGCCAGTGGGCCGAGGATGGCCTGGGCATCGTGCTGCGCTCCCAATGGGACGCCGCCGAAGCGCTGGCCGCCGGCCGCCTTGAGCGCGTGATGGTCAATTGGGAATTTGGCGCCGCCCCGGTGGTGGTGCTGGTGCCCACGCGCAAGGGGCGCAGCGCGCGGGTGCAGGCGCTGGTCAGTTTCCTGGTGGAGGCGGCGGGTCGATCGGACGGGCGCGGCACCGAGTCGCACCGGTGAATCCGCGGGCGCTGAGCGAAGACCAAGCGACCGACATGCGAGAGCTAACCTATCAATGACTGCTGGCGGGCGAATGGACACGGTGCATTGTCGAGTTCTCGCGCCGACCCCGTCAGCCTGGCCCACGAACCCAAGCGTCGGGTGTCAGTCTCCATGCAGCCATCGATGGTTCCAAGCCCGACGACGGCAATCGCTGCTTTTGCGACATCCGGGGGGCGGCCAGTAGGATGGCGGCAGACCAGCGGTATGGCAACAGGCGGATTCACTGTCGAAACAGCCTGGCTCATCGCCATCAGGATGCAAGTGCGCTTGGTCCAGCAGATGCTCGGTCTTGCTCGGCGGGCCGGTTACTCGGCCTTGATGTTTCCCTTGGTGACGATCGCGCCGAACTTGCTCTCCTCGTTCTTGACGAACGCAGCGAATTCCCTCGGACCGGCGCCCATTGGCGTGACACCACCATCCTCGAAGTTCTTGCGCACGCTGGGATTGGCCAGCACTTGGCCCAGCGCGGTATTCAGCCGCTCGACAATCTGCGTCGGCGTGCCTTTTGGCGCGAAGACACCCTGCCACACCGTCACGTTCGCGCCGCGCCAGGCCGGCACGCCGGCCAGGGGAAGCACCTCGGGCATGGCCGGGGACGGCTTGTCTGACATCACGCCGTACACGAGGATCTTTCCTGCGCGTGCCTGCTGCATCACCATGGACAAGGGCAGCACGGCCAGGTCCAGCTGATTGCCGCTGAGATCGTTCACGATCTGCGTGCCGGTTCGATAGGGCACGTGGAGCATGTCGAGGCCGCCTTGCTGCTTGAGCAGTTCGCCGCCCAGGTGCAGCGAGGTTCCCACGCCGGAACTCGCGTAGCTGTATTTGCCCGGCACAGACTTCAGCTCGGCATAGAGCGCCTCGGCGGTCTTCGATTGCATCGCGGGCTTGCCCACGAGCGCCAGGGGCTGCGCCCCCAGCAGGGTGACGGGCATCAAATCAGCCAGCCCGTCGTAGCGGACGGTGGAAGGCGTGACCATCTTCGCGATGATGATGGTGCTTTCCACCGACAGCAGCAGGGTGTAGCCGTCGGGCTTGGCGCGCACGGCTTTTTCCGTGCCGATGATGCCGCCGGCGCCCGAGACGTTCTCGATGACCACGGGCTGCCCGAGACGCGCTGACAGCTCGGGTCCGATCCAACGCGCCATGACGTCCACGTTGCCGCCCGCAGCATAGGGAACGATGAGGGTGATCGCGCGTGCGGGCCATGCGCCCTCGGCCATGAGGGGCGGCGCCGAGCACGCAAGGGCGGCGAGTGCGAGTGCCGCAACCAGTTGACGGCGGTGGATTTTTGCAGCAGTTGCGAGTGGCATCACAGATCCTTGCTTTCGGCTTCGGTTGATTTCGGCGGGGCGGTCAATGGGTTGCAGATGGCGCGCCTTCGAGCCGGGCGATCTCGCGCTCGAACTCGGCGCGCAAGGCCCTCTTGGCCGACTCGTCGAGCCAGCATGCGTCCACGCCCGCCAGGCTGAAGGCACGCGCCTGTGCCCACCCCCAGCCGCAGCCTTCGAGCACGGTGGCGTAGGAGTGAGAGAGGTCGGTATGGAACATCGCGGGGTCGTCGGTGTTGAGGGTGACGGGCAGGCCCGCGTCGACCATGCGCTTGAGGCCTTCGATGCGCTGGCGCTGACGCCGCACGACGCTCGTGACCCCGCACACGCAGAAGTACACGCCGCGATCGCGCGCGCGGCGCAACCCGTCTTCACTCGCGAGCAGGTTGTAGCCGTGGTCCAGCCGGTCGCAGCCCAGGAGCTCGATGCACGCGTCGACATTGGAAGGCGGCGCCTCCTCCAGTGTCTGGTTGTCCTCGCAGACGTGGGCCGTGCGGCGCAGTCCGGCCTGCCCGGCGCGCTGGAAGAGCGCCGCGAACCGGGCCGGCGGCCCTTCGCGCTCCGGGCCGTCCAGGCCCACGCCGACCACGAGGTCCGAGCGCAGGCCGAGGATGTCTTCCATGGCACGCTCGGCGCTGTCAAGCGGCAGGCCGCGGTCGAAAGAGGCGATCAGCAGGCCTGAACAGCCGAAGTCGCGTTGCGCGGCATGCAGGCCCGCAGTCAACCCCTCGATCTGCACCCGGTAGGGAACGGCGGTGGGCATGAAGTACTGAGGGTTGAAGGACATCTCGACATGGCGCGCGTTGCTGCTGCGCGCCGCGTCCTCCACGGCTTCGTAGGCCACGCATTCGAAATCGGCGCTGCTGCGCACGACCTGCGCGGCGATGCGCAGCACGTCGATGAAGTCGTAGAAGTCGCGGTAGGTGTACAGCGTCTCCAGGGGGCGGGGCAGAGGCAGGTCGTATTTGCCCGCGAGCCGCGCAAGCGTGGCTGGTCGCAGCGTGCCGGCCATGTGGAAATGCAAGTCGACCTTGGGAAGTCGAGCAACACGGGCAAGTAGCTCGGCCGGAAGCGGCGTGGCAGAAACAGCGGACGAATCGGTGACGTTGGAGAAGGGGAAGGACATGTGCGGCAGCGTCGGGTAAGGGGATGTGCCGCCACCTTATCCACGCCTGCCGCCGACGCCCAGCGCCGCGGTGTGCAGCAGGTTATGACGCCATTGTCATGACCTTGGCCGGTGGGCGAGCGCGCGCGCGGCAGCGATCAATTCGCCGCGCATCCAGCTCATGGCCTGGCTCTTGTGTGTGCGCTCGTGCCAAACCAGGCGATAGCGATGCGGCTTGATCTTGGCGGGGAACGGCACGAGCGCGAGCGGGTACTGCTCGGCGAAGTCCTCGGCCAGCAGTCGGCCGGTGGAGAAGATGAGGTCCGAGCGGGCGAGGATGGCGGGCGCCATGCTCAGGAACTGGGTGTGAATGGCCGTGTGCACCGACACGCCCAGTTCCGCGAGCTGTGCATCGAGGATGGTGCCCTGCCCCGGCACGTGCTCCAGCGAGGCGAGGTGCCGAGCCCGGCGATAGTCCTCAAGTGTCAGCGGTTTACCCAGCAGCGGATGGCCCCTACGCATCAGGCACACCATCGGCTCGGTCAACAAGCTTGCCGCGCGCAGATGGTCCGGCAGCTCGGGCCAGATGGTGATGACCATGTCGACCTCACCGTCCGCGAGCTGGCGGTAGTGCTCGAACCGGGAGCCCAGGCCGCGCACGACCACGTCGCACTCGGGCGCCTGCCGGGCAACCCGCTCGACGATGTCCGCGAAGAACCGGTGTGGCAAGAAGTCGTAGGTCGCGATGCGAAAGCTCTGGCGCATCTGTGCGAGTTCGACGGGCTTGGCCTCCGAGGTGAGCAGCGACATGTCTGCCAGGATGCGGCGGGTGGGCGCAACCAGGGCCTGCGCCTTTTCAGTGAGCACCATTCGGTTGCCCACGCGTATCAGTAGTTCGTCGCCAGTCAACTGCCGCAGCACCTTGAGGTGGCGGCTCAGCGCGGACTGCGCAACGCCCAACTTCGCGGCGGCCTGCGAGACGCTCGCTTCCCCCAGCAAGGCGTGCAGGGAACGCAACAGCGATTCATCCAGTCGACGGTCATGTTCGCCAAGTTCGAGAGGCACGATGTTCACGCGAAAGAAGTGGGGCTCCTCGAGGCGCGGAGCGACGCCCCGATTCTGCCCGCAAGCTTCGCCCCGAAGTGCTGCGTCGTGGGTCTCCCACGGGATTCGTCCGAGCGCACTCGGGTGCTCGAACTGGACGTTTGCGGACGCCAGGTGGCAAGGTTGACGAGTCCCTCAAACCGGGCCGTTCACCACTGGAGACTGGCCGCTTGCAGTCGCATCCGCGTGCCGCTACAGGTCCGGCTGTTTTGCGCCGAACAAAGTCTGGCCCGCGAGCGTCGCCCAGCGCGCCTGTGCCCCGGCCACTTGATCGTCAGGAACACCCGGAAGACCGCGGTCGACCTGCTATCTCAGGGACGAAGGAGGATGGCTGCCAGCACCAGCCCCGCCATCCAGAGCGTCTCGACCAGCAACAGGACGAACGGGCGCCAACCCGCTCGGGCGAGCTGCGCGAACGAGGTCTTGATGCCCAGCGCCGAGATGGCGATCACCAGGCATGCGCGCGAGCTGTCGTTGATCCCGTTCTGGGCGACAGGCGGCAGCATGTGCAGGGAGTTGGCGATCACCATGATCACGAACAGCCAGAGAAACCATGGCACCAGCGCCTGTTTGGTCGGGCTGCGGCCGGCCGCACTTGCAGCCTGCGCCTCCTCCCGTTGCTTCTTGAAGACGCTGGACACCACCACAACAACAACCGTCAGCATCGCCACGCGAAACAGCTTGACGATGGTGGCGTAGTCGCCGGCCTCATGGCTGAGGGTGTAGCCCGCGCCAACGACCTGCGCCACGTCGTGAATGGTGCCGCCGATGAAGAGTCCCGCCATTGCCGGTGAAAGGTGCGCCAGCTTGGCAACCAGTGGGTAGATCACCATCGCCAGCGTGGACAGCACGGTCACCGTCACCACCACCATGAGCGTGAAGCGGTCACCGTCCTTTTCTCGGGGCAAGACGGCGGAGATCGCGAGCGCGGCAGAGGCGCCGCAGATTGCGACAGCGCCGCCCGAGAGCACGCTCTGCGCACGGCTCAGGCCCAGCTTCTTTCCGAGCAGAACGCCGCAAAGCAAGGTAGTGACGACGGCGGCAATCACGATCAGCGCGGTGCTCCAGCCGAGCCCAACGATCTGGGTCGCGGTGATGCGCGCACCGAGCAGGCCGACACCCAGACGAAGCACGCCGCGGGCGCAGAACTCGATGCCGGGTTTGGCCTTCGCGTCCTGGCTCAGGTAGTGAAAGGCGACACCGAAGAACAGCGCATACAGGAACTGCGGACCGCCATGCAAGGTGGAGACGAAAGTGGCTGCCAGCGCGACGACTCCGGCCAGCGCCACGCCCGGCATCAACACCATCGCGTGCCGCAACGCATACTGCCCGCGGATCGAAGCGGAAGCGGTGGTCATGCCGCCTCCTTCAATGGAGCCAAGTGCGTTCCGGCTGTCGCGCTGGCCATCAGCACCGCCAATGCGCAAGAAGCCACGCGGCTGGCGGCGGAATCGGAGCGGCTGGTGAGCACGATCGGCACGCGCATGCCCAGCACCAGGCCTGCGCATTCGGCGCCCGCCAGGTAGACGAGTTCCTTGTAGAGCATGTTCCCGGCCTCGAGGTCGGGCATCAGCAGCACATCGGGCTGCCCGGCGACCACCGACACGATGCCTTTGTTGCGCGCCGATTCGGCTGAGATCGCGTTGTCGAAGGCAAGCGGTCCGTCGAGCATGCCACCGCTGATCTGGCCGCGATCGGCCATCTTGCAAAGTGCTGCGGCGTCGATGGTGCCCGGGATGGCGGGATTGACGGTCTCCACTGCCGACAGGATGGCCACGCGCGGCCTGCCGATGCCCAGTGCGATGGCGAAGTCGATCGCGTTCTGCACGATATCGCGCTTGTCCGGCAGCGTGGGGGCGATGTTGACCACGCAATCGGTCATGAGCAATGGCCGGTCGACACCTGGGACGTCCATCACGAACACATGGCTGGCGCGCCGGCTGCCGCGAAGGCCGCCTTCGCGACTGACGGCCGCGCCCAGCAGTTCGTCGCTGTGCAATGCGCCTTTCATGAGCGCGGCCGCATGGCCGTCTCGGCAAAGTTCCGTGGCTTTTGCGGCAGCGCTCCTCGGATCGTCCGGGGTGTCGTGCACGACATAGTCCGCGATCGACACGCCGGCCTGCGCGGCCGCAGCCTCGATGCGCTTGCGCGGGCCGACCAACAGCGGCTCGATCAACCCCGCTTGCGCTGCAGCGTGCACGGCTTCGAGGGAAGTCGTGTCGCAGGGGTAGGCGACGGCGACCGTGATCGGGCCTTGCGCACGCGCCCGTTTGATGAGCGCCCGCATGTGCGGGTGCGCCTGCGGCGCCGTCGGCGTCGTTGCGCGGGGTTCACGGGGCTTGCCAGGGATAGGGGAGTGCATGGAGGGGCCTCTCGGCTTGCCCTCCGGCGGAGGGCGATGAAACTTGAGAGAGCGCGGCGCGCAGGCTCACGCCGACCTGCTTGCGGGCCGCAAGCAGGTCGAGCACGGCGTGTGTGCCGCGCCGGGGCGTCAGACGTAGTCTTTGTACTTGTCGAGGAAGCGCACCGGCTTGGAGAGCGCATCGCGGCGGAACGGGTCGCCCAGTTCGCGTGTGCACATGATCTCGACGATGCACGTCTTGCCTTCGTTCATCTGCATGTCGATCGCCTTCTTGAGCGCCGGGCCGACGTCCTCCAGCTTGTCGACCACGATCCCCTCGGCGCCCATGGCTTTGGCGATCTGGGCGAAGCTCTGGTTGTCGAGTTCGCCGGCGACGAAGCGGCGGTTGTAGAAGTCGACCTGGTTCTTTTTCTCGGCGCCCCACTGGCGGTTGTGGAACACCACCGCGGTCACCGGGATGTTGTGGCGCACGCAGGTCATGGTTTCCATCAGGCTCATGCCCCAGGCGCCATCGCCGGCATACGACACGGCCGGGCGATGCGGAGCCGCAACCTTGGCGCCGATGATGGTCGGGAAGGCGTAGCCACAGTTGCCGAAGCTCATCGCAGCAAAGAAGCTGCGCGGCTTCTCGAAGCGCAGATAGCTGTTGGCCACCGAATTGATGTTGCCGATGTCGGTCGACACCATCACATCTTCGGGCATGGCCTTTTCCAGTTCACGCAGCACCTGGCGCGGGTGCAGGTAGTGGCCACCGAAGGGCGTCTTTTCCTTTTTCTGTTCCTCGATCATGTCGAGGCTGAACTGGTCTTTTTCGTGGGTCCAGTCGTCCAGTTCCTTCTCCCATGCGGCCTTCTCGGTGGCGATCTTGTCTGCACGTTCGGCCTTGCTGGCGTCGCAGGCCAGCGTCTTGCCGTTCAGCCGTTCGGTCAATGCCACGGCGGCCGCCTTGGCGTCGCCGCAGATGCCTACCGAGATTTTCTTGACCAGGCCCAGCATCTTGTTGTCGGCGTCGATCTGGATGATCTTCGCGTTCTTGGGCCAGTAGTCCATGCCGTGCTGGGGCAGGGTGCCAAACGGGCCCAGTCGCGAGCCCAGCGCGACCACCACGTCGGCTTGCGCGATCAGCTTCATGGCCGCCTTGGAACCTTGATAGCCCAGCGGACCGCACCACAGTGGATGGCTGGCCGGGAACGAGTCGTTGTGCAGGTAGCTGTTGACCACCGGGGCGCCCAGGCGTTCGGCCAACGCCTTGCATTCCTCGATGCCGTCGGCCATGACCACGCCGCCGCCGGAGATGAGGACCGGGAACTTGGCCGTGGCCAGAAGCTCGGCGGCTTCGTTCAGACTCTTCTCGCCGCCGGGGCCGCGATCAAGGCGGCTGGGCTTGGGGATCTCGGTGGTGATTTCGCCGTAGAAATAGTCGCGTGGGATGTTCAGCTGCGTCGGACCCATCTCGGACATGGCGCGGTCGAAGCAACGGCCGGTGTACTCGGCCATGCGCGCCGGATGGGTCACGTGGCCCTGGTACTTGGTGAACTCCTGGAACATCGGCAGCTGATTGCATTCCTGGAAGCCGCCCAGACCGATGCCCATGGTGCCCGTCTCGGGCGTGACGATCACAACCGGGCTGTGCGCCCAGTAGGCTGCGGCGATCGCCGTGACGCAATTGCTGATGCCGGGGCCGTTCTGACCAATGACCATGCCGTGGCGGCCGCTGACGCGGGCGTAGCCGTCGGCCATGTGGCCTGCGCCTTGTTCGTGCACAACAGGGATCAGGCGGATGCCGGCCGGCGCGAAGATGTCCATCGCGTCCATGAAGGCCGAGCCCATGATGCCGAACATGTCGGTGACTCCGTTGGCGACCATGGTCTCCACGAAGGCCTCTGAAGGCGTCATCTTCTGAGGTCCACTGACAACGGTGCGGATATGGGTGCTGGGTGCTTGCTTGGTCATGATTTGAAGTCTCCGATAGGTAGTGATTTCAGGTTGGAAAATCGGGATCGATGCGCCGAGGACGTGACTGCGCTGATTGGTTCTTGAATGCTAAGAAGGGCCCGGCTTGCCTTGTGGGGCCAGGACGCAACCATTCATGGAGCCAATGGCGGATGGCTATGGTTGGCTCTGACGTTCAGGTTCGGTGTCGATACCAGGGTCGATCGCCGGCCGAGCAGAGCTCTCACGCCGTAGGCGAGCAAGAGCACACCGAGACTGGCGATGCCCAGCAGCAGCGGCTGACGCTGCTCGGGAATGAAGGCCATGGCCACCACGATGCTGAGCATTCCGAAGATCGCGACGTAGGTCAGGTAGGGGTAGCACCACATGCGCACGCGAAGGCGCTCCGGGGCTTCCCGTTCGAGCCGGCGGCGCAGGCGCAGCTGCGAGACGGCAATCAGCAGGTAGACGAAGATCGCCACCGTGCCGTAGGAGTCGACCAGGAATTGAAAGACACGGTCGGGCGACAGGTAGGACATGACCACGGAGGCGTAGCCGAACAGGGTGCCCACCAGGATGGCCCGAACGGGCACGCCGTTGCGGCTCAGTTTCGTCAGGGCCTTGGGCGCATCGCCTCGCTTGGTCAAAGCGAACAGCATTCGCGAAGAGGCGTAGAGGCCGGAGTTCAGTGCCGACAGCACGGCCGTCAGCACGATGGCGTTCATCAGCTGCGCCGCGCCGGGGATGCCCATCGCCGCCAGCGCGCTGACATACGGCGTCCCGATTGCAACCGAGTTCCAGGGCACGATGGCCACCACCAGGAAAATCGAGCCGACATAGAAGACCAGCACGCGCGTGATCACCGAACTGGTCGCTTTGGCAACCGCCTTTTCCGGCTGCGCTGTTTCCGCCGCGGCGATCGTCACGATCTCCGCGCCGAAGTAGAAGCCGGTGGCAGCGACCGCGCCGGTGAGGATCGGAACGATGCCGTTGGGTGCGAACCCGCCATGCGCGAAGAAGTGGGTGAAGCCGGGGGATGCAACCCCGGCGCTTGTCGACGGCCACAGACCCAGGACATAGAGCGCGCCGAGGAAGAGAAAGACCATGATCGCCGCGACCTTGATCGAGGCGAACCAGAACTCGAATTCGCCGAAGGACTTCACCGAGACCAGATTGGTCAGCGTGAGGACGACGATCAATCCGAGCCCGAGCATCCACTGCGGCACGCTCGGCAGCCAGTACGACAGCAACTGCGCACCAGCGACTGTCTCGACGGCCACCACGATGACCCAGAAATACCAGTACATCCAGCCGGTCAGGAAACCCGCGAGTGCGCTGCAGGTGGGCCGGTCGGAGAAGGCCAGCCGCGCATATTCGTAGAACGAGCCGACGGCCGGCATCGCCACCGCCATTTCTCCCAGCATGCGCATGACCAGTACGACGAGCGCGCCGGTGAGCATGAACGAGATGATGGCGGCAGGCCCGGCCGCCTTGATGACGACCGAGCTGCCGACGAACAGGCCGGCGCCGATCACCCCGCCCAGGGCAATCATCGTCATGTGTCTTTGCTTGAGGCTGTGCTGCAGTCCCGAAGCGGGCTGCGAGTCTTTTTGCGGATGCATGGTTGTCTCCAATGTGTTTATGTCTCGACCGGCAGGGCGCCCCAGGCGCTGCTTGCCGTCGCAGTGACCGCAGCATGAGCTGGTAGTCGATCCGGGCGTCTCATGAATGGTGTCCGGCTTGTCAGAGCCTCTCGTCGCGCAGGTGATACCAGTGGTAAAGGAAGCGCTGACCGAGGCGACGAAACGGCGCGAAGGCGCGCGACTCGACCAGGTTGAGCACGTTGGGGTAGGGCAGGGGCGAGTTGTAGATCGGCAGCTCGAACACTTTGTTGCTCTTGCCGGCGATGCGCTCGGCCATGCGCCGGCCCGCATGCGCAGAGAAGCTCACGCCGTTGCCGCCGTAGCCCAGCGCGTAGAACACGCTCTCCTTCGCATCGGGCTGCATCACGCGCGGCATCATGTCGTGGCTCACATCCACCCAGCCCCACCATGAGTAGTCGATCTGGATGCCCTTCAGCGCCGGGAACTTGCGGTGCAGGCCTTCGACCAGCATCTGCATGTGACGCGGGTCGGGCGCATCCGCACCGGTGATGGCGCTGCGGCTGCCGATCTGCACGCGGTTGTCGGGCAGCTTGCGGTAGTAGAAGCGCAGCGTGCGCGTGTCGGTGATGAAGGTGGTCGTGCGGAAGTTGATCGCCTCCAGCTCGTCGGGTGTGAGCGGGCGCGTGACCAGCGAGTTCGACAGAATCGGCATGATCTTCGAGTCGAGGCTCTTGTGCAGCCCGTTGCTGGTATAGCCGCCGGTGGCAAAGCCCACGGCGCGTGCGCGCACCGTGCCGCCCGGGGTTTTCAGGTAGTGCACGCCGCCGCGCGTCTCGACGCCGGTCACGGGGCTGGCCGGATGCACCTTCACGCCCAGCGCGCGCGCCATGCGCAGGTAGCCGTGTGCGAGCTTGAGCGGATGAACGCCGATGCCGTCCGGCTCGTGCATGGCGCCGCAGGCTTCGGCCTCGTTGAAGTAGTCGCGACGCAGTTCGTCGGCGCTGAGCATGCGGGTGTCATAGCCGAACACGTCGCGCATGACCTTGGCCTCGTTGCGCAAGAAGTCCATCTTCTTGTCGCGGTGCGCCACATAGAAGTGGCCGCCGGGCTGTGCATCACAGGGCACTTCTGCCACCAGGCTCTTGAAGGTTTCATAGCCGGCGCGGATCTCGGCGTCCAGCTTCAGCGCTGTCTGCTTGCCCCAGCGCTCGATCCACTGCGAGCGGTACAGCCGCCCGCTGGCGTTCTGGCCCTGGCCGCCGTTGCGGCTGGTGCAGCCCCAGATGCTCTGGTTCGCTTCCAGCACGGTGGCGCGGATGCCGTGCTCGCGCGCCAGGAACAGTGCGGTGGCGAGCCCGGTGAAGCCGGAGCCCACGATCACCACATCGGCATCCGTGTCGCGCGTGATCGGGCCGTCATCCGGCGGCGGCGCGCCGGCCGTGCCGACCCAGTAGGTCGGCGCGTAGTCGCGCCCACACCCCGGATGGGATACCACCAGCGGATCGTATTGCGGGTCGTAGGGGTTCAGGGGTGCGAGACGCGGGGCGCTGATGTCCATGATGGGCTCCCTGTGTTCATACGGCCTGGACCGGCGGGCGATCCTTGCGGTAGGCGTTCTTCACCGCGATCAGTCCATCCCGGAAGGTGAAGACGTCGACCATGCGTGCTTCGATGCGCGTGCCGTCCGCCTTGGTGCCGCGGAAGGTCGATTCGGACACGCCACGGTCGCCGCAGACGAAATGATCTCCGTCGAGCCAGGCTGCGTCGGGGAATGTCTGCCAGGCCAGCTGGAAGCCTTCGCGCACAGCCTCGCGGCCAATGAAGCTGCGGCCAAGCAGGTCAGGACCGCCGGCCGCGTGGAACGAGCAGTCCTCGCTCATGAAGGACATCAGCACCTCGAGGTCGTGCGCGTTCCAGGCTGCGGCAAAGGCGCGCAGGAACTCGGCGTCAACAGGGCGGGAAGGGGTGGGCATGTGAAGGTCTCCGTTCGATCAGTGGATACGAAGCGTAGAGGCCGGCGATCGGCGCCCGTGGCGCCAGTTCACGGGTTTTGCTGGAGCCAGCGTGCGAAATCGCTGGCCTTGGCAGCAGGACTCCAAGTACATTTTTTTGGACTTGATGGAAACCAACATGACCGAACTGAGTACTGCCCGACCTGACCGAATGATCTCCGTGCGCGAGGTGTTCGGCATCGACACCGATCTGCGCGTGCCGGCCTTCAGCGAGGGCGAGGATCATGTGCCCGAGGTCGACAGCGCCTATCGCTTCAACCCGGACGTCACGCTGGCGCTGCTGGCCGGTTTTTCGCGCGACCGGCGCGTGATGGTGCAGGGGCTGCATGGCACCGGCAAGTCCACCCACATCGAACAGGTGGCGGCGCGGCTCAACTGGCCTTGCGTTCGTGTCAATCTCGACGGCCACATCAGCCGGCTGGATCTGGTTGGCAAGGACGCGGTGGTGCTGCGCGACGGCCAGCAGGTCACCGAGTTCCAGGAGGGGATCGTGCCCTGGGCGCTGCAGCGTCCGGTGGCCCTGATTTTTGATGAGTACGACGCTGGCCGGCCCGACGTGATGTTCGTCATCCAGCGCATCCTGGAGCGCGATGGCAAGCTGACGCTGATGGATCAGAACCGCGTGATCAGCCCGCATCCTTGCTTTCGTTTGTTCGCCACCGCCAACACGGTGGGCCTGGGCAACCTGAGCGGCCTGTATCACGGCGCGCAGCGGCTCAACCACGCGCAGATCGACCGCTGGAACATCGTCGCGGCGCTGAACTACCTGCCGCGCAACGAAGAGATTGCCATCGTGCAGGCGCGTGTGCCGCAGTTCGCCGACGCGGCCGGCCGCGCGCTGATCGATTCGATGGTGGCCGTGGCCGAGCTCACGCGCAAGGGCTTCGCTGCCGGCGACTTGTCGACGCTGATGTCGCCCCGCACCGTCATCACTTGGGCCGAGAACGTCGAGATATTCCGCGATCCGGCGCTTGCCTTTCGCCTCTCCTTCGTCAACAAGTGCGACGAAGCTGAGCGTGCCATCGTGGCCGAATACTTCCAGCGTTGCTTTGATCGCGAACTCGAAGAGTCGCATCAGCTTGCAACACACCAGGAGTGATGCGGTGAGCGTGCCCCAGGCGGCGGCAACCCGGCATCAGCAGAAGGTCGACGAACTCTGCGCCGCCTCGATCCGGGCGCTGAGCGGTGACGCGGACCTGCACTTCCGTGGCCGTCGCCTGTTTCGGGGCCGACGCGCGCTGGCACTGTTTGCGCCACACCTGCATCCGTCTCCGCAGCGCGATGACTTTGGCTCGTTCCGTGGCGCGGCCGACGGTATGGCGCTGCGTCTCTTGCTGTCCGATGCCGAACTCCACCGGCACCTGGGCCCGGCCGACCCGCTCGCGCGCGCGCTGTTCGACATGCTCGAGCAGTTCCGAGTGGAAGCACTGGCGCCCGCCGGCATGCCCGGGATGGTGCACAACCTGCAGCACCGTCACGAACAATGGTCGCTTGCCTTTCATCACAGCGGCGTGACGGAAACCGCCAGCGGAATCCTGCTCTACACGACGGCGCAAATCTGCCGTGCCCGCGTCACGGCGCAACCGGTGGTGGAGGCCACGGATGGCGTGATCGAGGCCACGCGCATGGCCCTGGCGCCGGTGCTGGGCCATGCACTCGCCGGCTTGCGTCGCCAGCGCACCGACCAGGCCGCTTATGCGCAGCATGCGCTGACCATCGCGCACACGGTGGCCGGAATGATCCATGCCGCCAGCGAGACCGGCGATGACCAGACCGACGAATGTGGCGAGGACGACGACGGCCGCCGATTCTTCAGCCACTGGACAGATTTCGAAGGCAACGATGACGATCACCGCGTCGCGGCCGCCAGCATCGGAGACAGCCGCGTGCTTGAAGAAGCCGATGACGGCTACCGCGTCTTCACGACCGCCTATGACCAGGAAGTGAGGGCCGCGACGCTGGTGCGCTCCGCGCTGCTGAGGGAATACCGCGAGCGCCTCGATCGCCGCATCGCGGGGCAGGGCGTCAACATCGCGCGGCTGGCACGCGAGCTCAAGGCGGTGCTCGCCGTGGCCACACGCATCGACTGGGATGGCGCGCAGGAAGAGGGTTGCATCGACGGCCGCATGCTCGCGCAGCTCATCGCTTCGCCGACCGAGCGGCGCCTGTTCCGCATCGAACGGCAGGAGCCGATGGCCGACTGCGTGCTGAGCTTTCTCATCGATTGCTCGGGTTCCATGAAGCAGCACATCGAGTCGGTCGCCATGCTGGTCGACGTGTTCGTGCGTGCGCTCGAGCAGGCCGGCGTTGCGAGCGAGGTGCTCGGCTTTACCACCAGCGCCTGGAACGGCGGCCGCGCGTTGCGCGACTGGCAGCGTACCGGCCGGACCGAGCATCCCGGCCGGCTCAACGAAACATGTCACATGGTCTTCAAGGACGCCGATACGCCATGGCGCCGCTCGCGGCCTGACATCGCCGCGCTACTGAAGTCGGACCTGTTCCGCGAAGGCATCGACGGGGAGGCGGTGGACTGGGCCTGTGCGCGGCTGGAAAGCCGTGGCGAGGGCCGGCGCCTGCTGGTCGTGCTGTCCGACGGCAGCCCGATGGACAGCGCCACCCATCTTGCCAACGACGCGCATTACCTCGACCACCATCTGCGTGAAGTCGTGGAGCGCCGCGAGCGGGAGGGCGTGGTGGAGATCTACGGCGTGGGCGTCGGGTTGGACCTCAGCCCTTACTACCGCCGCAGCCAGACGATCGACATCTCGGGCGCGCTCGGGAACGAGGTGTTCCACGAGATCGTCGCCATGTTCGCGCGTCGGTGAAACAGCGGAAGGCGGGGGGCGCTGAACGACGCCATGCCTCACCACGGCCGGGCAGCCTGGCTGCCGGTACGCGTTGATTCGAAGGAGCAGGGGCTCGGGGGCGTGCGGGGGACGCGCCTTGTTCAGCGTGCTCCGCCGCTGGCCTTGGCTACATAGTGCGCCAACGCAAGGATCTGCTCCTCCTGCAGCGTGGCCTTGTAGGCCGGCATGTTGCCCAAGCCGTTGCGCAGGGCGTTCGCCACGCGGGCGGCGTCCGGCTTCAGGTCGTCAAGGATGGGGCCGACCGCGCCCGTGCTGCCGGCGTCCTTCAAGGCGTGGCACAGCGCGCAGGCCGGCGCCGCGCCTTGAACGAAGAGTTTCTTGCCCAGTGCGAATTGCTTGGCGCCGTCATCGGCGGCATGGCCGTGCAGACTCGCGACGAGGGTGCAGACGGCGAGGGTGGCGCGACGCAGCGCGCGGTATGGGTGTTGGAGGTTCATCATGAGATTCCCTTGGACTGACTCAGGCCACGGTGACCTGTACGGTGTGGTCGGCCCAGCTCGTGTTGTTGTAGCCGCTCACGTTCTCGATGCGTGCTTCGGGTTGCACCTTGCCGGCCGTATCGGTGGCCCGGCTGGCGAGGGTGTGAGTGCCGCCGGGCAATCTGGCCTGCAGCACGAACTGGCGCCAGGCGAATTTGCCGAGATCGGGGCCGATGAATTGGGCGTCGGCCCAAGTCTTTCCGCCGTCCACCGACACCTCCACGCGCTTCACCGCATCCAGGCCGCCGAAGGCCACGCCGTGGATCTGCACGGTGCCGGCGACCAGTTTTCCGCTCTCGTGCGTGGGCGAGTTGATCCACGACTTGACGCTCATCTCCTGCACCGAGGGTTGCGACGGGTCGGCCTTGCTGCCCGGCGGCGAGATGCGGTATCCATGCGACATGATCCTGGCGTTGGTCTCCGCGGCGGTAAACGCCAAGCGTCGGATGTATTTGATGTTGTTGACACCTTGATAGCCCGGCACGATGAGTCGCAGTGGGCCGCCGTGAGCGAGTGACAGTGGCGCGCCGTTCATCTCCCAAGCCAGCATCGCATCGTCCAACGCCCGGATGGGCACCGAACGCTCGACCACGATGCTTTGGGGGTCAAGGCCGTCGGGAAGCTTTTCGCCGCCAGTGCCGGTGATGTAGAGCATGCCGTCGGCCACGCCGCCCAGTGCCTTCGCCATCGTCTTGAGCGGCACGCCGCTCCATAGCACGCAGCCGGCGGCACCCACCGTCCAGGCGGTGCCGCTGGGTTTGCTCGGAAAGAATGCCCGCCCGTTGCCTGAGCATTGCAGCACCGTCGCCACGGTCTCCAGGCCGAGCCCCTTGAGTTCGCGCAGGCTGAGCTTGCGCGGGCCCTTGACGCCCTCGACGGTGAGTTCCCAGCTCTCACGATCGTTCAGGATGGCCGCATCCGGCGCAGGCAGGTTGTTGCGCAGGTAGAGCTGCTCCGAGGGGGTGATCACACTGGTGCCGAAGGCGCTGCGCCGGGTTTCCAGTGTGCTCGCGCTGTGCACGATCACGCTGCCGGCATCCTTCCAGGCCACCAGGGCTGGCAGTGGTTTGGCCTGGGCGGCGGCTTGGCCGGTCCAGCCGGCCAAGCCGGTGGCGGCCCATGCGCCGGCGCTGCCGGCCAGCAGGTGACGGCGGTTGAGTTTCGGGGAGGTGTTCATGTGGTTCATTGCTGTCTCGTTTGCGAGTTCATGGGGCCCATCAGGCGCCACGCAGGCCGCCCCCAGGACGGAAAGCCTGCCGGCCGCTGCGCTTGCGCATGGTCTTGCTGCAGCGCAAGCAGCCGGCGCTGTATGCCGTCGATCTCGAGGCGCTGGCTGGCGATGATGTCTTCGGCCGGCCGGCGGGTGGCCGGGCTGCGACCATGCACCAACGCCAGCGAAGGATCGCTGGGCATGTCACGGCGTCGAGCGGGTGCCCGCTTGCAGCGGCATGGCCTCGGGAAAATGACGTCGGCAAGGCGGCTGCGGCGAGGGGTGTACCTGAGGACTTGGCGTCGTCGCGGGTTCATCGGCATCCCTGCAGCGTAGGCCTGGTCCGGCTTCAGCCATGGCGCCAGATGCGCCGATTCGGTGGGGCCAGCGGCTTCAGCGCCTGCGCTCGAAGCCGCGGACGAGTTCGGCCAGCACTTTGACGCCGGGTTCGATCGCCGCAGGCGCGATCGACGAGTAGCCCATGCGGAAGTGCTGCCGAGGGGGCGGCTCGGTCATGAAGAAGACCTCGCCGGGCTCGATCAGTACGCCGCGATCGCGCGCCTGTTCGGCCAGTGCCGTGGCATCCAGCTGTTCCGGCAGCGAGACCCAGCAGGAACTGCCGCCGGCTGCTGGCGCCACGCTGCATTGCGGCAGATGCTGCGCCAGTGCGGATCGCAGCGCGGTGGCGCGCTCGCGTTGCGCCGAGGCAAGGCGGCGCAACAACGCATCGTGATGGCCGAGCGAGAGAAACAACGCGAAGGCGCGCTGGGTGTAGGCCGGTGGGTGGCGCAGCATCAGCCGGCGCAGCGCACGTAGCTCGGCGACCAGCTCGGCCGGCCCGACCACGTAGCCGATGCGCAGTCCGGGGGCCAGCGTCTTCGACAGGCTGCCCACGTAGATCACGCGGTTGCTGCGGTCGAGGCTCTTCAGCGCCGGGATCGGATCGCCGTCGAAACGGTTCTCGCTTTCGTAGTCGTCCTCGATGACGATGAAGTCGGATTCGTCGGCCATCTTCAGCAGGGCTTCTCGGCGCTTCAGTCCCATGGTCGCCGTGGTGGGGCACTGGTGGTTGGGTGTCGCGTAGACGACGTCCAGGTCGCGCAGCGCGTCCGTCACCGGCAGGCCTTCTTCATCGACGGGAAGCGGCACCAACTGCGAAGTGCGCCTGGCGAAGATGTTGCGCGCGTCGGGGTAGCCGGGCTCCTCGATGCCCACGCGCGTTCCCTCGCGCATCAGCAGGTCGGCGATCATGTACAGCGCGTGCTGTGCGCCGACGGTGACGACGATTTCGTCGGCCGAGGCCCAGACCCCGCGGCGCGGCAGGACCCGGGTGCGTATCTGCTGCACGAGCGAATCGTCGTCTCGCGCAATCTGGTCGGGCGCCCAATCGCGGATGTCCAGCACGCTCAGGCTCTTGATGCAGCACTCGCGCCAGTCCGCAGTGGGAAATAGCGCGGCGTCGAACTGGCCATAGAGAAATGGGTAGGGATGCTTTTGCCAATCGGCCGGCTTGACGATGCTGCGTTGTTGCGACGGCCGTTGCTGAAAGCGGCTCGACCAGTCCACCGCCGCGCAGGCCGTTGCATCTTGCGACGGTCGCGCGGGCGTTCCGAGGCGACTGGTCGCCATGTCGGTGTTCACGAAATGGCCGCTGCGCTGGCGCGAGACCAGATAGCCTTCGTCAGCCAGCTGCTGATAGGCCAGCACCACCGTGTTGCGCGCAACGCCAAGTTGCTCGGCCATTTCCCGGCTCGAGGGGATCGGCACGCCGGCCGGTAACTGCCCGTCGAGGATGGCCGCGACAAGCATCTCGCGGATCTGCCCCTGCAAGCTCATGTTCTCGCGTGCCGAGCGCTGCAGCAGTTGCTTCCACATCGCAGATTTCAGGTGTTGTGCCATCGTTCTTTCAAGTTCGGGGGCGGGCGTGATCAGGACTTACCCTGAGGTTGCCAATGGGGATCGTCAAGTGGTCTCAGCGAATGCGCGTATCTGGCTCTATGGACCGCAGGCCCCGGTGCACACACTGCCGCCTGACTTCATCACAACGGAGACATTGATGCGCAAGATTAAACAATTGTTCGGCCGGTGCGCCCTCGCATTCGGGATGGTATCGGCATTGAGTGGCGTCGGCAGCGCCCAGGCCCAGACCAAAGAAGTAACCATCGCCTACCAGCAAATAGCCGGACCGATGATCGTGGCCATGACCAGCGGCACGATCGAAAAGGCGACCGGCTACAAGATCAATTGGCGCCAGTTCGAATCGGGTGCGAAGGTCGCCACCGCGATGGCTTCGGGTGACGTCCAGATCGGTGTCATCGGCTCGAGCCCGCTCGCAGCGGCGCTCAGCCGGGGCCTGGACCTGCAGCTGTTCTGGATCCTCGACGACATCAACGAGGCCGAGGCGCTGGTGGTGCGCAACGGCTCGGGCATCGAGAAGCCAGCTGACCTCAAAGGCAAGAAGCTCGGCGTTCCCTTCGTGTCGACCACGCACTTTCACGCCATGTTTGCGCTTGAGCAATGGGGACTCAAGCCGGGCGAGTTGCAATTGCTGAACATGCAGCCCAACCAGATCGCCGCCGCCTGGGAACGCGGCGACATCGATGCCGCTTTCGTGTGGGATCCGGCGCTCGCGCGCATCAAGCAGACCGGCAAGGTGCTGATCACGTCGGGTGAGTTGAGCAAGAAGGGCAAGGCCACCTTCGACGGTGTGGCGGCAAGCCGCCCGTTCGCCGAGGCGAATGCGAGCTTCATGGCCAGGTTCGTCAAGGCCCTGGCCGACTCGGATGCCTCCTACCGCGCCAACCCGACGGCCTGGGGCCCTGACTCGGCACCCGCCAAGGCGATCGCCGCCAAGATCGGCGGCGATGCCAAGGCCAGTTCCGACGCTCTCAAGCTGTACGCCTATCCCGCTGCGGAGCAGCAGGCTTCAGCGGCCTGGCTCGGCGGCGGCCAAGCCGGCGGCGCGGCCAAGGCACTGAAGGCAACAGCCGACTTCTTGCTGGAGCAGCGGCGCATCGATGCGGTGGCGCCCGACTACAGCAAGTTCGTGACGACCAAATACATCGACGCCGCCATGGGGCTGAAGTAAGAAACCCGGCCACGGTATCCGCAGCACAGCGACGACATCAAGGAACCTCACATGGCGATGGAACAACTCCAGGTCAAGGACGTCAGCGTCACCTATCCGGGGCGCACGCCCACCGAACGGGTACACGCGCTCGACCATATCGACCTGACGATCAACCGCGGCGACTTCGTCGTCGCGCTCGGCGCATCGGGCTGTGGCAAGACCACGCTGCTCAGCCTGATGGCTGGCTTTATCTCCGCATCCAGCGGCGATCTGCTGCTTGGCGGAAAAACCATCCAGGGGCCGGGCTCGGATCGCGGCGTTGTGTTCCAAAAGCATGCGCTGCTGCCTTGGCTCAACGTGATGGAGAACACCGAGTTCGGCCTCAAGCTGCAGGGCGTTCCCACGGCCGAGCGGCGCGACCGCGCGGCCAAGAACCTGGCGCTGGTCGGGTTGCAGGACTTCCACAAACACATGATCTACCAGCTGTCGGGCGGCATGCAGCAACGCGTGGGGATTGCGCGTGCACTGACCTGCAACCCGGCCATGCTGCTGATGGACGAGCCGATGGCGGCGCTCGACGCACTGACGCGCGAGACGATCCAGGAGCTGCTTCTGGACGTGTGGCAGAAGACGCAGAAGATGTTCTTCTTCATCACGCACAGCGTCGAAGAGGCGCTGTTCCTGGCAAGCCATCTGATCGTGATGTCGCCGCGCCCGGGCCGCATCACGCACCGCTACGAACTCGATTTCAACAAGCGCTTCCTGCAGACGCGAGACGCGCGGGCTGTGAAGTCGAGTCCGGATTTCATCCAGATGCGCGAGAAGGTGCTCAACATCATCTACGGCGACGAACGCGCGGCCGACGTACAAAAGGAATTGAGCCATGTCTGAAATCGCATTGAAGACAAACCATGGCGGTGGCCTGCTGGCGCGCCTTTTCGCCAAGCGCTCGGTGCGGCCCGGCGAACAATTCGGCGCACCGGGTCAGGGTCAGGCCGGCGCCATCGCGACCGGCACCGTCATTGCCACGCTGGCGCTGTGGATGCTGGTGACCCAGATGGGCTGGGTCAAGCCGTTGTTCCTGCCGTCGCCGCAGGCGGTGTTCAGCAAGTTCCTGGAGGTGTCGACTCACGGCTTCGCGGGCGCCACGTTGCTGGAGCACACCTGGACCAGCCTGTATCGGGTGTTCGGGGCGTTCGCGCTGGCCTGTGCCACCGCCATCCCGATCGGCGTCATGATGGGTGTGAGCCGTGTGGCGCGCGGCATCTTCGACCCGTTGATCGAGTTCTATCGCCCGCTGCCACCGCTGGCTTACCTGCCGATGGTGATCATCTGGTTCGGCATCGGCGAGTTCTCCAAGCTCTACCTGATCTTCCTGGCGATCTTTGCCCCGCTGGCGATCGCCGCGCGCTCGGGCGTACGCTCGGTGTCGATCGAGCAGATCCACGCCGCCTATTCGATGGGCGCGACGCGGGCACAGGTGATCTGGCACGTGATCCTGAAGTCGGCTCTGCCGGAGATCTTTACCGGCATGCGCATCGGCATCGGTGTGGGCTGGACCACGCTGGTGGCTGGCGAGATGGTGGCATCCACTCGCGGCCTGGGCTTCATGGTGCTCAACGCTGCGGAGTTCCTGGCGAGCGACGTGGTCATCATGGGCATCATCGTGATCGGCCTGTTCGCGTTCAGCTTCGACGTGTTGATGCGTTACCTCGAGAAGGTGCTGGTGCCATGGAAGGGCAGGGTGTAGCGCGGCGTTGCCGAGCGTCAACCAGCAACAGGAGAACGAAGCACCATGACTGTTTGGCAGGGAGCGTCGTTCCTGCTGTGCGTGGCGCTCGCCACCTGTGCGCAGACACTCACCGGCTTTGCCTTCGGCCTGATCCTGATGGGGCTGGTCGGCATGCTGGAGATCGTGCCGCTCGCGGATGCAGCCAACGTTGCCAGCGTTCTCACGTTGGTTCAGGCCTCCCTCGTGCTCCGGGGCTCGCGCAAGGCGCTCGATCTGGCGGCGCTGCGCGACACAGCGACCGGCAGCGGCATCGGCGTGGTGGCCGGGGTGCTGTTGATCGGCTGGCTGAGCGCAAACGTCATGCTGTTGCTTCGTGTCCTGCTGGGCCTCACGATTCTCGCGTGCGCCACCACCATGCTGGTGCGCGTGACACCTCTGCGCGAGCGTTCGTCGCGCAGCAGCTTTCGTGCCTTTGGCCTGGTCTCCGGCCTGATGAGCGGGCTGTTCTCGAGCGCCGGTCCGCCGCTGGTCTACCAGTTCTATCGGCAACCAATGGGGCAGGTGGCGATCCGCCAGACACTGGTCATGATCTTCGCTTTCAACTCGTTGCTGCGTCTGATGCTGGTGGTGCCTGCCGGCCATTTCAGCCTGCGCGCGCTCTGGCTCTGCCTGTTCGCGATGCCATTGGTGATGGCACTGACATGGCTGTTGCAGCGTCATCCACCCAACTGGTCTGCGCGCACTGTGCGGCTGATCGTCTGTGCGCTGCTGGGGGTGGCCGGCCTTAGCCTGATTCTGCCAATTGCCGCGAGCTACGTGCGCGGCGGCGCTTGATTGCCAGATGGGTGTCCCTGCGCTACCCGGGCTCATTGGACCAGGGTAGCGCAGAGCAGTAGGGACCGCTTTGCGGACACTTCTTGGAAAGGTCGCGGGCCGTTGAAGCATGTCCGACTGGCCTTCTTCATCCCCGCTTCATCCGCCGCCTGCGCGTCGCCGCGAAGCGTTTCACGTCATTCTCTATTCAGGATCTCCAGCCACCGATAGCCAAGCCTGATCCTGTTCGCAGCCTGGAGCTTGCGCAGCTCTCCGTTCACCCGCTGGCGGGACGCGCCGACCGCGTGGGCGAGGTCCCCTTGCGAGATGCGCAGCATCGTGCGGTCCCCCTGCGGCGTACCGTTCTCGGCGGCGATTCGCTGTAGCGTGGCCCAAACCCGAGCGCTCAATGCGTCTTCGGCACGGATGAAGACCATGTCGAACAGTTCATTGACGCGAAGGCTCAGCACGCGGGCGACGGCGAGGCTGGCGATCGCGTCGCTGGACAGGAAGTCGAGCAAGGGCTTGCGCGGCAGTACCAGCACTTCGACGTCCCCCGTGGCCACCAGGTCCACCGGAACGGGGGCGTTGCCCAGTACCGAACTGAAGCCGCTGACCTCGCCGGCTTCCATCCAGCGTGTGACCTGCTCCGTGCCGCCGGCGGTGTAGCCCACCGACCGCAGCCGGCCCGAGATCAGCACCAGCACATGGTGGGCCGAGTCGCCGCGCTTTTGCAGCAGCTGGCCGTCCTGATAGAGGCGCCGGGTGCCGATCTCCCGCAGTCGTCGCACCGACGCTGCCGGCAAGTCCGCCATCCAGTCGACGCGATAGCGTTCGCTTTGCGAGGGATTAGGGAAGTCGAGCTTGGTGTTCACCCCGAAATTGTCACCTGAAGCGCAATTTGAGCGGGTCTCCGATTTTGTAATCGATCGGCGCGCAAGCGTCCCGATGCAACCCAATCGAAACGGATTCCACCATGCTTCGAAACAGCCTGATCGCTTTTGCCGCAGCCGCCGTGTGTGTGCTGCACGCACCGGCCCATGCCCAGCCCGCCACCACCACGCTACGCATCCAGGACTACCCGGGCATCGGCAACTTCCTGGTGCGCGTGGCCAATGCCAACGGCCTGTGCGAGAAACATGGCGTCAAGTGCGAGCTTCGCACCATTCCTCAGGCGCCGCTGGCCATGCAGACCCTGTTGGCCGGCGATCTCGAGGTCGCCTTCACACCGCCCGAGGTGATCGTTCAGGCCGCCAACAAAGGGGCCGATCTCAAGGTGATCGGCAGCGGCGCGCGCTCGCCGAACTTCTTCCTCATGGCCGGTGCCGGCCTGGCATCGCCCAATGCCGACAAGGGCTACCCGGCGGTGATGCAGGATTTCAAGGGCAAGAAGATCGGTGTGACCGCGCGCGGCAGTGCGGCGGAGTTTCAGTTGGTCAGCCTGCTCAAGGGCGCCGGCATGACGGCCCAGGACGTGACCATCGTGGCCGTGGGATCGCCCAACACGGCCTTCCCGGCGATCTCGCAGAAGCAGGTCGAAGGCCTGATGCTTTTCGCGCCGATGGACGGCTTCTGCGAGGTCACCAAGGCCTGCCGCATGGTGGTCGATCCGCGCAAGGGGCAGGGGCCCACCGACGTGCTGGACACCAACGGAGCGGCTGTGCTGCAGGTGGTGCGCGCCGAGTTCCTCCAGAAGAACCCCAAGGCCGTCGAAGGCTTCCGGCAGGCGATGCGCGAGGCCGGCGACTTCGCCCAGAACCCCGCCAACTTCGGCGCCCTGTTGAAGACGGCGCAAGAGACCTTCAAGATCAGCGCGCCCGACGGCGACAAGATCCTCGAGGTCTCGTTGCGCAACTCCGTGCCGGCCTTCCAGTTCCCGGTGGACGCCAAGGCCTTCCAGCATGCGGCGCAGTACATGCAGCGCACCGGCCAGATCGACAAGGTGGTCGACACCGCCAAGCTGCTGGCGCAGTGAGCAGGAGGTCCATGTCTTCGACAGCCTTCTCTCCTCCAGCAGCCGGCCGCGCCGTCGCCATCGACGGCGTGCATCTGAGCTTCGATGGCCGTTCGTCCGTGCTCGCCGACGTCTCGCTGCACGTCGCCGAGGGCGAGTTTGTCTCGCTCGTCGGCCCCAGCGGCTGCGGCAAGACCACGCTGCTCAACCTGTGCGCCGGCCTGGTGCCGCACATGGGCGAGGGCACGGTGCAGGTTTTGGGCGCCGCGCCGCGCATCGGCAACCCGCAGATCGGCTACATGCTGGCGCGCGACAGCCTGCTGCCGTGGTGCAGCGCACTCGAGAACGCCGCCTTCGGTGCGCGTGTGCGTGGCTTGCCCAAGGCGAAGAGCCTGGAGCGCGCGCGGCGCGTGTTGGCCGAAGTGGGGCTGGCCGATCACGCGGATGCGCTGCCCAAGGCGCTGTCGCACGGCATGCGCCAGCGCACGGCGCTGGCCCGAACCTTCGCGCTCGATGCGCCGCTGCTGCTCATGGACGAGCCCTTCGGCGCCCTCGATGCACAGACCAAGCTGCAGCTGCAAGACCTGCTGCTGCGCCTATGCCAGCAGCACCGGCACACGGCGCTGTTCGTCACGCACGACCTGGCCGAGGCCGTGGCGGTGTCCGATCGCGTGGTGGTGATGTCGTCGCGGCCCGGCCGCATCATTGCCGACGTGCCTATCGATCTGCCGCGTCCGCGCTCGATCCGCGAGCTGCAGAAGTCGCCGCGCTTTCACGAACTGTATGCAACGCTGTGGTCGCAGCTCGAATCGGGATGGGTGCACCATGAAGGCTAGCCGTCTGCAATGGGGGATGCTGCACCTCGTCTTCATCGTGGCCGCGCTGGGGCTGGGCGAGCTGGCCGCGGTCCGCAAATGGGTTGATCCGACGTTCTTCGGCCAGCCCAGCGGCGTGGCGGCCTACCTGTGGAACAACCTGGGCACCGCGAAGTTCTGGACCGACCTGGGCTGGACGCTCGCATCGGTGGGGGCGTCTTTCGTGATGGGCAGCCTCGCGGCCTTCGCCGTCGGGCTGGTGTTCGTGCGCTGGCCTGCGCTGGAGCGCTTCGCCGATCCGTACTTCAATGCGCTGAACGTGATGCCGCGCATTGCGCTGGCGCCGCTGTTCATCCTGTGGTTCGGGCTGGGCATCGGCAGCAAGATCGCCGTCGGCTGTTCGCTCACCTTCTTCATCGTGCTGTCGGCCACGGTGGCGGGCATCCGCGGCGTGAGCCAGGACCATGTGACCCTGTGCCGCACGCTGGGCGCCAGCGCGGCCACCACCTTCTTCGAGGTCACGCTGCCCGGCGCGGTGCCGGTCATCTTCTCGGGCCTGCGGCTCGGGCTGATCTATGCGCTGCTCGGCGTGGTCGGCACCGAAATCATCGCCAGTGAGAAGGGGCTGGGCCAGACGCTAGCTTACCTGGGCTCCACTTTCGACATCAACGGCGTGATGGCGCTGCTGCTGGTGCTGGCCCTGCTGGGCGTGGGCATCGTGCGCTTCATGACCTGGCTCGAAAAGCGCCTGCTGCACTGGCAGTAGGCCTCGCGTCGACTTCTCCTTTTCACCGTCTCATTCTCTTCATCGAAAGGTACTGCTCATGGCCAACACCGCGCCCATGGAATTGATCGACATCGCCAGCCGCTACCAGCACATCCAGCCGGTGCCGCGCATGCCGAACTTCGCGGCCTGGATCGAAGGCGTCGACCTCACGAAGCCGCTGAGCGACGCCGTGAAAACCGAACTGCGGCAGGCGCTGTTCGATTTCGAGGTGATCTTCTTCAAGCCGCAGACGATCACACCGGCGCAGCACATCGCGCTGGGCCAGGTGTTCGGCCCGATCTCGAAGGGCTCGTACTTCGACCGCAACGCGGACGCACCCGAGATGGAGATGATCGTCTCCGACCGCGAGCGTCCGCCGGCCATCGACAACTGGCACACCGACATCAGCTGGAAGCTCAACCCGCCGCTGGGCACCGCGATCCAGATCACCGTCACGCCACCGGCCGGCGGCAACACCTGCTGGAGCAGCACCAGCAAGGCCTACGACTGGCTGTCGCCGGGCATGCAGCAGTACCTGGAGGGTCTGAGCGCGGTACATACCTGGGAGCAGTCGGGCTTTCGGGAGTACCTGGGCAAGAAAGGCGACGACGCGCTGATCGCCGCAATCAAGGCGGGCAAGCCCGTGGTGCATCCGGTGGTGCGCATCAATCCTGATTCGGTGCGCAAGTGCATCTTCGTCAACGCGGACTTCACGCGCAACATCATCGGCATCGACCGGCATGAAGCGCGCGGGCTGTTGCATTTCCTGCTCGGCTGGCTCCAACGGCCAGAGTTCATGGTGCATCACCAATGGGAAGCCGGAGGCATTGCCATCTGGGACAACCGCAGCACGCAGCACTACGCGGTGGCGGACTACTGGCCGCACCACCGGGTGAACCAGCGCGTCACCTTCGACACGCCCGGTACGGCCCAGGCAGCCTGACGCCCATTCGAATCGATCCCAAGGAAAAATGCCATGCAACAGCATCTGAAGTTCTACATCGACGGCCAGTGGGTGGACCCGGCCGTGCCCCGTACCCTGGACGTGATCAACCCGTCCAACGAGCAGGCCATCGCCCGCATCAGCATGGGCTCGGCAGCGGACATCGACGCCGCCGTGACCGCCGCCCGGCGCGCCTTCGAGACCTTCTCGCAGACCACCCGCGAAGCGCGCCTGGCGTTGTTGGAGAAGGTACTGGCCGTCTATCAACAGCGCTATGGCGACATCGTGCAGACCATCTCGCAGGAGATGGGCGCGCCGCTGTGGCTGTCGAAGGCCGCACAGGCGGCCGTCGGTGTGGCGCACCTGTCGCAGACGCTCGAGGTGCTCAAGGCGTTCGATTTCGAGAAAGTGCAGGGCACCACCACGCTCGTGCACGAGCCGGTCGGCGTGGTGGGCATGATCACGCCCTGGAACTGGCCCATCAACCAGATCATGTGCAAGGTGGCGCCGGCGCTGGCGGCCGGTTGCACCATGGTGCTCAAGCCCTCCGAGGTCGCGCCGCTCAATGCGATCCTGGTGGCCGAAGTGTTGCACGAGGCAGGCGTGCCGCCGGGTGTGTTCAATCTGGTCAACGGCGACGGCCTGGCGGTCGGCGAGGCCATGTCCGTTCACCCGGACATCGACATGATGACCTTCACCGGTTCCACACGTGCCGGGATCGCCGTGGCCAAGGCCGCCGCGGACACTGTCAAGCGCGTGACGCAGGAACTGGGCGGCAAGTCGGCCAACATCGTGCTGGACGACGCCGATCTCGAGACGGTCGTCGCGCAGGGCGTGCAGGCCTGCTTCATCAACTCCGGCCAGAGCTGCAACGCGCCCACGCGCATGTTCGTGCCGCGCGCCCTGCATGCGCGTGCGGTGATCGCTGCCAGGGCAGCGGCCGAGGCGATGCCGGTGGCGGACGCGATGGCTGAAGGCATGCACATGGGACCGGTGGTCAGCGAGCTGCAGTTCAACCGGATCCAGGGAATGATCCAGAAAGGCATCGAGGAGGGCGCCACGCTGGTGACGGGCGGTCCGGGGCGACCCGAAGGCCTGGCCAAGGGCTACTTCGTTCGGCCCACGGTGTTCGCCGATGTGCGCAGCGACATGCACATCGCGCGCGAGGAAATCTTCGGCCCGGTGCTGGTGATGCTTCCCTATGACACGGAGGACGACGCCGTGCGCATGGCCAACGACACCGCCTACGGCTTGTCGGGCTATGTGCAGTCGGGCAGCCTGGAGCGCGCGCGCCGCGTGGCCTCACGCCTGCGCACGGGCATGGTTCACCTGAACGGGGCCGGTCCGGATTTCGGGGCACCCTTTGGTGGCTACAAGAAGTCGGGCAATGGGCGAGAGTGGGGCGAGCACGGGTTCAAGGAATTCCTTGAGGTCAAGGCGTTGATGGGCGGTTCGGCAGCCTGATTGCCAAGGAGGCGTGCATAGAGTGGTGCGGTCGGCTCGGGCAACGGGCTGGCCCTACGCCATGGTCTCCAATGCCCGCTTGATCCGAGAAGACAGGCGTCGTTGAAGGTGCGAGCCTTCAGGAAATCACAGACTCAGCGGATCGCATTCGGACGCCTTTTCAAGGATGGTGCTGGCGGTTTCGCTGGGTCATTTGGACGGGCAATACCGATGGTTGGCTTCCTGTGCCTCGTATGCCCGCCAAGCCTGTCAACGTGATTCGTGGCGAATCACGGCGCTGCCGGAACCGTCACGACGAATGGCACGGTTCGCACCCGATCGCCGCCCTTGAACTGAATCCACAGTGCATAGCGACCCGCACGTGGGGGCGTGGCGTGGAGCATCAGGTCGGCGGGAACGGTGGCCTTGGCGCCGCCATGTGACCCCTGCGCCCCATGGCCCCCGTGCGCGGCATGCGCGGCGTGGCCTACCTTGCCCGCGTCCGCCGCCATGGCGTGCGCGTGGACATAGCCCAGGTCGTCGGTGCTCACGAACACCGCATGCGCCGCAACACCGAGATAGAGCCCGAGGTCCTTGGCCGGCTTGCCGTCCTTCAGGACCGTCAACGCCATCATGCTTTCGGTTCCGGCGCGAAGCGTCGAGGCGTTCAGCTTGACCGTGTAGGGGCCATCGGACCCCTGGGTTGCACTGACGGGCATTTGCTGCCGTGCGGCCGGGCCCGTGGTCATGTCCACAGGCACTTCGAAACGCACGACCTGCTGGCCCAGGCCCTTGGGCATGGCGTCGGCGTAGACATGGTAGGTGCCGGGCTTCGGAAAGCGCATCGCGACGCTGAAGCGGCCGTCTGCGCCTCGCTTGCCTGCATGCTCGTGCACGAAGCTTGAGAAATTGCTGTCGGTCGCGAGCACGTGGAGTTCCTGCGTCAGTTCCTCGTCGAACTGGGTGATGGGCCGGCCCGTCCCCTTGTCGGTGAAAGCGATCTGCAGCTCGCGCGTGAGCGGCCCGGTCTCCCGGACCACGAGTTCGGCCGTGACCTTTTCGGCCACGCCGGGAAGGGCGAACGTGCCCTTCAGGGGCGGCTGTGCCGCGAGCGATGGCAGTGCGGCGGCACCAGCCACTGTCGCGCCGATCGCCAGAAGATGCTTGATGTTCATGCGACTTTCTCCTTGATCAGTAGGACATGGCTTTGGGTCACTGCTTGTCCGGATATCCGGCCTCGCGAAGCACCGCGAGGAACGCGCTTTCGTCGAGGGCGCTCTCGACGCGGACTTGACGCGAGGGCGGGTCGGTTTCGATGCGGGCTTGCGGATCGACGCTGCGCAGCGCTGCGGTGACGGAGTTGGCGCAGCCGCCGCACGTCATGTTGGGGATGTAGAAACGAAGCATCTGGATTTCCTGGTTGGTTGCTGTGAGTGGCTACTGTGGGTTTTGACAGCGTGGCAAGGTCAACACCTTTCGGTGAATTTCTTGCCCCGTGCTCACGAAGGCGTCGTCGGGGCCGCGCGATGGCGTGACGAGGCCGGCGTGTCGACGCCGAACCGCGGCGTGCGATGGGACGCCTGCGTGCGTTGCTTCGTCACCGTGTCGGCGGTGGGCTGGGCCAGGTCTGCCAGGATCGGGCAGTCCGGACGGTCATTGCCGTGGCAGTGGTCGGCCAGATGCCCGAGCGTTTGCGCCATCGCCTGCAGCTCGGCGATCTTCCCGTTCAGGCCAGCGACATGCTGGAGCGCCATCGCCTTGACGTTGGCGCTCGCGCGCTCACGGTCGTGCCACAAGACCAGCAACTCGGAGATCTGTTCGACAGAAAAACCGAGGTCGCGTGCGCGGCGGATGAAGCGCAGGCTGTGCGCGTCCGCCGCGCTGTAGTTTCGATAGCCTGCGTCGGAACGACTGGCCTTCGGGATCAGGCCGATCTGTTCGTAGTAGCGAATCATCTTCGCCGAGACACCGGAGAACGTGGCTGCTTGGCCGATGTTCATCATTTCTTCCTCACAAGGGATTGATCGAATGCCACCCGAAGCACCGGGGGCTCAGTGGTGTGCCGATGCGGCTTCGGGCGTGAAGAACACATCGGCATGCAGGTCCTCGGACCGCAGCCCGCGTGCCGTGCCGAGCTGCATGGCCGCTTCGACCATCGGTGGCGGCCCGGCGACATAGGCTTTCCAGCCATCGAGGTCGTGCAGGTCCTGGGCGACGGCCTCGGTCACCAGGCCCGTGCGCCATCGCGCCGCCGCGGGCGGGCTGGAGACGACGGGCGTGAAGCGCAAGTTGGCGTGCCGTTGGGCCAGGGCCTCGAAGTGATCGACGAGATACAGATCGCGATCGCTGCGTGCGCCGAAATACACATGGATCGGCTGCTTCATGCCACCCGCAAGGGCTGCCTCGACGATCCCCTTGATCGGCGCCAGGCCCGAGCCGCCGGCAATGCACAGGATCGGCCCGGCATGCTGCTCGCGCAGGTAGGAAGACCCGAACGGCCCTTCCACCCACACCGGATCGCCGGGCTTCAAGAGCGCGTGGATGCGCCGTGTCGCGGCGCCACCGGGCACCCGGCGGATGTGGAATTCAAGCGTTGGCTCGCCCGACCCGTTGGCCATCGAATAGTCGCGGGTGGGCGCTCCCGGGAACGTGAGTCGGGCGTACTGGCCCGCTGCAAAGGCCAGCGGATCGGCCCCTTCGATGGCGAGCTGGACATGCTTGATGTCGTGGGTTGCGTTCTCGATCGCCGTCACACGGCAGTTCAGACGGCGGCGCGGATGGGACGGCGCTTCCTCGTCGCCGCCGATCCACGCGACGCTCGCATCGGTGGTGGGGATCGCGCGGCAGGCAAGGATCAAGCCCTGCGCCTTGTCTTCCTGTGACAGCGCGAAGCGGCTGTGCTCGAGAAGCTCGACCGAGCCACTGACGAGGCGCGACTTGCACGACCCGCAGCGGCCGGAGCGGCAGCCATGCGGATAGGCAATGCCATCGGCGAGCGCCGCGTCGAGGATCGTGACGCCCTCGGCCACCGCGATGGTGCGTCCGGCCTGGCGCAGCGCGACTTGCTTCGTCATGGCGCGCCCTCCCGATCGGGACGGGGCAGGCCGAGGGCCTCGATCAAGCCCGGCTTTTGCGACGGGAACGTGCCGTAGAAGACCTGCTCGCCCACCAGGGTGATCGGTGCGACGCGCACGCCGGTGCGTGCCTTGGCCTGCGCCATGATCTTCGGGTCGGTGAGATCGCGTTCTTCAAACGCGATCCCCTCCCGCTCCAGCCAAGCCTTCAGCATCCGGCAGTCGGGGCAGGTCGGTGTCGTGTAGATGACGACGGGGGGATGGGTTGCGCGGGTGGTCATGGCCGCCTCCTCAGTCGTTCGCCAGGCGTGGCTGGGGTGATGCCGCCGCACTGTGCGCCGTCTCGGTGCGGGCTTCGACCGCCATGGGTGCGCGGAAGCGCTTGAGCCGCAGCGCGTTGCCGAGCACGAAGACGCTGGAGAGCGCCATCGCCGCCGCGGCGAAGATCGGCGACAGCAACATGCCGTTCACCGGGTAGAGCGCACCGGCCGCAACGGGGATCAGCACGGCGTTGTAGGCAAAGGCCCAGAACAGGTTCTGCTTGATGTTGCGGATCGTCGCCTGGCTGAGCGCGATGGCATTCGGCACGCCGCGCAGGTCGCCCGACATCAGCACCACGTCGGCCGCCTCGATCGCCACATCGGTGCCCGTGCCGATGGCCAGGCCCACGTCGGCTTCGGCGAGTGCCGGCGCGTCGTTGATGCCGTCACCCACGAAGGAGACCCGCGCGCCATTGGCTCGGAACTTCTTCAGTGCCGCGACCTTGCCGTCGGGCAAGACCTCGGCCGCGACTTCATCGATGCCGAGCTGCCGGGCGATTGCCGCGGCCGTGGCCGCGTTGTCGCCGGTGATCATCGCGACCTTGAGGCCGAGCGCGTGCAGCGCCTTGATCGCCGCGGGCGTCGTTTCCTTGATCGGATCGGCGACCGCGATGATCGCCGCCAAGCGGCCGTCGATCGCGGCATAGAGCGGGCTCTTTCCTTGCGCACCCAGGCGCTGGGCAGCGGGCAGGAAGCTCGCCACGTCAAGGCCGAGCTGCGTCATGAAGCGGTCCGCGCCGACGGCGATGGTGCGGCCCGAAACGCGCGCCGACACGCCGAAGCCTGGCGTCGCGTCGAAGTCTTCGACGGGGTCGAGCGCGATGCCGCGCTGCTCGGCGGCGGCAACGATGGCTTCGGCGATCGGGTGCTCGGAGCGGGTCTCGACCGCCGCCACGAGCGCCAGCACTTCTTCGTAGGCGAAGCCCTCGGCAGGCACGAGATCGGTCAGCTCGGGGCGTCCCTTGGTCAGCGTGCCGGTCTTGTCGAGCGCGATCACGCTCACATCGCGCAGCGCCTGCAAGGCTTCGCCCTTGCGAAAGAGCACGCCGAGTTCGGCCGCGCGGCCCGTCCCAACCATGATTGAGGTCGGCGTGGCCAGCCCCATGGCGCACGGGCAGGCAATGATGAGCACCGCTACCGCATTGACGAGCGCGAAGGTCAGCGCGGGCTCCGGGCCGAAGACCAGCCAGACCCCGAAGGTCAGTGCGGCGGCGGCCATCACCGCCGGGACGAACCACATGGTCACCTTGTCGACCAGCGCCTGGATCGGCAGCTTGGAGCCCTGCGCTTCCTCGACCAGGCGAATGATCTGCGCGAGCACCGTGTTCGCGCCGACCTTGGTGACGCGGAAGCTGAAGGCACCGGTCTTGTTGATCGTGCCGCCGACGACTTCGGCGCCCACGCCCTTCGACACGGGCACCGGCTCGCCGGTGATCATGCTTTCGTCGACGTAGGAGGCGCCTTCGACCACTTCGCCGTCGACCGGAATCTTCTCGCCCGGACGAACGAGCACCACATCACCGGTCGTCACCTGGTCGAGCGCAATCTCGACAGTCGTGCCGTTGCGCACGACGCGCGCGGTCTTGGCCTGAAGCCCGACCAGCCGCTTGATCGCCTGCGAGGTGCGTCCCTTGGCGCGGGCCTCCAGCACGCGTCCGAGCAGAATCAGGGTCACGATGACCACGGCGGCTTCAAAGTAGACGTTGGCGGTGCCCGGCGGCAGCACGTCGGGCGCAAAGGTCGCGACCACCGAATAGCCGTAGGCCGCTGCCGTGCCGACCGAGACCAGCGAGTTCATGTCGGGGGCACCACGCAGCAACGCCGGCACGCCCTTGCGAAAGAAGCGCAGGCCCGGACCGAACAGCACCAGGGTGGCGAGCACGAACTGCACGTACCAGTTCGTCTGCTGGCCCAGGACGCCCATCACCCAATGGTGCATGGCGGGAATCAGGTGCGAGCCCATCTCGAGCACGAAGACAGGCAAGGTGAGCGTGGCGGCAATGAGCAAGGCGCGCCGCAGCCCCTGCGCCTCGCGCTCGCGACGCGCGCTGTCCTGGTCGTCCGCATTCGCCGTTTCTGCGGACAGGCGGCGCGACTTGTAGCCCGCCTGCGCGACCGCCGCTTCGAGGTCGGCCGTGGTGACGACCCCGGCCAGGTGGCGCACCCGCGCGCGCTCTGTCGCCAGGTTGACGCTGGCCTGGAGCACGCCCGGGATCTGTGCAAGCGCCTTCTCGACCCGGCCCACGCACGACGCGCAAGTCATGTCCTCGATGGCGAGCTCGGTGGTCTCTTCGCGCACGGTGTAGCCGGCGCCTTCGATGGCCCGCACGGCCGCCTGCGCATCGGCCGCGCCGGTGAAGCCGATGTCGGCGCGCTCGGTGGCCAGATTGACCGCGGCCGTCTGCACGCCGGGGACCGCCTTCAGCGCGCGCTCGACACGGCCAACGCACGAGGCGCAGGTCATGCCTTCGACAGGCAGGCTCAGGCGAGTGGCCTGGGAGCGGGCGGGAGGGATGCCTCTTGGAAGGGCAACGGAAGCCATGGAACTACCCCTTGGATGTGAATGTTGATGCCAAGGTTAAAGATTGACATCGTGTGAAGGTCAAGGCTTTTGTGCGATTTGATTCATGACGCGCGGGTTCGACGTTCCATCGGCCCCGCCGCAGCCGTGGTCGGCCTGCGCACAGACTTCCCAGCCACCGCCCAGCGCCTTGTAGATGCTGACCACGGCAAGCCGCTGGTGGGTGCGTGCGACGGCGAGCGCGCGCCGGCTGGTGAAGTCGGACCGTTCGGCTTCGAGCACATCCAGGTAGAGGCCTTCGCCTGCCGCAAACCGCACCCGGGCCAGACGGGCCGCCTCGCGATTCGCCACAGACTCCTGCAGACGCAGCCCCAGCGTGGCTCCCGCGGCGCCATAGGCCTTGAAGGCGTCGTCGGTTTCCTGCAGGGCGCGCAACAAGGTCTGGTCGTAGGCGATCAGGGCCTCTTGCGTGCGTGCCTCGCTGGCGGCGATCCGCGCGCGCACGCGCCCGGTGTCGAGCACAGACCAGCGGATGCTCGGGCCGAGCACACCGGACAGCGCGCCCGCGCCGCTCATCGCATCGAGGCTGCCCGCAACAAAGCCGATCGAGCCTTGCACCTGGACCTCGGGGTAGAGCGCGGCCGTTTCCACCCCGATGCGGGCGGTCGCCGCGGCGAGCTTGCGCTCGGCCGCCGCAATGTCGGCGCGCCGTGAAAGCAGCGCGGCAGGGTCACCCACGGCGATCTCTCGAACGGCCAGCGTTTCAGGCGCCGGCGTGACGGCGGGTGGCTTGAATGTATGGGGCGTTTCGCCCAGCAGGATGGCCAGTGCATTGACAGAGGCCGCGCGGCGGCGCTCCAGGTCAGGCACGGCCACCTCGACATGGCGCAACAACGCTTCGGCGCGGAGTCGGTCGAACTCGCTGGCAGAACCGGCGCCCACGAGCGCTTCGACCAGGCCCAGGCTGTCGCGCTGGCTTCGTCGGATGTCGGTGACGATTGCGAGTTCGCTCTCGATGCCGCGCAGCTCGAACCAGGTGGCGGCCACCGCAGCAGCAACGCCCGCCTGCACGCCGCGAAGCAACGCCTCGCGAGAGCCGGCTTGCGCCTGCGCCGCCTCCACCGAGCGACGCACGCGCCCGAAGAGATCGATTTCCCACGAAGCGTCGACCGCACCGCGGTAGGTTTCAGCTTGGCGCGGTTGGCCGGGCAACCGTTCGACTTCCGCCCGGCGGCGGTTCTCGTAGCTGAATGAAGGACCACCGCGCGGCAGGAAGCCCTGGCGGCTTTCGCGCAGCCCCGCATTCGCCTCCTCGAGCCGCGCGGCGGCGATGCCGACGTCATGGTTCGCCGCGAGCGCCTGCTGGACCAAGGCGGTCAGCGCCGGGTCGTCGAAGGTGCGCCACCACGCCACTTCGACAGCCCCCGGGACCAGGCCCGCGGACGGCTCGCCGAAGCTGGCGGGCAGTTGCGACGCACGCTGTGAAGGCGCTGCGTAGTCGGGTCCCACCGCCGCACAGCCGGCCAGCAGCAGGAGTGCGCTCAGAGGAAGCAGAGCGGCTTGACGAAGAGTTCTCATGACGTGCTCCCTTCCATGCGCGCTCGGGTGCCGGACCCGGGCCGCTCGAAGCGGGCCGCCAGGCCGCGCATCACCACATAAAAAACCGGCGTCAGGAACAGGCCGAACAGTGTCACGCCGAGCATGCCCGCGAAGACCGCGATCCCCATGGCGTGCCGCATCTCGGCCCCGGCGCCGCTGGCCAGCACCAGCGGAACGACACCGGCGATGAAGGCCAGCGAGGTCATCAGGATGGGCCGCAACCGCAATCGGCACGCCTCGACGACCGCGTCCAGCGCACTCAGCCCTTCGGCCTCGAGGCTGCGCGCGAACTCGACGATGAGGATGGCGTTCTTGGCTGCCAGGCCGACGAGCACGATGAGTCCGATCTGAACGAAGACGTTGTTGTCGCCGCCCACCAGCCAGACGCCGAGGATTGCGCTCAGCAGACACATCGGCACGATCATCAGAACCGCCAGGGGCAACAGCCAGCTGTTGTATTGCGCGGCAAGGATCAGGTAGGCCAGCAGCACGCACAGCGGAAAGATGAACAGCGCCGAATCCCCGGCCAGCTTCTGCTGGTAGGTGAGGTCGGTCCATTCGAAGCTCATGCCTTCAGGCAGCACTTCTTTCGCCAGGCGCTCCATGACCGCCACCGCCTGCCCCGAGCTGACACCGGCCATCGCGCCACCCGAGATGTCGGCCGATGGGTAGCCGTTGTAGCGGATCACGCGGTCCGGGCCGGAGCTCGGCGTGACGGTGACGAACGAGGACAAGGGCAGCATGTTTCCGGCTGCGTTGCGCACCTGCAGGCGGCCGATGGCTTCGGCCTGCATGCGGTGGTCCGCATCGGCCTGGGCCGTCACCTTGTAGGTGCGGCCGAAGCGGTTGAAGTCGTTCACATAGAGCGAGCCCAGGTAGACCTGGAGCGACTCGAACACATCCGCCAGGCGCACCCCCTGGGCCTTGGCCTGGGTGCGATCGATGGCCACGTCGAGCTGCGGTGCATTGACGTCCAGGCTGGTCATGAGGCCGACCACCTGTCCCGACTCGGAGGCCTTGGTCATCAGGATCTGCGTCTGCCGGACCAGGGCATCGAGCCCGGCGCCGCTGCGGTCTTCCACCTGCATCTTGAAGCCGCCCGTGGCCCCCAGGCCCGGCACCGGCGGCGGCGGAAACACACCGAGGTAGCCGTCGGGAATGCCGGCGAATTTCGCCTGCAGCCGCCCCGCGATCGCGGTCGCGGTGAGGTCGGGCGTCGTGCGGTCCTTGAACGGGTCGAGCATGACGAACATGACCGCGGCGTTCGGCACGTTGACGAAGCCGTTGATCGACAGCCCCGGGAACGCCACGACGCTTTCGACACCGGGCTCGGCCAGCGCGATCTTCGACATCTGCCTGGCAACCGCGTCGGTGCGGTCCAGCGAGGCCGAGTTGGGCAGCTGGGCGATCGCCACGAGGTAGTACTTGTCCTGCATCGGCACGAAGCCCGGCGGGACCACCTTGAAGCCGAAGTAGGTCAGCGCGAGCAGCCCACCGTAGAGCAAGAGCGCCACGCCGCTGACGCGCACGACCTTGCGCACCGTGTTGCCGTAGGCGTGCGGTGCGCGCTGGAACGGCCGGCCGAGCGTCTCGAAGAACCGACCGGCACGGCCCCGCAGGCTGCGCGGGTCATGCACGACCCCGTGCGCGCGCGGGCGCAGCAGGAGCGCTGCGAGCGCCGGGCTGAGCGTGAGCGAGTTGACCGCCGACAGGATGGTCGAGATGGCGATCGTCAGCGCAAACTGGCGATAGAACTCACCCTGCAGACCGCTCAGGAAGGCGGTCGGGATGAACACCGCGGCGAGCACCGACGTGATCGCGATGATGGGTCCGGTGACCTCGTCCATCGCGCGCCTCGCGGCCTGCGCGGGCGCCTCGCCGTTCTCGATGTGGCGCTCGACGTTTTCGACCACCACGATCGCGTCGTCGACGACGATGCCGATCGACAGCACCAGGCCGAACAACGACAGCGTGTTGAGCGAGAAGCCCATCAGGTGCATGACGGCGAAGGTGCCGATCAGCGACACCGGCACCGCCATGAGAGGGATGAGCGACGCCCGCCAGTTGCGCAGGAACAGCACCACCACGATGACCACGAGAAGGATCGCCTCCAGGAGCGTGGTCGCCACCGACTCCAGCGAAGCACGGACAAAGACCGTCGGGTCGTAGGCGATGCGCGAACTCAGCCCTGCGGGGAAGTTGCCTTCGAGCCGCTGCATGGTGGTTCGCACCGCCTGCGCAACGTCGAGCGCGTTGGCGCCCGGGCTCTGGATGATCTGCAGCGCGACGGCGGGTTCGCCGTCGAGCAGGCTGCGCAGCGCGTAGGCATCGGCCCCCATCTCGATGCGGGCGACATCGCGCAGGCGCGTCACCTGGCCGTCGACGCCGGTGCGGATGATGATGTCGCCGAACTGCGCCTCGTCGGTCAAGCGCCCCAGTGTGTTCACCGTCACCTGGAAGGCGGCACTGGAGTTGGGTGCCTGGCCGACGGAGCCGGCCGCGACCTGCACGTTCTGCTCGCGCACTGCGGCAATCACGTCGCCGGCCGTCAGCCCGCGTGCGGCGATCAGGTTCGGATCGAGCCACAGCCGCATGCTGTATTCGCCCGCGCCCCAGACCAGCACGTCGCTCACCCCCGCGATGCGGGACAGCTCGTCGCGCACCTGAAGGTAGGCGTAGTTCGAGATGTAGAGCGGGTCGTAGCGCTTGTCGGGCGACAGCAGGTGAACCACCATCAGGATGTCAGGCGAGGTTTTCTGCGTGACGACGCCCTGGCGCTGCACCTCTTCAGGCAGGCGCGGCAGCGCGCGCGAGACCCGGTTCTGCACCTGGATCTGTGCCATGTCGGCATTCGTGCCCTGCGCGAAGGTGACGGTCAGGATCATCCGGCCGTCGGTGGCCGATTGCGAAGACATGTACAGCATGCCCTCGACCCCGGTGATCGCCTGCTCCAGCGGTGCTGCCACCGTTTCGGCAATCACCTTGGGGTTGGCGCCCGGGTACGAGGCCGTCACCTGCACGGTCGGCGGCGTCACCGCCGGGTACTCGCTGAGCGGCAACTGGAAGAAGGCCACGCCCCCGGCGATCACCATCAGGATCGAGAGAACGATGGCAAAGATCGGGCGATCGATGAAGAAACGCGGGAACGTCATTGCGCGGCTCCCGAGGCGGGAGGTGCCGCCGCGGCGGGCGTGCCGTCGATCGCGGCCGGCTGCGGCGCGACCTGCATGCCCGGGCGCACCAGACCCTTGACGACGATGCGCTCGCCCGGCTGCAGGCCCTGCTCGATCACGCGCAAGCCGTCGACCACCGGGCCCAGTTCGACGGGTCGGTATTCGGTCTTGTCGTCCTTGCCGACAACGAGCACATAGCGGCTGCCTTGGTCGGTGCCGATCGATTGATCGGAGATCAGCACCCTGGCTTGCGGCGCGCCGGTTTCCAGCTTGACCTTGGCAAAGAGGCCCGGCGTCAGATGCCCGTCGGGGTTGGCAACCACGGCGCGTACGCGCACCGTGCCCGTTGCGCGATCGCTGGCGTTGGAGAGATAGTCGACACGGCCGGGTCGCGAATAGGTCTTGTCGGTGAGCAATGCCACCATGACCTTGGACGCCTGCGACCCTTGCGGGGCCGCGGTGGCCCGGCCTGCGGCGAGCGAACGCAGGTACGTGCGCTCATCGACATCGAAATAGACATGCAGCGGATCGATCGAGACGATCGTCGTGAGCGGCGTCACGCCACTGGCGACGTAGTTGCCTTCGGTGACGAGCGCCTGGCCGACGCGGCCGCTGATCGGCGCGGTGACTCGCGCAAAGCTCAGGTCGAGCCGGGCGGCGTCCAGCGCAGCCTTCGCGGCATCGACCTGCGCCTTGCCCGCGTTCAGCGCGGCGGTGGCGGTGTCGAGGCGATCGCGCGCGGCGATCTTCTGGGCGAACAGCTGTTCGGCCCGCGCATGGTCTGCCTGGGCAAGCATCGATGCCGCTTCGGCCTGGCGCAGGCGCGCCGTCGCGGCGTTCAGCGTGGCCTGGAACACCCGGGGATCGATGACGAAGAGACTGCGGCCCTTCTCGACGAAGCGCCCCTCGGGCACGCTCACGTCCTGGATGTAGCCGGCGACACGCGGGCGCAGTTCGACCCGCTTGACTGCGGTGAGCGAGCCGGTGAACTCGACGAATGGCGACACCGGACGGACGACCACCTCGGCCACCGGAACGTCGGGGGGCTTGGCGGGGGCGGCAGCCGGTGCCGTTTCCTTGCAGCCGGCGATCACGAGCGCGAGCGCGACGCTCATTGCCGCAGTGATCGGGGTTACGCGTTTGACCTTCATCTTTCTTGCCTTTCGCGACGGGAGTCGATTTGGTTTTTTCCGAGCTGAAGCAGCTCCCGTTGCGTTTATCCGGCTTGCCACGCTGGGAAGGTCAATCGACTTTTTTGAACCCGGGAACTGCGTGGCAGGTGCTGTGGGCAGGGCGCACCACGCTCTCAAGCTCAGGGACAGGAGGAGGGGGCAGGCGGCGGGGAAATCTGCCTGCTTGCAGAATTTCGATCGCGACGGTAAGGCCCCCGAACGGTTGGCCATGTCGGAAAAGTCGGATCAGGAGACGAAGGATGCGTCGAAAGGCCAGTGATCAGTGAGCGTCCAGTCCAACCATCTTGAAAGCCGGATCGGGACATAGGAGCCTCGTGTCCACTTCAACTCTGAACCGGCCCTCAAACCTTGGAGAGTTATGGTTTCATGCGGGTGCCGCGGCAGCCTGCGCGCAGTCCGGCATGTCAATGGCCGCGGTTGCGATGGCCCATGGCATCAACGCCAACCTGCTGTGGCGATGGAAGGCGGATATAAACACGTTTATCAACATTGGATTGCCCCCCGTGGGCCCATCCTTCAGCGCCATGTCCCGATACCGTCCACCGCCGCCCGCCCCCGACAGCGCACTCCATGCACTCGAAAAAAAGCTCGGTGTCGTACTGCCGCCGGTTCTCAAGGCCTGCTACGCGGCTTCCAACGGCGGCACCTTCGGCGACCCGCGCCGCAGCGACGGCGAATGGCAGTTGCACCCGGTCTTCGACGCGACCGACCGCAAGCAAATGAAGCGAACCGGCGAAGACATCGCGCACTACACCAAACTGGCGCTGAAAGACGCGCGTTTTGCGCGCAACGGCATCAGCATCGCGCACGACTACACGCTCTTGCAGCAGCTGTTCGTGCTGCGGGACGAGGTGACGGGCGTGGTGGCTGAAGAAGTCTTCATGTTCAACGCGATCGCCGGCACGTGGTGCGAGCCGTATGCAGCCGACCTGCGGGCCGCCATCGACCAGGCGCGTGAACCCGAAGCCGTGCAGCCCGACCCTGCGCGTGCGCTGCCCGGGTTCCGCTACTACGCCGACCCCTTCGCGTCGGGCGTGGTGCGCACGTCGGGCGAGGCCTGCGCATGCTGCGGCAAGGCCACGGGCTACATCTACGGCGGCAGCTTCTACGCGGTGGGCGACACATCGCACTTCTGCCCCTGGTGCATCGCCGACGGTTCGGCCGCGGCAAAGTTCGACGGCGAGTTCAACGACGTGGCGTCCATCGGCATGGGCGAGGTCGAGTTGCCCGCCGCCGTGCTGGCCGAGGTGTCGCAACGCACGCCCAGCTTCTTCAGCTACCAGCAAGAGCAGTGGTGGGCACACTGCAACGACGCCGGCCGCTTTCTCGGAGAGATCGAGCATGTCGACCGTGCCCTGCTCGCGTCGGAGGCGGGCAGCGACTTCGTTCGCGCCATCTGCGACGAAGCGGACCTCGGCGGCGACACCAATTGGCAATGGCTGCTCGACACGCCGTCGCGCAAGCGCGGCACTGCGGTGTTCGTCTTCGGCTGCCTGCACTGCGGCCGGCTGGGTGGCTATGTCGACCACAGCTGACGCATGAGCCCGCGCAAGATCGTCATCGGCGAGACCCGCTACGCCTGGGTGGTGCGGCGCCTGAAAGTTGATTGAAATGGCTTCCTGGTCGTCCTGGCTGGCACGCCTTGCTGGCGTTTGTGTATGGCCACCTTGGCCAGCACGACCTGCTGCGCGTGACAACTGACGCCGAGAAGTTCTTGCTGCTGGCCGCCCTCAACCTCGTGGAGTGCGTTGCCTACGTCGGAGCACAACTGCAGTCCAGGTGACCCGCGTGAGGCCGGTCAAGATGGGATGGCAGGACGCTCACAGTGATCAAGCTTGGAAAGAATGCGCATCGCGTTTCCCGAAACTGCGCTGCACGACAACAAGGGTAGGCTGGTGGTCGCGGCATTTCCAATGGGGAGATGCGAGTGAAGTCGCCCGCCAACCGTCGTCGTAGTCAGTGGTTTCGGCAAGGAGCCTGAGGCATCTGCTCCACGGAGCGAAGGTACAGAACTTCCGAAATTGGTGCGCGAAATCACTTTATACGTCCTATGTCGATGCCCGATTTAGACTGGTCAGAGTCACTCGCGATAGTCGGCATGAGCGACAACTCCGATAGTTATCTGACGTTCGACGGACGCCGGCTCGCACGGCCGCTGTCTATCCGAGGCCGGGCCCCTCGACTTGTTGTGGTTTTCGGTGCCTACTCAGAACGACCGTTTTCGGCCGAAACGAACTCGCACTTGTTCCTACCGCTTCGCCAATGTGTCATCGGCCAACAAATTCCGCCGCGCGTTTCTGGTGGAGTCCAGGCCAGGGAATCATGACTATCGCGGTGCGAATCAGTTTGAGAAGATCACTGTGATCGCGAGCGCATCTATTCGCCATCGATCCTCATTACGAATGAAAGCTGCGCGGTATTCCACCAGCGCCGGATTCGGCATCCGCAGCGGCAGGAGGGCAGCCCCTTCGTTCGGAGCCTGAAAGAACAGGACGTAGGCGAGTCCCGTCGCGCGCTCGTTGGAGAGCACGTCGATGGCCTGATTCGTGCAGAGATGCCGCGTCACGTGGTGCCGTGGGCGCTGCAGCACAAAGCCGCTGATTTCCTGCCTTCCGCGCAGCACGCTTGCGGGGCGTTCGAGCACCGCGTCCTCCGAGAAGAGATCCATCACCCGCGAGTGATCGTGGTGATCCATGGCGTTCGCGAAGTCGACGAACAGACGCGAGCATTCGGCCTGCGCGACCTGCGCCGCGCCGGCTTCGGCGATCGCGGCGTGGATTGTCACGAGGCCTCGACTTCCAATGCCGCGACCGCTACGGCGGCCTCGACGGCGCTGTGGTGCGTGTTGTCTTCATTGCCAGTGACCTGTCCTAGGATGCGGCCGATCACTTTGCTCAAGGCTTCGCCTGGGTTCAGAGGCAGGCTGGCGGCACGCCATCCCACATGCCCATCGGGTCGTACGAGAATCGCGCCGTCGTCCTCGATCTGCCGCAGGCGTGCCCACAACCCGTCCGCATCCTCCAAGTCGCCCGCCACGTCGATGACGTAGGCCTGCACGTCTGCGTTGCACTGCCTGGCGGCAATGCGAGCCGCTTCTTTCCATGCTCCGCCTTTTGCGCCAGCCAGCAATACGAAACGACCGCGGCCGCAAATGTCATGTGTCGACACACGCTTGCCGTTCTGCGTCAGCCAGGCGTGCGGCAGGCGATGTCCGGGCCGGGTGGTCGGCGTGTATACGTCGCCCATCGTGGCCCGTGCAGGCTCCGGCGTCCCGTCGGGCACGACGGCATTGCCGTCGTAGGCGAAGCCCAGTTCGAGATCGTGTGCACAGAATTCCATCCGCTGCGTCGCGAGCACCTCCTGCATGCGCGCGCGTGCCCAATCGCCTTCGTAGCCGTCGACCATCAGCATACGGAAGGCCGCCACCTGCACCTCCGGCGGTGCGCCGGCGACAAGGCCAAATCCTGCGTCGGTGACAAAGTGGTTCATGAAGGTGAAGAGTGCCCAGCGTGTGTTGCGTGCCGCCACCGGTCTGCGCTCCTGCTCGTAGGAATCGAGCAGGTGGTCGCCGGCCTGGTTGCGCACCAGCGCGGCAAGTTTCCATGCGAGGTTGTGCGCATCCTGGATGCCGGAGTTCAGGCCCAGGCCGGTCGTAGGCGGATGGCGGTGCGCGGCATCGCCGATGACGACGCAACGGCCGCCACGGTACTTGTCGGCAAGGACCGATTCGACGATCCAATGGCTCACTTTGTGAATCTGAATGTCCAACTCCGGCACCTTGAGCAGTTCGCGGATCCGGGGGACGATCAGGCTTTCGTCGAAATCGGGATCACCTGGGCGAAATGCGAAGTGAAACACCCATTCCTCCGAATGCCGGTCCCAATGCGTCGGGCCCATGGTCACCATGGCGCCACTGCCCCAGCCGCCGCCGCCCTCCGGATTGATGAACCAGCGGATCAGCGGGCTGTCATCGTCGATGTATTTGGACAAATCGGCGCTGAAATGCGTGCTCACCATGTCGACTAGATTGGTCTGGCCCTCGAGGTTGACGCCGATGGCCGGACCGACGGTGCGGCCCCGGTCTGCGCCGACGAGGTACTGCGAGCGCACCTTGAACTCTTCGCCGCTCAGAAGGTTCCTCACGATCGAGGTGACGCCGCTGTCGTCCTGCTCGAAGCCCATCATCTCGTGGCTGAAGTGGACCTTCGCGAGCGGGCTCTTCTCAGCGAATTCGCGTAGCACGGGCTCCAGGCGAAGCAGGGGAAGGTTGCCGGAACGCGAAGGGCTGTCGGCCTCGTACACCGCTTTCGTGCAGCCGCCGCCGAAGGCATCCATTCGATAGATCGTCTTGCCATCCTGCGGGCCGTCACCCCCGAGGGAGGTCAACCAGACCACGCAACCCATGTTCTCGAACGGCGTGCCGCGCTGATAGATCGTGTCGGCGATGCCATGCTCCCGAAAGATTTCCATCGTGCGCTGGTTCAGGTAGTGCGCCTTGGGCAAGTGCGAGGTGCCGGAATGGCGCTCGACCAGCATCGATTCGATGCCTTGCGCCGACAGGAACGTGGACAGGCTGAGGCCTGCACCGCCGCCGCCGCAGATCAGGATGGGGGTTTCGATGGTCTTCATGAGATGTCTCCGTTGGATGATTGGATCGGGGGAATGAAGGCTTCAGATCACAGCGCCATCGATCCGCGGATCGGCGCTACCGGCAGGTCGCTCTTGCGGAAGAGGAATTCGCTTTCCGCGATGCCCGAACGAAGCCCTGCCAGCATCTCGTCTGGGTCGAACTCGACCCCGATCGGGTTAGTGTCGAAATGAGGGCTTTGCATGAAGTCGTTCGCTGCGTCAACGCAGGCGAAGCTGTCGACCTGGAACTCCATCTGATTGCCGTCGGGATCGGCGTAGTACAGGGAGACCGTCACCCCGTGATGGATGGCCCAGTAGGGCGCGATGCCGAGCGCCTGCAGCCGCTCGTAGTTCGCCAGCAACTCGGAAAGCGACACAAAGCCGTAGGCCACGTGGTCCACGCCGGGGCCGGCGCGAACGTTGCCTGGCGTGCTGGCGGGCTTGACCACCTCCAGGTTGATCAAAGCGACTCGATGGTGTTCTCCGTCGTACGTCAGGAATGCGAGGGCGGGGTTGCGGTGCTGCACCGTGGCGCCGAGCACCTTGCAGTACCAATCCACCATCTGTTCAAAGCGATACGTTCGATAGACCACGTGAGCAAAACTGCTCGGCCGAATAACTGATGACATGCGGTCTCCTTCTTTGACGACTGGCGTCTGGTTAGGCTCGACTGCGATGTCGGTCGGTGAGGTCCTCAGCCAAGCCTGCAGCGACGAGCCAGGGCCATAGGTTCGGCGCCGGAGGCCTTTGCCGCTTGGCGAAATTTGCTGAAATTGGGATTTCTTGCGCATTCATGCGCGGGCCCGGGACAGCTGTCCCTGGCAATGGCTCAGCGATTGCCCTGCGTGTTCAGGCCGCTTTCATCGGTGCCGGCGTTCGCCTGACGAAATTCGCGCGGCGTGCAATTCATTGCTTGCCTGAAAGCGCGCGCAAACTCGCCGGAAGAGGAAAAACCAACGCTCAGGGCGACATCGGTGATGGGCTCTCGAGTGCCACGCAACAGGGTCGCCGCTTGCTGGATCCTGAGGCTCAGTAGGTATTTGTGCGGTGGGAGCCCGAAGGAGACCTTGAAGGCACGCGAAAAATGGAACGGGCTGACACCCGCCTGCGCGGCCAGCGCTTGCAACTCAACCTTCTGGTCCAGGTTCTCCCGAAGAAACTCCTTGACCTGCCGCTGCGCGCGGGGAGAAAGGCCACCGACAGGTCGCGCAACGCGCCCTTCGTGGGTCTGCTGCTGGGCGAGCAACAGCTCTCGACAGAGGACCATGCACATCGACTCAAGGTAGAGGCTGTTGTTCGCCACGAGGTTTTCGGGCCGGCTCAGTTGCCGCAGCCTGACCGCCAGCGGAGCGAGCAACTCGCCTTGCAGCGCGATCGAGGGACGGAGCCCTGCGTTGACGCCCAGGGACTCTTTCATCGCCTCGTCCAGCCGGTCCGGAAAGATGGAGACCGTGGTGCACCCCACGTTGCTCCCCGGCTCCGCGCGGCCTCTGAAGCGCGCGCGCGCGGGTACGACGTCGATGCCGATGTCGAGCGGGCCGGATGCGGCGAACCGCTCACCTTCGATCCCTCTGACGCCTTCGACGAAACTTCCGCGGTCGAAGATCATGAGGGTGTGCGCGTCCATTTGGTAGTCGACGAGGTGAGGAACCGTCCCGAGCGAAAAGTGCCGAATCGCGCACCAGTCCATGTCCAGCAACGACGTGGCTGGCACTTCGAGCTTGTCTGTGTTTGCGGATCCGGCCGGCTCCAACGACCGCCACCATTCGAAGCCACTGGAGGCTGCGGAGTGTGACGGGGTGGGTTTCGTGGGCATTGCTCGATTCCTTCGCGAAAAGGCGTTCGCGACCGACCTGGCATCGAAGCATACGCGCGTTCGCACCCACTACCAATCGGCTGGACCGAGGCTTCTCGTGTCAGACCAATTCATCCCCGTTCCTGAGGCCGAACACGCGTAGAAGTCCCCGCATGCTCACGCAACAGATAAAGCAACCCGCCGCCATCAATCAGCCTTTTATCCTGCTGATGACGGGACGCACTCGATGCGGCGCACGAAGGCAAATTTGATCTATAGGCGCACCAGGAAACTGCGCGCTGTCCAGTTGCAGCTCGGCCATTCCAAGCTGGAGTCGACTGTCAAACACCTCAGCATCGGGCGGTGATCGCACAAGGGATTTCAGAGCAAGCGGAACGCCAGCGCTGAGTCCGGAAGTCGGGCTCTCAAAGCTGAATGTCAGGTTTCGCTGCGTAGCTTCCTTCTTGCTTTTGTGGACCGACCGGCACGCGTGCACAAGCAGTGCAAGGCGCCACAGTGACCACGCCCGACTTGCACAACATCGCCGTCTGGCTGTTTCCAGGCTTCGCCGCTGTGGGCTGGGGCACAGGCTATGTCGAGCGCCAACGGACGGCCAGCGTCCGCGAAGACCTGGCCCGGCGCTGTTGACGTCTGCCGGCGAAGTTCAATAGGTGAGCGTGACCGAACCGTCATCGCCACGGCCCCGGGTCCCGCCGACGCTGGCTGAGCCACCGGTCGCATAAGTCGCGCCGCTGGGGCCTGTACTGCCGCCACCGCCGCCGCCACCGCCGTAGTTGCCGTTGAAACCGCCGCCCCCGCCGCCGCCAAAGCCGCCGCCTCCGCCGCCTCCGAAGAAGACGCCGTCACCACCATGGGTGCTGGTGCCGGCCTCCCCCGGCGAGATGCTGCCGATTCCTCCCTGTCCGCCGCTCCCACCGCTCCCGCCAGCACCACCACCCTGGCCGGAGCCCGGGGCTCCCGAGGCCGCGCCATTTCCTCCGCCGTCACCGCCGGAGGTCCCGCCAGCGCTGGAGCCCGCACCCCCGCCGCCGCCGGCAATGAGCAACACCGTGGCGCCTCGCGCGAGGGTCGTCGCGCCACCACCGCCACCCGCAGCACCGTCGGGGCTCGAGCCGCCTCCGCCGATGCCGCCGATGCCGTTGCCGGCACGGCTGCCACCACCACCGCCCATGAAGAGGTTCAGTGCTTCGCCCGGCGTGACTGCCAACAACGCGCTCACCCGACCGCCTTTGCCGCCATTGATGGAAAAGCTCGCACCGCCAGCGCCGCCAACGGCGACGACCTGCACGGATGTGACGCCTGCCGGCACGGTCCAGGTCGCAGTTCCCGACGCAGAGAACACCGTCTTGGGCTCCACGGTCAGCGGCGCGCTTGCGCTGATGCTGCCCAGTGCCGCCGTGAGGGTCGCCTGACCACCAGCCACGCTGGTTGCGAGACCTGTCGCTCCCGAGGCGTTGCTGATGGTTGCGACGGAAAGCGCATCGGACGTCCACGTCACCAGGCTTGTGATGTCTTGCGTGCCGCCATCGCTATAGGTTCCCGTCGCGGTGAATTGCGTCTTGCCCCCGGAAGTTCCACCGATCGTGGCGCTCGCCGACGAGGGCGTCACCGCGATGGATGTCAGGGTTGCCGGGGTGACGACCAGCGTCGCCGTGCCGACCGTCGTCCCGGCCATGGTGGCCTGGATGGTTGTCAGGCCGATTCCCGACGACGTCGCCAGGCCGAGGGCATTCACGACCGCCTTCGAGACGTCGCTCGAGGTCCAGCTGACCTGCGCACTGAGATCCTGCGTGGTTTGATCGCTGTACGTTCCGATCGCGGTGAACTGCTGCGTCGTGCCAAGCGCAATGCTGGGACTGGCGGGCGAGACAGCCAGCGAGGTCAGGGAGGCTGCACTGACGTCGAGGGTCGCCGTTGCTGCGAGCGCCGAGGCGCACAGGCTCGCACTCTGGCAAGTCGCCGAGATCGAGGCACTCCCCACGCTCAAGCCACTTGCCAAGCCGGTTCCATCGACCGTCGCCACCGCGAGGCTGGATGAATGCCACGCCACGTCGGCAGAAAGGTCCTGCGTCGTCCGGTCCGAGAAAGTGCCCGTGGCGACGAACTGCGTGCGCGTTCCCTTGGCGATGGTCGCGGTGCCTGGCGTGATCGCGAGGCTCACCACGGTGGCGGGTGTCACCGTCAGCGTCGTGCTGCCGCTTTGTCCGCCGAGGCTGGCCGTGACCGTGGCCGGCCCCGCCGCAACGCCGACCGCTTTGCCGGACGCGTCCACTGTTGCCACGCTCGCATCGGAGGAGGTCCATTCAGCGCCCGTCGTGACATCGGTGTGCGTGTTGTCGCTGTAGATGGCCGTGGCCGCCAATTGAGTCGACGTGCCCGCGGCAATGCGAGGGTCGGCAGGGGCGACCTGGATCGATACCAGTGTGGGCGGCGAAGCGGGCCCGGCAGGCGGAGGAAGCAGCGCAAACGATGCACCCGAGGAGCCGCTGCCTCCGCCGCAGGCACTCAACGCCGACAGCACCACGAAGGCAGCCATCATCAAGACCGCGTGAAGGAGGTACCGCGGTCCCGAGGATCTTGCACACGGGAAGCGCACTGTCTTGATGGCCGTCATACAGGTTCTTTTTTTGGAGAGGGTTTGGTTGAACTGGGAGCGCGGGACGTGGCCCGCTCGCATGGCACAGCGCGCGCACGATTCGCCGCAAGCAGCGGGTCGGGACAGTAAGTGCGTTCGCTTTCAGCGTCCATCACCGAAAACAAGTAGATCCCGGCCCAAGGAAAAGCGCGCCCTTCGGCAGAGGCATGCGTTCGAAGGAAATTCCTGAAGAACACCAGCGCGATCGCACCGCCGCCGGCCCTGTCACCCACACCTCGCCGACGCATCGATCCACACACTGGCTTTCCCCCGCGCGCAAGTCGCGGTGCCTGCCTACATGCCCGCTCACCCGCCGCGCCATCGTGGAGGCGACGACACAAGAATTTTTTCGAAAGGAGTTCCTTCATGCAGGCACTTCGCATTCCGAACGACCGGCGGGCGCGTCTTCTGGCGGATGGGCTGCTCGCCATCAACTCCCGCAGCGAGGAAATCCTTCACGGGCTCACCCATGAAGAGTCGCAGTTCCTGATCGACGCGGGGGAGGCGGCGCCGGGCGATGCCGCCGCGCTCGAGCGGCGCTGCGAGCTGGCGCTGCGGCACGAACAGGCGCGGCTGCGAATCGCCTTCGCGGACGACGAGGGCAGCGCGGACGAGGAGTTCAGGCTGCGCGCGGAAACGCGGTTCTGAGTCGCCGCGTCGCCGCTGCTTTCATCCTTTTTGCTTCGCTCACGCCACCGGCGGCAGGCCTTCCAGCAGCTTGTCGAGGGTGATCGGGTAGTCGCGCACCCGCACGCCTGTGGCGTTGTAGACCGCATTGGCCACCGCGGCCGCGACGCCGCACATGCCGAGTTCGCCCACGCCCTTGGCCTTCATCGGCGACGAGATCGGGTCGGTCTCGTCCAGGAAGATCACGTCCTGGTGCGGAATGTCGGCATGCACGGGCACTTCGTAGCCCGCAAGGTCGTGGTTGACGAAGAAGCCATGCCGCTTGTCCAGTGCCAGCTCTTCCATGAGCGCGCCGCCGACACCCATCGTCATGGCGCCGATCACCTGGCTGCGCGCCGACTTGGGGTTCAGGATGCGCCCGGCCGCGCACACGGCCAGCATGCGCCGCACGCGGATCTCGCCGGTGACGGCATCGACGCCCACTTCGACGAAATGCGCGCCGAAGGTGGACTGCTGGTACTTCTTGTCGAGGTCGCCGTATTCGATGCCGTCTTCGGCGACGAGGCCGTTCGCACCCGCGGCTTCGGCCAGCGGCACGGGGCGTCCGCCGGCATGCACCATGCGGTTGGAGAACTGCGCGTCGGTCGCCGCCATGCCCAGCTTCTGCGCGATGGCCTCGCGCAGTTTCATGCACGCGGCGTAGACGCCCGCCGTCGAGTTGTTGGCGCCCCATTGCCCGCCGGAGCCGGCCGACACGGGGTAGGCCGAGTCGCCGAGCCGCACCTGCACCTTGTCGAGCGGCACGCCCATGGTTTCGGCGGCGGTCTGCGCAATGATGGTGTAGGTGCCTGTGCCGATGTCGGTCATGTCGGTTTCGACCGTGACGATGCCGCGGCTGTCCAGCCGCACGCGCGCGGCCGATTTCGTCAGCAGGTTGTTGCGGAAGGCCGCGGCCATGCCCATGCCGACGAGCCAGCGTCCGTCGCGCTGCTGCGCTGGCGTGGCGATGCGCCGGTTCCAGCCGAAGCGCTCGGCGCCGGTGCGCAGGCATTCGATCAGGCGGCGCTGGGAGTAGGGGCGTTCCGGTTTTTCGGGGTCGACCTGCGTGTCGTTGCGCACGCGGAACTCGACGGGGTCGAGCCCGAGCTTGTGCGCCATCTCGTCCATGGCGATCTCCAGCGCCATCATGCCGGGCGCTTCGCCGGGCGCGCGCATGGCGTTGCCTTCGGGCAGGTCGAGCACGGCGAGCCGCGTGGTCGTCAGGCGGTTGGCGCCAGCGTACAGCAGGCGTGTCTGGTTGACGGCCGTTTCCGCCTGCCCGCCTGGCAGGTCGCCCGACCAGCCTTCGTGCGCGATGGCGGTGATCTTGCCGTCGCGCGTGGCGCCGATGCGGATGCGCTGGATGGTGGCCGGTCGGTGCGTGGTGTTGTTCATCATCAGCGGCCGTTGCAGCGCGACCTTCACGGGGCGCTTCGCCTCGCGTGCGCCCAGCGCGGCAAGCAGCGCATCGGCGCGCACGAACAGCTTGCCGCCGAAGCCGCCGCCCACGAAAGGCGAGACCAGGCGCACGTTGGCCTTCGGGATGCCGAGCGTCTTGGCCACGTCGCCGACGCCCCAGGCGATCATCTGGTTCGAGGTCCAGATCGTGAGCTTGTCGCCGTGCCACTGCGCGATGGACGCGTGCGGTTCCATCATCGCGTGCGACTCGTCGGGCGTGGTGTAGGTCGCGTCCAGCTGCACGGGCGCGGCGGCGAACGCGCCCGAAAAATCACCCGTCTTCGTTTCCGGCGGACCGGCGAAGGGCGTGGGCTCGGGCAGCTGCGCCGCGCCCCTTTCCGCTGCGAGGTCGAAGCGGCCGGGCGCGCGCGTGTAGTCGATGCGCACCAGCTGCGCGGCGGCGCGCGCCTGCTCGAAGGTGTCGGCCACCACGAGCGCCACGGCCTGGTGGTAGTGGTCGATCTCGGGGCCGCCCAGCAGCTTGGCGGTGTTGAAGTCGCCCTTGGCGAGCGTGCCGGCATTGCGCGCCGTGACGATGGCGCGCACGCCCGGTGCTGCGCGCGCGGCGTTCAGGTCCATCGAGGCGATGCGGCCCTTGGCGATGCCGGCGCCGACCACGACGCCGTAGAGCGCATCGGGCACCTCGGCGTGACGTTCGTAGGCGTAGCGCGCGGTGCCCGTGGTCTTGGCCGGGCCGTCGATGCGGTCGGTCGGCTTGCCGATGACCTTGAGCTGGTCGATGGGGTTGGTGGTGGCGGGGGTGTCGAATTTCATGCGCGGCTCCTCGCTTGCAGCAGCGCCCCGGCCAGCGCGCGCTCGGCCAGTGGCAGCTTGAAGGCGTTGTCATGGGTCGGCTGTGCGCCGGCCAGCAGCTGCGCGGCCACGGCCTTCGCGCCTTGCGGCAGCGCCGCCTCCGCGGCCTCGATGCGCCAGGGCTTGTGCGCCACGCCGCCCAGCGCCACGCGGCCCGAGCCGTCGCGCTGCACGATCGCCGCGACCGATACCAGCGCAAACGCATACGAGGCGCGGTCGCGCACCTTGCGATACACGTGCGTGCCGCCGACGGGCCGGGGCAGCGTGACGCCGGTGATCAGCTCGTCGCGCTGCAGCACGGTCTCGATGTGCGGCGTGTCACCGGGCAGGCGATGGAAATCGGCGATCGGGATCACGCGGGCCTGCCCGTCGGGGCGCACGGTTTCGACCGACGCGTCGAGCACGCGCATCGCCACCGCCATGTCGCTCGGGTTCGTCGCGATGCACGCGGCGCTGCTGCCGATCACCGCGTGCTGGCGCGTGATGCCGCCGATGGCGCTGCAGCCGCTGCCGGGCTGGCGCTTGTTGCAGGGCTGGTCGGTGTCGTAGAAGTAGGGGCAGCGCGTGCGCTGCAGCAGGTTGCCCGCCGTGGTCGCCTTGTTGCGCAACTGGCCCGAGGCGCCGGCCAGCAGCGCGCGCGACAGCACGCCGTAGTCGCGCCGCACCCGCGCGTCGGCGGCCAGGTCGGTGTTGCGCACCAGCGCGCCGATGCGCAGGCCGCCCTCGGCCGTGGGCGCGATGGCGTCGAGCGCCAGGCCGTTCACGTCGACCAGGTGCGTGGGCGCCTCGATCTGCAGCTTCATCAGGTCCAACAGGTTGGTGCCGCCGGCGATGAACTTGGCGCCCGGGTTGCGCGCGACGGCGGCCGCGGCCTGCGCGGGCGACTGCGCGCGTTCGTAGGTGAAGGGCTTCATGCGCGGCTCCCGGCCACTTCGGTGATGGCGTCGACGATGTTGGTGTATGCGCCGCAGCGGCAGATGTTGCCGCTCATGCGCTCGCGCAGCTCGTCGGCCGACAGCAGCGGCCGGGCGTTGAGGTCGGCGCTCACGTGGCTGGGAATGCCGCGCTTCACCTCGTCGATCACGCCCACCGCAGAACAGATCTGGCCCGGCGTGCAATAGCCGCACTGGTAGCCGTCGTGCTTCACGAAGGCCGCCTGCAGCGGGTGCATGTGCTGCGGCGTGCCGAGCCCTTCGATGGTCGTGACCTGGCCGCCGTCGTGCATCACGGCGAGCGTCAGGCAGGCATTGATGCGCCGGCCGTCGGCAATGACGGTGCAGGCGCCGCACTGGCCGTGGTCGCAGCCCTTCTTGGTGCCGGTGAGGTTCAGGTGCTCGCGCAGGGCGTCGAGCAGGGTGGTTCGCGTGTCGAGCTGAAGGGCATGCGGCTGGCCGTTGACGGTCAGCGACACCTTCAACTGCGGGCCTGCGGTGGCCAGGGGGGCGGGCTGGGCGGCGGCCGTGCCGGGCACGGATGACGACACCGCCGCGGCGGTGGCGGCGCCGGCGATGAGGGCGTCGCGTCGCGAGATCAAGGGGGGCGTGGGACTGTCCATGTCGGGGGCTCCTGGGGCGAAGTTCTCGAATGCGTGGGACCGAGGATGCTGCGTATCACGCACCACCGGCAGGCGCAGTAGGAGAACGGAGGGTGTTGCGGCCTGAGGAGTGCCCGGCGGGTGCCCAAGAAGTGCCCCGCGTCTTCGCGTGTAAGAAATCAGCGTTCAGAATGCCGCCGCATTGCAGGTTGAAAGTCACGCGGCCGCCGCCTCTTGAAATGCGCGGCGAAGGCTCCTATGTTCACTTCCGTCGGAAATTGGTCAACCGAAAAGGAGGTATTTCATGGCCATGAACTTGCTCAAGCAAATCGCCGGCTCTCGCTTGCCTGTGTCGTTCTATCGCACCGAGGACATCGATCAGGTGCGGCTGCTTCGCGCCGCCGGACTCGTTGTCGCCCTGGTGCCCGCGCCCTCCAATGCGCTCACGCTGTCCGGCGCCGCGTCGGCAGCCCAGGTGCTCGCCATTACGCAGAAGGGGCGCGAGGAGCTGGCGAAATTCTCCTACCCCGAACCTCGCCCCGCGCGCTGGCGACAGCGGTCGTCGCGGCTGTTTGCGCAGCACCGCGCGAACAGCGGCGAAGGCGCGTCATCGAGGCGCACGCACGGCCTGCCCCAGTGAGGCGGGCGGGTGTTCTGTTCAGCTTTGACAGGAGGTTTCCCATGTACCGATCTTTCTTCCCTCGCGACATGCTGGCCGAAATGGACCGCCTGCAACGCGACATGCAGCAGGCGTTCGATCTGTCGCCCACCATCCGCGGCCATGGCAGCAACGGCTTTCCCGCGCTGAATGTGGGCGCCACGCCCCAGGCGCTGGAGATCTTTGCCTTTGCCCCCGGTGTCGATCCGGCCACGCTGGAGATCAGCCTGGAGCGCGGGCTGATGACCATCGCGGGCGAGCGCAAGAGCCAGCTGCCCGATGCGCAGGCCAAGGCGGCCGTGCACATCAACGAGCGCTTCGAGGGCGCGTTCCGCCGCGTGCTCACGCTGCCGGACGACGCCGACCCCGAGGCCGTCGAAGCCAGGCTGCGCGACGGCGTGCTGCGCATCACGGTGCGCCGCCGGGCCTCGGCGCAGCCGCGCCGTATCGCTGTCCAGTGAACCAAGGAGACGAACATCATGCGCAATGACGTACAGACCGCATCGCCGGGTGCGCCAACGCACACGGACTCCCGCCAGCCGCCGCGTTACCAGGGCGCGGCCCTCACGCCGCCCGTCGACGTGGTGGAAGACGCCGGGGGCATCACGCTCTACGCCGACCTGCCCGGCGTGTCGCGCGACAAGCTCAATCTCCATGTCGAGGCCGAGACCCTGACCATCGACGCGGAGTCGGGCCTGAGCGTGCCGGACGACCTGAAGACCAGCCACACCGAAGTGGGCCTCGGCCGCTTTCGCCGTGTCTTCACGCTCAGCAAGGAACTGGACACCGAAAAGGTGTCCGCCGAACTGGCGCAGGGCGTGTTGAAGCTGCGCATTCCGAAGGCCGAGCACGCCAAGCCGCGACGCATCCACGTCGAGGTCGGCTGAGCAGGGACGAGGACGCCGCGGGCGCCCTCGCGCTCCCGGCGTCCTAGCCGCAGGCTGCGCGGCTCTCTTCCAGGAAGCGCTGGAGTTTTTCAGAGGCGAGCCGCTTCAGGCGCTGCACTTCCTGCGCCTCCGCTTCGCGCTGCGCGGCGGTGCGCGCGAGGTGCTGGTGCAGGCCCATGCGGAAGTCGGCCTCCGATGCCCTGCAGTGCGCTTCTTTCCATGCCAGGAAGGCGCTGTCGCTGCGCTCGCTCATGGGCGCCCGCAGGCCATGCGAAGCCCGCTCATGGCTTGCGGGGCGGCGCTTCCTTGCCGCCGTGTTCGCCGGAGGGCGGGCTTGCGGCCCGGCGCGCCGGGCCGGTGGCCGCTTCGCGCACCCGCGAGGCGTCGGACGCGACGCGCTGGGTGAGCGCGGGACCGTCGTTCGGGCCCACGGGCTCGTTGCTTCGGGTCGATGGCTGCGTGGTGGGGGCGGTGGTGGTGTCGGTGGTGGTGTCCTGTGACGGCGGCGAGCCCGTCGCCGCGGCGCCGTCGGTGGTGCGCTTGTTCATGGATGCTCCTGCGAGATGCGATGGCCTTGGCCAAGGTAGCCAGCCTGGCGCACGCCCTGTGTAGGAGGGAACGCCTTCGGTGCGCGCGTGTCGCGCGGGAGGGACGCTGGCCACCGACGACCTTCAACTCGGCGAGCTGCGCCCGCAACGTCTCGCCCGGGCGCGTGCTCGACCGCATCGAGGAGCCCGGCACCGACGCGCCCTGAGGCGGCAGTGAACTCAGGCCGCGGCCGCGAGCCTGGCACTGCGCGCGCGGCGGCGCTCCACCGGGTCGATGTCCAGCGTCTGGCGGTACTTGGTGATGGTGCGCCGCGCGATGCGAAAGCCCTGCTGCGCCAGTTGCCGCGCCAGCGCAGCGTCGCTCAGCGGTGCGCCGGGTGGCTCCACCGCGATCAGCTCGCGGATCAGCTGCTGCACCGCCACCGGCGCGCTCGCGCCGCCGGCCGAGTGCTGCAGGCCGCGCGAGAAGAAGTACTGCAGCTCGAACACGCCCGCGGGCGTGGCGATGTACTTGTTGTGCACCGTGCGCGAGACGGTCGAGGCATGCACGCCCACCGCATCGGCGATTTCCTTCAGCCCCAGCGGCTTCATGGCCAGCGGGCCGTGCTCCAGGAACATCTGCTGGCGCGCGACGATGGCGCGCGCCACCTCGAGGATGGTGCTGGTGCGCTGCGCCACCGTCTCCACCATCCAGCGCGCCTGTTCCAGGTAGGTCTTCAGCGGACCCACGCAGGCGTTGCGGCGCGTGTCGAGCAGGTTCGCGCAGGCGGTGTTCAGCCGCACGCGGGGCAGCGCATGGGCATTGAGCGACGTGCGCCAGCTGCCGCGCACCTTCTTCACCATGACGTCGGCGACCACGATGCGCGCGCCGGTCTCGCCATGGCACCAGCCCGGTCGCGGGTTCAGCCGCCGGATGGCGTAGGCCGCGCACTGCACCGCGGCGAGCGGCGTGCCGAGCGCGTGGGCGATGGCGCGCAGGTCCTGCGCGGCGAGCAGCTCGATGTGGGTTTCGAGAATGCGCTGCGCCAGCGCGCGCACCGACGCCGGCGAGATCGCGTCGAGCTGCAGGCACAGGCACTCGGACACGCTGCGCGCACCCACCCCGGCGGGGTCGAGCGCCTGCACGCGGCGCAGTGCGGTGCGCAGTTCGTCCCGCATGTCGTCAGGGTCTTCGCCCAGTGCGAGCGCAATGTCGTCGAGCGAGATCCGCAGGTAGCCGTCGTCGTCCAGCGCCTCGACCACCGCCTGCGCCAGCGCCGCCTCGCGCTCGGTGAGCCGCAGCACGCCGACCTGCGCGCGCAGGTGCGCCGAGAGCGACGCCGGCAGCGCCACGCGCTTCATCAGGTCGGCGCTTTCGTCGTGCGACAGGTGCCGCGTGCCGGTCGGCGGCGCGGCGGTGATGCGCTCGAACGCGCCGCCGGCTTCGGCGGGTTCCACATCGGCGTCCACGCGCGCGGTGGACGGCTGCGCCGTGCCGTCCGGCGCCACGGCCCCGGCGGGTTCGTCGACCTCGAGGAAGGGGTTCAGCTCGGCCGCCTCGCGCAGCGCCTGCGCGTAGTCCTGCGACGAGAGCTGCAGCAGCCGCACGGCCTGCTGCAGCCGCGGCGAGAAGATGAGGGTTTGCGCCTGGCGCGCCTGCAGGGCGATGGACGGGTTCATGCGCGGCTCGCGCGCAATGGTCGTGCCAGCCCGAAAACCCCGAAAACCGGTCGCCAGGAGGCTGAAAGTTCGCGCCGCGGCGACCCGCGCCGCCGGTACCGGAACGGCTTGCGGTAAAACTTGCCGACCCCTTGCCAGCGCCCCGGGGGCAGACAACGCGGCCGCATTGGCAGACACTCGGCGGCATGGAGAACATTCCTCGAACCCGCCGGCACCGTGCCGCCGCCAGGCCATGGACGGCGGGCGTGCTCGCAGGCGCCTTCGCGGGCATCGTGGGCGTGGCGCTGGGCGCCGGGCTGCGGCGCCAGGGCGGGGCGGCGCGTGCACCGCGGGCCGAGCAGCAGCTGGCCGAACTGCGCGCGCGGGCGGCGCGCCAGGCGCAGGCGGCACGCCAGCTCGACCACGACCTGCGCGCGCCCGTCGGCGCGATGGCCGTGGCACTGGACCTCATGCGCACCACCGACGACCCGGCCCTGCGGCAGGAGGCGATGCAGGTGCTGGGCCGCCAGATCGCGCGTATGAATACGCTGACACAGCAAGTGCATGAATTCTCACGCGAGTTCAACGGCTGAACCGTCGGCCGCCGTCACCCGCAAACGCAACCATACGAAACACCAGGGAGCCTCAAAGGCGCGGGTCCACGCGCCCCCGTTCGGGAGCCGTTTTGGCGCATGCATTGATCGTCGAAGACGACGAAGATTCCGCCCGCATGATGGCCGCCCTCGTCGCGCGCGAGGGCCATTCGGTGATGTGCGCGCATTCGATGGCCGCGGCCCGACGCCTCATGGCGATGCAGCGGCCCGACCTGTTGCTGCTCGACCTGCACCTGCCTGACGGCGACGGCCTGGCGCTGCTCGACGAGCGCAACGAAGCGCTCAACGACACCGTGCTGGTGCTCATGACCGGCCAGGCCAGCCTGGAGACCTCGATCCGCGGCATGCGGCTGGGCGCGGCCGACTACCTGGTCAAGCCCATCAACCCGCAGCACCTGAAGGGCCTGCTGTCGCGGCTCATCGCGCCGTCGCAGCTGCGCGCCGAGTTCGACGAGGTCGAGGAGCAGTGGCGCGAGACCGGCCGCTTCGGTCCGCTCATCGGGCGTTCGCAGGAAATGCAGCGCGTGTACCGGCAGATCTCGCGCGTGGCGCGCACCGCCGTCACCGTCTTCATCCACGGCGAGAGCGGCACGGGCAAGGAACTGGTGGCGCGCGCGGTGCACGACATGAGCCGCCGGCGCGACCAGCCGTTCCTGGCCGTGAACTGCGGCGCGCTGTCGCCGCACCTCATCGAAAGCGAGATCTTCGGCCACGAGCGCGGCAGCTTCACCGGCGCCGAGCGCCAGCACCAGGGCTTCTTCGAGCGCGCGCACGGCGGCACGCTGTTCCTGGACGAGGTGACCGAGATGCCGCCGCAGCTGCAGGTGAAACTGCTGCGCGTGCTCGAGACCGGCACCTTCATGCGCGTGGGCTCCACGCAGGTGCAGCAGACCGACGTGCGCGTGATCGCGGCCACCAACCGCGACGCCGCCGCCGCGGTGGCCGATGGCCGCATGCGCGAAGACCTGCTCTACCGCCTCAACGTGTTCCCGATCGGCCTGCCGCCGCTGCGCGAGCGCGGCGACGACGTGGCGCTCATCACGCACCATGTCCTGCAGGAGATGGCGCGCCAGGAAGGCGGGGGCGCCAAGCACCTCAGCGCCGGCGCGCTGGCGCGGCTCGCGGCGTGGCACTGGCCCGGCAACGTGCGCGAACTGCGCAACGTGCTGCAGCGCGCCTGGGTGATGGCCAGCGGCGCCGGGATCGACGAGGAATGGCTGCCCCTGCACGCGCCCGCGCATGAACCGGTGGTGCGCGCGGCCGCCGCGCCGGCGGGCGGCGGCAACCCGGTGGCCGCCGTGGTTTCCACGGCCCTGACGTCCCTCGGACTCGATCGGCCGCTGTCGCCGTCCGGGCCGGGGAGCGGCCAGCTCGTGGTCGAGATCGGGTCGCCGCTGGCCGACGTGGAGCGCCAGCTCATCCTGGCCACCTACGCGCGCTGCGGCGGCCACAGGGAACGCACCGCCGCGCTGCTGGGCATCAGCATGAAGACCCTCTACAACCGGCTCAAGGAATACCAGCAGTAGCCGTCGCGGCGTTGCGCCTGCGGGCCTCACACAAGGGATGGCATTGAACGATTCCACGCCCGACAGCGCCGAAGAAGAAACGGCCGGCCAGCTCGACGACGCGGTGCCGTCGTTCGGCTACGGCCTGCTGCCCGTGGTCGGGCTGGGCGGCGCGGCGGGCAGCGTCGAGGCGCTGTGCGCGTTCCTCGAGGGCGTGGCGCCGGACGCGGGCCTGGCCTTCGTCGCCGTGCTGAACCTGCCCGAAACGGGCAACACCGGCGAGATCGGCCAAGCCGGCGGGGATGCGCTCGCCGGGCTCCTGCAGCGGCTGCGCGCGTCGTCGCCGCTGCCGGTGGTGCCGGTCGATGCGCCGCTGCGCCTGGCGCCCGACACCGTGCACCTGCTGCCGCCCGGCAGGTCGCCCCACATGCGCGGCAACCTGATCGAGCCGGCGCCCGCACCGCCGGCCCGTGCGCGGCACCTGCCGGTCGACCTGTTCTTTCGCACGCTGGCCGATTCGCACGGCCCGCATGCGACGGCGGTGGTGCTGTCGGGGACCGACGGCGACGGGGCGCTGGGCATCAAGCGCATGAAGGAGCGCGGCGGGCTGACCATCGCGCAGGACCCGCGCGAGTCGGCTGAGGCCGGCATGGCGAACGCGGCCGTCGCGACCGGCATGGTCGACTGGGTGCTGCCGGTGCGCGAGATGGGCGCGCGCATCGGCGCCTACCACCGCATCGAGCGCCAGCTGCGCCTGCCGCCCGAGCAGCTGCCCGCGCCGCCCGACGCCGGCGAGGCCGCCTTTGGCGAGGTGCTGGCCTTCGTGCGCAACCGCACGGGCCGCGACTTCGGCGACTACAAGCGCGCCACCGTGCTGCGGCGCATCGGCCGGCGCATGCAGGTGAACGGCGTGGGCGACCTGCCGGCCTATCTCGATTGCCTGCGCACCCGGCCGGGCGAGGCCGGCGCGCTGCTGCACGACATGCTGGTCAGCGTGACCAACTTCTTCCGCGACGCCGACAGCTTCGACGCGCTGGCCGCGCGGGTGCCCGAGCTCTTTCGCCACAAGGGCCCGAACGACACGCTGCGCGTGTGGGTCGTGGCCTGCGCCACCGGCGAAGAGGCCTACTCGGTCGCCATGCTGCTCAGCGAGCATGCGCGCACGCTGGAGCACCCGCCGGCCTTCCAGGTCTTCGCGACCGACCTGGACGAGGACGCCGTGCGCACCGCGCGCGACGGCATCTACCCGCTGGCGGCCGAGGCCGACCTGGGCGAAGAGCGCATGCGGCGGTTCTTCGTGCGCGAGCCGCGCGGCCTGCGCGTGCGCCGCGAACTGCGCGAGCGGGTGCTGTTCGCCGTGCACGACGTGCTGCGCGACGCCCCGTTCTCGCGCATCGACCTGGCGACCTGCCGCAACCTGCTCATCTACCTGAACCGCGACGCGCAGGCGCGCGTGCTCCAGACGCTGCACTTCGCGATGCAGCCGGGCGCGCCGCTGTTCCTGGGCGCCTCCGAAGCGGCGGACGGGCGCGGCGGCCTGTTCGCGCTGGTCGACAAGGCGCACCGCCTCTACGTGCGGCGCCAGGTGCGCACGGGCGAGCCCGCCGCGCCCCGGCCCCCGGGCGCGCCGGCGGGCCCCCGTACGCCCGGGGGGCTGCGCGCGCCGACCGTGATCCCGCGCGTGGCGATCGCGGCGCCGGTGCCGCCGGCCACGGCGCTGCCCGCGCCGCGCGTCGGGCGGACCATGACCTGGGCCGAGATGCACCTGCAGCTGATCGACCTGCTGGCGCCGCCGTCGATCCTGGTGGACGCCGACCACGGGATGCTGCACATCTCTCCCGCCGCCACCCCGTACCTGTACTTCGGCGGCGGCGAGCCCTCGCGCAACGTGCTGCGCGCCATCGTGCCCGCGCTGAAGGCCGAGCTGCAGACGGCGCTGCACCATGCCCAGGCGCGGGGCGAGCCGGTGGAGATCGCGCCGGTGCGCGTGCGCGTGGCCGGCGGCGAGCGCTCGGTGGCGATCGGCGTGCGGCCGGTGGAGGCGTTCGGCGGCTGCTTCCTGGTGCTGTTGCGCCGCGAGGAGGGCGCCCGCGCCCCCGGCCAGGCGCAGGGCCCCGCGAGCGGCGACGCCTTCACCGTGCTGCCGCGCCTGCAGCCCGAGCCGGTCGCGCGGCACCTGGAGCGCGAGGTCGAGCGCCTGAAGGCGCGCCTGGACCAGACGGTGGAGCAGTACGAGGTCTCGACCGAGGAACTCAAGGCGAGCAACGAAGAGCTGCACGCCATGAACGAGGAACTGCATGCGGCCGCCGAAGAGCTCGACACCAGCCGCGAAGAATTGCAGTCGATCAACGAGGAGCTGGTCACCGTCAACCAGGAGCTGAAGAACAAGGTCGACGACCTGGGCCATGCCAACAGCGACATCCTGAACCTGATGGATGCGACCGCGATCGCCACCGTGTTCCTGGACCGCGAGCTGCGCGTGATGCGCTTCACGCCGAGCGCGGCAGCAATTTTCAAGCTGATCGCGGGCGACATGGGGCGTCCGCTGTCGGACCTCGTCACCGGGCTGGACTACCCCGAGCTCACGGACGATGCGCGCGGCGTGCTGCGCACGCTGCAGCCGTCCGAGCGCGAAGTGGGCGATGCGCAGGGCCGCTGGTACCTGGCGCGCGCACGGCCCTATCGCACCGTCGAGGACGCGATCGCGGGCGTGGTGCTGACGCTGGTCGACATCACCGAGCGCAAGGCGGCGCAGGAGTCGCTGCGCCAGTCGCAGGCGCGCTTCAGCGCCATCGTCAACCAGGCCTCGGTGGGCGTGGCGCAGCTGCGGCTGGACGGCGAGATCACGTTCGCCAACAGCTGCTACGGCGCGCTCGTGGGCGGCGAGGGGGGCGAGGGCGACGAACTCGTCGGCCGGCATGTGCTCGAGTTCGTGCACCCGGCCGACCTGGCGGACGCGCAGCAGCTGTTCGGCCAGCTGGCCACGCGCGGCCGGCCGTTCCAGGCCGAGAACCGGGTCGTGCGCAAGGACGGCGCGGTCATCTGGCTGCACACCAGCGTGACGGTGCTCACCGACGGCGGCGGGCGGCCCGACTCGGCGCTGATCGTGTGCACCGACGTGAGCGAGCGCAAGGCGGCCGAAGCGGCGCTGCGCGAGAGCCAGGAGCGCATGCGCCTGATGCTGGAGAACGCGGTCGACTACGCCATCTTCTCGGTCGACCTGGCGCGCCGCGTGACGAGCTGGAACGCCGGCGCCGAGCGCCTGCTGGGCTACAGCGAGCAGGAGATCCTCGGCCGCCCGGCCGACGTGATCTTCACCGAGGAAGACCGCGCCGCCCAGGCGCCCGCCGAGGAGGCGCGCATCGCGCTGGCCGAGGGTCGCGCGGCCGACGACCGGCTGCACCAGCGCAAGGACGGCTCGCGCTTCTGGGCCAGCGGCGCGCTCATGCGCATGCACGGTGGCGACGGCGCGGTGATCGGGCTCGTGAAGGTGCTGCGCGACCAGAGCGAGCAGCGCGCCGCGCAGCAGGAGCTGGAAGAGGGCCGCGCCGAGCTGCTCTCGGCGCTGCGCGCCAACGAGGCCGCGCGCCGCGCGCTGGAAACGGTCGACGCCGCCAAGGACCGCTTCCTGGCCGTGCTCTCGCACGAGCTGCGCAACCCGCTGGCCTCCATCAGCGGCGCGGCCGAGCTGCTGGCGCCCGAGCTGCTGCCCACGCAGGACCAGGTGCGCGCCGCGCGCGTGATCCGCCGGCAGGCCGCGGTCATGAAGGTCATGCTCGGCGAACTGCTCGACGTGGCCAGCCTGCGCCAGGGGCGCCTCGCGCTGAAGCCCGAGCGCATCACGGCGCAGGCCATCGCGGATGCGGCGCTGGAGACGGCCAGGCCGCTCATCGAACAGGGTCGTCACGTGCTCGAGCTGCACATCGCCGAGGAAGAGATCGTGCTCGACGCCGACCCGACGCGGCTCACCCAGGTGCTGTCGAACCTGCTGTCGAACGCCGCCAAGTACACGCCCACGGGCGGGCGCATCCGGCTCGCGGTGTACGCCGACGCGCGCAACGCGGTGTTCGAGGTGGCCGACGACGGCATCGGCATGGACCCCGACACCATCCAGACCATGTTCGAGATGTTCGTGCAGAGCGAGCGCGCGCACGAGCGCGCCGCGGGCGGCCTGGGCGTGGGGCTGGCGCTGGTGCGCAACCTCGTCGAACTGCACGGCGGCACGGTCACGGGCGAGAGCGAGGGCCTTGGCCGAGGCAGCCGCTTCACGGTGCGCATCCCCGCGGCCCGGGCGACGGCGGACGCGGTGCCGCACGCACCCGCCGGCGATGGCGCGGCGCCCGGGCGGGTGCGGCGGCTGCTGCTGGCCGATGACAACGTCGACGCGCTCTGGGGCATGGGGCAGATGCTGTCGAAGGCGGGCTTCAGCGTGGAGACCGTGCACAACGGCATCGATGCGCTGCGCGCGGCGCAGGCGCTGCACCCCGATGCGGCGGTGCTCGACATCGGCATGCCCGGGCTGGACGGCCACGAGGTGGCGCGCCGCATCCGCGCCGAACCTTGGGGCCGCGACATGGTGCTCATCGCAGCGACCGGCTGGGGCCAGGCGGCCGACCGGGCGGCGGCGCTCGCGGCCGGCTTCGACGCGCATGTGGCCAAGCCCGTCACGGCATCCGACCTGCAGCGGCTGCTGCACGAGCGCGAAGCCGCGCGGCGCGCGCCACCGAGCGGCTGAACGATCGAACAGCCCCTGCGCGCAGGCATGCGGCTTGCCCCACAACCCCTACCGACTTTGCGTCCGGCCATGACCTCATCTGCCCATCCCCTTCACCCGCCCGGCCGCGCTGTCTTCATCGGCGCGTCCTCGGGCGGCGTGTACGCCATGCTCGAACTCGCCGCGGCGCTGCCGGCGAATTTTCCGGTGCCGATCTTCCTGGTGCAGCACATCGGCGCGCACCGCAGCCAGCTCGCGCAGCTGCTCAGCGCCCGGGGTCCGAACCCCGCCGTGCAGGCGCGCGACGGCGACCTGCCGGCCGCCGGCACCCTCCACGTGGCGCCGCCCGATCACCACATGCTGCTCGAAGGCGGCGTGATCCGCGTGATCCGCGGACCGAAGGAACACCATGCACGCCCCGCCATCGACCCCCTGTTCCGTTCCGCCGCGCTCGAGATGGGCGCGCGTGCCATCGGCGTGGTGCTCACGGGCCTGCTCGACGACGGCAGCGCCGGCCTGCGCGCCATCAAGGACTGCGGCGGCACGGCCGTGGTGCAGGACCCGGCCGACGCCTTCGAGCCCGGCATGCCGCGCGCCGCGCTGTCGGTGGTGCGGGCCGACCACGTGGTGCCGCTGTCGGAGATGGCGGGCGTTCTGCTGGCGGCCGCCCGTGCGGAAGCCGGCGCAAGCGGCCATCGGCACGGCCACGCCCCGTCGCCCGCGCTGCGCCGCGAGCACGCCGCGGGCCGTGAGGGGAACGCCATGGAAAGCCTGAAGGAGATCGCGACGCCCTCGGCCTTCAGCTGCCCCGACTGCGGCGGCGTGCTGTTCGAGCTGGACGACCAGCGGCCGGTGCGCTATCGCTGCCACACCGGCCATGCCTTCAGCCTGCGCAGCCTGGCCGCGACGCAGGAGCAGGTGACCGACGCCGCGCTGTGGACCGGCCTGCGCGCGCTGCAGGAAAAGGAAGCCATCCTGCGGCGCCTGGCCGAGACGCAGCGTGCGAGCGAGCCCGAGGCGGCTGCCGGCTGCGACCGCGAGGCCGACGAGCTTGCCGCGGTGAGCCTGGCCATGCGCAGCCTGACGATGAAGGCGCCGAGCCCGGCGAGCTTCGAGGCGTGAGGAGTCCGCGCCGTCACGCCCGACGTCCAGTTCAAGACAAGACCCGAGGAAGCGACCATGACCCTGCCCCCGACCACCGACGCCGAACGCCAGCACTGGCGCGACGCGCTCGACGCGCGCGAGGCGGCGCTCGCGTCGCAGTTGCGCACCGTGGCCGCCGAGCTGCCGGACGCGCGCCGCAGCGACGCCACCGAACTGACGCGCGCCCCCGCATGCGACCGCGTCGACATCGCCGGGGAGCGGCTGCACCACGGCCTGCGCTATGCCGAGGCCGAGCGCGACATGGCCGAGCTGCGCGAGATCGACGCGGCCCGCGCGCGCCTGGACAGCGGCGCGTTCGGCCGCTGCATCGAATGCGGCGCGGAGATTCCGCACGCGCGGCTGCAGGCGCAGCCCGCGGCCGCGCGCTGCCTCGAGTGCCAAGCGCGGCACGAACAGGCGCATCCGGCGCAGGTGCGGCTGCCGCCCGATCTCTGATGAACGCCCGATCTGCGGCGAGCGCGTCGCACCTCAGTCGGAGGGGATCGCGGCGCGCAGCAGCGTCAGCTCGAAGGAGCGCGCGAGCACCGCGTCGAAACCCGCGGCGTTGCTGGTGGGCGGCAGGCCTCGCGTAGCCGCCGAATCCTCGATGGCGATCAACCGCCCGTCGAAACCGGCGCCGCGCGCCAGCCGGGCCAGCGAACGCGCTTCGCCGGCCGAGGTGCGCAGGTCGATCACCGCCAGGTCCGGCTGCTCGCGCAGCAGCGTTTCGTAGCCGGCGATGGTGCTCACCGCCAGGTCGAGGCGGTAGCCGGCATGCGACAGCAGGCCTGCGAGGCGCGCCAGCAGGTGCATGTCGTCCGAGACCACGAGCGCTCGCTCGCTCTGCGCGGTGCCCTGCAGCGCGTGGGTCGTGAGTTCGCCCAGCCGCTCGGCGAGTTCGCGCGCCTGCCGCGCGACCACCGCGCCGGCCTTGTGCAGCACGGGCTCCGGCGAGTCGGCGCGTTCGAGCACTTCGGTGGCGGCGGAGATGGCGGCGAGGGCGTTGCGCGCATCGTGCACGCAGCGGTCGAGGCGGGGAGCGGGAAGGCGCAGGGACGAGGTCGGGTTCATGGCAGGCGGATCGGCGGACATGGCGCCAAGCACCTGCACGCGGTGTGCCTGCTGTGCGCCTTTCGTGTGCCCTGCGTGTGCCGCTCGTGCGCCTTCTGCAGGCCCTGGGGCCTGCGCTGCATATTCGGCGCTCGTGCACCGGTCTTGCTGCAATTTTTTCCGGCGCGGACAAAGTTGACCGGTGCCGTGCAGCCCGGACGACACGCGGCGCGCGGGCACGCCGATTGCCCTGCTTCCTGCCCATGAATCAAGCGCCTGTGCATGTGTATCTTGGCGAGGGGTGGGCTTGCCAGATCGAAGTGCAATTCAAACCAAATGGCACCTGCGACGGGCGCGCGGAGGTGTCGTGCAACGGCCTGCGCCGCTGCGTGCTGGTGGCGCTGAACCTCGAGGCCTCGGACGACGCCATCGAGCACCTGACCCACCGTGCGCAGGCCTACATGGCCGACGCCGCGTGCCCGCAGGACGACGAGGGGTGATCAGCGCGGCGCCGAGGCGGGCGCCGGTGTCGGTGCATGCGCATGAGGCGCCGCCGTCGGGTCGGCCAGCTGCAGCGCCTTGCCCTGCTGCCAGGCGTCGGCGCCGGGCACGATCGCGGGCGCGGCGATGTCCTCGCGCGCGCGGCGCTTGTCGGCGCTGCGCACCTCGAAGCGGCGGTCGCGCGCGTCCACCAGGGCGGGGTTCGCCTGGCCGTCGGCCGTGAACCCCATCATGAGCTGCGGCGTGCCCAGCGGCAGTTCCTTCTGCTGGTCGGTGTGCCAGGTGTGGAAGGTCTTGCCGTAGGTACCCACCAGCTTCTTCATGAGCGCATGCTCGGCGGCGTCGGGAATGCCGGGCGCGATGAGCTGGCCCGACTTGACCTCGTGCACGTGGCTGTGCCACAGCGCCTTCTCGGCGTCGGGCAGCGTGCGGAACAGGCGCTCGCTCACGATGTACTCCACGCCCATCAGCTTGGCCGACTTCTGGTTGCCGTCGAAGATCACGCACTGGATCACTTCGTCGTTGAGCAGGGCGCAGTAGTGGTGCGCTTCCATCTGCGCGTCGATGCGGCCGCTGTAGAAATGAAAGCCGTCGAGGTAGGCGTTGAGGGCGTCCAGGGGCGGCTTGTCCTGCAGCATGGCGGCGCCGGTTTCGAGCACGGCGGTGCCGGGGCGCTTGTCGGCGCCCGGCGCCTGCACGTTCGAGGGGCTCGGGTGCTCCCCGCATGCCGCGAGCGCGGCCGCGAGCACCAGCCACGCGGCGCGCGCCAGGGGGTGGTGCGCGTGCATGTCGCCGCGCTCAGATGAAGGGCACGCCGCCCGTCACCGGGATGGTCGCGCCGGAGATGTAGCTGGCCTGGTCGCTGGCCAGCAGCACGTACACCGCCTGCAGTTCCGCCGGCTGGCCGGGGCGCTGCATCGGCGTCTGCTTGCCGAACTCCTTGACCTTCTCGGGCGGCAGCGTGGAGGGAATGAGCGGCGTCCAGAACGGCCCCGGGGCCACGCAGTTCACGCGGATGCCCTTCTCGGCGAGCAGCTGCGCCATGCCGCCCGAGAGGTTCTGGATCGCCCCCTTGGTGGCGGCGTAGGCCACCAGCGTGGCGTTCGGCTTGTCGGCGTTGACCGAGGCCGTGCTGATGATCGAGGCGCCGGGTTTCATGCGGGCCGCGGCGGCCTTGCTGAGAAAAAAGTTGGCGTAGACGTTGGTGCGGAAGGTGCGGTCGAGTTCCTCGGCCGAGATCTCGTCGAGCGACTTGTGGCTCATCTGGAAGGCCGCGTTGTTGACGAGCACGTCGAGCCGGCCGAATGCATCGAAGGCCTGGTCGACGAGCTTGCGGCAATGCGCTTCCTCGCAGATGTCGCCGGGCGCGGCCACGCAGCGGCGGCCCGCGCGCTCGATCCATTCGCGCGTGACCCGCGCGTCGTCTTCTTCCTCGGGCAGGTACGAGATGAGCACGTCGGCGCCTTCGCGCGCAAAGGCGATCGCCACCGCGCGGCCGATGCCGCTGTCGCCGCCGGTGATGAGCGCGGCCTTGCCCTGGAGCTTGCCGCTGCCCACGTACGACTGCTCGCCGAAATCGGGCGGCGGCGACATCTTCGATTCGAGGCCCGGCGGCTGCTGGGCGGGTGTGGAAAAGGGCGGCTGCGCGCCGGCCTGGCGAGGGTCTGTCATGGCGTGTCCTGTCGGGTTCGGTGAAAAGAAAAAAGCGGAACGGCCGCTGCCGCCCGTTCAGGCGCCGGCGTCGTTCTCGCGCGGCGTGCCGCGTGCGGCACGCCGCTTCAGCGCGTCGGGGCTGTCGGCCTCGGGAGACGGGGCATCGCGCCCGGTGGCGTCGCGCATCGCACGGCGCAGGCCCTGCGCATCGCGGGGGGCGACGGCGGGTTCTTCGCCGTTCACCGCGTCGGGCGGCTGCACGCGCTGGCCGCCGCGGGCGGGGTCGGGGGTCGGGGTGTCGGTTGGCTTCATCGTGTGCTCCTTGCGTGTCTGAGGACGTAACGCGTGGCCGCCACGGCCCCGAGCGCGCCGAGGCCGAGCCACACCGCGCGCGCGGGCCCGGCCTTCTTGCGAAAGCCCCCGTCGATGGCGCAGCCGCGCGAGGGCTCGAACAGGTTGCCGTCGCTGCGTTCGGCGGGCGGGGCGCGGCGCATGGCGGCGCTGCCCACGCGTCCGAGCAGGCGCGCCATCAGGTTCGGCGCGAGTGCGTGCATCAGGATGCCGGGGCGTGCCGGCGCGCCGATGTAGGTGCGTGCGCGCGGCCGTGTGGCCAGCCCGACCAGCGCGGCGGCCACGCGGCGCGGGTCCACCACCGGCGGCGGCGGCCCCACGCGGTGCCCGCTGTAGTTCGCGCCGTGCGACATGCCGGGCGAGTCGACGAAGGTCGGGAACACCTCGCAGACGTGGATGCCGGGGCAGTCCGCCAGTTCCGCGCGCAGCGATTCGGAGAACCCGCGAATGCCGAACTTGCTCGCCGTGTAGGCGGTGGCGTAGGGCGTGCCCACCCAGCCGCCCAGCGAGATCATGTGGACCAGCGTGCCGCGCCCGCGCGCGCGAAAGTGCGGCACGACGGCGTACGCGCCGTGCATGTGGCCCAGCAGGTTGGCTTCGACCACGCGGCGGTGCGAGGCCAGCGGCGTGTCCTCGAAGCGGCCGACGGCGCCGACGCCCACGTTGTTGATCCACATGTCCACGTGACCGAAGTGGGTGATGGCCGCCTGCGCGAGCGCCGACACGGCCCCGGCATCGGTCACGTCGGTCGGCACCACGAGCACGCGCGCGCCGGCCCGCTCGCAATCGGCGGCCACCGTCTGCAGCGCCTCGCGGTTGCGCGCGGCCAGCACGAGCGAGGCGCCCTGCGAGGCAAAGGCCAGGGCCGTGGCGCGGCCGATGCCGCTGGAGGCGCCGGTGAGCACCACCACCTGGCGCAGCAGGTGCGGCGTGGCGTCGGCGGGGCCCTCGGGCGATGGCGATGCCTGTGAGGTGGGCGGGGTGGGATGGGCGGCGGACAAGGGGGACACGGGCGGCTCCTGCGGGCGGTCGATCGTCGATCGGGGGCCTTCGACCTTTGGGCGATTCCTGCGCCGCGTGCGCGCGTGGCTTGCGCGTCCGGGCGTCGGACAAAACCCACGGCGCGTGCTGGCGGTGCGTGGGGCGCCGGCGCGGGGCTGCGAGGCACCCGGGGGGCGTGGAAGCGGGCAAAATCCATCTCTTCCGGGCCGCCCAGCGGCACACATCGCTTTCCCCCGCCAGCGAGACTTCATGCCCCCTCAAGGACCCGCCGCTTCCCTTTCGTCCGCCGTTGCCGCGCCGTCCAACCTCGTCCCCAGCCACCTGAAGTTCCCGGTGGTGGGCATCGGCGGTTCGGCCGGCGGACTGGAATCGGTGATCCGGTTCCTCGAACGCATGCCGGCCGACGCCGGCATGGCCTTCGTGGTCATCCTGCACCTGTCGCCCACACACAAGAGCAGCGCGGCCGAGATCCTGCAGCGCGCCACCGCCATGCCGGTGCGGCCGGTGAGCCAGTCGATGCCGGTCGAGGCCAACCATGTGTACGTGATCCCGCCGGGCGTCACGCTGCTGATGAACGACGGCCACCTGCGCGTGGCGCCGAACGGGCAGGCGGGCGGACGTCCCATCGCCATCGACCTGTTCTTTCGCACCCTGGCCGAGGTGCACCGCGAGCGCGCGGTCTGCATCGTGATGTCGGGCACCGGCAGCGACGGCGCCGTGGGGCTCACGAGCGTGAAGGAGCACGGCGGCATCGCCATGGCCCAGACGCCCGAGGACGCGGCGCACGACGGCATGCCGCGCGCGGCCATCGCCACCGGGCAGGTCGATGTCGAACTGCCCGCGGTCGACATGCCGCAGCGGCTGGTGGACATCTGGCGCAGTGCGCGCCACATCCGCATGCCCGACGCCGAGGAGCCGGCCGGCCTCGTGTCCGACGCGGCGGGGCCGATGGCCTCGGCAGATGCCGAAAAGGCCCTGCAGGACATCATGTCGTACCTGCGCGGCTACACGCGCCACGACTTCCGCCACTACAAGCGCGCGACGGTGCTGCGCCGCATCGAGCGCCGGCTGCAGGTCAACCGGCTGACCGACCTGCCGTCGTACCGCGACTTCCTGCGCGAGCACGCCGAAGAGGCGCCGCTGCTGCTGCAGGACATGCTGATCAGCGTGACCAACTTCTTCCGCGACCCCGAGGCCTTCGAGGCGCTCGAGCGCGAGGCCGTCCGGCGCATCGTCGAGGCCAAGCAGCCCGGCGAGCAGGTGCGCGTGTGGGTGGCGGGCTGCGCCACCGGCGAAGAGGCCTACTCGCTGAGCATGCTGCTGCGCGAGCAGGCCGACCTGCAGGCCAAGCCGCTGGAGATCCAGGTCTTTGCCACCGACATCGACGAGCGTGCCATCGCCGTGGCGCGCAAGGGCATCTATGCGCAGGGCATCGCCCAGGACATGACGCCCGCGCGCCTGCGCCAGTTCTTCGTGGGCGAGCAGGGCCAGTACCGGGTGTCCGCCTCGGTGCGCGAGCCGGTGCTGTTCGCACTGCACAACCTGTTGCGCGATCCGCCGTTCTCGCGGCTGGACCTCATCTGCTGCCGCAACCTGCTGATCTACCTGGACCGCTCGGCGCAGGCGCACGTGCTCGAGATGTTCCGCATCGCCTTGCGCGAGGGCGGTTGCCTGTTCATGGGCACCTCGGAATCGACGGACGCGGTGGGCAGCCTGTTCACGGCCGTCGACAAGAAGCACCGGATCTTCCGCGTGAATCCGGGGCTCCCGAACGGGCGGCACATGCCGCTGATCAGCGAGTCGCCGGTGCTGTCCGCGCCCGGCGTGCTGCCCGAGCCGCCGCGCGGTGCGCTGCGGCGCACGGGCGATGCGCCGGCCACGGCCGAAATGCACCAGCGCGCCATCGAGCAGTTTTCGCCGCCGAGCGTGCTGATCAACAGCCAGCACGAGGTGCTGCACCTGTCGAACGGGGTCGGGCGCTTTCTCGAGCGCGCCAGCGGCGAGCCGTCGAACAACCTGCTGAACAACGTGCGCCCGGACATCCGCATCGAGCTGCGCACGGCGCTGTTCAAGGCCTCGCAGTCCGCGCGCAGCGTCGAGACGCGCATCGTGCAGCGCCAGGAAGACGGCAAGCAGGTGTTCCTGAACATCACGGTGCGTCCGCTGCCGCCGCACCCCGACAGCAAGGATGGCAAGAGCGGCCTCATCCTCGTGGTGTTCGACGAGGTCGAAGAAAGCATGCCGCTGCGCACCGGCGAGTCGGACGATTCGGCGCGCACGCTGCTCATCGGCCAGCTCGAGGACGAGATCCGCCAGCTCAAGATGCACCTGCAGGACACCATCGAGCATTCCGAAACTTCCACCGAGGAGCTGAAGGCGTCGAACGAGGAGCTGCAGGCGATCAACGAAGAGCTGCGCTCGGCCACCGAGGAACTGGAGACCAGCAAGGAAGAACTCCAGTCGATGAACGAAGAGCTCGTGACGGTGAACTACGAGCTCAAGGTGAAGGTCGAGGAGCGCGGCCACATCAACGACGACCTGCAGAACCTGATCTCGTCGTCCGAGATCGCCACGGTGTTCGTGAACCGCGGCATGCACGTCAAGCGCTACACGCCGCAGGCCGCGAAGCTGTTCAACCTGATCCCGACCGACCTGGGCCGTTCGCTGTTCGACATCACGAGCCGCCTGGACTACGCCGAATTGGCCGACGACACGGCCTCGGCCTTCAAGGACCTGCGCACGATCGAGCGGCAGGTGACCAGCACCGACGGGCGGCACTACATTGCGCGCATCCTTCCGTACCGCACGGCGGACGACAAGATCGAGGGCGCGATCCTCAACTTCTTCGACATCACCGACCTGCGCGCGGCCGAGGAACGCGTGCGCGCCGGCGAGGAGCGCCTGCGCCTGGTGGCCGCGACCACGCGCGATTTCGCGATCGTCACCACCGACACGGCCGGGCGCATCACGACCTGGAACCGCGGCGCCCAGCGCATCTTCGGCTACGCCGAGGACGAGATGCTGCAGCAGCCCATCGCCACCATCTTCACGCCGGAAGACCAGGCGCACGGCGTGCCCGAACAGGAGATGCGCCTTGCCGCCGAAACCGGCCGGGCGGAGGACGAGCGCTGGCACCTGCGCAAGGACGGCAGCCGCTTCTACTGCAGCGGCGTGATGACGCTGCTCGAGGAAAGCGCGGGCGGCGGCTTCGCCAAGATCGCGCGCGACATGACGGGCACCAAGCAGCAGGAGCTGGCCCAGGAGCACCGGCTCGTCAAGGAGAAGAAGGCCAGCCTCAATGCGCAGATGGCCAACGAGCTCAAGGACCGCTTCCTGGCCGTGATGTCGCACGAACTGAAGCAGCCGCTCAACCTGATCCAGATGAATGCCAGATGAATGCCGAGCTGCTCATGCGCCTGCCGCTGACCGCCGAGAACCCGTCGGTGCAGCGCCTGGGCGATGCGATACGGCGAGCGGTGAGCAGCCAGTCGCGCATCATCAACGACCTGCTCGACCTCTCGCGCATCCGCACCGGCAAGCTGCGGCTGAACCGCGTGGCGGTCGATTTCGGCGACCTGGTGCGCACGGCGGCCAGCGCCGCCGTGGCGAACGTGCCGGGCAAGACCCTCGTGCTCGACGTGCAGTGCGAGGACGGCGTGGTCTGTCACGGCGACCGCGTGCGCGTGGAGCAGATCGCATGGAACCTGCTGAGCAACGCCGCCAAGTTCACCCCTGACGGCGGCCGCATCACGGTGCGCGTCGCGGGCGAGGACGGCTTTGCGCGGCTCACCGTCACCGACACCGGTTGCGGCATCGCGGCCGATTTCCTGCCGCATGTGTTCGGCATGTTCAACCAGGCGGCGCAGGACGCCACGCAGGGCACCGCGCCGCCCAACGGCGGCCTGGGCATCGGCCTGGCGCTGGTCTACGAGCTGGCCGTGGCGCACGGCGGGCGTGCGCAAGCGCACTCCGAGGGCGCCGGCCGCGGCGCGCAGTTCAGCGTGTGGCTGCCGCAGGTCGGCACCGACGTGCCGGCGGCGCCCGAGGCGGCGCCCACCGGCGTCGACCTGCGCGGCTGGCGCGTGCTCGCGGTGGACGACTACGCCGACGCCCTGGCGCCCTTTGCCGAGGTGCTGCGGCTGGAAGGGGCCACCGTCGACACGGCGGCCAGCGGCGAGGAGGCGCTGGTGCTGCTGCAGAAGGCGCGCTACGACCTGCTGGTGTCCGACCTCGGCATGCCGGGCATGGACGGCTTCGCGCTGATCGCCGAAGTGCGGCGCCAGGAGGCCACGCGCGACCTGCCGTCCATCGCGATGACGGGCTACGGCCGCCGCGTGGATGCACGCCGCGCGCTCGAAGCCGGCTTCGATGCGCACCTGCCCAAGCCCGCGTCGATCGACGAACTGAAGGCGGCGATCGGGCGGCTCTGAAGAAGAGAAACAGCGGGCGCGAAACGCGCCGCTGCTTCCTTCTTCAGTTGGCGCGCCGGCGCGTGAGCGACTCCAGCGCGATCAGCGCTGCGTCGAGCTTGTCCACGCAAGAGCGCCAGTGCGTGCGCGCGCCGGGCGGCGGCAGCGCGCCGCCGTCGCGCAGCGCCAGGCGCACGGCGTCCAGCCACACATCGACCTGCTCGCGCGCCACCGACTCGTCGGCGCACTGGTGCGCGAGCGTGCGCGTGAGCCGCTCGATGCGTGCATGACGGTCCGCTTCACCGGCCGCGGCACCGGCCTCGTCGCCGTAGCGGGTCATGCGCGCTGCATCGACGACGCCCGCAGCGGGGACGACGCATGCCGGCTGCCGCGCGCGAGCGCGTTGCGGCCTTCGGAGGTGATGGCGGTCACCACGGCGCGTGCGATGCGCCGCTCGCCGGTGCGCAGCAGTTCCGGCGGCTCGGTCAGCGCCTCCAGCAGCGACGCGCTGCGCAGCGCCAGGATGCGGTGGATGTCTTCCGGCGCACTGCACACCACCGGCAATTGCCGGAGGGACAGACGTTCGAGCAGCTGGTAGTACTCGGCCGCGCGAAGGTCTCGCGCTGTGATCTTTTTTCTCATGCGGACTGCCTGGGTGATGAAGGTCGAGGGAAAGGAAAAGAGCACGCTTGTCCCGGCAATCCCCGGCAATCGGCATGCCTGCGCACCATCGGTCGGCGGCGCGCCACGCGGGGCGGCCACTTCCGACGCGATCCGGCGGCGTCCGACACCGGGCGCGCCGTGCGCGTTCACCCTCGGGCCGACCCGCTGCAGTGGCGGGAAGGAGCACACCCGATGACCACGCCATCCCGCACGACAAAGCCCGTTGCGCCCCGGCAGCCTGCGCCCGCGAAGAAGGAAGGGCCGACCCCGACGCGGACCACGCGCGAAGGCGCGTCGGTCGGCAAGGCCGGCAACTCGACCGCCGGCGGCGCGGCGGGGCAGCTGACGCCGAAGGACTAGCGCGCAGTTCGGCGGTCTTCAGCCCTTCTGGCGGTCGACCTTCGCTTCGGCGTCGAGCCAGTCCTGCACCTCGTCGCCCGGCTCGCCGCCGCGGCGCAGCCAGGCGTCGTAGGCCGCCTGGCGCACCCGCTCTTCGCGCGAGGCCGGGTCGGCCGCGTCCCCCTGCATCGCCTGCTGCGTGCCGCTGCCGTCGGAGGCGGGCGGCACGGCCTGTTCGGGCGCATCGCTGCGGGGGGTGTTGCTGCTGCTGCCGGATGTGTCCGGCTGCGGGGTCTGTGGCTGGCGCTTGCTGGTTGTCGGCATGGTCACCTCCGTGGGCTCGACATCGTTGGACATGCGAGCCAACCTACGGCATCGGCACGGCGCCGCCGTCAGACAAGTGCCCGATTTCGACCGGTAAAAACGAAAAACCCGGTGGGTCGCGCGACAGAAATGATGGCACGCGGTTTTGATCCTTTTCCTACAACGCGCGCGTCGCCGTGCGTGCGAGCCTGCGGCGCTTCATCCACGCCAAGGAGCACGCAAATGAACCGTTTCCCTCGCCGCCTCACGGCCGCCGCCGCTGTCGCTTTTTCCTTGCTGTCCGTCTCGTCCGCGTGGGCTGCCGACCGGCTCGCGGCCGCCGATGCCTCGATGCTCAAGGACATCGCCCAGGCCAACATGGCCGAGGTCGAGACCGGCAAGCTCGCGCTCGATAAAAGCACGAACGCCGAGATCAGGAAGTTCGCGCAGATGATGGTCGACGATCACTCGAAGGGCCTGGCCGACGTGAAGACGCTCGCGTCGGCCAAGGGCACCGAGCTGCCCGACGGCCCGGGCCCGATGCACAAGACCGTGGCGCTGGAGTTCAAGGCGCTGTCGGGCGAGCTGTTCAACAGCCGCTACGTGAAGCAGGCGGGCGTGGGCGACCACGAGGCCACCGAGAAGCTGCTGAAGAAGACGCAGGCCGAGGCGAAGGATGCCGACCTGAAGGCGCTCGCCGGCAAGATGCTGCCGATCGTGCAGGGCCACCTGAAGCACGCGCGCGAACTGGCCACGCGCACCGCGGGCAAGTAACGGCGGCGCGGCGCACACGCCCCCACGCACGGCGCACGCCGTGCCTGGGCGGCTCACTTGCCGGTCTTGCGCATCGCCGCCCAGCGCGGGTCGGTGTGGCGGCCGCAGTATTCCTGGTCGATCTCGTCGATGAGCTTGTCGGCGTTCTGCGGATCGACCGCGGCCAGGATCGCATCGATCTTGGCTTCGACCCGGTCGTCGCCTTCCTTCGACTGCGGCGAACCGAGGTACAGCAGGAAGGCCAGGCCCGCCACCTGCCACAGCAGCTGCAGGAACTCCGACTGCCAGTTCTCCAGCGTGTCGCGCAGCATCTCGACCATGTAGCCGCTGAACTCGACCGGATGGCCGAACTGCGTCTGCTCGTTCACGTACGCGAACCAGCCGAACACCCAGTGTCCGATGAGCGAGATGAGAAAGAAGCCTGCCGTGACCCAGGCGAAGCCATAGAGTTTCCAGATCGATTGCTTCATGAGCGGAGTCCCTCGTGTGCGGTGGTGGGTGCGGTGATTGCGGTGATTGCGGTGACCAGGCGATGGATTCGGTCCCCGGCGCGGCGGTTGTCGGGAAGGAAAACGCCGTGCGTGCGCGGCTGGCAATTCCTACGCAACCGCGCCCGAGCCTGGGCCGTAGGACTGCACTCGCACCGGGGCGCGGTCTCGCCGCGCAGTGAACGGCTGCACAGCTTTCGACCATGGGCATGAATGCGGTCCACACCGGGCCTGCACGACACCGACAGGAAGCACCGCATCGAAGCAAGGAGACCACACCCATGGCTGATCTCGATACCGACATTCCCGTGCCTGCTTCCGGGCAGGCCGATTCGCTGCGCGCCCGCCTGCAGGCGCTGGCCGAACGCGTCGGCGTGCTGGCGCCCGGTGCACCGCTCACCGACGAACTGGTCGCCTTCGCGGAAGGCGCCATCGAGATGGCGCGCGGCGCAGGCCCCCGAAACGCCTGACGCGCCGAGCAAATTCAATGAGTTGATGAAGGAACCGGAACCATGGCACCGAACCGACCCCCGAAGGACGCCCCCACGACGGGTTCTCCGCCGAAGCCACGCACCCGCGTCGAAAGCGGCGGTACGCCCGATACGGCGCCGCTGAACTTCGACGACGATGAAATCATTTCCGGCCGCAGCCGCGTGCGCGACGGCGGCACCACGCAGGCTGCGGGCGGCGACAGCGGCCAACTCGGCCCGCCGGCGGAGCAGCTGTCGCGCACCAACGGGCCGAGCGACCCCGCGCGGCGCAGGGGCCAGTCATGACGCGCGACAACCACGTGCTGGGCAGCGGCGACGGCAGCCGCCCCACGACCGACGGCACGGTCGACAACATCGGCGCCGGCGAAGCCTTCGTGCCCAAGGACAAGGGAAAGCACACGTCGGGCGAGGTGTCGAAGCCCGCGCCCGCCGAGCGCATGGCCGGCAAGCGCAAGAACGTCGAGGCCACGAAGGCCGACGGTTCGGATGCGTTCGGCCTGCATGAGGACCTGGAGACCGAAACCAACGAGGAGACGCCGCCGCCTCCACCGAAGCCGCGGCCCTGAGCGCGCGACGCCTTCCCTGCGCACAAGGAGAGAACCGATGCCCAGAACGATGCCCCTTTTTGCCGCGCTGCTGGTCGCCCTGGCCGCCGCGGGCGGTGCCCATGCCCAGGGATCGTCCACGGGCAATCCCAAGGGCACCGTGGCGCCGAGCACGCAAGGCAATGCGGCTAAGACACCGGCCAATCCGGCGCGCACCGTCGACACAGGAAGAACGTCGGACCCGATCGACGAGCGCAAGGGCCCGCCGGAGGTGCGACGCACCGAGCGCCCGGGCGGCGACTCTTCCACGGGCGGCCTGACCCGCCGCAACCCGGAGGAAACGCGGCCTTCGCCGGCACCGCCGCCGGGCAGTTCGAACTCGCGCCCCCGCAAGAAATAGCCGGCGTCAGAGCATGTCGCGCAGCCGGAAGAACAGCATGCCCAGCACCAGGGCCGGCGTGCGCAGCCGCGCGCCGCCGGGAAAGCCGCGGTGCGTGAGCCGCGCGAACAGGTCGAAGCGCTCGGCCTGTCCCGCGATGGCTTCGGCCGCGAGCTTGCCGGCCATGCCGCTCGTCACCAGCCCGTGGCCTGAGAAGCCCTGCAGGTAGTAGATGTTGGCGTCGATGCGGCCGAAGTCCGGCGAGCGGTTCATCGTGATGTCGGCGAAGCCGCCCCAGGCGAAGGGAATGTCCACGTCCGACAGCTGCGGAAACACCTTCAGCAGGTTCGCCCGGATCTTGCGCACGAGGTGGCGCGGCGTGCTCGCGCTGTAGCTGTCGCCCGCGCCGAACAACAGGCGGTGGTCGGCACTCACGCGGAAGTAGTCGAGCACGAAGTTGGTGTCGGACGCGGCCGCGCGGTGGCGCAGCAGCGCATCGGCACGCGACGCGCCCAGCGGCTCGGTGGCGATCATGTAGGTACCCACCGGCATGATGCGCGTCGAGATCGACGGCGCGAGCGAGTCGCCGTACTCCGCGAGGTACACGTTGCCGGCGAGCACGACGAAGTTGCAATGCACCTCGCCCTGGGCCGTCTTCACCACCGGCCGGTCGCCGCGCTCGATGAGGTAGGCCACCGAGTTCTCGTGCATGCGCACGCCAGCCCCACGCGCGGCGCCCGCCAGGCCCAGGCAGTACTTCAACGGATGCAGGTGGCCCGAGCGGGTGTCGAACACGCCCGCATGAAAACGCGCGCTGGCCACCCACTGCCCGATGTCCGCCGGCGGTATCCATTCGAGCGGATAGCCGTACAGCGCCTCCACATGGTCCATCCAGTGGCGCAGCGCCTTGGTGCGCGAGGGCTTGACCGACAGGCTCAGGTAGCCGGGCTGCCACTCGCAGGCGATGGCATGCGTGGCGATGCGGTCGCGCAGCAGGTCGAGGCCTTCCTCGGTGATGGCGAAGGCGCGGCGGGCGTCTTCGCGCGGCAGCTGGCGCTCGATGGCGCGCTCGCCGTCGGAGCCGAAGCCCACGATCGCCTGGCCGCCGTTGCGCCCCGAGGCGCCCCAGCCCACGCGCTGCGCCTCGAGCAGCACCACGGCATGGCCACGCAGCGCCAGCTCCAGCGCCGCCGAGAGCCCCGCGTAGCCGCCGCCCACCACGCACACGTCGGCCTGCACCGTGCCCTCCAGCGCGGGGCTCACGGCGGGCCGCGCCACGCTGGCTTCGTAGTACGAGTTCTCGACGACGCCGAGTTCTTTCTGCAGCAGCATGTCAGCCCACCCTGAAGTTGAGGAACTGCCAGGGGTCGTCCGGGTCGGTGGCCTCGTCGAACAGCGGGCTGCGGTCGGTCAGCGGCGTCCACGCGCCGTACACGCCGGCCATCTCGCCGAGATAGGGCAGGGCGGCTTCGAGCACCACGCGGTGGTCGAGGTCGTCGGGCTCGACCACGCCGGCGTCGGGGTTCTGCAAGGCCCAGGCCATGCCGCCGAGGATGCCGGCCACCACCTGCAGGCTGGTGGCGCTGTTGAAGGGCGCGAGCTTGCGGGCCTGTTCGATCGTCAGGCGCGAGCCGTACCAGTACACGCCCTTGTCGTTGCCCATGAGCAGCACGCCCAGTTCGTCCATGCCCTGCACGATCTCCTCGCGCACGATGCGGTGGCGCGGCTGGCGCTGCCAGTTCTTGCCCGCCATTTCGTGCAGCGACAGCACGGCGTCGTCGCAGGGGTGGTAGGCGTAGTGCACGGTCGGGCGGTACACCACGGCGCCGTTCTCGCGCAGCGTGAGGTGGTCGGCGATGGAGATCGATTCGGCATGCGTCACCAGGAAGCCGTGGTAGGGGCCTTCGAGCGGTGTCCAGCTGCGCACGCGCGTGCCGACGCCGGGGCGGCGCAGGTAGATGGCCGCGTCGCTGCCGAAACCGTGGCGCGCGGCGTCGGCCGGCCAGTGGCGCTCGTGGGTGCCCCAGCCCAGTTCGGCGGGCTGCAGGCCCTCGTCGACGAAGCCGTCGACCGACCAGGTGTTGACGAACTCGCCCGGCGCCTTGCGCTCGCGCGCGGTCTGGGTGTCGCGCTCGGCGATGTGGATCACGCGGATGCCGAGCTGCCGCGCGAGCCGGGCCCACTCTTCGTAGCTGCCGGGCATTTCAACCTTCAGCGCCTGGTCGGCCGCCATGTCGAGCAGGGCCTGCTTGACCAGCGCCGACACGAGCCCGGGGTTGGCGCCCATGGTGATCACCGCCGTGGGGCCGTCGCGCTTGTCGAGGCGGTACGCGAGCACCTCTTCGCGCAGGTTGTAGTTGGAGCGCCGCGACAACGGCAGCGACGGGTCGTCGTACCGCCCCGGCCAGGGCTCGTTGCAGGTGTCCAGGTAGAAGGCGCCGCGCGCACGGCACAGGCGGATCAGCGCCAGGCTCGACACGTTGACCGACAGGTTCAAGAGGAAGTCACCCGGCGCGAGCAGCGGCGCGAGCAGTGCCTCGTGGTTGCCTTCGTCGAGGGGCGCCACCGTGAACCCGATGCCCAGTTTGGCCGCGACGCCCGAGCGGTCCTCGCTGCGCGTCACGACCCGCAGGCGATCGGGAGAAATGCCGAAGTGCTTCAACAGCAGTGGCGCGGTGGCCTGGCCGATGAGGCCGAAACCGAGCATGAGGATGCGGCCGTTGAAGCGGGCCGGGGCTTTCTTTTTCGAGGTTGTGGCCATGGCGAACTCCGGGTTTGCTCCTTGCAGAACACGCTGCCACGTTCGTCCCGCGCCGTGCGGGGCCGCCGTCGGACGGCGCCGCGCACGGTTGCAGGAAAGTGCTTTTCTTCCCGCGCCTTCCCGCGCCTTCCCGCGTGTGGCGACTTGTTGCAGCGGCTCCCCGGCACTGCCATCGGGACACGACGCTTTCCTACGCACGCAGCGCGCGCGGCGTTTCACGGTGGCCTCTGTTTTTCTTTCCTGTCCCCACCCAGGAGGTTGCCTGTGACGAAAAAACTCTTGTCCCCGCTGTTCCCGAGCGCCACGAACATGATCCGGCTGGACCACACGCACGTGATGTCCACCTTCCACCAGTACCGGCCCGATTCGCCGTCGCGCGTGAAGAAGGGGCTGGCCAACACGCTGTGCACCGCGCTCGAGGTCCATGCGCAGCTCGAGGAAGAAATCTTCTATCCCGCGGTGCGCGCGGTGACGCAGAACGACGTCATCGCCAAGTCGCTGGAGGAGCACCAGGAGATGCGGCGCCTCATCGGGCAGCTGCGCCAGATGGAGCCCGACACCACCGGCTACGACGAGACCGTGGCCGACCTCATGCGCGACGTGATGCACCACGTGGCCGACGAGGAAACGCTGGTGCTGCCGGAGGCCGAGCGCCTGCTGGCCGACCAGCTGGGCGAGCTCGGCATGCAGATGACGAAGCGGCGCCTGCAACTGGTGCGCCCGCGCAGCGGCGAGATTGCGCTCGACATGGGCCGCGCCGTGTCGGGCCACACCGTGGCGCTGGCGATGGTCGGCGTGACCGCGTTGGGGCTGCTCGTGGCGCGGCGCAGCGGGCATCTGGACCTGTCGAGGTTCAAGGTTGGCAAGTCGGCCTGAACGCGCCACCCGTCCGCGCGCCGAGGTCCGCATCGGCATCTCCGGCTGGCGCTACGCGCCGTGGCGGGGCCGCTTCTATCCGCGCGGGCTGGCGCAGAAGAAAGAACTCGCTTACGCCTCGCGCATGCTGCCGAGCATCGAGCTCAACGGGTCGTTCTATTCGTTGCAGCGCCCCACGTCCTACCGGTCATGGCACGACGAGACGCCTGAAGGCTTCGTGTTCGCGGTCAAGGGCTCGCGCTACATCACGCACATGCTGCACCTGGACGACGTGCGCACGGCGCTCGCGAACTTTTTGGCGTCGGGCGTGCTGGCGCTGGGAAAGAAGCTCGGCCCCATCCTCTGGCAGCTGCCGCCGCGCATGCGGTTCGATGCGCAGCGCATGGACGACTTTCTGTCGCTGTTGCCGCACGACGCGCGTTCGGCAATGGCGCTGGCGCGCGCGCACGACGAGCGGCTGAACGGCCGCTCGGTGCTGAAGGCGCCGCGCGGGTTGCGTGTGCGCCATGCCGTCGAGGTGCGGCACGCGAGCTTCGTCGACCCCGACTTCATCGCGCTGCTGCGCCGCCATGGCGTGGCGCTCGTGGTCGCCGACACGGCCGGTCGGTGGCCGCTCATCGAAGACCTCACGGCCGACTTTGTCTACCTGCGCCTGCATGGCGACAAGGAGCTCTACGCCAGCGGCTACGGCGATGCCGCGCTCGACCGCTGGGCCGCGCGCATCCGGGCCTGGCGCGCCGGGCGCCAGGTGGCCGATGCGGCGCTGGCCTCTTCGGTCGCCGCACGGCGCGGGCGGCGCGACGTGTATTGCTACTTCGACAACGACATCAAGGTGCACGCGCCCTACGACGCCGCCCACCTAGCCCAACGCCTGGGCCTTCGCACCGGCCTGGGCGACGACGACCGCTTCGCCCGCATCGATGAAATGGACGGCATCGAATTGCCTGCGGCGTCCTACAGGCCCGCCTGATTTCGCGCCCTACGTTGAGCTTTTTTTCCTCGAACCCACCCACGGAAATTTCCACCATGCCCAAGACACCCAAAGCCAGCGCGCCGGCCCCGGCCGCGCTCGATGCCGCCCGCGCCGCGGCCCGCAACACCGACAGCGGCCCCGCACACGCCGCGCCGCCCGCCGCGGGCAAGGGCGACATTCCCGCGCAGAAAGCGATCGAGACGCAGATGCTGGCCGCGGCGATGCCGGCCAACACCAACAAGCCGCTCGAGCACGGCACGGTGCCGCCGGTGGGACTGCACACGCAGCCGCCGTCGCGCCTGCCCACGGGCAGCACACCGTCGGAGTCGAACGCGTCGGGCAAGACCGGCACGGTGGCGCCGGCAGGCACCAACGCCACCATCGACACGCTGGACCGCGTGCGCGTCGATTCGGGCGGGCAGACGCTCACGACCAACCAGGGCGTGCGCATTGCCGACAACCAGAATTCGCTCAAGGCCGGCGCGCGCGGGCCGGTGCTGCTCGAAGACTTCATCCTGCGCGAGAAGATCACGCACTTCGACCATGAGCGCATTCCCGAGCGCATCGTGCATGCGCGCGGCTCGGGCGCGCACGGTTTCTTCGAGTGCTACGAGCCGCTCACGCAGTACACGCGCGCCGCGCCGTTCCAGGCGGCCGGCAAGGTGACGCCGGTGTTCGTGCGCTTCTCGACCGTGGCCGGCGAGCGCGGTTCCAAGGACACGGCGCGCGACGTGCGCGGCTTCGCCGTCAAGTTCTACACCGACGAGGGCAACTGGGACCTCGTGGGCAACAACATGCCGGTGTTCTTCATCCAGGATGCGATGAAGTTCCCCGACCTCGTGCACGCCGTGAAGCCCGAGCCGCACCACGCGATGCCGCAGGCAGCCTCGGCGCACGACACCTACTGGGACTTCGTGTCGCTCATGCCCGAGAGCACCCACATGCTGATGTGGCAGATGAGCGACCGCGCCATTCCGCGCAGCTACCGCACGATGCAGGGCTTTGGCGTGCACACCTTCCGGCTCGTCAACGAGGCGGGCGAATCGGTGCTCGTGAAGTTCCACTGGCAACCCAAGCTCGGCACGCACTCGCTGGTGTGGGACGAGGCGGTGAAGATCTCGGGCGCCGACCCCGACTACCACCGCCGCGACCTCTGGGAGGCGATCGACGCGGGCGAATACCCCGAATGGGAACTGGGCCTGCAGATCTTCACGGAGGAGCAGGCCGAGCAGTTCAGCTTCGACGTCCTCGACGCGACGAAGATCGTGCCCGAGGAACTCGTGCCGGTGCAGATCGTGGGCCGCATGGTGCTCAACCGCAACCCCGACAACTTCTTTGCCGAGACCGAGCAGGTCGCGTTCTGCGCGGCGCACGTGGTGCCCGGCATCGACTTCACCAACGACCCGCTGCTGGCCGGGCGCATCCACTCGTACGTCGACACGCAGATCTCGCGCCTGGGTGGTCCCAACTTCCATGAGCTGCCGATCAATGCGCCGATCGCGCCCGTGCACAACAACCAGCGCGACGGCATGCACCGCCAGGCCATCCACCGCGGGCGCTCGGCCTACGAGCCCAACTCGCTCGGCGGCGGTTGCCCGTTCCAGGCCGGCGCGGGGCAGGGCTTCGAGAGCATCGCGCGGCGGCTCGACGCGAAGGAGAGCAGCGACAAGGTGCGCGCCAAGCCCGTGAAGTTTGCCGAGCACTACGCGCAGGCGCGGTTGTTCTTCGAGAGCCAGACGCCGTGGGAGCAGGCGCACATCGCCGCCGCCTTCCGCTTCGAGCTGTCGAAGGTGACGGTGCCCGCCGTGCGCGAGCGCGTGGTGGCCAGCCTGCACAACGCATCGCCCGACCTCGCCGCACGCGTGGCCGAGGGCCTGGGCATGGCGCTGCCCGCGCCGCTGCCCCGCGCCATGGAAACGCCGCCCACGCCCGAGGTCGACCGCTCGCCTGCGCTGTCGCTCACGGCGCGCCCCGGCGACGGCGGCATCCGCACGCGCAAGATCGCGATGCTCGTGGCCGACGGCGCGGACGGCGCCTCGCTGGGCACGCTGCTCGGCGCGCTGGTGGCGGCCGGGGCCGTGCCGCGGCTGGTCGCCTCGCGCCTGGGCACCTGCGCCGTGGCGGGCACGCCCCCGCTGGAAGCCGATGCGAGCATGGAGAACAGCCCGGGCTTCCTGTTCGATGCGCTGGTGCTGCCCGACGGCCTGGCCGCCGTGGAAGCGCTCATCGCCGACGGCCACACGGTGGAGTTCGTGAAGGACCAGTACCGCCACGGCAAGACCATCCTCGCGCTCGGCGCCTCGCAGGCCCTGCTGACCGAGGCGGGCATTCCGCTGGCGCTGCCCGACGGCACGCCCGACCCGGGGCTGATCCTCGCGGACGCGGCCCATGCGGACGCCGCCGCCATCGACTTCATCGCGAGCGTGGGGCAGCACCGCCATCCGGCGCGCGAGAGCGATCCGCCGCTCGTGTGAGGCCGAATCCAACCCCCAGCGTATGGGGGGTTGCCCCGGGACAGAGGACGACGGTTCGGCCTACACTTTCTGCTTCAAAACTAGGAGCAGCCAATGCCGATGGATTTCCTCAGGCGGATCGAAGACCAGTCTTTTCCGCTGACGGTGACCGATCCTGTGGACATCCGAAACGCGGCCGTGCTTGTGGCTGCCGGCCTTGTCGAGGCCCAACTCCCGACCGAGTCGGACGGGCCCGAGCTCTCGGGCGTCATCGTGCGCATCACGCCGGTGGGCCGCGCCGCGCTCCAGCGGATGCGCGACAAGCCGGCCTGAGGCTCATAGCGGCTGCGGCTGCGGCTGCCGCAAGGCGCGCAACGCCAGCAGGAAGGTCGCGGCATTCCAGCTCTGGCCGGCCATGCCCATCGGCGCCAGCGTGCGGCCGTGGAACCACTCGGTGAAGCGCCAGTCGTCCAGCGCGTTGACTTGGGCCAGCCGTGCCAGCTCGGCCCACGCGAGGTCGTGCGCGCCCAGCTGGGCCAGCGCCCGCACCCAGAAGCCGCCGACAAAAGGCCACAGGCCGCCGTTGTGGTACTGGTGCACGATGTTCTGCTGGTGGCGCCCCATGTACGCCCGCCACAGCGGGTGTTGGCGCGACAGCGGATGCAGCACGACGCGCACGGGGTAGGGCACGCTGGCATGCGCCTCGGTGAGGGTCTGCACGATGCGCTGCGCCATTTCCGCGTCGGCCAGCCCGCTCTCGATGGCCAGCACGTTGCCGAACACGTCGCCCTCGTCGCCCACCACGGCCAGGTTGACGAAGCTCAGGTACAGCCCCGGGTCGCGCCGGCCGCGGCGCGCGTAGTGCTGCAGCAGCCGCGCGCGGTGGTACTCCGGCAGGTCGCGCTGGAACGGGTTGAACAGGTGGTTGAAGTGGTGCTTCGTGGCCTCGGCATGGTCCAGTGCGAAGCGGCGCTTCACCTCGTACCAGAGCGCGTTGGTGTACAGCACGTAGCCCGAGCGCGGCATGATGTCGGCCCAGTCGCTGGCCTCGTTCTGCTGCAGCAGCCGGAAGTGCTGGTGCTCCTGCGCCAGCAGCCAGCCGATGGCGCGTTCGACCTCGCCAGCCCAGTGCGAGGGGCCGACCTGCCCGTGGCGGCGCACGTGGTCCACCGCAATCAGCCACCACAGCGTGGCGTCGATGCAGCCCAGGTACCAGAAGTCGGCGTCGCGGCCCTCGGGGTCGACGTACTTGGGAATCTGGCCGTTGGCCGCCTGGTGGGCCGCGAGCGCGTCGAGGCTGGCGACCGCGCCTTGCTCCAGTGCCGGTACACCGCTGCCGCACATCGCGAGCACGCAGATCGCGGCGTCGCGTCCGAAGATGCGCGTGTAGCGTCGCGCCTCGGCGGCCTCGGTGCGGCTGGCCGCCAGGATGCCGTGCGGCGTGAGGTTGCGTTCCAGCAGCGCGAGCGATGCGTGCGCGCAGGTGTCGATCAGCGCGAGCGCCGGGGCATCGGGGTCCTTCATGAGACATGTTTTTATCATCCGCCGCGCCGGGCAAGGCCTACATGCAGCCGGGCCCCGACCCGACGACCGAGCCTGCGCTGCGCGCGAGGATGAAGCCAGTCCCTTCAACTTTGAAAAAAAGGAGTCCGACATGGCAAAGGACCAGAACCTGTTTCATGCAGACACAGACGATCCGGCGCGCGACGCCCCGGCGGGCGATGCGCTGTCCACCGACGGCGTCGTCCACGTCCTCAACCACCTGCTCGAAGGCGCGCGCGACGACGCGCAGGCTTTTCGCGCCTGCACGGACGAGGCGAGGGCGCGGCGCCACAAGGACGTGCTCGCCTCGCGCGCCGCGCAGTGCCAGGCCGCGGCCAGCCAGCTGGTGGAACTCGTCATCACCTGCGGCGGCCAGCCGGCCGAAGGCGGCACGGCGCTGGGCGCGGTGCACCGCGGCTGGGCACACGTGAAGGCGGCGGTGGGCGTGGCGGCCAGCGAGTCGTCGGTGCTCGACGCCTGCGCGCGCGCCGACGATGCGGCCGTGGCGCGCTACCGCGAAGCGCTGGCGCTGCGGTTGCCCGTCGGCGTGCGGCTGATCCTGCAGATGCAGGCGCACGATGCGCAACGCGGCCGCGAGCAGGTGCGCAACCTGCGCCAGACGCTGCGCGCCCGCCTGCAGTCGCAGCTGTAGGCGCCGTCTGACATCGAGACAGGAAAAAACGCAGTGCCGCCTGCGCCCGGGTGCGCGCCGAATGCAGCGCGCACCCGCCCTTGGAGCGGGACCAGGAGACAGGCGACATGGACTTCGAAGGCATCTACTGTTTCGACACCGCCTGCGTGCGATTCGCGGTGTATCCCGAGGGTCGGGACGGCGAGCGCATCGTCGCGCAGATTTCCGAAGACACGCTGCACGACGCGTTCGGCGCGCGTGAGATCGGCGACGAAATGATCGACGCGTGCAAGGCGCATTTCGATGCGCTCGCAGCCGCCGCCATCGCGCGCTACCGGACCCAGCCGCTGCAGCCGGTGACGCTGATGTCCGACGACTTTGTTCACTCCCCCGTTTACCGGCTGCCCCAGGGCGGGGCCGTCGCACAGGGCAGCGCGTTGCGCGCCTGAGCCTGCGCATTCCGGCCCGGGCTGCGGGCTGTTCTCCGACAAGCCGAGGCGACCCAGGCCTTACCCGCGGCATGCGCGGGGCTTGCATAACCGGGACTGGCTGGAGGCGATGCGTAGTCGGTCCTCGAACAACCGTTCCACCGGCCTTCAACGGGAGCGCCGGTGCCAACGACAACGAACCAACCACGCCAGGGCGAGCAGGACGTCTATCTTTTCCGGGAGGGAACCCACGCCCGGCTGTACGACCTGCTCGGCTGCCACCTCCATGAAGAAGAGGGCGGCGGCGCAGACTTTGCGGTGTGGGCGCCCAATGCCGCGTCGGTCGCGGTGGTCGGCGACTGGAACGGCTGGTCCGGCGATGCCGATCCGCTCGCGCCGAGCCCTGACGGCTCGGGCATCTGGCACGGGCATGTGCCCGGCGCCGCAGCCGGCCAGGCCTACAAATACCGCATCCGCTCCCACCACGGCAACTACACGGTCGACAAGGCCGACCCCGTCGCGTTCTGCGCCGAGGCGCCGCCGGCGACCGCCTCGCGCGTCTGCGACCTGGCCTACGCCTGGGGCGACGACGAATGGATGGCCACGCGCGGCCAGCGCAACGCGCTCGATGCGCCCCAGTCGATCTACGAGGTGCACCTGGGTTCGTGGCAGCGCCAGGACGGCCAGTTTCTCGGCTACCGCGAAGTCGCGCACCGGCTGGCCGCATATGTGAAGAAGATGGGCTTCACGCACGTGGAGCTCATGCCCGTGACCGAGCATCCGTTCTACGGCTCGTGGGGCTACCAGACCACCGGCTACTTCGCGCCCACGTCGCGCTTCGGTTCGCCACAGGACTTCATGTACCTCGTCGACCACCTGCACCAGCAGGGCATCGGCGTGCTGCTCGACTGGGTGCCTTCGCACTTTCCGACCGATGAGCACGGGCTGGCGTTCTTCGACGGCACGCACCTGTACGAGCACGCCGATCCGCGCCAGGGCTTCCACCCCGAGTGGAACTCCAGCATCTTCAATTACGGCCGGCCCGAGGTGCGCAGCTTCCTCGTGTCGTCGGGGCTGTTCTGGCTCGACAGGTACCACCTCGACGGCCTGCGCGTGGACGCCGTGGCGTCGATGCTCTACCTCGACTACGCGCGCAGCCACGGCGGGTGGGTGCCCAACCGCCACGGCGGGCGCGAGAACCTGGAGGCCATCGACTTCCTGCAGACGCTGAACCGCGCCGTGTACCGCGCGCACCCCGACACCGTCACCATCGCCGAAGAGTCGACCGCGTGGCCGCGCGTCTCGCGCCCCACCGACATGGACGGGCTGGGCTTCGGCGAGAAATGGAACATGGGCTGGATGCACGACGCGCTGGCCTACATGAAGCAAGAGCCGGTGCATCGAAAGTACCACCACCACAAGCTGACCTTCTCGCTGGTGTATGCCTTCCACGAGAACTTCGTGCTGCCGCTGTCGCACGACGAGGTGGTGCACGGCAAGGGCTCGCTGCTCAACAAGATGCCCGGCGACAGCTGGCAGCAGTTCGCCAACCTGCGCGCGCTGTACGGCTTCATGTGGGCGCACCCGGGCAAGAAGCTGCTCTTCATGGGCGGCGAGTTCGGCCAGCGCCGCGAATGGACGCACGACGGCGAACTCGAATGGTGGGTCTGCGAGCAGGAAGGGCACGGCGGCCTGCAGCGCCTGGTGGCCCAGCTCAACCGCGTGTACCGCGGCACGCCCGCGCTGCACCAGGTCGACTTCTCGTCGGCGGGCTTCGAGTGGGTGGCGGCCGACGACGCCGACACCAGCGTGTTCGCGTTCCTGCGCAAGGCCAGCGACGGCAGCCCGCCGCTGCTCGTCGTGAGCAACATGACGCCGGTGCCGCGCACCAACTACCTGCTGGGCGTGCCGCTCGGCGGCCACTGGCAGGAGGTGATCAACACCGACGCCACGGAATTCGGCGGCTCGGGCTGGGGCAACTTCGGCGGCGTCGATGCGGCGCCCGTGCGCTCCCACGGCCGCAGGCAATCGGTGAGCCTCACCTTGCCGCCCCTGTCCACGCTGATCCTGGAGCACGTTGCCCGATGAAGAACATCTTTTCGACCAAGCCCGCCGCCGCAGCGAACGACGGAATCGACATCGGCGTGACCGACGGCGCGGTTCGCGCCGTCATCGATGCCGTGCTGCCGAACGTGGACCACGGCCGCTTCGCCGTGAAGTGCGTGGCCGGCGAGCGCGTGCAAGTGCGCGCGCATTGTTTTACCGACGGCCACGACGTGGTGCGCGTGCAGCTGTGCTGGCGCGCGCACGAGCAGAAGGACTTCCGCGAAGTGCCGATGAAGCCGCTGGGCAACGACGTGTGGGAGGCCGCGTTCTCGCCGCCGTCGCCGGGTCGCTACGTCTACACCGTCGTCGCGTGGGTCGACCCCTTCGAGTCGTGGCGCAGCGAGATGACGCGGCGCGTCGACCCCGCCGACGTGCGCATTGCCGCGCAGGTCGGCGCGCTCGAAATCGCCGCCGCCGCATCGCGCGCCGAGGGTGCCGACCGCGTCGCCTTGCAGCGCTGGGCCACCGAACTCGATGCCGTGGCGGCCAGCCCTGGCTCCGACGTGGTGTCGTTGAAGGCGCTCGCGCTGGACGACGAATACGCCGAACTGGCGCGGCGCCATCCTGACCGGCAACACGCGGTGCGCCACTCGGTCGAGCTGCCGCTGTTCGCCGACCGCGAGCGCGCGCGCTTCAGCACCTGGTACGAACTCTTTCCGCGCTCGACGGGCCCCGCGCCGGGCGTGCACGGCACCTTCAAGGACGTGGAAGCGCGCCTGCCGGCCATCGCCGCCATGGGCTTCGACGTGCTGTATTTCCCGCCCATCCACCCCATCGGCCGCGAACAGCGCAAGGGCCCCAACAACGCGCTGCAGGCAGGCCCCGACGACGTGGGCAGCCCCTGGGCCATCGGCGCGGCCGAAGGCGGGCACACGGCGATCCTGCCGGCGCTCGGCACGGCCGAAGACTTTCGCCACCTGGTGTCGCGCGCCGGCGAGCACGGCCTGGAGATTGCGCTCGACATCGCCTTCCAGTGCGCGCCCGACCACCCGTATGTGAAGGCGCATCCCGGCTGGTTTCGCTGGCGGCCCGACGGCACGGTGCAGTACGCGGAGAACCCGCCCAAGAAGTACCAGGACATCTATCCGTTCAACTTCGAGTGCGAGGACTGGCGCGGCCTGTGGGCCGAGCTCAAGCGCGTGATCGACCACTGGATCGGGGAGGGCGTGCGCATCTTCCGTGTCGACAACCCGCACACCAAGGCCTTCCCGTTCTGGGAGTGGGTCATCGGCGAAGTGAAGCGCGCGCACCCCGACGTGATCTTCCTGGCCGAGGCCTTCACGCGGCCGAAGGTGATGCACCGGCTCGCCAAGCTGGGCTTCTCGCAGAGCTACACCTACTTCACCTGGCGCAACACCAAGGAAGAGCTGCAGGCGTACTTCACCGAGCTGTCGACCGAGCCCGGCATCGACTACTTCCGCCCCAACGCCTGGCCCAACACGCCCGACATCCTGCATGAGCAGCTGCAGACCGGCGAGCCCGCCGTCTACATGTCGCGCCTCGTGCTCGCTGCCACGCTCGCGGCCAACTACGGCATCTACGGGCCGGCCTATGAACGGCGCGAGCACCTGCCGCGCAGCGCCGGCAGCGAGGAATACCTCGACTCCGAGAAGTACCAACTGCGCCACCGGCCCGACGACGACCCGGACAGCCTCGAACCCTTCATTGCGCAGGTGAACCGCATCCGCCGCGAGAACCCGGCGCTGCAGCGCGACCGCGGCCTGCGTTTTCTGCACATCGACAACGACCAGCTGCTGGCCTATGCCAAGGCCTCGCCCGACGGCGAGAACGTGATCGTCACCGTGGTCAACCTCGACCCCCACCACGTGCAGACCGGCTGGGTCGGGCTGGAGCCCGCGAGCGTGGGCGTGAAGGACGGGCAGGCGTTCCAGATGCACGACCTGTTGAGCAACCAGCGCTTCACCTGGCAGGGCGATTGGCACTACATCCGACTCGATCCCCGCAGCGTGCCCGCGCACATCTTCGTGGTGCGTCGCCGCCACGGCGACGAGCGCGACTTCGACTACTTTCTCTAAGTTCTCCAAGACCAGGAAGGCGAATCGCCCATGAACGCACCCGTCTCCCATATCGCGCTCGAGACCGTCGAGATCGACACCAGCGACGATCCGCTGTGGTACCGCGACGCGGTGATCTACCAGCTCAACGTCAAGGCCTTCTTCGACTCCAACAACGACGGCATGGGCGACTTCCGGGGCGTCACCGCCAAGCTCGACTACGTCAAGGAGCTGGGCGTCAACACCATCTGGCTCATGCCGTTCTACCCGTCGCCCTTGCGCGACGACGGCTACGACATCTCCGAATACGAAGACGTGCACCCGCAGTACGGCACGCTCGACGACTTCCGCGAGATGCTGGCCGAAGCACACAAGCGCGGCCTGCGCGTGATCACCGAGCTGGTCATCAACCACACCTCGAACGAGCACCCGTGGTTCAAGGCCGCGCGCCTGGCGCCGCCCGGTTCGCCCGAACGCGACTTCTACGTGTGGAGCGACACCGACCAGATCTACCAGGGCACGCGGATCATCTTCACCGACACCGAAACCTCGAACTGGACCTGGGACCCGGTGGCCAAGCAGTACTTCTGGCACCGCTTCTTCAGCCATCAGCCCGACCTGAACTTCGACAACCCGGCGGTGCTCGAGGCCATCTTCAAGACGATGCGCTTCTGGCTCGACATGGGCGTGGACGGCTTCCGGCTCGACGCCATTCCCTACCTCGTGGAGCGCGACGGCACCAGCAACGAGAACCTGCCCGAGACGCATGCGGTGATCAAGAGGCTGCGCGCCGCGATCGACGCGCAGTACAAGAACCGCTTCCTGCTGGCCGAGGCCAACATGTGGCCCGAGGACGTGCGCGAGTATTTCGGCGATGGCGACGAGTGCCACATGGCGTACCACTTTCCGCTCATGCCGCGCATGTACATGGCCATCGCGCAGGAAGACCGCCACCCCATCGTGGAAATCATGGCGCAGACGCCCGACATTCCCGAGGGCTGCCAGTGGGCCATCTTCCTGCGCAACCACGACGAGCTCACGCTCGAGATGGTGACCAGCAAGGAGCGCGACTACATGTACACCATGTACGCGGCCGACATGCGCGCGCGCATCAACCTGGGCATCCGCCGGCGGCTGGCGCCGCTGATGGAAAACGACATGGACCGCGTCAAGCTCATGAACGGCATGCTGCTGTCGATGCCGGGCTCGCCCATCATCTACTACGGCGACGAGATCGGCATGGGCGACAACGTGTTCGTCGGCGACCGCAACGGCGTGCGCACGCCCATGCAATGGAGCCCCGATCGCAACGCCGGCTTTTCACGCACCGACCCGCAGCGCCTCTACCTGCAGCCGATCATGGACCCGATGTTCGGCTACGAGGCGCTCAACGTGGAAGCGCAGGCGCGCGACGCCAGCTCGCTGCTCAACTGGACCAAGCGCATGCTTGCCGTGCGCAAGACCAGCTACGCCTTCGGGCGCGGCAAGCGGCGCTTCCTGAAGCCGGGCAACCGCAAGATCCTGGCGTACCTGAGCGAGTACGACGGCGACGTGATCCTCACGGTGTTCAACCTCTCGCGCGCCGCACAGCCGGTTGAACTCGACCTGTCGGAGTTCAAGGGTTTCGTGCCCATCGAGATGCTGGGCCGCGCGCCATTCCCGCCCATCGGCGAGCTGCCTTACCTGCTCACGATGGCGTCGTACGGCTTCTACTGGTTCAAGCTCACGGCCGAGGCCGATGCACCGAGCTGGCACCAGGAAGGCGTGGCGCTGCAGGAGTGGCCCACGCTCGTCCTGTTCGACGGCTGGACCAGCTTCTTCCGCGAGCGCGTGATGCCGTGGCGCATCGGCATGTCCGAGCGCATGCGCGCCCAGTTCGAGCTGGAGACGCTGCCGCGCCACATCGAGATCCAGCGCTGGTACGCCTCCAAGGGCACAGTCATCCGCCGCGCACGCGTGGCCGACCACGCCGTGTGGGACGTGGACGGCCAAAGCTGGATGCTGGCGCTGCTCGACCTCGAAGGCCCGACCGGCGGCGCGACCTACTTCATGCCGCTCGCATTGGCCTGGGAAGAGCGCGACGAGGAGCGCATGGCCGGCGTGGCGCAGGCCGCACTCGCCAAGGTGCGCCAGCAGGCGCAGGTCGGCCTCATGGGCGACGCCTTCTACGACGAGGCCTTCTGCCGCGCGCTGCTGCGCACCATCGCCAGCGGCGCCGAGCTGCCCACCGCCAACGGCAAGCTGGTGTTCCGGCCGACCGCGGCCTTCGCGCACCTGCAGGTCGACATCGACTCCCTGGCCGTGGGACGCCCGAGCGGCGTGAGCAGCAACACCGTCATCGCGCTGAACGAGACGCTGTTCCTCAAGGGCTACCGCCAGGTGCGCGAAGGCATCAACCCCGAGCTGGAGATGGGCCGCTTCCTCACCGAAGACGCGCGCTACCCGCACTGCGTGCCCGTGCTCGGCGCGCTGGAATACCTGACGACCGACGGCCGCACCATGACGCTGGCGATGGTGCAGAGCTACGTGGCCAACCAGGGCGACGGCTGGGATTACACGCTCGGCTACCTCGAACGCTTCCTGCGCGACGTGGCCACCACCGAAGCCGACACGCCCGACGGCGCCGAGGTGGCCGCGGTGCACGGCGGTTTTCTGGCGCTCATGGCCACGCTGGGGCGGCGCACCGCCGAGTTGCACCAGGCGCTTGCCACGCGCACCGGCGCGGCCGCCTTCGACCCCGAGCCGCTTGCGGCGGCCGACTTCGCCAGCTTCAAGGCGCTGGCCGCGAGCGACGCCACGGCAACGCTTGCGCTGCTGCGTGAACGCCTCGACCTCGTGCCCGGCGCCGCGCAGGCCGACGCGCGCACCTTGCTGGACGCGGCCGACGCACTGCAGGCCGGCATCGAGGCGCGGCAACCGGCGGAAGGCGGCGGCATCAAGAGCCGCTACCACGGCGACTTCCACCTGGGCCAGGTGCTGGTGAAGGACAACGACTTCGTCATCATCGACTTCGAGGGCGAGCCCGCGCGCAGCTTCGAGGAGCGCCGCACCAAGAGCTCGCCGCTGCGCGACGTGGCGAGCATGCTGCGCTCGTTCAACTACGCGCGCTGGACGGCGCTGCGCCGCGTGGCGCAAAGCCCCGAAGAAGCCCAGCGGCTGGCCGCGCCGGCCATCGCCTGGGAGCGCGCCACGCGCGAGGCCTTCCTGGGCGGCTATGGCGTCGACGGCGCACCGATCGACGCCGAGCTGCTCGCGCTGTTCGAACTCGACAAGGCCCTGTACGAGCTGCGCTACGAGCTCGACAACCGCATCGACTGGGCCCAGGTGCCGCTGCACGGCGTGCTCGCGCTGATCAACGCGCCGCGTGCCTGACCCGTCATCTGCAGCCCTCTCCAGCCACCTCAACGGAAGACACACCATGGAAAACTTCGGCATTCACCTGGAGCCGCTGCGCGCCATCCTCTACCAGGTCGGCGCCTTCATTCCGCGCCTGCTGATCGGGCTGCTGGTGGTGCTCGTCGGCTGGCTGGTCGCCAAGGCGGCCCGCTTCGCCGTGACCAAGGCGCTGCGCGCCGTCAACTTCAACGTGCTCACCGAGCGCGCGGGGCTGGACAACTTCCTGCGCCAGGGCGGGTTCCAGGGCGACACCAGCAGCCTGTTCGGCGTGCTGATGTACTGGCTGGTGATCCTGGCCTCGCTGCTCATCGCCTTCAACGGCATGGGGCTGAGCTACATCGCCGACCTGCTGGGGCGCATCGTCTGGTTCGTGCCCAACGTGTTCGTGGCGCTGCTGGTGCTGGCCTTCGGCTCGTACTTTGCGCGCTTCGTGGGCGAGGCCGTGGGCAGCTATTTCCGCAGCGTGAAGATGCAGGACGCCGTGCTCTTCGGGAAGGTGGCGCAGTACGCGGTGATGGCCTTCGTGATCCTCATCGCGCTCGACCAGGTGAAGGTGGGCGGCGACATCGTGCGCGAGAGCTTCCTCGTGATTTTGGCCGGCGTGGTTTTTGCATTGGCGCTGGCCTTCGGCCTGGCAGGCAAGGACTGGGCGAAGGCGCAGATCGAACGCTGGTGGCCCAAACAGGTGCAGGTCAGCGGCAGCAGCAAGACAGCCCCGCCCGCCGTCACGCCGGTGGGCACGCCGCCGCGCTTCGACACCACCGACCGTCCACCCCGTTGATTTTTCTTTCCACGCCCATCGGCCCCTGAATGACATCCAAGACCCATCCGACGATCACGGCCGTCTGGCCCGGCCGACCCTACCCGCGCGGCGCCACCTGGGACGGGGAGGGCGTCAACTTCGCCCTCTTTTCGCAGCACTCCGACAAGGTCGAACTCTGCCTGTTCGACGAGCGCGGCCGGCATGAGCTGCAGCGCATTCCCCTGCGCGAGCGCACCGACGGCGTGTGGCACTGCTACCTGCCCGAGGCCCGCCCCGGCCAGGCCTACGGCTACCGCGTGCACGGCCCCTACAAGCCCGAGGAGGGGCACCGCTTCAACCCGCACAAGCTGCTCGTCGATCCGTACGCGAAAGACCTCGTGGGCGAGCTGCGCTGGGGCGATGCGCTGTACGGCTACACGGTCGGCAGCAAGCGCGAAGACCTGTCCTTCGACCGCCGCGACAGCGCGCCGCTCATGCCCAAGGGCCGCGTGCTCGAAACCGCCTTCACCTGGGGCGACGACCGCCGCCCCTCGGTGCCGTGGCAGGACATGGTGATCTGCGAGATGCACGTGCGCGGCTTCACCATGACGCACCCCGACGTGCCGCCCGCATTGCGCGGCACCTACGCCGCGCTCGGCTGCGCACCGGTGGTCGACTACCTCAAGCGCCTGGGCGTGACCACCGTCGAGCTGCTGCCCGTGCACAGCTTCCTTAACGACCGGCACCTGGCCGAGAAGGGCCTGCAGAACTACTGGGGCTACAACACGCTGGCCTTCTTCGCCCCCGAGATGCGCTACAGCGCCTCGGGCAAGGTGAAGGAGTTCAAGACCATGGTGAAGTCGCTGCACTCCGCGGGCATCGAGGTGATCCTCGACGTGGTCTACAACCACACCTGCGAAGGCAACCAGCTCGGGCCCACGCTCTCGATGCGCGGCGTGGACAACGCCAGCTACTACATCGCCAACGCCGAGAACCGCCGCTACTACGACGACTTCACCGGCTGCGGCAACACCGTCAACCTCGAGCATCCGCATGCGCTGCAGCTGGTGATGGACTCGCTGCGCTACTGGGCCGAGGAGATGCACGTCGACGGCTTCCGCTTCGACCTGGCCTCGGCGCTGGCGCGCGAGTCGGGCAAGGTCGAGAACCTCGGCGGCTTCTTCGATGCGATCCGGCAAGACCCGACGCTCAACCGCGTGAAGCTCATCGCCGAACCGTGGGACCTGGGCCACGGCGGCTACCAGGTCGGCAACTTCCCGCTCGGCTGGGCCGAGTGGAACGACCAGTACCGCGACGGCCTGCGCGGCTTCTGGAAAGGCGACGGCGGGCTCATCGGCGAGGTGGCCAAGCGCGTCACCGGCTCGGAAGACCTCTACGGCTGGTCGGGCAAGCGGCCCACCGCGAGCATCAACTTCATCACCGCGCACGACGGCTTCACGCTGCACGACCTGGTGTCGTACAACGACAAGCACAACGAGGCCAACGGCGAGGACAACCGCGACGGCAACAGCCACAACGTGTCGTGGAACTGCGGCGTCGAAGGCCCCACCGACGACCCCGAGGTGCTGGCCCTGCGCGAGCGCCAGAAGCGCAACCTGCTGGCCACGCTGCTGCTGTCGCAGGGCGTGCCGATGCTGCTGGCCGGCGACGAGCGCGGCCACACGCAGCAGGGCAACAACAACGTCTACTGCCAGGACAACGAGCTCGGCTGGATCGACTGGGCGCCCACGCCCGAACGGCTGGCGCTCACGACCTTCGTCGAGCGCATGGTGGCGCTGCGCCGCGCCCACCCGTCGTTCCGGCGCCGCAACTTCTTTGCCGGCAAACCCGCCGAGGGCGAAACGCTCACCGACGTGCACTGGCTCAAGCCCGACGGCGCCGAGATGCGCCCCGAAGACTGGAACGACGCCAACGCGCGCTGCATCGCGATGTACATCCCCGGCGGCGGCATTGCCGACCGCGGGCCGCGCGGCGAGGCGCAGCACGACGACGACTTTCTGGTGCTGATGAACGCGCATCACGACGAGATCGCCTTCACGCTGCCGCCGATGCCGCACGGCGCATGGCGGCTGCTCGTGGACACCGCCAGCAGTTCGCCGCCGCCGACCACCGACGACGCCGCATCGCTCGCGCCGGCGTGGGGCGAGCCCGTCTATCCGCTGCAATGCCGCTCACTCGTCGTGATGAGCCGGCCGGATGTGCGGCCATGAGCAGCCATTCCCACGCCATGCCTTTCGGCGCCACGGTGCAGGAGAAGGGCGTCGAGTTCGCCCTGTGGGCGCCATCGGCCGAAGCGATCGTGCTCGAGCATCCCTTGGCCTCGCAGCCCATGACGCGCGACGCCAAGGGCTGGCACCGCCTCACGGTGCTCGATGCCGCGCACGGCGACCGCTACAGCTTCCGCCTGCCCGACGGCACGCGCGTGCCCGACCCGGCCTCGCGCTTCAACCCCGACGACGTGCACGGCCCGAGCGCCGTGATCGACCCGCGCCGCTTCCGATGGACCGACGACGCCTGGCGCGGCCGGCCGTGGGAAGAGGCCGTGGTCTACGAACTGCATGTCGGCACCTTCTCCGAAGAAGGCACGCTGCAGGCGGCGACGGCGCGGCTCGGCGCGCTGGCCGAACTGGGCATCACCGCGGTCGAGCTCATGCCGCTCGCCGACTTTCCGGGGCAGCGCAACTGGGGCTACGACGGCGTGCTGCCGTTCGCGCCCGATGCCTCGTACGGTACGCCCGACGACCTCAAGGCGCTGGTCGACACGGCGCATTCGCTCGGCCTCATGGTGCTGCTCGACGTGGTCTACAACCACTTCGGACCGGAGGGCAACTATCTGCACGGCTACTGCCCCGAGTTCTTCAACGCCGGCAAGCAGACGCCGTGGGGCGCGGCCATCAACTTCGACGGGCCGCGCTCGCGCACGGTGCGCGATTTCTTCATTCACAACGCGCTCTACTGGATGGAAGAGTTCCGCTTCGACGGCCTGCGCATGGACGCGGTGCATGCCATTCACGACGAGACGCGGCCGCACATCGTGCATGAGATCCGCGAGGCGCTGAACAACGGCCCGGCCCGCGAGCGCCACGTGCACCTGGTGCTGGAGAACGACGCCAACCAGGCCTCGATGCTGCTGCGCGACGGCCGCGGCCGGCCCGTGGCCGGCACGGCGCAGTGGAACGACGACCTGCACCACGCGGTGCATGTGCTGGTCACCGGCGAAGGCGACGGCTACTACGCCGACTATGCCGACGACCCGGTGCGCCGGCTGGCGCAGGCGCTGGCCGAGGGCTTCATCTACCAGGGGCAACCGTCCGCCTTCCGCCAGGGCGAGGCGCGCGGCGAGCCGAGCACGCGGCTGCCGTCGACGGCCTTCGTGTCGTTCCTGCAGACGCACGACCAGGTCGGCAACCGCGCCTTCGGCGAGCGCATCCATGCGCTGGGCGATCCGGTGCTGGTGCGCGCGGCCATGGCCTGCCTGCTGTTGTCGCCGCACGTGCCGATGCTGTTCATGGGCGACGAGTTCGCGGCCTCCACGCCGTTCCAGTACTTCTGCGATTTCGGACCGGACCTGGCGAGCGCCGTGTCCGAAGGCCGGCGCGCGGAGTTCGGCGGCTTCGCCGCGTTCGCGGACGAAGCCGCCCGCGCCCGCATTCCCGATCCGAATGCCGAGGCGACCTTCGCAGCGTCGAAGCTGCGCTGGCGCGAGCGTGGCGCGCGCGCGCACTTTGCGCGGCTGTGCGAGGTGCAGCAACTGCTGGCGCTGCGCCATCGATTCATCGTGCCCCGGCTCGGCGGCATGGCGGGCGCGGGCACCTGGCGCTGCGAGAACGGCACGCTGCAGGTGCAATGGGACCTGGGCGGGGCACGGCTTTATCTGCTGGCGCACTTCGGAACCCAGCCCGTGGCGCTGCTCGCCGAGCTGCCCGGCGAGGTGGTCCACAGCGACGGCGTGACGCGCGGCGACAGCACGCTGAGCCTGGGGCGCGGCGCGGTGCACGTGACGCTGGAAGCGCTGCATGGTGGATGACGCTTTCCGCCAGCTCTGCGCGCATTTCGGCATCGCGACCGGCTACTTCGACGCCTTCGGCGTCCGGCGCGAAGCCTCCACCGCCAGCCTGATCGCGCTGCTGGCCGAGTTCGGCGTGCGGCTCGACAGCACGGCCGATGCGGGCCCTGCATTGGCCGCCGCGCATCGCGCGCGTTGGGCGCAGGCGCTGCCGCCGGTGCAGGTCGTGCAGGCCGGCAGCACGGCGTGGTCGGTGCCGCTGCGCATGCCGGCATCGATGAACCGGCTGCGCTGGCAGCTTGCGGACGAGCACGGCCGCGAGGTGGAAGGCGAGGCCGATGCCCACGGCTTTGCCGAGACGGATCGCACCGACATCGACGGCATCGCCTGGTGCCAGCGCACGCTGCAGATACCGATGGCGCTCGAAGCCGGCTACCACGGCCTGCGCATCGAAGGGCTGCCCGGCGAAACCCGCGTGCTGGCTTCGCCGGGCCGCTGCTACCGGCCGCCCGCGGTGCGCGACGGCGGACGCGTGTGGGGCCCGGCCGTGCAGCTGTACAGCCTGCGCTCGCCGCGCAACTGGGGCATCGGCGACTTCGGCGATCTCGAGGAGCTGGCGGTGCGCATGGCGGCGCAGGGGGCCGACGTGATCGGCCTCAACCCGCTGCACGCGCTGTTCGCGAGCACGCCGCTGCACGCGAGCCCGTACAGCCCGTCGTCGCGCCAGCAGCTCAACGTGCTGTGCATCGACGTGGAGGCGGTCGAGGGTTTCGAGGCCTGCGAAGTGGCGCGCGAGCGCGTGCAGTCGCCCGACTTCCAGGCGCGGCTTGCCGCGTTGCGCGCGAGCCCGCTGGTCGACCACGCCGGCGTGGCTGCGGCGAAGTTCGAGGTGCTCGCGCTGCTCTTCCAACATTTCTGCGCACGGCACCTGCCGGTGGACGGCGCACCCAGCGAGACGGGCCGTGCGTTCCTGGCCTTCGTCGCGGAGCGCGGCGAAGCGCTGCGCCAGCACGCGCTGTTCGAGACGCTGCAGGCCCATTTCCTCGCACGGGAAGGCGGCGCATGGGACTGGCATGACTGGCCCGCCGCCTACCGCGACCCCGACTCCGCCGAGGTGACCGCGTTTGCCGTGGCGCATGCGCCGCGCGTGCAGTTCCACCAGTACCTGCAGTGGGTGGCGTCGCGGCAGCTGGCGCGCGTGGCGGCGCGGTGCGATGCGCTCGGCATGGGCATCGGCCTGTACATGGACCTCGCGGTGTCGGTGGAACGCGCCGGCTCCGACGCCTGGGGCGCGCAGCAGGTGTTCGCACCGGGCGCCAGCGTGGGCGCGCCGCCCGACGAGTTCAACCCCGCCGGCCAAGGCTGGGGACTGCCGCCGCTGCGCCCCGACCGGCTGCGCGCCGAGGGGCATCGCTTCTTCATCGAGACGCTGCGCGCTGCCATGCGCGGGGCGGGCGCGCTGCGCATCGACCACGTGATGGGGCTGATGCGGCTGTTCTGGATTCCGCGCGGCGCGAGTGCGCGAGAGGGCGCGTACGTGTCCTATCCGCTCGACGAGATGCTCGCCATCGTGGCCATCGAAAGCCACCGCAACCGCTGCATGGTCGTGGGCGAAGACCTCGGCACGGTCGAGGACGCGGTGCGCGAAGCGCTCGCGCAGGCCGACGTGCTCTCGTACCGCCTGCTGTATTTCGAGAAGCAGCACGACGTCGGCCGCTTCAAGCCGCCCGAGGCCTACCCGGCCGCCGCGCTGGTCGCGATCGGCACGCACGACCTCGCGACCTTCGCCGGCTGGTGGACCGCCGCCGACCTGCGCGAACGCCTCGCGCTCGACCTGTTTCCCGACCCCGCGGTGTTCGACCAACAGCTCATGGACCGCGCGCAGGAGCGCATCGCTTTGATGCAGGCCCTGCAGCAGGCGGGCCTGCTGTCGCGCGAGGAGGTGGCGCAGGCCGCGGGCGGCGCGCTGCCGTCGGCGCGGCTCGTGGAAGCGGCGCACGCCTTTCTCGCGGCCACGCCGTCGGCGCTGATGATGGTGCAGCTCGAGGACGTGGCCGGCGTGGTCGCGCAGGCCAACCTGCCCGGCACCGTCGACACGCACCCGAACTGGCGGCGCAAGCTGCCCGAGCCAATCACGGCCCTCGTCGGCGGCGAGCGCATGCGTGCACTGGGCGAGGCCTTGCGGGCGGCGCGGCCGCGCAAGGCCGAAGCCGGTGGCGAATCGCCCGGCCTGCAGACCCGGGTGCCGCGCGCCACCTACCGGTTGCAGTTCCACAAGGGCTTCGGCTTCGACGACGCGATCCGCGTGCTGCCGTACCTCGCGCAGCTCGGCGTGAGCCACGTGTACTGCTCGCCGATCCAGCGCGCCCGCGCGGGCAGCATGCACGGCTACGACGTGGTCGCGCATGCGCAGGTCAACCCCGAGCTCGGCGGCGAGGAAGGCTTTGCGCGCTTCGTCGAGGCGCTGAAGGCCCACGGCCTCGGCCAGCTGCTGGACATGGTGCCCAACCACATGGGCGTGTTCGGCGCCGACAACGCGTGGTGGATGGACGTGCTGGAGAACGGTCCGGCCTCGCTGTTCGCACCGTACTTCGACATCGACTGGCAGCCGCTCAACGTCGAGCTGACCGGCAAGGTGCTGCTGCCCGTGCTGGGCGTGCACTACGGCGAGGCGCTGGACAACGGCGAACTGGTGCTGCGTTTCGAGGCCGACACCGGCAGCCTGGCCGTGCGCTACTACGAGCACCGCTTTCCGCTGGCGCCCGAGAGCTATCCCTTCGTGCTCGAGCGTGCGCTCGCACGGCTGGGCGATGCGGCGGCGTGCGCCCGCCTGGCGAGCCTGTCGACCGCGTTCGGGCACCTGCCGCCGCGCGACACGGATTATCCCCAGGCCCAGGCCGAACGTGTGCGCGACAAGGAACTGCTCAAGGACCGGCTCGCGCGGCTGGCGCAGCGCCATCCGGCCGTCGCGCAGGCGTTGGCGGCGTCGGTGGCCGAACTGAACCTGGCCCAGCCCGAGGCGCGCGATGCGCTGCACCGGCTCATCGAGGCGCAGGCCTACCGGCTCGCGCACTGGCGCGTGGCGGCGGACGAAATCAACTACCGCCGCTTCTTCGACATCAACGACCTGGCGGCCGTGCGCATGGAGCGCGACGAGGTGTTCGAGGCCACGCAGTCGTTCGCGCTCGACCTCGCGGCGGCCGGTGTGGTGGACGGCCTGCGCATCGATCACCCCGATGGGCTGTACGACCCGGCGGCCTACTTCCGCAAGCTGCAGGAAGGCTATGCGCGCCGCGCCGGGCTGGTGCTGCCCACGCACGATGCCGACGGCCGCCCCGCGCGCCCGCTGTACGTGGTGGCCGAGAAGATCGCCGGCGCGCACGAAGAGGTACCCGACAGCTGGCACGTACACGGCACCACCGGCTACCGCTTCGCGAACGTGGCCAACGGCGTGCTCGTCGACACCACGGCCGAGGCCGCCGTGGTGCATGCGTGGCAACGCTTCACCGGCGAGACCGACGACTTCGCCGCGGTGTGCCGCGCGGGGCGGCGCGAGGTGATGCGCAACGCGCTGTCGTCGGAACTCAACGTGCTCTCCACCGAGCTGTTGCGCATCGCGCGGGCCGACCGCCGCACGCGCGACTACACGCTCAATGCGCTGCGCCGTGCGCTGGCCGAGGTCGGCGCGTGCATGCCGGTCTACCGGACCTACATCGTCGACGGCCCCTCGGCGCAGGACGCGCGCTTCATCGACGAGGCCGTGAACGAGGCCGTGAACCAGGCGATGCAGCACAGCGGCGATGCCGACCGCTCGGTGTTCGACTTCGTGCGCAGCGCGCTGCGCGGCGAGGCCGTCGCCTCGGCCCCGGCCGCGCTGGGCGAACAGGTGCGGCGCTTCGCGGTGCGCTTCCAGCAGTTCAGCGCGCCGGTGGCGGCCAAGGGCGTGGAGGACACGGCGTTCTACCGCTACTTTCCGCTCAGCGCGCTCAACGAGGTGGGCGGCGAGCCCGACCGCTTAGGCATCGAGGTCGAGGCCTTCCATGCGGCGAGCGCCGACCGCGCGCGGCGCTGGCCGCACACGATGCTCGCGACCTCGACGCACGACAACAAGCGCTCGGAAGAGGTGCGCCATCGCATCGACGTGCTGTCCGAGATGCCCGAGGAATGGATGCAGGCGCTCGCGCGCTGGCACGGCCTGTGCCGCAGCGCGCGAAGCAGGCTGGCCAGCGGCGAAGCGCCATCGCGCACCGACGAGTACCTGCTCTACCAGACGCTGCTGGGCACCTTGCCGGTGGGCGGCCTCGATGCCGGCACCGCGCCGGGCTTCAGCGACCGCATCTGGCAGTACATGCAAAAGGCCGCGCGCGAAGCCAAGCTGCGCACGCGCTGGTCGCAGCCCGATGCCGACTACGAGGCCGGCCTCGAAGGTTTCGTGCGTGCGCTGCTGGCCGAGCCGGCCACGAACGGCTGCCTGGCCGACATCCAGCGGCTGGCCGACACGCTGGCGTGGTTCGGCGCCTGGAACGGGCTCACGCTCACCTTGCTGAAATACGGTTCGCCCGGCGTGCCCGACCTCTACCAGGGCAGCGAACTCATCGAACTGAGCCTGGTCGATCCGGACAACCGGCGGCCGGTGGACTACGCGCTGCGCCAGGAGCGGTTGGCGGCGCTGCAGGCGATGGCGGGGCAGGGCGACCTGGCGGCGCAGGTGCGTGCGTTGGCCCTGTCACCGCACGACGGCCGCGCCAAGCTGTGGTTCATCTGGCGCCTGCTGTCGTTGCGGCGCGCGCAGCCGCTGCTGTTTCGCGAGGGCAGCTACGAGCCGCTGCAGGTCGAAGGGCCGCTGGCACGGCATGTCGTGGCCTTTGCGCGCCGGCATGAAGGGCAGATGCTCGTGATCGTCACGGGGCGCCTGTTCGCCACGCTGTCGCGCCGCAGTCCCGACGGTGAGGACGCGCTGCCGGCGCTGCCCGAGGCGCAGGCCTGGAACGGCACCACGCTGCGCCTGCCCGACGGCGTCCGCGACGGCGTAGTCGAGAACCTGCTGACGGGCGAGTCGCTGTCGATCGGACACGGGCGCATCGAGCTGGCCGAGGCATTGCGATCGATGCCGTGGGCGGCGTTCCATGGGGGGACGTCGCCCTGATCGGCCGCATCCGCTTCATCGCAAGGCTCGACGTGGTCGTGGAGGCCGCGCAGGCGCAGGAGCGCCTGGCGACCTGGATTGGGGGCGAGGTGAAGCCGGTGCGGTGCTGCCGGGGCTGTCGTTCGTCGACGCGGTGGACTGATCCGTTCACTGCACCGCGTCGCACCACACCCTGAACCCGTCCAGCTCGTTCGGCCCGAAGGTGCTGGACAACGCGACGTCGCTGGCGTCGCGCCCCTGCGCGATCAGCACGCGGCCGATGCGGGGCACGTTGTTGCGTGCATCGAAGGTGTACCAGCGGTCGCCCAGGAAGGCCTCGAACCAGCCCGCGAAATCCATCGTGCCGTGCGGCGGCGGGGTGCCGACATCGCCGAGGTAGCCGCTGCAATAACGGGCCGGAATGTTCAGGCAGCGGCACAGCGTGATGGCCAGGTGCGCATAGTCGCGGCACACGCCTTGCCCTTCCTTGAAGGCTTCGAACGCCGAACGGGTGCGCCGGGCGTGCTGGTAGCCGAACTCGATGTGCTGGTGCACGAAGTCGCACACCGCCTGGACGCGGCCCCAGCCGGTCGGGCCGTGGCCGAAGCGCTGCCAGGCGAAATCGGACAGCAGGTCGGTTTCGCAGTAACGGCTGCCCAGCAGATAGAGCAGGGTGGATTCGGGCAGGTACTCCACCGGCACCTGCGGCGCGGAGGGCACGACGACGTCGGTTGCGCCGCTGTCGCGGACCACGGTGTCGGTGCTCAGCACGAAGCGGCCGGCGGGCGCGACCAGGCGCGTGCACCAGTTCCCGAACAGGTCGCGGTAGGCGGTGGTGGGAACAGCCGGCTGCGTGAGCAGATGGTCCGGGCGCACGAGGTCCGAGGCGCGCGAGTAGTGAATGCTGAGGGCCAGGATCATCGGCGTCGGCCGGGGAAACTGGTACGCGATCTCAAAGCCGAGGTGGATGTGCATCGGCCCATGATGCGCCTTGATGCGCACTTTATGGACGATCGCCAGGTCCCGACGTGTTGTGGCGTTGCTCGGCATAGGCTTTCAGCGACTGCATGGTCCGGGGAAGCCCCGCCCGAACCTGCTTGGCAACGCCGGGCCCGAACAGGAAGGCAAGGGCGCCGGTGAACCACACGCGGTGCACGACGTCCGAGCCGCCATCTGCCGCAGACACCGTGTGCCTGAAGTGCATGCGGAACAGGGGGATGTAGCCCTGTGCGGTGAACGACCGGCCCTCGGCGCGCTCGGTGACCACCATCGGAACGCCCATGCCCTTCTGTGGAACGAGCCGGCCTTTTGTGCCCACCGCAAAGGGCCCGTCGAGCCGGGCTTGCTTGGTGTCAGGGTCCCACAGGTGCCATCGGTCGACCTCGCTCCAGATGGTGTCGATAACCCCGGGCGGGACGGCGATGTGGACGCGCTCTTCGATGTGCATGGGATGAAGGGTGGAATGGATCGCGAAGCCTAACGCACGCGGCACGCTGCGACGCCGCGACGCCGCGCTCTTCAGGTGGACTCGACCACCGGATGTCCGGGCTGGGCGCGGTGCCCGGCGCGTTCTGATCCGGCGCCGAAACTGTGGCGAAAACGCCGAGAAAAATATTTCTCCGGGTTTTTTACCTTCGCTGCCTCTTTCGCAGGCACCGTGTTGCAGGCCCCGCCAGGCAACGGTCTTGAACGCTGCACACAAGGTTTTCCACAACATTGTCCCCATCGGATTGGGAAAACCCGTCACTTCGATGTGGTAGCGCGATGGCGGCCCTGCGGCAGGCAAAAAAATACCCGCCGGAGCGGGTATCTCGAGAGGCCCCCGAAGGGGCGCGCTCTAAGGCAAACAGAGAGCTCTTCTTTTGCGGCCCTGTTGCGTGACAGCAGGTGCATCCTCGGTGAGGACGGGCGCCCGGCGTGTCAGCTGAAAAATGTCGTAACCGTAGGACAAGTTAAAAAGTGTGAAGAATTTGGCAGTTTTTCGAACTTGCGGGGATGCCGGTGGCCGGCACGATCGTGCAGAACTGTCGGTGTTGTCTGACAACCCGGCGGCAGCGCTGGCCCTAAATTTTGCGGACTCGCTTCCAGTGCGGGTTCTCTGTGCGTGACAGCAATCCAGAGATTCAGCCCAGCATCGTGCTGGGTTTTTTTTGCCTGTTTTCTGCCCTTCAGCGCAGAAAAACGTGCTCCATGAACTGCCGGATCGGGTACTGGATCACCGTCTGCACGCGGGCCGGCAGCTCCAGCGGGCGCATCAGCATCTTGAGCGCGGTGCCGGGGCTCAGGTGGGTGCGGATGGTGCGGTTCATGCGGGCGCTGAGCTGCTGCACATAGGCCACGTCGCCCGCCCGGTGCGGGGCGCGGGCCTTCACCGCGTGGCGGATGGCGCAGTCGGCGTCCTCGCTTTTCAGTTCCAGGGTGCGCCGGCCGATGGTGCCCATCACGCGCAAGCGGTTCAGCCGCTCCTGTGCGCGGTAGCGGCGGAAGAACCGGTAGAAGTGCTTGTAGTGGTTGACCTCGTCGGTCGCGATGCGCGTGGCCAGGTCGCGCAGCACCGGCTCGGTGGTGCTGCGGGCCATGGCCCGGTAATAGGTGGCGGTGCCGGTCTCGACCACGCAGCGGGCGGTCAGTTCAAGGGCGCGGGTCGGAGCGAGCAGCTCGACCTTGCAGTAGGTCGCGTACTCGGCCAGGAAGCCGCGGTAGGCCGTGTCCCAGTCGAACTCGGGCCACACGTGCCGCACATAGGCGCGCAGGGCCCGGCCGTGCTGCAGCTCTTCCTGCTCCCAGTGGTTCGACAGCCACCCGGTGACCTCGTCATCGCCGCGAAAGAAATCGACCAGGTTCTGGGTGTACAGGTCGGAGCCGCTCTCGATGAAGGAGGCCGACGCCACCAGGTAGAAGAGGTTTTCGTCCGTGCGCACCTGTTCGCGTGCGATTCGGGAGAAATCGAGGTCTTCGATCTTCCAGTGAGGTGCTGAGGCCTGACCCGCCATGCGTGCTCCTTGATTCATGGTTGCCGATGAAAACAGGGAAGAAACAGGCTGCAGCCGGGGAGGGCGCGCGCCGCTTCAGCCGTCCATATTAGCCCCGGCTTCCGGATCGCGTGCGCGCAAGGCCCGGGGCGGGCCCGGGCACCATGCGCAAACCTATAATCGATTGTTCAAGCAAATCAAGCAGTTAGGCCGGTTCAACGCAGTGGTTTCGACGCAGGGTCGCCATCGCCAGGCCGCCCTGACGGCAGACGAAATCCAAAGATGAGCCAGCCCACATTCACGGTCGCGGACATCCGCAAGACCTTTCTCGATTTCTTCGCCTCCAAGGGCCACACGGTGGTGCCTTCGAGCTCGCTGGTGCCGGGCAACGACCCGACGCTCATGTTCACGAACTCGGGCATGGTCCAGTTCAAGGACGTGTTCCTCGGCGAAGACAAGCGCCCCTACGTGCGCGCCGCCTCGGTGCAGGCCTGCCTGCGTGCCGGCGGCAAGCACAACGACCTCGAGAACGTGGGCTACACCGCGCGCCACCACACCTTCTTCGAGATGCTGGGCAACTGGAGCTTCGGCGACTACTTCAAGCGCGACTCGCTGAAGTGGGCCTTCGAGCTGCTGACCCAGGTCTACAAGCTGCCGGCCGAAAAGCTCTGGGCCACCGTCTACATCGAGGACGACGAGGCCTACGACATCTGGACGAAAGAGATCGGCCTGCCGCCCGAGCGCGTCGTGCGCATCGGCGACAACAAGGGCGGCCGCTACATGTCCGACAACTTCTGGATGATGGCCGACACGGGCCCCTGCGGCCCGTGCTCCGAAATCTTCTTCGACCACGGCCCCGAGATCGCCGGCGGCCCGCCCGGCTCGCCCGATGAAGACGGCGACCGCTACATCGAGATCTGGAACAACGTGTTCATGCAGTTCGACATGCAGCCCGACGGCTCGGTCAAGAAACTGCCCGCGCCCTGCGTCGACACCGGCATGGGCCTGGAGCGCCTGGCCGCGATCCTGCAGCACGTGCACAGCAACTACGAAATCGACATCTTCGACGCGCTCATCAAGGCCGCAGGCCGCGAGACCGGCACGCAAGACCTGTCGAACAACTCGCTGCGCGTGATTGCCGACCACATCCGCGCCACCTCGTTCCTGGTGGCCGACGGCGTGATTCCGTCGAACGAAGGCCGCGGCTACGTGCAGCGCCGCATCATTCGCCGCGCCATCCGCCACGGCTACAAGCTGGGCCAGAAGAAGCCCTTCTTCCACAAGCTGGTGCCCGACCTCGTGAAGCTCATGGGCGACGCGTACCCCAAGCTCGTGGCCGACGAGAAGCACATCACCCAGACGTTGAAGGCTGAGGAAGAACGCTTCTTCGAGACCCTGGCGATCGGCATGGAAATCCTCGACGCGGCGCTGGCCGGCGATGCCAAGGTGCTGCCGGGCGACGTCGCCTTCAAGCTGCACGACACCTACGGCTTCCCGCTCGACCTGTCGGCCGACGTGTGCCGCGAGCGCGGCCTGAGCGTCGACGAAGCCGGCTTTCACGCCGCGATGGAAAAGCAGAAGGCCGCGGGCCGTGCCGCCGGCAAGTTCAAGATGGACCGCAACGTCGAGTACGCCGGCGCGGGCAACACCTTCACCGGCTACGAGCACCTCGAAGAAAACGCCAAGGTCGTCGCGCTGTATGTCGAAGGCGCGGCCGTCAATGAACTGAAGGAAGGCCAGAGCGGCATCGTGGTGCTCGACACCACGCCGTTCTATTCGGAGAGCGGCGGCCAGGTCGGCGACCAGGGCGTGCTCGTGGCCGAAGGCGTGCAGTTCGGCGTCGACGACACGCAGAAGATCAAGGCCGACGTGTTCGGCCACCACGGCACGCAAACGCAAGGCACGCTGAAGGTCGGCGACGCGGTCAAGGCCGCGGTCGACACCGCGCGCCGCGCCGCCACCATGCGCAACCACTCGGTCACCCACCTGATGCACAAGGCTTTGCGCGAAGTGCTGGGCGACCACGTGCAGCAGAAGGGCTCGCTGGTCGACGCCGACAAGACGCGCTTCGACTTCGCGCACAACGCAGCCGTCTCGCGCGACCAGATCCTCGAGATCGAGAAGCGCGTCAACGCCGAGATCCTGGACAACGCGCCCACGCAGGCCCGTGTGATGGACCTCGAGTCGGCCCAGAAGACCGGCGCCATGATGCTGTTCGGCGAGAAGTACGGCGAGACCGTGCGCGTGCTCGACATCGGCACCAGCCGCGAACTGTGCGGCGGCACCCACGTCGGCCGCACGGGCGACATCGGCCTGTTCAAGATCGTCAGCGAAGGCGGCGTGGCCGCCGGCGTGCGCCGCATCGAAGCCGTCACGGGCGCCAACGCGCTGTCGTACCTGCAAGACCTCGAATCGACCGTGCAGAGCGTGGCCGCCACGCTCAAGTCGCCGGCCGCCGAGCTGCAGGGCCGCCTCTCGCAGGTGCTCGAGCAGGTCAAGACGCTCGAACGCGAAGTGGGTGCGCTCAAAGGCAAGCTCGCATCGTCCAAGGGCGACGAGCTCATCGCGCAGGCGGTCGACGTCAACGGCATCAAGGTGCTCGCGGCCAAGCTCGACGGCGCCGACGCCAAGACGCTGCGCGACACCATGGACAAGCTGAAGGACAAGCTGAAGACCGCCGCCATCGTGCTGGCCGCCGTCGACGGCGACAAGGTGCAGATCGCAGCCGGCGTCACGGCCGACAGCATCGGCAAGGTGAAGGCCGGCGAGCTGGTCAACTTCGTGGCCCAGCAGGTCGGTGGCAAGGGCGGCGGCAAGCCCGACATGGCCATGGCCGGCGGCACCGATGCCGCGGGCCTGCCGGCCGCGCTGCAATCGGTGCAGGCCTGGGTCGCTGAACGCACCTGAGACCCTTTCGCTCACTACCCACACAGCACTTCATGTCCGACGCGATCCCCGGTGAAGTGCTCGTGATGGGGGCGGGCACCATCGGCTGTTTCATCGGCGGCAGCCTTGCGGCGGCGGGCGTGCCCGTCACCTTCGTCGGCCGTCCGCGCGTGCTCGACAAGCTCGCGCGCCACGGCCTCACGCTCACCGACCTCGACGGCGCCCGGCACAAACTGGCGGCGCCCACGTTGCGCCTGTGCGAGCAGGTGCCGGTGGGCGCACGGCCCGCGCTGGTGCTGCTGTGCGTGAAGAGCGGCGCCACGGCCGAGGCGGCGCGCGAGCTGGCCTTTGCCTTGCCCGCCGGCACCACGGTCGTCTCGCTGCAGAACGGCATCTCGAACTGCGCTGCCGCGGGGCAGGCCGGCCCGTCGCTGAACATCCGCGCCGGCATGGTGCCGTACAACGTGGCCGAGATCGACGACGGCGCCTTCCACCGCGGCACGCCCGGCCGTCTGGCCGCGGAAGACGATCCTGCGCTGCGCGACTGGCTGCCCGTGTTCGAACGCGCCGGCGTGCCGCTCGACCTGCATGCCGACCTGCTGCCCGTGCAGTGGGGCAAGCTGCTGCTCAACCTCAACAACCCGGTCAACGCGCTGTCGGGCCTGCCGCTGCGCGACGAGCTCATGCAGCGCGGCTACCGCTGCTGCTTCGCGGCGCTCATCGACGAAACGCTGGACGTGTTGCGCACGGGTGGCATCGTGCCCGCGCAGGTGGCGGCGGTGCCTGCGCGGCGACTGCCGGGTCTGCTGCGGCTGCCCGACTGGCTGTTTCGCATCGTCGCGGCGCGCATGCTGCGCATCGACGCCAAGGCGCGTTCCAGCATGGCCGACGACCTGGCCTTGGGCCGTCGCACCGAGATCGACGCGCTCAGCGGCGAGGTGGTGCGACTCGCGCAGGAGCACGGCCTGAGCGCGCCGCGCAACGCGCGCATGGTCGCGCTGCTCGAGGCCTGGCCGCAAAGCCCGAAGCGCTGGACGGCGCGCCAATTGCAGGACGCACTGGGTCTTTGACCGCCGGCCCTGTACCCTCAGGCCCATGGCGGCTTTCAAGAGGGAGGGGTTGTCATGCAGGTCCTGATTCTCGGCAGCGGTGTCATCGGCACCTCGGTGGCGTACTACCTGGCGCGCGCCGGGCACACGGTGACGGTGCTGGAGCGCCAGCCGGCGCCCGCGCTCGAAACCAGCTTCGGCAATGCGGGCGAAGTGTCGCCCGGCTACTCGGCGCCGTGGGCCGGGCCCGGCGTGCCGGTCAAGGCGATCAAGTGGATGCTCATGCAGCACAGCCCGCTGGTCATCAAGCCGATGCTCGATCCGGCGATGTGGCGCTGGGGCTTGTCGATGCTGCGCAACTGCACGCAGGCGCGCTACGAACTCAACAAGGGCCGCATGGTGCGGCTCGCCGAATACAGCCGCGACTGCCTGAAGACGCTGCGCGCCGACACCGGCATCCGCTACGACGAACGCATGCAGGGCACGCTGCAGCTCTTTCGCACGCAGGCGCAGCTCGACGGCACCGCGAAAGACGTCGAGGTGCTCAAGGCGTCCGGCGTGCCCTACCAGGTGCTCGATCGCGACGGCTGCGTTGTGCATGAGCCCGCGCTCGGCGCCGTGAAAGACAAGTTCGTCGGCGGCCTGCGCCTGCCGGGCGACGAGACCGGCGACTGCTTCAAGTTCACGCAGGCGCTCGCCAAGCTGGCCGAAGCCGAGGGCGTGCAGTTCCGGTTCGGCGTGACCATCGACGCCCTCGAACACGAAGCGGGGAAGGGCGTGACTGGGGTACGCACCGACCAAGGCCATTTCACTGCCGACTGCTACGTCGTCGCGCTCGGCAGCTACTCGCCCGCGCTGGTGCGGCCGCTGGGCATCGGCCTGCCGGTGTACCCGGTCAAGGGCTTCTCGATCACCGTGCCCATCACCGACGCGAGCGGCGCGCCCGAATCGACCGTGATGGACGAGACCTTCAAGGTCGCCGTCACGCGCCTGGGCGATCGCATCCGCGTGGGCGGCACGGCGCAGCTCTCGGGCTTCGACCTCGCGCTCGATGCGCGGCGGCGCGACACGCTCGAACACGTCGTGACCGACCTGTTCCCGCGCGGCGGCCCGGTGCGCGACGCGTCCTTCTGGACCGGCCTGCGCCCCATGACGCCCGACGGCACGCCGGTGATCGGCGCCACCCGCGTGCCCAACCTGCTGCTGAGCACCGGCCACGGCACGCTCGGCTGGACCATGGCGGCCGGCACGGGCCGCGTGATGGCCGACCTGATCGGGGGCAGGACGCCCGAAATCGACATGGAAGGCCTGACCGTGGCGCGCTACGGCGGGTAGCCAAACCCTGCTCCCACCCTCGAAGGGCGGCCCGAAACGGCCGCCCTTTTTCATGGGGCGTACACGCCCGGTTGCACGCTGACTAGGGTTTTTACCTAGTCATGAAGTTGTCTTCCTCGGTATTCTCGCGGTGTTCCATTAATAAATCGTTGTTTCTTTAGTGAAACAAACAACCGATTCCACGGACCCCCGATGACACACACTCGCCGCCTCGCCATCGCCGCTGCCGTCTCCCTGGCCGCCGCTTGCGCTTCCGGACTCGCCTGGGCAGACACCTACCCCAGCAAGCCGATCACGCTGGTCGTTGCCTATCCGGCGGGTGGCGACACCGACGCCCTGGCGCGCCTGTACGCCGAGAAGCTCTCGGCCCGCGTCGGCCAGCCCGTGGTGGTCGACAACCGCCCCGGTGCCAGCGGCATCATCGGCAGCGCCTATGTGTCGAAGGCCGCGCCCGACGGCTACACGCTGCTGCTCGCGCCCAGCACCTTCTCGATCGCGCAGCTGGTGCTCAAGACCGGCAGCGCCTCGGGCTACGACGTGCTCAACGGCTTCACGCCGATCGTGCAGACCGGCAGCCTGCCGCTCTTCCTCGTCGCCAGCGGCGCCAAGGGCTACACCGGCCTGAAGGACGCGGTGGCCGCGGCCAAGGGCGGCAAGTCGCTGAGCTACGCCAGCCCGGGCAGCGGTTCGCCGATGCACATCCTGGGCGAGATGTTCGCCCGCGCCTCGGGCACCAGCCTGGCGCACGTGCCGTACAAGGGCGTGGCGCCCGCCGTCAACGACGTGCTCGGCGGCCACGTGCCGGTGACCTTCATCACGCTCGGCCCCGTGGCGCCGTACATGCCCAACGGCAAGATGGTTCCGCTGGCCGTGGCCTCGAAAGAACGCTCGCCGCTCGCACCCAAGGTGCCGACCTTCGCCGAGCTGGGCTACAAGGACGTGGAGCTGACCGCCTGGAACGGCCTGTGGGGCCCGCGCAACCTGCCGCCCGAAGTCGTGAAGACGCTCAACGGCCACTTCAACGAGATCCTGAAGATGCCCGACATCGTGTCGCGCATGGCCGTGCTGGGCACCACGCCCGTGGGCGGCGACGCCGACGTGCTCGCCAAGACCAACGCCGCCGACTTCGCGCGCTTCGGCAAGGTCATCAAGGAACTCGGCATCCAGGCCGACTGAACTTAACCAGAAGCCCGCCATGACCGACCTCAAAGCCATCGCCGATCCCTCCAGCCTGCAGTCGCTGCTGGCCGAGATGCCCGCCAACCTGCTGGCCGGCCGCCGCGTGCTCGTGACCGGTGGTGCGCGCGGCCTGGGCCTGGCGTTCGCGCAGTGCGTGGCCGCGGCGGGTGCGAGCGTGGTGCTGGCCGACATCCTCGGCGAGCTGGCCGAAACCGAAGCCAAGGCGCTGCGCGATGCCGGCCGCACGGCGCACGCGCTGGCGATCGACCTGTCGGAACCGGCCTCCATCGAGGCGGGCGCCGCCGAGGCGGTACGCCTGCTCGGCGGCCTCGACGGCCTCGTCAACAACGCCGCCATCACCAACTCGGGCGGGCGCGACGCGCACCAGCTCGAGATCGACATGTGGGACCGCGTGATGAACGTCAACGTGCGCGGCAGCTGGCTCATGGGCCGCGCCTGCCGCCCCGCGCTGGCGGCCAGCGGCCGTGGCGCCATCGTCAACCTCGCGTCGGACACGGCGCTGTGGGGCGCGCCCAACCTGCTGGCCTACGCGTCGAGCAAGGGCGCGGTCATTTCCATGACGCGCTCGCTGGCGCGCGAATGGGGCGGCGACAACATCACCGTCAACGCCGTGGCACCGGGCCTCACACTGGTCGAAGCCACCGAGTACGTGCCGATGGCGCGCCACCAGAAATACCTCGAAGGCCGCGCCATCCCGCGCGAGCAGCAGGCGGCCGACGTCTGCGGCGCCACCGTGTTCCTGCTGTCCGGCCTGGCGCGCTTCGTCACCGGCCAGCTGCTCGCCGTGAACGGCGGCTTCGCGATGCACTGAACGAATTTTCCCGACCAAGGAGTACACCCATGAGCGATTTGTCCGAACAGCAAAAGATCAACAGCAACACCGCCGCTGGCGATGTCGGCAGCACGCTGGTGCAGCCTGAAGGTTCCAGCCTGGCCGAGTGGATGAACACCCGCATCGCGCGCTACGAAACCCGCACCTACGACTGGGACGCGCTGAAGTTCCAGGCCGACTTCGATCCCAAGTTCCGCCGCGCGCAGATGCGCTACGTGGGCACCGGCGGCACCGGTGTCGCGGCCGACACCAACACCGTGCCTTCGGAGCACTTCACCTTCTCGACCATGGTGATCCCGGCCGGCCACGAAGGCCCGCCGCACCTGCACACCGACGTGGAAGAAGTGTTCTTCCTCATCCGCGGCAAGCTCAAGGTCGTCATCGAAAAAGACGGCGAGCGCTTCGAAACCATCATGACCGACCGCGACCTGATCTCGGTGCCGCCGGGCGTGTACCGCGAAGAGATCAACATCGGCGACGAAGACGCGCTGATGTGCGTGATGCTCGGCGCACAGAAGCCGATCAAGCCGACGTACCCGGCCGACCATCCGCTGGCCAAGATCAAGCGCTGAGCGAGCGAACGAGCGAACAGGCCATGGGCACCATCGACATCCCCGCGCAGACCCTGCCGGCTTTCGAGCTGGCGCGGCTCGACGCACGCTTTCCGGCCCGCGACGTCGCGGTCGGCAACGGCGCGGTGGTGTCGGTGCGCGAATGCGGACAGGGCCCGGTGATCGTGTGCCTGCACGGCATCGGCTCGGGCGCGGCCTCGTGGCTCGACACCGCGGCGCTGCTGGCGCCGCAGGCCTGCCTCATTGCGTGGGACGCACCGGGCTATGGCCGCTCGACGCCGCTGGCCTCGGCCACGCCGACCGCTGCCGACTACGCCGCGCGTCTTGAAGAAATGCTCGACGCGCTCTCGATCCGCTCCTGCGTGCTCGTCGGCCATTCACTGGGCGCCATCACCGCTGCATCGGCTGCGCGCAACGAGTCGAGTGCCAGTGCGCGCATCCGCCGCCTCGTGCTTGTGAGCCCCGCCATCGGCTATGGCGCCCCCGAGCGCATCGACGCCCGCGCCAAGGTGCGCGCCGAACGCCTGGCCACGCTCGACGACCTCGGCATTGCCGGCATGGCCGCCAAGCGCGCGGGCCGGCTCGTCTCCGACGGTGCCAGCGAGCACGCCCGCCAGTGGGTGCGCTGGAACATGGCGCGCCTGAACGACCACGGCTACCGCCAGGCCGTCGAGCTGCTGTGCAACGCCGACCTGCTGGCCGACCTGCCGCCGCCGATGCCCGTGCGCGTGGCCTGCGGTGCGCTCGACGTCGTCACGCCGCCGGCCGCCTGCGAAGAGGTTGCGCGCCGCTGCGGCGTGCCCCTCGAATTGGTGGACGATGCGGGTCACGCCGGCTATGTGGAACAACCGCAGGCCGTCGCCGCCTTGCTGCGCGAATCGCTCGCCGGCTGACCCGACACGAACAAGAGAACCGAGAGGAATTCCCAGATGGCCACCGACAACGAAGTGATGGAAGAGGGCGCAGACCGCTACAACGTGCCCGCGCTGGAGCGCGGCCTGCGCGTGCTGTGCGAGTTCAGCCGCGAGAGCCGCACGCTCTCCGCGCCCGAGCTGGCGCGCCGCTTCGACCTGCCGCGCTCGACCGTCTTTCGCCTGCTCACCACGCTGGAGAACATGGGTTTCCTCGAGCGCGCCGAGGGCGGACGCGACTACCGCCTGGGCCTGGCCGTGCTGCGCCTGGGCTTCGAATACCTGGCCTCGCTGGAGCTCACGCAACTGGGCACGCCGCTGCTCAACCGCCTGTGCGACGAACTGCGCACGCCCTGCAACCTCGTGGTGCGCGACGGCCGCTCGATCGTCTACGTCGCCAAGGTGGCGCCGGCCACGCCGTTCGCCAGCTCGGTCACGGTGGGCACGCGCCTGCCGGCCCACGCCACGGTGCTGGGCCGCATCCTGCTGGAAGACCTCACCTTGCCGCAGCTGCGCGCGCTGTACCCCGAAGACAAGCTCGAGACCTTCTCGCCGAGCACGCCCAAGACCGTGAACGAACTGTTCGACATGGTGCAGGCCGACCGCCAGCGCGGCTATGTGCTGGGCGAGGGCTTCTTCGAATCGAACATCTCGACCATCGCCGCGCCGGTGCGCGACCACAGCGGCCACATCGTGGCGGCGCTGGGCGCCACCATCACCTCGGGCCACATCGACGAGAACCGCATGGACGAGATGGTGCTGCGCGTGCGCGGCACGGCCGACGAGATCTCGGGCCTGCTCAATTACTCGCCCGCACGCAACAGCACCGCCAAGGTGGTTCCGCTGCGCAGCGCCTGACACGCTTTTTTGATCATGACGACCTCCGCCCCTTCTTCCTCCTTCTTCGCCGCCGACGCACTGGCCGGCCGCGTGGCCGTGGTCACGGGCGGGTCGTCGGGCATCGGCCTGGCCACGGTCGAGCTGCTGCTCGGCTGCGGCGCCGCCGTGGCGCTGTGTGGCCGCAACGCCGAACGGCTCGATGCCGCCGTGGCCGGCCTGCGCGCCACGTACCCGGATGCGAAGCTGTTCGCACAGACCTGCGACGTGCGCGACGCCGCCTCGGTGCGCGCCTTCGCCGCTGCCAGCGAGGCCGCGCTCGGCCCGGCCTCGATGCTGGTCAACAACGCAGGGCAGGGGCGTGTGTCCACGTTCGCCGACACCGACGACGCGGCCTGGATGGAAGAGCTGCACCTGAAGTTCTTCTCGGTCATCCACCCGACGCGCGCCTTCCTGCCGCAGCTCGCGGCGCAGCGCGCCGTGCTGGGCGATGCCGCCATCGTCTGCGCCAACTCGCTGCTCGCGCGTCAGCCCGAGCCGCACATGGTCGCTACGTCGGCCGCGCGCGCAGGCTTGCTGAACCTCGTGCGTTCCATGGCCACCGAGTTCGCGCCGCAGGGCGTGCGCGTCAACGGCATCCTGATCGGCCTCGTCGAGTCGGGCCAGTGGCGCCGCCGCTTCGACGCGCGCGAAGACAAGTCGCAGGACTGGGCCGCCTGGAGCCGCCAGCTCGCCACCACCAAACACATTCCGCTGGGTCGCCTGGGGCTTCCGACCGAAGCCGCGCGCGCGATCCTTTTCCTTGCTTCACCGCTCGCGTCGTACACGACCGGCAGCCACATCGATATTTCCGGAGGCCATTCCCGCCATGCATAACCCCAACAACACCGTCACGGTCGGCGCCGTCGTCGCCGCCTTTCTCGAGCAGTGCGGCGTCAAGGCAGCCTTCGGCGTCATCTCGATCCACAACATGCCGATCCTCGATGCCTTCGCGCAGCGCGGCACGGTGCGCTTCATCTCGGCGCGCGGCGAGGCCGGCGCGGGCAACATGGCCGACGCCTATGCGCGCTCCACCGCCAGCCTGGGCGTGTGCATCACCAGCACCGGCCCGGCCGCGGGCAACATCGCGGGCAGCATGGTCGAGGCACTGACCGCCGGCGCGCCGCTCTTGCACATCACGGGCCAGATCGAGACGCCGTACCTGGACAAGGGCATGTCGTACATCCACGAAGCGCCCGACCAGCTCACCATGCTCAAGGCCGTGTCGAAGGCCGCGCTGCGCGTGCGCAGCGTCGAGACGGTGCTCGGCACGCTCAAGCGCGCGGTGCAGCTCGCGATGACGGCGCCGACCGGCCCGGTCAGCGTGGAAATTCCGATCGACATCCAGTCGGCGCTCACGACCATGCCGGCCGACCTGTCGCCGCTGCCCATCGAGCGCCCCGTGCCTTCGGCCGCCGGCCTCGATGCACTGGCCGCGCGCCTGGCCACGGCCAAGCGCCCGCTGCTGTGGGTCGGTGGCGGTGCCCGCCATGCCCGCTCGGCCATCCAGCGCCTGCAGAAGCTGGGCTTCGGCGTGGTCACGACCACGCAAGGTCGCGGCACGGTGCCAGAAGACGACGCCGGCTCGCTCGGCGCGTACAACATCCAGAAGCCCGTCGAGGCCTTCTATCAGACCTGCGACGCGATGCTCGTGGTCGGTTCGCGCCTGCGCGGCAACGAGACGCTCAAGTACGAACTGAAGCTGCCGCGCACGCTGTACCGCATCGACGCCGATGCCGCTGCCGAAGGCCGCTGCTACGCGTCCGAAGTTTTTGTCTGCGGCGATTCCGCGCTGGCCCTCGATGGCCTGGCCGATCGCCTCGAAGCCGCGAAGTACAGGGCCGACCCGCAGCTGCTGGTCGACCTGCGCGCCGCGCACGACCAGGCCGTGGCCACGCTGCGCGACGGCCTCGGCCCGTATGCCGAACTCGTGCGCCAGCTGCAGTCGGTGGCCGGGCGCCAATTCAACTGGGTGCGCGACGTCACGGTGTCGAACAGCACCTGGGGCAACCGCGAGTTGCGCGTGTTCGAACCCAGTGCCGGCGTGCACGCCACGGGCGGCGGCATCGGCCAGGGCATGCCCATGGCCATTGGCGCGGCCATCGGCGCGGCGGTGACGGGCTCGGGTCGCAAGACCTTCTGCCTGGCCGGCGACGGCGGCTTCATCCTGAACCTGGGCGAGCTGGCCTGCATGGTGCAGGAGAAGGCGCCCATGGTCATCGTGCTCATGAACGACAAGAGCTACGGCGTCATCAAGAACATCCAGGACGCGCAGTACGGCGGCCGCCAGTGCTACGCCGAGCTGCACACGCCCGACTACGACCTGCTGTGCCAGTCGATCGCGCTGCCGCATGCCCGCGTGAAGGACCTGGCCGACCTGCCGGCCCACCTGGACAAGGCGCTCGCCGCCAACGGCCCGTTCTTGCTGGAAATCGACATGCTGTCGATCGGCGGTTTCAAGACGACCTTCGCCGGCCCGCCGACCAACACGGTCACGCAGATTCCCGCGCTCGGCGCGGCCCAGTGAGCGAACGCGGAACCCCACGCATGACCACTGCCATCACGCGCATTGCACTCGTCGGCTGCGGAGCCATCGGCACCTCGGTGCTCGAACTGCTGCGCGGCGATCCCGCCCTGAAGGTGGTGGCCATCGTCGTGCCGTTCGAAGGCGTTGCCGCCGCGCAGAAGGTCGCACCCGACGCGCAAGTGGGCAGCGCCGTGCCCGCCACCGGCATCGACCTCGTGGTCGAGACCGCCGGCCATGCCGCCATCGAGCAGCACGTGCTGCCCGCGCTGGCACGCGGCACGCCCTGCGTGGTGGCATCGGTCGGCGCGCTGTCGGCCACGGGCTTCGCCGAGAAGCTCGAAGCCGCCGCCGTCGCCGGCCACACGCAGGTGCAGCTGATTCCCGGCGCCATCGGCGGCATCGATGCGCTCGCCGCGGCCCGCATCGGCGGCTTGAGCAGCGTGCGCTACACGGGCCGCAAGCCGCCGCAGGCCTGGAAGGGCACGCCGGCCGAGCAGGGCCGCAACCTCGACACGCTGGCCCACGAAACCATCATCTTCGAAGGCAGCGCGCGCGAAGCGGCCTTGCTCTATCCGAAGAACGCCAACGTGGCGGCCACCGTCTCGCTCGCGGGCCTGGGCCTCGATCAGACGCTGGTGCGCCTCATTGCCGACCCGGGCACCACCGAGAACGTGCACACCGTCGAAGCCGAAGGCGCCTTCGGCAGCTTCACGCTGACCATGCGCAACAAGCCGCTCGCGGCCAACCCCAAGACCTCGGCCCTGACCGTGTACAGCGCCGTGCGCGCGCTGCGCAACCGCGTCGCGCCCCTGGCCATCTGACCTTTCGAGTCATCCCATGATCTCCACCGAACTCCTTCCGATCTGCATCGCCGGCGAATGGCGCCTGGGCGGCGGCGACGTCTACGAAAGCCTCTACCCGGCCACCGGCGAGCCCATTGCGCGCCTGAAGGCCGCGAGCCTGGCCGACGTCGAAGAAGCCATCACGCGTGCCGACCACGCCTTTCGCACCAGCGGCTGGGCCCAGCGCCTGCCGCACGAGCGCGCCGCCGTGCTGCACCGCGTGGCGCAGCTCATCCGCGAAGAGGGCGAGTCGCTCGCGCAGAAGCAGCGCCTGGACAACGGCAAGCCGATCAGCGAAACGCGCAACCTCGTGGCCAGCGCTGCGGCCACCTTCCAGTTCTTCGCCGCCGCGCTCGAGACGCTCGAAGAAACCATCACCCCCTCGCGCGGTGCCTTCGTCACGATGAGCGTGCACGAGCCCATGGGCGTGGTCGCGGCCATCACGCCGTGGAACTCGCCCATCGCGAGCGAAGCCCAGAAGCTGGCGCCTGCGCTGGCGGCCGGCAACGCGGTGGTCGTGAAGCCCGCCGAAGTCACGCCGCTCATGGCGCTGGAACTGGCGCGCATCTGTGAAGCGGCCGGCGTGCCCAAGGGCATCGTGAGCGTGCTGCCGGGCAAGGGCTCGGTGATCGGCGACGCGATCACCAAGCACCCGCTGGTCAAGCGCGTGTCGTTCACCGGCGGCACCACCACCGGCAAGCACATCGCCCACATCGCGGCCGACAAGATGATGCCGGTGTCGCTCGAGCTCGGCGGCAAGTCGCCGACCATGGTGCTCGACGATGCCGACCTCGACCATGCGGTGAACGGCGTGCTCTACGGCATCTTCAGTTCGTCGGGCGAGTCGTGCATCGCGGGCTCGCGCCTGTTCGTGGCACGCAGCATCTACGACGAGTTCCTCACGCGGCTGGCCGAAGGCGCCAATGCACTGCGCGTGGGCGACCCGGCCTCGGAGCGCACGCAGATGGGGCCGCTCATCACGGCCAAGCACCGCGAAGGCATCGAGCGCTATGTGGACCTGGGCGTGTCCGAAGGCGGCCGCATCCGTACGGGCGGCGTGCGCCCGCACGGCGCGGACTACGACAAGGGCTACTTCTACCAGCCCACCATCCTCGAAGGCCTGACCAACAACGCGCGCATCAGCCAGGAAGAAATCTTCGGCCCGGTGCTGGTCGCGATGCCTTTCGACACCGAAGAAGAACTGATCGCGCAGGCCAACGACAGCATCTACGCGCTGGCCGCCGGCGTGTGGAGCCGCGACTTCAAGCGCGCCTGGAAGCTGGGCCGCGCGGTGCAGGCCGGCACGGTCTGGGTCAACACCTACAAGCAGTTCTCGGTGTCCACGCCGTTCGGCGGCTGGCGCGACAGCGGCCTGGGCCGCGAGAAGGGCCGCGAAGGCATCTTCCAGTACATGGAGCAGAAGAGCATGTACTGGGGCACGAACGAACAACCGCTCCCGTGGGCGAACTGAAGAGGAACGCACGATGAGCGTACTTGGCATCGACCAGATCACCTACGGCGCAGACGACCTGCCCGCCTGCCGCCAGTTCTTCCAGGACTGGGGCCTGTCACTCACGTCCGAAGCCGCCGACGAACTCGTCTTCGAGTGCCTCAACGGCTGCAAGGTGGTCGTCGCGGCGTTGGACAACGCGAACCTGCCGCCCGCGATGGAAGAGGGCCCGACATTGCGTGAAGTGGTGTGGGGCGTGGAAAGCGACGCGGACCTGGACCGCTACGCCGCCGCCATCGCGCAAGACCCGGCCTTCATCGACATCACGGTCGACGGCGCGCGCCGCATCGGCTGCACCGACCCCAACGGCCTGGCCGTGCGCCTGCAGGTGAGCCGCAAGCGCGCGGTCGAAGTCGACTGCGGCGCCATGAACACCTGGAACGCCAAGCCGCGCGTGAACCAGGCCGCACCGATCTACGAACGCGCCACGCCGATCGAGGTCGGCCACGTCGTGTTCTTCGTGAGCGACGTGAAAGCGACGAGCGCGTTCTATGCGCAGCGCTTCGGTTTTGTGTCGTCCGACGGCTATCCGAACCGTGGCGCCTTCATGCGCTGTGCGCCCGAGGGCGGTCACCACGACCTGTTCCTGCTGCAGATTCCTTCGGGCAAGCGCGGGCTCAACCACGTGGCCTTTACCGTGCGCGACATCCACGAGGTGTTCGGAGGCGGCCTGCATTTCTCGCGCTGCGGCTGGGACACGCAACTCGGCCCGGGCCGTCACCCGGTGTCGTCCGCGTACTTCTGGTACTTCAAGAATCCGGCCGGCGGCCTCATCGAGTACTACGCCGACGAAGACCAGCTCACCGCCGACTGGCAGCCGCGCGAGTTCGAACCCGGTCCGACCGTGTTCGCCGAATGGGCCGTCGATGGCGGCCTGGACGGCCACACGCGCCGCCAGAAGAACGCCGAAGGCCCGAAAGGTGCTTTCCTGACCGAGAAGAAGTGAACCCGGTGAACCTCATGCAACGACGTCTTTCTTTCTCCCTGATGGCGGCCGCCGCACTGGCCATCGCCTTGCCCGCGCACGCACAGAGCGACGCGCACAAGCAGCTGTCGAGCGACCGCTTCACCATCGTCTCGCCGTTCCCGCCCGGCGGCCCGGTCGACACGCTGGCCCGCGTGCTGTCCGACGGCCTGGCCAAGCGCTACGGCCAGGCGGCCGTGGTCGAGAACCTTGTCGGCGCGGCCGGCAACATCGGCATCGACAAGGTCAAGCGCGCCAAGGGCGACGGCCACACGCTGCTCGTGGTGCCGGCCGGCAACCTCACGATCAACCCGACGCTGATGCCGAACTTTCCGTTCAACATCGAAAAAGACTTCGTGCCCGTCACCATGCTCGCCAAGGCGCCCAACGTGCTGGTGGCCGCGCCGGCCTCGGGCATCAAGAGCGCGAAGGAGCTGGTGGCCATGGCCAAGGCCAAGCCCAACACGCTGTCGTACGCCTCGCCCGGCGTGGGCAGCGGCCTGCACCTGGCGGGCGAGCTGTTCAAGCAGCAGGCCGGCATCGACCTGCTGCACGTGCCCTACAAGGGCACGGCGCCCGCGCTCAACGACGTGCTCGGCGGCTCGGTGCCGCTGATGTTCAGCAACCTGCCCGCGACCATGCCCTTCATCAAGAACGGCAAGCTCATCGCGCTGGGCGTGACCGAGGCCAAGCGCAGCCCCGCCGCACCCGACATTCCCACGCTGGCGGAGCAGGGCATCCAGGGCGTGGCCGTGACCTCGTGGTACGGCCTGCTGGCCCCCAAGGGCACGCCGCCCGCCGTCGTCGAGCAACTCGCAAAAGACGCGGCCGAGATGCTGGCACAGCCCGATGTGCGCGAACGCCTGAAGGCGCAAGGCATGACCGACGCGGCCATGAAGCCCGCCGAGTTCGCCACCCACATCCGCGATGAGACGGCCGTCTGGGCCCGGATCATCAAGGCCCGCAACATCGTGGCCGAGTAAGCCGCACGCAAGAACAAAGAGAGACAGCATGCACACAAGCGAATCCACCATCGGCATCGTCGGTGCCGGCATCGGCGGCCTGGTCACCGCCATTGCACTGCGCCGTGCCGGGCACGACGTGGTCGTGTTCGAACAGGCCAGGCAGTTCGCCCGCGTTGGCGCCGACATCAACCTCACGCCGAACGCCGTGCGCGCACTCGACGGCCTGGGCGTGGGCGACGCCGCCCGCGTAACAGCGGCGCGCCCGTCGCACCGCATCAGCCGCACCTACGACAGCGGCGAAGAAACCTCGCGCCTCGAAATGGCCGACTCGGCCGAACAGCGCTACGGCGCGCCGCAGCTCACCATCCACCGCGCCGACCTGCTGGCCGCGCTGGCCGACATGTTCCCCGCCGAACGCGTGGCGCTCGGCAAGCGCGCCGAGACCATCGCAGCCGACGACCAGGGCGTGACCCTGTCGTTCAGCGACGGCACCAGCGCCCGCGTGGGCGTGCTCATTGGTGCCGACGGCATCCACTCGGGCGTGCGCACCGCGATGTTCGGCGCCGAGAGCCCGCGCTTCACCGGCATCGTCGCCTACCGCGCCGTGGTGCCCGCCGAGCGCGTGGCCGGCGTGCCCAACCTGGGCGCCTTCACCAAGTGGTGGGGCCCGAACCCGCAAAGCCAGATCGTCACCTTCCCGCTGAACCGCGGCAAGGACATCTTTATCTTCGCCACCACGCCGCAGGACACCTGGCACCTCGAGTCGTGGACCGCGCCGGGCAGCGTCGACGAGCTGCGCGAGCAGTACGTGGCCTACCATCCCGAGGCGCGCGCGCTGCTCGATGCCTGCGACACCGTGCTGAAGACCGCGCTGTACGAGCGCGATCCCATGCCCGCCTGGGCGCAGGGCCGCATGGCGCTGCTGGGTGATGCCGCGCACCCGATGCTGCCCTTCATGGCGCAGGGCGCCGGCATGGCGATCGAAGACGCCGTGGTGCTGTCGCGCCACCTCGACGGCGTGGCCATGGCCGACATTCCCGCCGCGCTGCAGGGCTACCAGACCGCCCGCATCGAGCGCGCCAGCCAGGTGCAGCTTGGCTCGCGCGGCAACAACTGGCTGCGCGAAGGCGGCAACGCCGACTGGGTGTACGCCTACGACGCCTGGGCCGTGCCGCTGGGCGTGCCGGCGCAGGGTGCCGTCGCTGCCTCTGCTGCTGCCACCGCCTGAAATTTTTCTCCTCGCCCTACGGAGGCTCACGATGCAACAAGACCGCTATCTCCAACCGCACCAGGCGCGCCAGCGCCCCGCGACCACCTACGAAGACCTGCTGGGCGACGTGATCGAACGCGCCTATGGCGACGGCATCCATGACCTGCCGGGCCTCGTGCAGCGCCTGAACGACAGCGGCCTGGCCACGCCGGGCGGCCTCGCATGGACCGAGGCGCTGTACCGCAAGGAAATGGCCACGCTGGCCGCCTGAGGAGAACCCATCATGACCATCGCCATCCATCCCGTTCCCGCTGACCCGGTCGACCATCTGTTGGAGATCGGCCTGAAAGACCTCTGGTACCCGATCTGCCCTTCGCACTTCATCAAGGAGAACCCCATCTCCCTGCGCCGCCTCGGCCGCAAGATCGCGCTGTGGCGCGACGGCGAAGGCGTGCTGCACGCACTGGAAGACCGCTGCCCGCACCGCGGCGCGCCGCTGTCGCAGGGCGTGATCCTGGGCGACCGCCTCTCGTGCCCGTACCACGGCGTTGAAGTTCGCCACGACGGCGTGGTCACGCGCGTGCCCGGCAGCCCGGGCTGCAAGCTCGAAGGCTCGCGCGCCACGCGCCACTTCCATGTGCAGGAGCGCGCGGGCGCCGTGTTCCTCTACAACTCGAAAGAGCCGGTCGACGTGCCGCCGCCGCTGGTGCTGCCCGAGCAGCTGACCGATGAAGCGGAGTATTCCAACTTCCTGTGCTACACCGAGTGGAAGGGCGACTACCGCTACGTGCTGGACAACGTGATGGACCCGATGCACGGCACGTACCTGCACAAGCAGTCGCACTCGATGGCCGAGGGCGACTCGAGCGCCAAGTTCGGCGTTCGCCCGACCGACATCGGCTTCGTGTTCGAGAAGGAAGGCCAGCGCAACGTCAACTTCGACTGGACCGAGTGGGCCGACACCGGCATCCACTGGATGCGCCTGGAGATTCCGTACCCGAAGACCGGCGGCCCCGGCGGCAACTTCATCATCATCGGCGCCTTCTCGCCGATGGCCAACGGCATGACGGCCACCTTCTTCTGGCGCGCACGCAAGCTGTCGCCGGGCTGGGAGCGCGACACCTGGCGCTTCTTGTACAAGAACCGCCTCGAGGCGCGCCACTGGCACGTGCTGGAGCAAGACCGCGTGATGCTCGAAGAGATGGAAGCCGACGCCAACCAGCACGAGAACCTGTACCAGCACGACCTGGGCATCGTCCGCCTGCGCCGGCACATGCGCAACCTGGCCCAAGCGCAGCTGGCCGAAGCCGAGGCCGCCACGGCCTGAACTGCAAGCAAGCGAGCATCGCCATGTCTTCTCCCACGCTGAACGCCCTCGTGCACACCATGCGCTACGAGGCCGACGGCATCGTCAGCGTCGAGTTCCGGCCGGCCACGCCGACGGTGGACTTTCCCGCCTTCGAGGCCGGCTCCCACATCGACCTGCACCTGCCCAACGGGCTGGTGCGCAGCTACTCGCTGTGCAACCCCTCGAGCGACCGCCAGCGCTACGTGGTGGGCGTGCTCAACGACCGCAAGAGCCGCGGCGGCTCGCGCTACGTGCACCAGCAATTGCGCGTGGGCATGACGCTGCCGATCTCGGCGCCGCGCAACAACTTCAAGCTGGAAGAGGGCGCCGAACGCTCGGTGCTCGTGGCCGGCGGCATCGGCGTGACGCCCATCTGGTGCATGCTGCAGCGGCTCATTGCCATCGGCAAACCGGTCGAAATCGTCTACTGCGCACGCACCCGCAAGGAGGCCGCCTTCTGCGATGCCATCGAGGCGCTGGCCGCCGAAAAATCGGTGCAGCTCACCTGGCACTTCGACGACGAGAAGGGTGCTCCGCCCGACCTCGCATCGCTGCTGGCCGGCAAGGGCGCCACCAGCCATTACTACTGCTGCGGCCCCACGCCGATGCTCGACGCCTTTGAAAAGAGCTGCGAGCAACTGGGCTACGCCAACGCACACATCGAGCGCTTCGCCGCCGTGCATGTGGAGGCGCCCAGCGCCACACAGACCTGCGTGGTGCAGTGCGCCAAGAGCGGCAAGAGTGTCGAGGTGCCCCCGGGCAAATCGATTCTCGACAGCCTGATCGACGCTGGCCTCAACCCCGACCACAGCTGCAAGGAAGGCGTCTGCGGCGCCTGCGAAACAGCGGTGCTCGAGGGCGAAGTCGATCACCACGACGGCATCCTCACCAAGATCGAACGTGCGTCCAACAAGACCATGATGATCTGCGTCTCTCGCTGCAAGGGCGAGCGGCTGGTGCTGGATATCTGAGCAACAAGGCCACAACCCAAAAGACGGCCGAGAGAAAAACCAACCGAGACATTCAATGAAAAAGTACTTGATCGCGATGGCTGCGGCCACCGCGGCTGGCGGAGCGCTGGCCCAATCTTCCGTCACGCTGTTCGGCGTGGTCGATGCCTCCGTGATCTACACGCGCGGCAGCGGCGACGGATCGGCCCACAAGACGCAGCTGGGCAACAGCGGCAACATGTTCAGCCGCCTCGGTTTCCGCGGCACCGAAGACCTCGGCGGCGGACTCTCGGCCAGCTTCTGGCTCGAGATGGGCCTGCAGAACGACAGCGGTACGGGCTTTCCGTCGAACTCGAACAACCAGGCCAGCGGCAACGGCACGCCCGGCGTGATGAGCTTCAACCGCCGCTCGACCGTGAGCCTGGCTGGGCCCTTCGGTGAAGTGCGCCTGGGCCGCGACTACGTGCCCGCCTTCTGGAACACCGCGATCTTCGATCCCTTCGGCACCGGCGGCGGCATCGGCGCCAACCAGATCTACTTCTCGGGCCTGGGCGGCCTCGTGGCGCCCACCGGCACGCGCGCGTCGAACAGCATCGGCTACTTCCTGCCGGCCAATCTCGGCGGCTTCTACGGCCAAGTGATGTACGCGATGGGCGAGAACGATTCGACCTCGGTGCTGCCCGGCACGCAGGTGTCGAACAAGCGCGACGGCCAGCACACGGGCGCACGCTTCGGCTACCAGAGCGGCGGCCTCAACGTGGCCATTGCCACCGGCCGCACGCGCTACGTGAGCGGCGACCTGCGCGTGACCAACCTCGGCGCGGCCTACACCTTCGGCCCCTCGCTCATGAACCTCAAGCTCACGAGCGAGCTGTACAAGGAATCGAAGGGCAGCACCGACGCCAAGGGCGTGCTGGTCGGCTTCCAGCTGCCCATCGGTCCGGGCGAAATCAAGGCCTCGTACGCGCGCTACAAGCTGGAGCCGCTCAACGCGGTGCGCGAGCCCACGACGTCGAAGCTGGCGCTGGGCTACGTGCACAACCTTTCGAAGCGCACGGCGGTGTACGGAACCATTGCCCGCATCAGCAACAAGAACGGCGCAACGCAGGCTTTGGCCGGCGCCATCACGCGGCCCAACCGCGCCTCCAGCGGCGTCGAGTTCGGCATGCGCCACATGTTCTAGGCGCGGCCACACGACGCGCATCCCCCAAGCAAGAGAGAGCCCCGGTCATGCAGAGCAAGAACTTCCGTTGGTACGGCGTCATCACGCTGTTCGTGATCGTGGCGATCTCTTACGTCGACCGCATCAACATCGCGGTGCTGATCACCGATGCGGACTTTCTGAAGCACGTCGGGCTCGACCCCTCCGACCGCGTGAGCCAGGGCCTCCTGGCCACGGCCTTCATGCTCGGCTACGGCATCTCGGCCTTCGTGCTCACGCCGTTCTGCTCGGCGCTGTTCGGCGTGCGGCGCAGCCTGATCTACGGCCTCATCCTGTGGGGCGTGGTGACCTGGGCCTCGCCGATGTTCAACAGCTACGGCCTGCTGCTGGCCTCGCGCGTGCTGCTCGGTGTGTCGGAGGGGCCGCTGTTTTCGCTGGCCTCGTCGTACATCAAGGCGCACTTCAAGAGCGACGAGAACGGCAAGCCCAACGCGCTGGTGAACATGGGCACGGGGCTGGGGCTGGCGGTGGGTTATCCGCTGGTGGGCTACCTGCTCACGCAGTTCGATTGGGACAGCTCGTTCCATGTGCTCGGCGTGCTCAACATCGTGCTGGGCATTCCACTGGTGCTGGCCTTCGTGCGCATGCCGCCGGGGCACGGCGACGGCATCAAGCCTTCGTCGCTCGGCGATGCGATGGCGCGCGTGGCGGGCATCGTGAAGGGCGCGCTGCACACGCGGCACCTGTTTCTCATCACGCTGCTGACGTCGGCGGCGCTGGCCTACCTCTGGGGCAGCAGCAACTGGCTGCCGACCTACCTGCGCGAAGCGCGCGGCTTCTCGCTGCGCGAGATGGGCTGGATCGCCTCGCTGCCGCAGTACGCGACGGTGCTCGCCGTGTTCACGGGCGGCGTGCTCATCGACAAGCTCGGGCGCGACCGCGTGCCCTTCATCTTCATGGGCGCGAGCGCGGGCGTGGCACTGTCGGTGCTGCTGGCCATCAACGCGCGCGACCCGTACATGGCCGCGACCTGCCTCGTGGCCGCCAACTTCTTCTGGGGCCTGCAGAGCCCGGCCATTCCAAGCACCGTGCAGCATTGCTCGCGTGCCGAGCACACGGCCAGCGCGTTCGGCGTGACCAACGGCGTGGGCAGCCTCGTGGCGGGCTTCATGCCGGCGCTCATGGGCGGCGTGATCGCCGCGGTGTCGCACAGCGGCGGTGCAGCACACACCACGGTGACAGCGGCCTCGTCGGCGGCGGGTTTCTTCGCGGGCTTTGCGCTGCTCATCGGCACGCAGGTGGTGGTGTTCGCGTGCGGCTTTCTGCTGTGGTGGCGCGAGCGCGCGCAACGCACCGCTGCAGTCTCTGGTTCACAGCTTTCGTAGCCTTCGCCGCGGCTGGAACCTTCGTACTGTGGCCGCTTCGTCACAGTGAACGGCCCGTGTTTTCGTCATCTGCGTGAGCAGGTGTTTCGGTCGCAGAACCATCTTCGTATCGCATGGCACGCGCTGCGTGCCATGACGCCATTCGGCCTATCGCGCGCGAACAATTGGAGAGAGAAAAGTTCCGCGAATCGTTGAGCTCATTGCATCGATCAGCTACAACTGCGAGCACTTCAACGGACGAGGGAATGCGCGTGAAATCAACCACAAGAGCCGCAGCCAGTCTTGCCGTCGCCATCGCTTTCGCCATGGCCCCGGCCGTTCACCTGACGGGTGAACGCATCGTGTCGATGCACGGGCACTGAGCCCGGCCCGCGACACCCCACCGCGTTCAAACGCTCCCCCCACACCCCGCGTCCTGACGGGAATGGCGCCGCTCGCCCCGCGCATTCTGGGACCACCGCAACACGCGCGGTGCGGTCCGGTCTGAGCCTGCGTTCCTGACGAACTGTCTGTTCGCCGGGAGGGCGTTGTGCTGCCCGCATTTCTTGCTGACCCGTCGTTCCACTCATCCCGCGCGCGTCACGTGCATCACCGGCTATCCGCCGGTGCCTGCGGTGCGGCGCATGTTCCTTACCAAGCGTACCCAGAGGCGATCATGAAAACACTGAATACACCTGTCGTTCATCGTCTGGCCCTCACGGCCGTGACCCTTGCCGCGCTGACGGCCTGCGGCGGCGGCGGAGACAGCGGCGGCGGCGCATCGTTCGGCGGCTCCGGCCTGAACGCGCCGTCGGTGGCCACGGCACCCGCGGCCGACAGCGGCGACACCACCAAGAAGACACCCGACGACGGCGTGCCCGCCGCACCCGACTCGGCAGTGGCCGCGGTCGATCGTTCGGCGCGGCCGATGGAGCTTCCCGACACGGTCTGGCCCGTCAACTACAAGCTGTGGTTCCGCCCCGATGCAGCGCTCAAGACCTTCGTGGGCCGCGCCGACGTGGAGATCGACGTGCTCCAGCCGGTCGACGCCATCGTCGTCGCCGCGCACGACCTCAACTTTGCGCGCGGACGCACCACGCTGCGCAAGGTGTCCAAGCCGGGCGAGGCGATCCCGCTGATTCCCACGCCGCAGACGCGCGGCGACTTCGTGCAGCTGCGCCTGAACGACGGCCAGATCGCCAAGGGCAAGTACCTGCTGCACATGGAGTGGGACGGCAAGATCCAGTTCTCCGATGCCGAGTACTGCACGCCGGAAGTGCTCGCGAAGAACCCGCTGTGCTCGGCCGCGTCGGGCATCTTCAAGGTGGGCCTCTCGACACCCGAGGGCGTGAGCAGCGACGCCATCGTGACGCAGGGCGAAACCAACTTCGCGCGCCAGTGGTTCCCGGGCTGGGACGAGCCGGCCTTTCGCCACACCTTCGAGATCTCGGCCGAGGTGCCGGGCGACTGGAAAACCGTGTCGAACGGCGCGCAGACCGAGGCCGTGAAACTGCCCGACGGCTACCAGCGCGTGGCCTTCGAGAAGACGCCCTCGATGCCGATGTACCTGGCCTTCTTCGGCGGCGGCAAGTTCGACATCCTGGCCGACACCTTCAAGAACCCGCTCGACGGCACCGACATGGCGCTGCGCTGGTTCACGCCGCCGGGCCGCTCCGACTGGGCCAAGTTCGCCATGGAGTGGACCAAGGTCTCGATGGACTACTACTACAAGTACACCGGCATCTCGCTGCCCTTCAAGAAGTTCGACACCGTGGCCGCCAACGACAGCTACGACAACAAGCCCAACACCGGCTTCGGCGGCATGGAGAACTGGGGCGCGATCTTCGAGTTTGCCGACGCGGTGCTCACCAAGCCCGGCGACAAGCCCACGCTGTACTCGGTGACCGTGGTCACGCACGAGGTGGCGCACCAGTGGTTCGGTGACCTGGTCACGCTCGACTGGTGGGACAACGTGTGGCTCAACGAGTCGTTTGCGCGCTGGTTCGAACGGCGCACCACCATCAAGTTCCACCCCGAGTACTACAGCTTCTCCGACTACGTGCTCGACAAGCACAACGTGATCGTGGCCGACCTGAAGAACACGGCGGTGCCGGTGCAGCGCAACCTGAACGACGCAGGCTCGTTCGGCTTCATCAGTCCGTCGATCTTCGTCTACAACAAGGGCAGCCACGTGCTGGAGACGATCCAGAACTACATCGGCGAAGAGGCGATGCAGAAGGGCCTGCAGATCTACCTGAAGGACTATGCGTATGGCAACGTCACGCCCACGCGCTTGTGGACCTCATTGGAAAAGGCCACCAACAAGAAGGTCAGCGACATCGGCGACAGCCTCATCCGCCAGACCGGCGTGCCGCTGCTCACGGTCGATGCGCAGTGCGCCGGCGACCGCACCTACGTCAACATCACGCAGGAGTCGTTCCCCAACCAGAACCAGTTCCCGGCCTCGACGTGGACCATTCCCGTCACGCTGGCGTACGGCGACGCGATGGAAAAGCGCGAGACCTTCGTGATGTCGAACAACGCCACGCAGGTCGAACTGCCGGGCTGCACCGCCGTGCTCGCCGGACCGACGGGGCAGGACTACTACGTGAGCAACTACAGCGCGCCGTCGTGGAGCAACCTGCTGGCCAAGGTGCAGAACTTCGCGGGCAACAAGCCCTTGCTGCTGAACATCGAGCGCGATGCCTTCCGCCTGCTGGGCGTGGGGCGCATCACGCAGGCGCAGTACGACCAGATCAAGGGCGTGCTCAACCTGCCGGCGCCGCTGCTCGCCAAGACACAGCTGAGCCAGCAGAAGATGGCGGCGGCGGACGCGGGCGGCAAGGAAGAGTACCCGCACGCACTGCGCTTCCAGGGCAAGCTGCCGCTGCGTGAGAACCAGAAGCGCTGAGTGGGGCTGAGTTGAACTGAGCCTTCTTTCGTGAACCCCGCATGTGCCGCCGGGCCTGCCTGGCGGTGCATGCGTCACCTCATCCGAATCCCATGAAAACACTTCTGAATTCTTTGCTGGCAGTGGCCTGCGCGGCGCTGCTCTCGGCCTGCGGCGCACGCGGCGGACCCGAGACCGAACTGGTCGGCGTCTACGCCGTCGAACGCAACGGCGTGCTCAAGGAGGTCGTCAAGATCGAGCGCGACGGCGACCGCTTCATCATGCGCGACAAGGTGCGCACGCCCGAATGGAGCGAGCCCAAGATGCAGATGCAGCCGGTGACGCGCGAGCGCTGGAGCCGCATCACCACCGACACGGAAAACACGTCTTTCGTCGGCATCTCGAGCGACCAGCTCGGCATCTTCAAGGTGCCGCCCGGATGGCAGAAGAACGGCTTCAAGACGCAGACGGGCTACTTCCTGTTCTATTCGCAGGGGCCTGTGGAGGCGCACAAGCTTTGATGTTCAGGGCGTCGCTCCCGCCGACGCGGTACCTTGCTCCGCGAATGTCCCCCGCCTTCGGCTCCTCCTTGATTTCGCTGCGCAAGGCACCTCATCGACGTGAGCGGATTCAGAGCGGTGGTTGATCAGCCAGCACCACGACAGCGCCCAGCGGGCACAGGACACTGGGTGCTTCCCGCAGCGAAATAAAGGAGGAGGGGCGCAGCCCCGGGGGACATTCGCGGAGGGAAGTACCCGGTGGCCTGTGCACGCGCCCTGAACAGCAGCGTTCAGTTACGGCGCAACGATCGCGCCCTCGATGCGATGGCGCTTCAATGCATCGGCCACAAAACCAGAAGCCTTCATCTCCTCGACGAAGGAGGAAAGCAGCGCCTGCGCCTCAGCCCCGCGACTGGCCGGCGTCCCCATCGCCTGCTGGATCACCATGAAGCGCCCCGGCAGCACACGCACGCCCGGTGCGCGGGCCGCTTCGCCTTCGAGCAGCTGGCGGATGCCCGCCGCCACCTCGACCGCGCCCGCCCGCAAGGCAGCGAGAGCAGGCCCAGCACCTTGCAGCCGCACGATCTCGGCCTGCTTGATCTCGCGCGTGAGGAACAGGTCGTAAGCGCTCCCCGAGCCGACCGAGATGCGGTGGCCCTTCGCATCGACCTGCGCGTTGTCGGTCAGCGCAGAGGATTCAGCCACGAGGTAGCTGCCTTCGATCAGCACATAGGGCGCCGTGAAGCGCAGCCCTTCGCTGCGCGCAGGGTCGACCGCGAAGAAACCGATGTCGGCCTTCTCGTTCTTCACCGCGTCCACCGAAGCTGCGGCCTTCTCGAACACCACCAGCTCGATGCCCACGCCAAGCCGCCGCGCGAACTCGCGGGCCAGGTCGATCGACACGCCGACAGGCTCGCCCGTGGTGGTGTCCTTGTTGGCGAGGATCGGGTTGCCGAGGTTGATCGAGGCGCGCAGCGTGCCGGTGGGAGCGAAGGCGTTCACGAGGGCGGAAGAGGGCGTCGGGTGAGTCATGGCGTCCGTTCGTCAGGGGTGGGGAAGGCAGGAGCGTGCAGTTTAAGAGCGGCAACCCGCCCGCATGCCTCGCGCGCAATGTTGATATGATGCAAATCATGCGAAATGAGAAAATCAATGCCCGCAACGCAGCCAAGGAAGCCTCGCACGAGCGCATTGTGGCCGCGGCCGCCCGGGCGATCCGTCGCGACGGCTACGACGGCACCGGCGTGGCCGACATCATGAAAGAGGCCGGCCTGACGCATGGCGCCTTCTATGCCCACTTTGCTTCGCGCGAGGCCATGCTGGCCGAGGCTGCGAGCCGGGCCTGCGCCGAATCAGCCGCCGCGGCCGCGGATGTCGTGGCCGCCGCGCCGCCCGAAAAAACGCTGGAGCGCATGTTGCGCGGCTACCTCTCGCAGCAGCACCAGGACGGCATGGACACCGGCTGCCCGCTGGCGGCGCTCGGTTCCGAAACGCCCCGTCAAACCCCCGAAGTGCGCCGCACCACGACCCGGCATATCAAGGCGATGGTCGACCTGATCGCCCGCCAGTCGCCCGGCTGGGGCCAGCCCGAGGTGCACGAGCAAGCGCTCGTGACCCTGGCGACCATGGTCGGCGCGCTGGTGCTGGCGCGCGCCGTCGACGAGCCGGCGCTGTCGGCGCGCCTGCGCGAAGCCGCGCTCGACAAGCTGCTGCCCGCCGGCGCCTGACGCGCCTGATCGAACACCGCCCCATTCGCTCGTTTTTATGTATGACGGTCATCATCTGAATCGATGATTTTCTGTTTCCGGCGCCACAACTGATCGCCCAATCCCGAAAGAAAACGCCATGAAAGCATTTGTCCTCGACCGCTACGGCAAGAAGGGTGCACTGCGCCTGGCCGATGTGCCCGCGCCCGAGCTGCGCGACGACGAGGTCCTGGTCGAGGTCCACGCCGCCGGCGTGAACCTGCTCGACGCCAAGATCAGGGACGGCGAGTTCAAGCTCATCCTGCCGTACCGCTTGCCGCTGGTGCTGGGCCACGACGTCGCCGGTGTCGTGGTCAGGGTCGGGCCGCGCGTGCAGCGCTTCAAGGCGGGTGACGAGGTCTATGCGCGGGCGGACGACTTTCGCATCGGCACCTTCGCGGAGTACGTGGCGGTGGCCGAGGCCTCCGTGGCGATCAAGCCTGCAACGCTGAGCATGGAAGAGGCGGCGAGCATGCCGATGGTGGGCCTGACGGCATGGCAGGCGCTCGTCGAAAGGGCGAACCTGAAGGCGGGGCAGAAGGTCTTCATCCAGGCGGGCTCGGGCGGCGTGGGCACGTTTGCCATTCAGCTGGCGCGGCAGCTCGGCGCCACCGTCGCCACCACCACGAGCGCCGCCAACACCGCGCTCGTGAAGGGCCTGGGGGCCGACACCGTCATCGACTACAGACAAGACGACTTCGAAAAAGTGCTGCAGGGCGTCGACGTGGTCCTGCACAGCCAGGACGCGGCCGCGTTGCACAAGTCGCTGCGCGTGCTGCGGCGCGGCGGCACGCTCGTCTCGATCTCAGGACCGCCGGATCCCGCGTTTGCCAGTGGCATCAAGGCGCCGTGGTTCGTGAAGCTCGTCGTGCGCCTGCTCAGTGCCAAGGCCAGGAACAGCGCGCGCCGTCTCGGCCTGCGCTATTCGTTTCTCTTCATGCGCGCCAGCGGAGCGCAGTTGCGCGAGATCGCCTCGCTCATCGATGCCGGCGCGATACGCCCGGTCATCGACCGGGTCTTCGCGTTCGACGCGACCAACGACGCGCTCGCTTACCTCGAGACGGGGCGGGCCAAGGGCAAGGTCGTCATCAAGATGAAGTGAGGCGACCGGCGCGCGGCGTTCAGCGCGCGGAGAGCGGCTCCAGCCCCGTCTTCGCGATGGTGGGCGCCGCGGCCGGTGCATTGAGGTAGCGGATGAGTTGGCGCGCCGCGTCGGGCTGCTTGGACGCCGTGGCAACGCCGGCCGAGAACACCGTCACGCGCTGCACCTCGGCGGGCAGCGGGCCGATGTAGTCGATGCCTTCGATGGGCAGCAGCTCGCTCACCTGCTGCAGGCCGAGGGCCGCATCGCCGCGCGCCACCACCGTGCCCACGCGCTCGCTGAGGATGCGCTTGCTCTTGGGCTTCACCTGGTCTTCGATGCCGAGCTTCTTGAGCAGCTCGGTCTCGTAGTAGGTGCCGCTCGCGCTCGCCGAGTAGGCAATCGACGGCGCGGCGATCAGCGTGCGCTTGAGCGCGTCCACGGTGCTGATGTCCGGCTTGGGCGCGCCCTTGCGCACCGCGAAGCCGATCGACGAACGCACGAGGTCGACCTGGCTGCCCGCCACGACCTTGCCCTGCGCCACCAGCGCATCGAGCGCGGGGCGCGCGAGGATCACGACGTCGGCCGGCTCGTTGCGCCCGAGGCGGCTGGGAATCGAATCGCTGGCGTTGCCCATCGACGCGCCGTAGGCCGTCTTCACGCTGCGGCCGCTGCTGCGCTCGAAGCCGGGGCGCAGCTCGTTGTAGGCGGCGGTGAAGCCGCCGGAGGTCATGACGTGGATGTCGCCGGTGGCGGCGGGTGGCGTGCTGACGCAACCGGCGAGGGCGAAGGAAGCGGCCAGCGCCAGGGCGGCGCGGCGGGTCAGGGCGGAACGGGAGGCGAAAGTGGTCACGGCGTGTGTCTCCTGATGAAGGAAGGGTGCCGTTTCATCGTAGAGGCCGAGGCTGTCAATCGGCCCTCAGAAAATTCGGGGTTACTACCAGCCTAGCGCGGTGGCTTGGGCGGAGCCCCGTCCTTGGCGGGCGCATCCACCGCTGGCAGGCGCCCCCGCTTCGCAAGCCCTTCGCGCAGCAGGAACTCGACCTGCGCGTTCGCGCTGCGCAGCTCCTGCGCCGCCAGCCGCTCGATCTCGGCCCACAGGGCCGGATCGATGCGCAGCGGATAGGACTTCTTACCGGGACTGGCCATCAGAGGAAAAACGTAGCGGCGGCAGCAGGGCGGTGCCGTGGATGCATCAGGTGTAGAGCGTGCCCGTGTTGACCACGGGCTGGGTTTCGCGGTCCGAGCACAGTACCACCAGCAGGTTCGACACCATCGAGGCCTTGCGCTCGTCGTCGAGCACGACGAGGTTGCGCTCCGACAGCCCCTTGAGTGCCGCTTCGACCATGCCGACCGCGCCCGCCACGATCTGGTGCCGCGCGCTCACGATGGCCACCGCCTGCTGGCGCCGCAGCATCACCTGGGCAATTTCCGGCGCGTAGGCGAGGTGGGTGAGCTTGGCATCGAGCACCTCGACGCCGGCGCTGGAAAAGCGCTGGTTCAGTTCGGCCTTGAGCGCATCGGCCACCACGTCGAGGCCGGCGCGCAGCGTGACCTCGTCGCTTTGCAGGTCGTCGCCGCTGTCGTACGCGTAGACCGTGGCCAGGTGGCGAATCGCGGCTTCGGACTGGATGGCGACGAACTTGTTGTAGTCGTCGATCTCGAACACGGCCTGCGCCGTGTCGTGCACGCGCCAGACCACGGCCGCGCCGATCTCCACCGGGTTGCCGCGCTTGTCGTTCACCTTCAGCGGCGGCGTGTTGAGGTTGCGCGCGCGCAGCGAGATCTTCTGGCCCGACTGGAACGGGTTGGTCCAGCGCAAGCCCTCGGCGCGGTCGGTGCCCTGGTACTTACCGAAGAGCGTGAGGATGATGCCCTCGTTGGGCTTGAGCATGTACAGCCCCGGCAGCAGCGCGACGCCGACGACGATCAGCAAGATGCTCAGGGGCAGCGGCAGCATCCGCTGCACGAGAACCCAGGCGCCGACCGCAAGGATCAGCAGCGCCACGGCGACGATGCCGTATCCGTTGACGGACCGGTAGGGCCGCTCCCTGCGAACCGGGCGGGGGATGGACGGGGTCTGCTCGTGCATGAAGGCCTCCTGTTGAAAGTGATATCACTTTAATATCTTTTTGGAGGTCGTCAAGACTTTCTTTCGGCCTGCCTTCGCCGGTTCGGCCGCTTCGCGCAGGCACTGCGCAAACTGCGCCACGAGGGGCGGGCTGGCCCGCGGCTTGCGCTGCAGCAGCCCGACTTCGCGATGGAACGTGGACTCGCCCAGCGACAGCATGCGCACGCCCGGCGGCAGCGGAAGGTGGGCCTCGACCCACGGCACGAGCGCAACGCCCAGGCCTTTCGAGGCCAGGTGAATGAGCCCGGAGATTTCGTCGACCTCGATGGCATCGCTGACCACAAGGCCTTCGCGCTGGAGAAATCTTTCGACCATGCGCCCGCCGAACGACGCGCGGTCGTAGCGCAGGAACGGCTGTTCGCGCAGCAGCGTGCGCCAGTTCCTGCCGGGCACGTCGGCCGGCGCAATGAGCACATAGGGCTCGCGCACCAGGGTCTGCCACGTGAGCTCCGGAAGAATGCCGAAGGGCGGCCGGATGATCACGGCCGCATCGATGCTGCCGGCGTCCAGGTCGTCCATGAGGCGCATCGACACGCCGGGCGAGATGTGCACGCGCAGCAGGGGAAAGCCGGCGCGCAGTTTCTCGAGCGCCCGCGCCACCAGCGTCGGCTGCGCGGACGCAATGGCGCCGATGCGCAGCAGCCCGATGCTCGCCGCGTCGTCGGGCAGCTCGCCGAGCCCGGCGTAGAGCGCGCAGATTTCTTCCGCCCGTCCCAGCGTCGTCTCGCCCGCTGCATTCAAGGTGGCGGAGCGGCCCGTGCGATCGAAGAGCGGGAAGCCCAGCGATTCCTCGAGCCGCTTGATCTGGCTGCTGACGGCCGATTGCGTGAGGCCGATGCGCTCTCCCGCTGCGGCGAAGGTGCCGTGGCGGCACACGGCGATGAAGGTTCGAAGCTCGGTGATCATTTTTTATTCATCGAAATTGGTGGTGCTCAGCGTCGAAATATATCGTTTTCGGTTATGTGGCTCGCTGCTTAGAGTTCGTTCACCCTGAACTCCTTGAACGATGAACCCCATGAATACGCCCACTGCACGCATCCCGTTCCACCTGGCCTTTCCCGTTCGCGACATCGCCGAGGCACGCGCCTTCTACGGCGAGTTGCTCGAATGTCCGGAAGGCCGCAGTTCGGCCGAGTGGGTCGACTTCAACTTCCATGGCCACCAGATCGTTGCGCACCTGGCGCCCGACGAATGCGGCCACAAGTCGCACAGCGCCGTGGACGGCCACGACGTGCCCGTGCGCCACTTCGGCGCCGTGCTGCCGATGGACCTGTGGCAGGCGATGGCCGACAAGCTCATCGCGCGCCAGACGAAGTTCGTGATCGAGCCCTACATCCGGTTCAAGGGCGAGCCCGGCGAACAGGCGACGATGTTCTTTCTCGACCCGTCGGGCAACGCCATCGAGCTGAAGTCTTTTGCGGATCTGGATTCGCTGTTCGCCGTCTGACAAGGGCCGCCTGGGCTCACCCCCGCGACAAGCCGATGGGGGCGAATCAAACGATCAGGTCAAAGCAGCAGCCCGCGTAGTAGGGCTTGTCCCCACCGTCGACGAAGGGCACCTCGATCGGCTTGCCCTCGTTGCGCCACACGTCCCGCTTGCGGTAGCCGGAGCGTGCCAGGTCGGCCAGCAGCTCGTCGTGGTGCTGGATGCGGTAGGCGCACACGGCCACGCCGATGCTGTTGAGCGTGTAGATCGTGCGCTCGGGGTGCACGGCCGTGGTGTTCATGACGATGCGCCGGGGCTTCACGGCGAGCGAGGAAAGAATCGCGTCCATGCGTGTCGGCAGGTACTGCAGGCTGCCCGAGACATACAGCACGTCGCAGCCGCTCGCATCGCGGTAGTCGGTGGTGAAGCTCAGTTGGCCGGTCGCTTCGCGCTTGACGGCCATTGCGCGGCCGCTCTCGACCACGCCGGGCACGTCGCACACCGTCCAGCGCAGGGTGTCGGGATAGGTCAGCACGCGGCGGAAGGCGTAGTACTTGATGCCGACGTGCCCGCCCAGGTCGAACACGCGCGTCAGGCCCGCATCGATGGAGCGGCCCAGCCAGAAGAGGCCGGGATAGTCGTAGAAATAGATCTGCGGGCTGTAGAGCTCGCCCGCGTCGGCATTGGCATAGCCGACGGCCTTGCTGGGCGGCGCGCCGGCTTCGGCCGCCGCGAAGCTCTCGAACGACCCCATGAAGAGGTTTTCGTCCGTGTTGTTCAAAAACTTGCGCTTGTAGGCGCTTTCGCGGGGCGGGAAGGCCAGCAGGCTTGAAAGCATCTCTGTCTCCGGTGGCATGCCCATTCTGAGCGCAACCGGGGCTTTAGAGGGCGATAGCCCGGCGCCGTTGGGGCGGTTACCCCATGGAGGTTACATACCGCTCGCCAGCGCCGCCGCCGCCGCCCGCGTTTCCACGCCCAGCTTCTCGAAGATGTGCTCCAGGTGCTTGTTCACCGTGCGCGGGCTGGTGCCCAGGATCTCGCCGATGTCGCGGTTGGTCTTGCCCTTGGCGAGCCACGACAGCACTTCGGTTTCGCGCGGCGTGAGGGCTGCGTCGGCCAGGCGCGCGGCCGGGCCTTCGCGCTGGATGGCGAACAGCAGCATGGTCTCGCCGAGCGCCGCCGCACCCAGGTTGCGCACCGACAGGCGCATGGCCGTGGCGGTGCCGATGGCGATCGATGCGCCGGGCGCCAGCGCGGGCTCTACCGATGCAGGCAGCCGGCCCGGTGCCACCGGGTCTTCGAGCGCATGCAGCCACAGCGCGGCCTGCGGCGAGCGCCAGGCGATGCGCCCGCGCGTGTCGACGAACACCACGCCCATGCCCGCCACATCGACCGCGTCGCGCGCCATGCGCGTGATGCGGGCGTTGCGCGTGTGGGTGTGCAGGCGGGCCAGCACCTCCTGTGCGCGGATCGGCTTCACCACGTAGTCGACGCCGCCGCACTCGAAGCCTTCGACGACATGCGCGGTTTCCGAGAGGCCGGTCATGAACAGCACGGGGATGTGCGCGAGCGCCGCGTTGGCCTTGATGCGCCGGCAGGTCTCGAAGCCCGAGAGACCGGGCATGAGGCCGTCGAGCAATATCGCGTCGGGCACCACCAGCTCGAGCCGTTGCAGGGCGGACTCGCCGTCGGCCGCCACCAGCACGGTGTAGCCGCTGGCCTCGAGCGTGTCGCACAGCATGCCGAGGCTGCTGGGGGCGTCGTCGACCACCAGCACGACGGGGCGTTCGGACATCGATTCAAGAGGAGGCGAGGGTGGTGTCTGCATCTTCTGCCAGTGCGTTGCGGAGCGTGTCGAGTTCAAAGCGCGTGACCATGCCGCGCAGCCAGGTGCAGGTGGCCGCCGCGTCGGGCGAGGCCGCAGCCAGCCGGTCGAGCGCGGTGTGCAGGCCGCGCACATGGCCCATCTGCACCAGGCGCATCAGGTCGGCGCGGTCGTCTTCGGTGAGTGCGAGCAGCGGCGGGCGCTGCGGCGTCGCGTCGGGGTCGGCAGGCGGCAGGGCGTCGCCGATCGCCAGCCATTCGAGGCCCAGGTGCCGTTCCAGTGTGGCGATGAGTTCCGACTCGATCACCGGCTTGCCCACGAAAGCCTGGCAGCCCGCGGCGCGCAGCCGGTCGGGCTGGTTCTCGAACATGTTGGCCGAGACGATGATGATCGGCAGCTCGGCGAAACCCGAGGCCCGCACCGAGCGCGCGGTCTGCCAGCCGTCCATGTCGTCCATCGTCAGGTCGAGCAGGATGGCCGAGGGCAGCTCTTCGCGCAGGCTGTCCAGGCACTCGGTGCCGCTGGCCGCCTCGCGCACCGTGAAGCCCAGCGGCGCGAGCATGCCGGCGAGCATCTGGCGCTGCACCGGCTGGTCGTCCACCACCAGCAGCGTGCGGCGCTCGCCCAGGTAGCCCGACACCGGCTCGCGCGAGCCCACCTGCGGGCCGGGATCAGAAACCTCGCGCAGGTACACGCGCACGCTGAAGGTGCTGCCCGCCGACGAGGTCGACGCCAGCTTGAGCTCGCCGCCCATGAGCGAGGTGAGCAGCCCGGTGATCGTCAGGCCCAGCCCCGTGCCCGGCTCGCCGCGCCGTCGGCCCGCGGCGCCGCGCTCGAAGGGCAGGAAGATGCGCTGGCGGTCTTGCGGCGCCACGCCGATGCCGGTGTCGACCACGTCGAAACGCAGCACCTCGCGTCGCGCGTCCACATGCAGCGTGACGGTGCCGCTGTCGGTGAAGCGCACGGCGTTGGTCAGCAGGTTGATGAGAATCTGCCGCAGCCACTTCACGTCGGCATGCACCCACGGCGGAAGCCGGCCCGCATGCGTGTAGACGAACGCCAGGCCCTTGGCCTCGGCCTGTGGCCGCACCATCTGCACCACCTGGTCGAGAAAGGCCGGCAGCGCCAGCGGCGAGGGCTCCAGCTGCAGCCGCCCGGCCTCGATGCGCGCCAGGTCGAGCAGGCCGTCGATGAGGCCCAGCATGTGCTCGCCGCTGCGGTGGATGGTCTGCACCGCCTCGCGCGGCGGCAGGGCCGCGTCGCCGCCCTTGAGCAGAATCTGCGAGTAGCCCAGGATGCTGTTGAGCGGCGTGCGCAGCTCGTGCGTCATGCCCGCCACGTAGCGCGTCTTGGCCTGGTTCGCGGCCTCGGCGGCTTCCTTGGCGGTCTGTAGTGCGGCGTCGGTGCGGCGATGTGCTTCGATTTCGAGCGCGAGCAGGTTGTTGTGGCGGTTCGATTCTTCCTGCGCCATCTGCCGGCTCTCGCTGCCCAGCACCACCCACCACGCGGCCACGGCGGCGATCACCGAGAGCAGCGCGAACACTTTCAGGAATGCCGTCGCCATCGCCGAATCGATGGTGCCGGCAATGGCCTCCTGCGCGTAGACCACGCCCACCACCGTGGCGAGCAGCGCGATCAGCGAGGTGGCGACCAGCAGGTAGTGCGCGACGCGAAAGTTGAGCCGTGCCGACAGCGCAGGCGGCAGCAGCGCCTGTAGCCAGCCGCTCATCTGTTCGGCCGCGCGCGAGTCGGTCTTGCAGCGGTCGTGGCAGCGCGATTCAAGCGTGCAGCACAGCGAGCAGATCGGTGCGCTGTAGGCCGGGCAGTGCGCCATGTCTTCCGACTCGAAGCTGTTGTCGCACACCGAGCACTTCACGCTCTGGCCCGGCGTCCAGCGGTCGATGTCGGTGCGCGCCAAGTAGTAGCGCCCGCGTGTCTTCCACGCCAGCAGCGGCGACACGGCCATGGCCGTGGCCAGTGCGATGAAGGGCGAGAAGGCCCGCGCCCACTGGCCGAGTGCGCCCGAGTAGGCCAGCATTGCCAGCGCCGCCGCCACCAGCATCGCGACCAGGCCCACGGGGTTGATGTCGTACAGGTGCGCGCGCTTGAACTCGATGGTCTTCGGGCTCCAGCCCAGCGGCTTGTTGATGACCAGGTCGGCCACCAGCGCGCCGACCCAGGCGATGGCGATGTTGCTGTAGAAGCCCAGCACGTGCTCCAGCGCGGCGAACACGCCCAGCGCCATCAGCAAGATTGCGATGGCCACGTTGAACACCAGCCACACCACGCGCCCCGGATGGCTGTGCGTGAGCCGCGCGAAGAAGTTCGACCACGCCAGCGAGCCCGCATAGGCGTTGGTCAGGTTGATCTTCATCTGCGACACGACGACGAACAGCACCGTGATGCCCAGCACCCAGGCCGGGTCGCGCAGCACGTACGAAAAGCCCGTGAGGTACATCTGCGTGGGTTCGATCGCATGGTTGGCCGGAATCTCGTGCTGCAGCGCGAGGAAGGCCAGGAACGCGCCGCCCATCATCTTCAGCATGCCCGGCACGATCCAGCCCGGCCCGGCGATCAGCACCGCGGCCCACCAGCGCCCGCGGTTGGCGGCGGTCTTCTCGGGCAGAAAGCGCAGGTAGTCGACCTGCTCGCCGATCTGCACCACGAGCGAGAACGCCACCGTGGCGGCCGCGCCGAACATCAGCGGATCGAAGCCGCTGCTGTCCGAGGTGCGACCCACGAGGCCGGTGAAGTCGGCGTACAGCTCGGGCTTCTTCACCATCACAGCGATGAAAGGGCAGACGAACAGCACGATCCAGATCGGCTGCGTCCACAGCTGCAGGCCCGAAATGAGCGTGATGCCGCGCGCCACCAGCGGGATGATCACGATCGACGACACCAGGTAGAGCAGCCACAGCGGCCAGTCCAGGTACATCTGCAGCGCCAGCGCGAGGATGGCGGCTTCGAGCGCGAAGAAGATGAAGGTGAAGCTCGCGTAGATCAGCGAGGTGAGCGTGGAGCCCAGGTAGCCGAAGCCTGCGCCGCGCGTGAGCAGGTCCATGTCGACGCCATGCCGCGCCGCGTAGTACGAGATCGGCAGGCCCGTGAGGAAGGTGATGAGCCCCACCACCAGGATCGCCCACAGCGCATTCGAAAAGCCATAGCTCAGCGCGATCGCGCCGCCGATGGCTTCCAGTGCCAGGAACGAGGTGGCGCCGAAGGCCGCGTTGGCCACGCGGAACTCCGACCACTTGCGAAAGCTGCGCGGCGTGTAGCGCAGCGCGTAGTCCTCCAGCGTTTCGTTCGCGACCCAGGCGTTGTAGTCGCGGCGAATGCGAAAGATCTTCTGTCCGGAGACGGATGTCATGGCGGGTTCTCGCGGCGGCGGCAACGGTGGCATGCGACAGGTACAGCAAGAAGCGCTCCCTGCTGTCTCCTGCGTTGTCTGGCTCGGGAGTCTGCGGGTGGAGCGGGGCACCGCCGCTACGTTGAATGACGTATTCGCGCAGAGGCAAGTGATTTCTAAAGTACCAGCCATGGTGCTAGCGGCACCGTCCGATGCACTGCGATGGTGCGCGGCTCTCCCTTCTTTCTTTCAACCTGCCTGGAGTTCCTGATGTCGCGTGATTCCGACCCTTCCTCTCTCGATGCCATGGCACTGCGCCGCCGCCGTCTGCTGCAGGGCGCCGCCGCGCTGCCCGTGATGGGCCTGAGCGGCCTGAGCTTCGGCCAGGGGCAGTTCCCCACGGCCAAGGTCAACACCACCAAGCTCGCGGTGACCGACACCGAAGTCACGGTGGGCCAGCTGCATTCGTCCACCGGCACCATGGCCATCTCGGAGACCGGCTCCATCCAGGCCGAGCAACTGGCCATTGACCAGATCAACGCGATGGGCGGCATCCTCGGTCGCAAGATCAAGGTCATCAAGGAAGACGGCGCCTCCGACTGGCCGACCTTCGCCGAGAAGTCGAAGAAGCTGCTGGTCAACGACAAGGTCGCCGCCGTGTTCGGCTGCTGGACCAGCGCCTCGCGCAAGGCCGTGCTGCCGGTGTTCGAGAAAGAGAACGGCCTCTTGTACTACCCGACCTTCTACGAAGGCCTGGAGCAGAGCAAGAACGTGATCTACACGGGGCAAGAGGCCACGCAGCAGATCATCTGGGGCCTGGACTGGGGCGCGAAGGAGAAGAAGGCCAAGACCTTCTTCCTGGTCGGCTCCGATTACATCTGGCCGCGTACCTCCATGAAGATCGCGCGCAAGCACATCGAGAATTTCCAGAAGGGGTCGGTCAAGGGCGAGGAGTACTACCCGCTGGGCCACACCAACTTCAACTCGCTGATCAACAAGATCAAGGTCGCCAAGCCCGACTGCATCTTCGCGGCGGTGGTGGGCGGCTCCAACGTGGCCTTCTACAAGCAGCTCAAGGCCGCGGGCATCACCGGCGACAAGCAGTTCCTGCTGACGCTGGCCGTGACCGAAGACGAAATGACCGGCGTGGGCGGAGAGAACTTCGCGGGCTTCTACTCGTCGATGAAGTACTTCCAGTCGCTCGACAACGAGAACAACAAGAAGTTCGTGGCCGCCTTCAAGGCCAAGTACGGCAAGGATGCGGTCATCGGCGACGTGACGCAGGCGGGCTACCTCGGCCCGTGGCTGTGGAAGGCCGCGGTGGAGAAGGCGGGCAGCTTCGACATCGACAAGGTCGTGGCCGGTTCGCCGGGCATCGAGCTGAAGACGGCGCCCGAAGGCTACGTGAAGCTGGATGCGAACCACCATTTGTGGAGCAAGGCGCGCATCGGGCAGGGGCAGCTGGATGGCAGCTTCAAGGTCGTTGCCGAATCGGCTGAACTGATCAAGCCTGATCCGTTCCCGAAGGGCTACCAGTAAACCGGCCGTAGGCCCTCACCCCAACCCTCTCCCGCGTGCGGGAGAGGGAGCAAATCCAACTCTCCGGAACTTCCGCCATGACTTTGTCGGACATGATGAACATCGGCCTGATGCAGGGCTTCGCGGGGCTGAGCCTCTTCGCGGTGCTGCTGCTCATGGGCCTCGGGCTCGCGATCATCTTCGGGCAGATGGGCGTGATCAACATGGCGCATGGCGAGTTCATGACCATCGGCGCCTACTCGATCTTCCTGGCCGCGCAGGTGACCGAGCGCCTGGCGCCCTCGTTCATGCCGTACTACTTCCCGATCGCCATCGGGCTGGCCTTCGTGTTCGCCTTCATCGCGGGCTGGCTCGTGGAATGGGCGCTGATCCGCCATCTGTACAAGCGACCGCTCGATACGCTGCTCGCCACCTGGGGCGTGAGCCTGGGCCTGCAGCAGATTTTTCGCACCTTCATCGGCCCGAAGGAAGTGAGCCCCACGCTGCCCGAGTGGCTCATGGGTTCGTGGACGCCGCATGAAGGCCTCGACATTCCGATCAACGGCCTCTTCGTGCTGGCGCTCACCGCGCTGGCCACGGGCGGTGTGCTCATCGCCTTGCACAAGAGCCGCTGGGGCCTGCGGGTGCGCGCCACCGTGGCCAACCGCACGATGGCCAACGCCACCGGCATCGACACCCAGAAGACCGACCGCCTCACCTTCGCCATCGGCTGCGGCATTGCCGGCGTGGCGGGCGCGGCCTTCACCACCATCGGCTCGACCGGGCCGACCTCGGGCTCGCTGTACATCGTCGACGCCTTCCTGGTCGTCACCTTCGGCGGCGCGGCCAGCTTGCTGGGCACCGTGGTCTCGGCCTTCGGCATTGCGCAGACGCAGTCGATCTCGGAGTTCTTCATGACCGGCTCGATGGCGAAAGTGCTGACGCTGTCGCTGATCGTGCTGATCCTGATGATGCGGCCGCAAGGGTTGTTCGCGCTCAAGGTGCGTCGTTGATGAACCCGATTTCTTCTTGGAGAACGTTCCGATGAATTTCATCAAGGCCTCGATCCAGCGCTACCAGCTCGGCAGCCTCCTGCTGCTGGTGCTGCTGCTCGCGGTGGTGCTGCCGCTGTCGCTCGACATCTTCCGCCTCAACCTCGTGGGCAAGTACCTCACCTACGCTTTCGTGGCCGTGGGCCTCGTCATGGTGTGGGGCTACGGCGGCGTGCTGAGCCTGGGGCAGGGCGTGTTCTTCGGCATCGGCGGCTATGCGATGGCGATGTTCCTCAAGCTCGAAGCCTCCGACCCCATCACCACCAAGATCCAGTCGACGCCCGGCATCCCGGACTTCATGGACTGGAACCAGATCACCGAGCTGCCCGCGCTGTGGCTGCCGTTCAAGAGCCTGCCGCTGAGCCTGGCGCTGGTGGTGCTCGCGCCGATGGCGCTGGCCTGGCTCGTGAGCTTCGCGATGTTCAAGCGCCGCGTAGGCGGCGTGTACTTCGCGATCATCACGCAGGCGGTGGCGCTGATCTGCACCGTGCTCATCATCGGCCAGCAGGGCTACACGGGCGGCGTGAACGGCATGACCGACCTGAAGACGATGCTCGGCTGGGACACTCGCACCGACAGCGCCAAGTACATCCTCTACTACGTCTGCGTGGGCCTGCTGGTGCTGAGCATCCTGCTGTGCCGCTGGGTGCAGACCAGCAAGCTGGGCACGCTGCTGCTGGCGATGCGCGACAAGGAAGACCGCGTGCGCTTCTCGGGCTACGACGTGTCGAACTTCAAGGTCTTCACCTTCTGCCTGGCGGCCGGGCTCTCGGGCATCGGCGGCGCGATGTTCGCGCTGCAGGTGGGCTTCATGTCGCCGAGCTTCGTGGGCATCGTGCCCTCGATCGAGATGGTGATCTTCTGCGCCGTCGGCGGCCGCATGAGCCTGGTGGGCGCGGTGTACGGCGCGCTGCTGGTCAATGCGGGCAAGACGCTGTTCTCCGAAAGCTTTCCCGACCTGTGGCTCTTCCTGATGGCCGCGCTCTTCATCGGCGTGACCATGGCCTTCCCGATGGGCCTGGCGGGCCTGTGGGAAGACACGATCAAGCCGTGGTGGGCCTCGCGTCGCCAGGCCCTGCGCGACGCCGCGGTGAAGCCGCCGACCGCCGCCGTGTCGGCCCCTTCCCCTGTCGCCACGCCGCAGGCCGAACCCGCCTTGCCCGACGGCATCGGCCGCCAGCGCGCCTGATCGAAACCGGAGCCCCCACCCCATGAGCAACACCGACTTCGCGCTCGCCGTGGAAGACCTCACCGTCTCCTTCGACGGCTTCAAGGCCATCGACGACCTGACGCTGTACATCGACAAGAACGAGCTGCGCGTGATCATCGGCCCCAACGGCGCCGGCAAGACCACGCTGCTCGACCTGATCTGCGGCAAGACGCGCGCCAGCGCCGGCAGCATCAAGTTCAAGAACACCGAACTCACGAAGATGGCCGAGCACAAGCGCGTGCGGCTGGGCATCGGCCGCAAGTTCCAGACGCCGTCGATCTACGAGAACCTCAGCGTGTTCCAGAACCTGGAGGTGTCGTTCCCCAAAGGCCGCTCGGTGTTCGGCGCGCTGGCTTTCAAGTGCGACGACGAGGTCAAGTCGAAGGTGCAGGCCGTGGCCGAAGACATCGGCCTGGCCGACAAGCTGCGCACCGAAGCGGGCCTCTTGAGCCACGGCCAGAAGCAGTGGCTCGAAATCGGCATGCTGCTGATGCAGGAGCCCGAGCTGCTGATGCTCGACGAGCCCATCGCCGGCATGAGCGCGCGAGAACGCGAACTCACGGCCGACCTGCTCAAGCGCATCTGCCAGAACCGCGCCGTGATCGTCATCGAACACGACATGGCCTTCGTCAAGCAGATCGCGCACAAGGTCACCGTGATGCACCAGGGAAAGATCCTCGCCGAAGGGCCGATGGAGAAGGTGCAGGCCGATCCGAAAGTCATCGACGTCTACCTGGGGCACTGAACCATGAGCACCATCATGCTGAAGGTCGAAGACCTGCACGTTGCCTACGGCCAGAGCGAGGCCTTGCACGGCCTCTCGTTCGAAGGCCATGCGAACGAAACCATCGCCATCATGGGCCGCAACGGCATGGGCAAGACCACGCTGTTCAAGAGCCTCATGGGCATCCTGCCGCTGAAGAGCGGGCGCATCGAAGTGGCGGGGCAGGACGTGTCGCGCGACGAGAGCTTCAGGCGCGTGGCCAAGGGCATCGCCTATGTGCCGCAGGGCCGGATGATTTTCCCGACGCTGACCGTCGAAGAGAACATCCAGACCGGTCTGGAGAACTCGAAGACCCGGCGCATCCCCGAAGAAATCTACGCGCTGTTCCCCGTGCTGTGGGACATGAAGAGCCGCAAGGGCGGCAACCTCTCGGGCGGCCAGCAACAACAGCTCGCCATTGCGCGCGCGCTCGTCACCGACCCCAAGGTGCTGCTGCTCGATGAGCCCACCGAAGGCATCCAGCCTTCGATCATCAAGGACATCGCGAAGGCGCTCAACGAGATCCGCAAGCTGCGCGGCATCACCATCGTCGTGTCCGAACAGGTGCTGAGCTTCGCGATGGACGTGGCCGACCGGCTCTTCGTGATCGAAGGCGGCCGGCTCGTGCACGAGACCGCGCGCGACAAGACCGATGTGGAACACATCAAAGCCTATCTCTCTGTCTAACCACAACCCCAGGAGCCACTGCACATGACGGACACGCTGATCAAGGTCGACCTGACCCAATCGCCCACGGAGAACGAGAACATCCACAACCGCTGGCACCCGGACATTCCGATGGCCTGCTGGGTCAACCCGGGTGACGACTTCATCCTCGAGACCTTCGACTGGACCGGCGGCTTCATCAAGAACAACGACAGCGCCGACGATGTGCGCGACATCGACCTGAGCACGGTGCACTACCTCTCGGGTCCCGTGGGCGTGAAGGGCGCGGAGCCCGGTGACCTGCTGGTGGTCGACCTGCTCGACATCGGCGCCAAGCAAGACAGCCTGTGGGGCTTCAACGGCTTCTTCTCGAAGAAGAACGGCGGCGGCTTTCTCACCGATCACTTTCCCGAAGCGCAGAAATCGATCTGGGACTTCAAGGGCATGTTCACGAGCTCGCGCCACATCCCGGGCGTGAACTTCGCGGGCCTGATCCACCCCGGCCTCATTGGCTGCCTGCCCGACAAGCCCATGCTCGACATGTGGAACGAGCGCGAAGGCAAGCTCATCGCGACCGACCCGGACCGCGTGCCAGGCCTCGCGAACCCGCCGTTCGCCGGCACCGCCCACATGGGCAAGATGACCGGCGAAGCACGCGCCAAGGCAGCCGCAGAGGGCGCCCGCACCGTGCCGCCGCGCGAGCACGGCGGCAACTGCGACATCAAGGACCTGTCGCGCGGCTCGAAGGTGTTCTTCCCCGTGTACGTCGATGGCGCGGGCCTCAGCGTCGGCGACCTGCACTTCAGCCAGGGCGATGGCGAGATCACCTTCTGCGGCGCCATCGAGATGGCCGGCTGGGTGCACATGAAGGTCACGCTCATCAAGGGCGGGATGGCCAAGTACGGCATCAAGAACCCGATCTTCAAGCCCAGCCCGATCACGCCGCAGTACAACGACTACCTGATCTTCGAAGGCATTTCGGTCGACGAGAGCGGCAAGCAGCACTACCTCGACGTGAACGTGGCCTACCGCCAGGCCTGCCTGAACGCCATCGAGTACCTGAAGAAGTTCGGCTACTCGGGCGCGCAGGCCTATTCGATTCTGGGCACGGCGCCCGTGCAGGGCCACATCAGCGGCGTGGTCGACGTGCCCAACTCGTGCGCCACGCTGTGGCTGCCCACGGGCATCTTCGACTTCGACATCAACCCGAACGCCTCGGGCCCGGTGAAGTTCATCGACGGCAGCATCGACATGCCGCTGTCGCACGACCTGCGCTGAAGAAGAGAAGGCCCCACGCATGCCGACCTACGACTACGCCTGCGGGCAGTGCGGTGGCTTCGAATCGCTGCGGCCTTCGGGCCAGCGCGACGAGCCCGCTGCATGCCCCGACTGCGGCACGGCCTCGCCGCGCGTGTTCACCGCCGCGCCACGCCTGGCGCTGATGGCCGCCGACACGCGCCACGCGATGGCCACCAACGAACGCGCGCGGCACGAGCCGTCGAGCTCGCGCGACTATGCGCGGCTGCGGCATCCGTCGGGCTGCGGTTGCTGCTCGGGATCGTCGCGCCGCGGTGCCACGCAGACGGCGCCGAACGGTGCGAAATCGGCCCCGTCACGGCGGCCCTGGATGATCTCGCACTGAGGCTTCGGCGTGCATTCCTTGCATGCGCCACGCGCATGCAAGGAATGCCCATGACGAGAACTTTCTCGTGCGTTCCCTCTGGAGGACAGGGTTCCGGCCGTCGCATTGCATGCGCGGGCGACGCGTGATTGTTTCAATCCCGTGAACGCCGCGATTCCTTTTGCTGCCGTTTTTTTGGGCGCTTCAGGTTCAAACTTCATCCCATCGACACACCACCTGAAGGAGATTGAAATGAATGCCTCGAAGACCCTCGCCGCCGTTGCCCTCTCGCTGCTGGCTGCTGCCGGTGCCCACGCTGAAACCTATGACGGCGTGCACACCGTGAACTCGACGCTCTCGCGTTCGGAAGTCGCGTCGCAAGCCGTGGCCGCCGCCCGCGCCGGCAACGAATACAGCGATGCCGCCAGCGCCGGCGCACAGACCTTCACCTCAACCGCCGACCGTTCGACGATCCGCGCTGAAGCCGTCGCCAAGGCCCACGACCCGCTCGCCAGCCTCGACCGCCGCGCGTTCTACCGCGACGAAGTGCCGGCTGCTTACAAGAAGCCCAGCGTGTCGTTCACGCGCCAGGCTGGCCTGTAATTGGGCGACCACAGTCCCTTCGGGGGCTGACACGAACGAACGGGCCCTCGGGCCCGTTTTTTCATGCCTGCATCTTCGCCACCAGGTCTGCAACGTGCTCGCCCAGCGTGAGCGACGCCGTCAGCCCCGGCGACTCGATGCCGAACAGATTCACCAGCCCCGCGATGCCGTGGTCGCGCGGCGTCTGAATCACGAAATCCGTCGCCGTGTTGTGCATCGACGAGCCCGGGCCCGCCAGCCGCGGGCGGATGCCGGTGTAGCCCGGCTGCAACTCACCGTCCTGCAAAGCGGGGTAATAGCGGCGCACCGACTGGTAGAAGGCCGCCTCGCGCGAGGCGTCGAAGCTGTAGTCGATGCCGTCGCGCCAGCTCAGGTCGGGCCCGAACTTGCATTGGCCGCCGAGGTCGAGCGTCACGTGAGCGCGCAAGGCGCCTTCGCGTCCGGTCGGGTACACGAGATGGCGGAAGGGCGATTTGCGCGCGAGCGAGAAGTAATGGCCGATCGCGTAGTACAGCGGCGGCACCAGCCCGGCCGGAATGCCGTCGATCCGCGAGGCCACCTGCTGCGCACCCAACCCCGCCGCGTTTACCACCGTGTTGCACAGCACGCTGGTTGCTTCCGCGCCGCCCACCTCGACCACGAGGCCGTCCACCGTAGGCTTCACGGCCAGCACGCGACTTTGCAGCGCCAGCGAGGCACCCGCACGTTCCGCGTCGCCGAGGTACGACAGCATCAGCGCATGGCTGTCGACGATGCCCGTCGAGGGCGAGTGCAGCGCGCCGACGCAGGCGACTTCGGGCTCCATGTCGCGCGCTTCGGCAGCGCCGAGGATGCGCAGGTCGGTCACGCCGTGGGCCGCGCCGAGCGCGATGTACTTGTCGAGTTCGGGCAGCTCCGCGTCCTGCACCGCCACGATGAGCTTGCCGATGCGTTGGTGGCCGATGCCGCGTTCGGCGCAGTAGGCGTACAGCGCGGCCTTGCCCGCCACGCACAGCCGGCCCTTGAGCGAGCCGGGCGCATACGAGATGCCCGCGTGGATCACCTCCGAATTGCGCGCGCTGGTGTGCGTGCCGATGGCGTGTTCGGCCTCGAGGATCACCACCTCACGCCCGGCCAGGGCGAGCGATCGCGCAATGGCCAGGCCCACCACGCCGGCGCCGATCACGACGCAGTCGATCGGGTCCATGCGGCTCAGTCCAGCTTGATGCCGGATTCGCGGATCAGCGCGCCCCACTTGGCGTGCTCGGCGCGGATGTAGGCATCGAACTGCTGCGGCGTGCCGCTGGCGGGCACGCTGCCTTCCTGCGCGAGCTTGTCCTGCACGTCCTTGCGCGCCACGGTCTTCACCACCGCGGCGTTGATGCGGTTGACCACATCGGTGGGCAGGCCTGCCGGCCCGACGAGGCCGACCCAGGTCGTGGCTTCGAAGCCCGCGAAACCCTGTTCGGCCACGGTGGGCACGTTCGGCAGCGCGGGCAGGCGCTTGGCCGAGGTGACAGCCAGCGCGCGGGCGCGGCCGTTCGACAGCTGCGACATCACCGACACGCTGCTGCCGAAGTACAGCGCGATCTGCCCGCTGATCAGGTCGTTCATGGCCGGGCCTGCGCCCTTGTAGGGCACCTGCATGACCTTGATGCCCGCGCGGCGCGCCAGCATTTCGCCGGCCAGGTGCCCCACGGTGCCGTTGCCGGCCTGCGCGATGCTGAACTCGCCCGGCTTCGCCTTCGCGGCCTTGATGAAGTCGGCCAGCGTGCGCAGCGGCGAGTCGGCGCGCACGGCGAGCACGACGGGTTGCGAGGCCACTTCGGCGATGGGCGAAAAATCTTTCAGCGCCTCGAAGGGCATCTTCGAATAGAGCCAGGGGTTGATCGTGAGGTTCGAGGTCTGCCCCATGCCGATCGTGTAGCCGTCGGGCGTGGCCTTGGCCACGGCATCGAGGCCGATGTTGCCGGCCGCGCCGGGCTTGTTGTCGACGACGACGGTCCAGCGCTCGAGCGAAGTGAGGCGCTCCGCAATCAGGCGCGAGGTCGCGTCGGTGCCGCCGCCGGGCGTGAAAGGGACGATCAGCTTCACGGGGCGCTGCGGCCAGTCGCCTTGGGCGTAGGCCATGCCCGCCGCTTGGGCGAGGGATGCGAAGGCGGTGGTCTGCAAAAAGTCTCTACGGTTCATGTCTTGTCTCCTGGGGGTTCTTGTGTTTTCGTGGCCGCGCTCAGACCGGCAGGCCCTTGGCGCGCAGCACGGCGTCGAAGCGCTCGGGGTCGGCGGTGCCGGTGCGGTTGGTTTCGCGGATCTTGGCTTCGCGGGCCAGGTGGGCCCGCGTCTTGGCGAGCACATCGGCCGCTTCGGCGGCCGGCACGGCGATGACGCCGTCGGCGTCGCCCACCACGAGGTCGCCCGGCATCACGACCAGGCCCGCGCACGAGACCGGCACGTTCACCTCGCCGGGGCCGTCCTTGCTCGGGCCGCGGTGCGTGTGGCCGCGCGCGAAGATCGGCATGCCGTCTTCGGCCCACTCGCACAGGTCGCGCACCGCGCCGTCGATGACGAGGCCTCCCAGCTGGCGCGCGATGCAGGTCGTGCGCATGAGGCCGCCGACCAGCGCCTGCGTGACGTCGCCGCCGCCGTCGATCACGAGCACGTCGCCCGGCGCGACCATCATCAGCGCCTTGTGGATCATCAGGTTGTCGCCGGGCCGCACGCGCACGGTGACGGCAGGGCCGCACAGCACGGTGTCGAGCCGCGCGTGGTACTGGCGCAGGCCGACGGTGCCGACGTTGCGGCTCATCGCATCGCCGATGGCGGCGACGGGCAGCGTGCGGAAGGCGTCGACGAGGGCGGCGTCGGGGCCGGGCGCGCGCGGGTTGATGCGGTAGCCGGGCGGCCAGGAGAGCGGGGCGGTCATGCGGTGGTTCCGTGCAGAAGGGGGGAAGACAGGACCTGCGGGTTCACGCAAGCCGAAGGATCGACCGGGCGGCCTTGCAGCCAGCCCAGCACGTTGCGCGCGGCGCCGCTGGCCATGCCCGCGAGCGCCGCGGGCGTGGAGCCGCCGACATGCGGCGTGAGCACCACGTTGGGCAGGGCGGCCAGCGGGCTGCCGGCGGGCAGGGGTTCGTCGGCCATGGTGTCGAGGCCGGCCGCGTGCAGCTGGCCGCTTTGCAGCGCGGCGATGAGCGCGGGCTCGTCGATCACTTCGCCGCGCGCCGTGTTGACGACGATCGCGCCGCGCGGCAGTGCCGCAAGCTGCGCGGCGCCGAGCATCTGGCGCGTGTGGCGGTTGAGCGGCACGTGCAGGCTGAGCACATCGCTCAGCGGCAGCAGCGCATCGAACGAAGGCAGCAGCCGCACACCGGCCACCGGGCTCGGGCCGTTGCCGAGCGCCGGGTCGAACGCGGCCACCTGCATGCCGAGCGCGAGGCCCACCCGGGCCACGCGCTGGCCGATCTGGCCGAAGCCGACCAGGCCCAGCGTCTTGCCGTGCAACTCCACGCCGTCCTGCGCGCGCGACCAGCGGCCGTCGTGCAGTTCGCGGTCCATCCAGCCGATGCGGCGGGCGGCGGCGAGCATCAGGCCGAGCGTCATTTCGGCGACCGACTGTGCGTTGGCGCCGGGCGTGACATAGACCGGAATGCCGCGCGCGGTGGCGGCCTCGACGTCGATGTTGCTCACGCCCACGCCGTGCTTGGAGATCACTTTGAGCGTGGGGCACGAAGCGATGGCGCGGGCCGACAGCTGCACGGTGCGCGAGATGACGGCGTCGATGGGCTTGCTCGCCATCACGCGCTCGACTTCTTCAACGCTGTCTGCGTTCGCAAGGTAGATGACGCGGGCGCCGGCTTCGGCAAGAAGGTCGGCGCCGGCGGTGGCAAGCCGTGGCGCAGTGACCAGGACGGTGGGGTTCATGGAGAGAGAAGGTCGTTCGAGGGTCGGTATGGGCTGGATTGTGGAAATCGCCATTCATTCCGTCCAATCGATAATGTTCATTCAACGATTCCTCGGAGCTATGAATGGACATCCAGCTGCGCGACCTGAAATATTTCGAGGTGGTCGCCGACACCGGCCACCTGGGCCAGGCCGCCGACAAGCTGGGCCGCACCCAGCCCGCGCTGACCAAGGCGGTGCAGCGGCTCGAGGAAGCCTTCGGCAGCGCGCTGTTCGAGCGCAAGGGCCGGGGCATCCAGCTCACGGCGGTGGGCGAGGTGCTGTTGGCGCGCGCCCGGCTGCTGCGCGGCGCCACCGAAGAGGCGCTGCGCGAGGTGAGCGATTTCGCCAAGGGCAACGCGGGCCACGTGCGCATCGGCAGCGGGCCCATCGCGGCCGACCACGTGCTGCCCGAGGTGTGCAACCTGCTGCTGGCCGAGGCCGGCGACACGCGCATCGACATCACGGTCGCGCCCAGCATGGCGCTGCGCGAGCGGCTGCGCGAAGGCGCCATCGATCTCTTGATCGGCCTCATGCCCGAGCACGACCCGGCCTTTGTCACGCACTCCATCGTCGAGGACGTGGTGGTGGTCGCCGCCAGCCCGCAGCACCCGGTGTTCGACCTGCCGAAGATCACGATGAAGTCGCTGCTGCAATGGCGCTGGGTGCTGCCCGCCGACCCCATTCCCAGCCGCCAGTGGCTCGATGCCGCGTTTCAGTCGCGCGGGCTGCCGCTGCCCGCGGTGCAGGTCAACGCGAACTCGATCCCGCTGCTGCCGCGCCTCATCTCGCGCTCCGACATGCTGAGCTTTCTGTCGCGCCACACGCTCGGCGCGGCCGGGCGCGAAGGCACGTTGCGCGAGGTGCCGCTCAAGGAGACCACGCTGCGCCGCCACCTGGGCGTCACGTACCGCAAGGAGGGCTACCTGTCGCCGGCGGCGCGGCGCCTTGTGACCTTGCTGCGCAGTGAGGGGGCGCAGCTCTTTTCGTCGGCGCTGGCGGGCCAGGCACCGGCGGCCACGCGGCACAAAAGCGCCATCGGGCGCGGGTAAGCTTGTGGCCATGAAGCGCAACAGCACCTCCCGACCCGCCAGCACCAAGGCCAACGGCGCACCGCTGCCCGAGGTGCCCGACGGTCAGGTCTCGGCGGTGCTGGCGCGCATCGAGACCCTGTGGTCGTCGCTGGGCCCCGTGGGCCAGCGCATCGCCGACTTCATCGTGAAGAACCCGCGTGAGGTGGTTCACATGTCGGTGAGCGAGGTGGCCGAGCGCACGGGTTCGAGCGAAGGCAGCATCGTCGGCCTGTGCAAGAACCTCGGCGCCACGGGCTTCCAGCAGGTCAAGATCGCGCTGGCGCAGGAACTGGTGCGGCCGGTGGATTTCATCCACGAAGACCTCGACCCGCAGGACAAGGCCGACGCCGTCATCCGCAAGATCTTCCAGAGCAACGTGCAGACGTTGCACGACACGCAGTCGATGCTCGACGCGAAGGCGATGGAGCGCGCGGTGCGGCTGTTTCGCAAGGCCGAGCGCATCGAGATCTACGGCATCGGCAGCTCGGCCACCATCGCCGAAGACGCGCACTACCGCATGCTGCGCATCGGCCTGAATGCCAAGGTGGTGGTCGACTCGCACGTGCAGGCCATCAGCGCCTCGCTCACCAATGCGAAGACGGCGGTGCTCACCATTTCGCATTCGGGCAGCACGCACGAGACCGTGATGGCCACGCGGCTCGCCAAGGAGGCGGGCGCGGCCACGGTGTGCATCACCAACTTCGGCAAGTCGCCGATCCAGGCCTTTGCCGACGTGCTGCTGTTCACCATGGCACGCGAGACCAACTTCCGCACCGAGGCGATGACGAGCCGGCTGGCGCAGCTGGCGATCATCGACGTGCTGATCGCCTGCCTGGCGCTCTCGGACTACGACACCTCGGTGCGCACGCTGCGCCAGACCTTCGACGTGCTCTCGGTCAAGCGATACTGAGGCGCGGGTTCCACTGCTTCTGAGACGGGCGGCGCCAGCAGCCCCGCCACCGTGGGCGCCACCGCACCCGGCGATTCACCCACCAGCACACAGGCCAGGCCGAGCCGCGCGGCGCCTTCGCCGTCGGTCAGTGGGTTGTCACCGACCACCACCGTGCCCTCGGCGCTCGCACCGAGGCAGCGCAGGCCTTCCTCGAACAGCAGCGGTGCGGGCTTGCCGACCACGCGCCACGGCTGCACGCCGCTGGCCGCAACCACGGCCGCGAGCAGTGCGCCGGTCTCGGGCACCACGCGGCCCTGCGGGCCCGGGTGTGTGGCGTCGGCGTTGGTCACCATCAGCTTCGCGCCGCGCCGCAGTTCGTTCGCGATGACCGACAGGCGCGCGTGGCTGAAGTGCATGTCGAGCGCGAGCAGCACAAAGTCGGCGTCGGCGGGCACCAGCCGGCAGCCCTGCGCGCGCGCATAGCGCTGCAAGGCAGGGCTCGCGGCCAGCAGCACGCGCGCCTGCGGATGCTGCTGCGCCAGCTGGCGCACCGCGAGTTCGCCGGCCAGCACGATGCGTTCGGGCGGCACGCGCAGGCCCAGCTTGCGCAGCCGCACCGACAGGCCCTGCGCGGTGTGCGTGGAGTTGTTGGACACGATGGCGTAGCGGTCGTGAAAGTGCGCGAGCAGACGGGCCGCGCCGTCGATCGCCTCCTGCTGGCGCACCAGCGTGCCGTCGAGGTCGACCAGCAGGTGGCGGGCCTGCGCCAGCGCATGGATGCCGCTTCCGTTCGTGGTCCCTGGTGTCGTGTGATGCGTGCTCATGAATCTCTGGTGGTGGGGCCGTTCGGGGGCTCGGCCATGGCGGCGGATTCTATTGAATATTGCTCAGTGATATTTGTATTTTGAAATGAGCTTATTTCATTTTCCTGTCATCTGCGGCTCCTAAAGTTCTCTTCATCGAGGCGTTGCAACCGCACGCCCATCGCTTTCCAAACGAAGGAACCGACCATGAAAAAGCTCCTGGCCCTTGCGGCTGCCGCCTTCTCGCTGACCGCCGCGCTGCCGCTGGCCGCGCAGGCCCAATCGGTGGCCGACGGCTCGCGTGAGCGGCCGCTGCGTGTGCTGCTGATCCCGGCCGACGGCGGCACCGAGTCGGGCACCAAGGCCGACTACGCGCCGGTGTTCAACGCCATCACGCGCAGCACCGGCCTGAACTTCGACCTCAAGGTCGGCCAGTCGTACGGCGCGGTGGTCGAGGGCATGTGCAACCAGCTGGCCGACATCGCCTTCTTCGGCCCCGTGTCGTATGTGCAGGCGAACAAGCGCGGCTGCGCGCAGCTGCTGGCCGTGGGCGTGGAGAAGGGCGCCTCGGTGTACTACGCCGGCATGTTCGCCAAGGCCAACGCGCCCATCGCGTCGGTCAAGGACCTCAAGGGCAAGCGCGTGGCCTTCGGCGACGTCAACTCGGCCTCGAGCTTTACCTTCCAGGTCGCGATGCTGCTCGACGCCGGCATGGACCCGGCGAAAGACCTCGGCGCCATCCGCATGACCGGCAGCCATGCGAGCAGCCTGGCTGCGCTGGTGCAGGACCAGGTCGACGTGGCCTCGCTCTCTTTCGACTCCTACGAGAAGGCCGTGAAGCAGGGCGTGGTCGATCCGAAGACGGTGAAGGTGGTGGCGCGCAGCATGGCCATTCCGTACCCGCCGCTGGCGCTCAACTCGAAACTGCCCGAGCCGCTGAAGGCGAAGCTGAAGGACGCGTTCCAGACCGTGAACAAAGCCCCCGGCGTCACGCCCGACATGATCCGCGGCTACGGCGGCGGCAAGATCGACGGCTACGACACCAAGTTCTCCGAAGCCGAGTTCAACGTGGCTGCCGAAAAGCTCGGCCTGCTGACCGACGAACTCAAGGGCCGCATCCTCGCCAAGTCCGCCGAGCGTTGAGCGCCGCCATGCTGAATTTCGAATCGGTCGCCATGCACTACGCCGACGGCACGCGCGCGCTCGACGGCGTGTCGCTGCAGGTGCCGACGGGGCAGTTCTGCGTGGTGCTGGGCGCCTCGGGCGCGGGCAAGTCGACGCTGCTGCGCATGGCCAACGGGCTGGTCAAGCCCACGCAGGGCTCGGTGCAGGTCGAGGGCGTGCAGATTGCCGCGAGTTCGCTGGCCCGCATCCGCCCGCGCATCGGCATGATCCACCAGCAGTTCAACCTGGTGCTGCGTTCCACCGTGGCCGACAACGTGCTGGCCGGCGCGCTGCCCGCGGTGCCGACGGGGCGCGCGCTGCTCGGTTTGTTCTCCGATGCGCAGCGCGCCAAGGCCTGCGCGCTGATCGAATCGGTCGGCCTGCAGGAGCAGCACCTGCTGCGCCGCGTGAGTGAACTCTCGGGCGGCCAGCAGCAGCGCGTGGGCATTGCGCGCGCCTTCATGCTCGAGCCGCCGCTGGTGCTGGCCGACGAGCCCGTGGCCAGCCTCGATCCGCAGACCAGCCACGACGTGCTGTCGCTGCTGCGCACGCAGGCGCGCGAGCGCGGCACCACCGTGCTGTGCAGCCTGCACCAGATCGAGTTGGCCTGTGAATTCGCCGACCGCATCGTCGCGTTGCGCCACGGCGCGGTGGTGTTCGACGGCGCACCCGCAGCCTTCGACCCGAAGGTGTTCGATGCGGTCTACGGCCGCACGCCGGCACCCGTGCGGCCGGCGCCCGAAGCGCCGCTGCCGCTGCACACCGGCACGCTGGAGCTGGTGCCATGAGCCGGCCCGCATCCGCCTGGGACCTGCCGCGCCCCTTCGGCGCCCGCAGCCTCGCCGTGCTGCTGTTCGTGGTGGTGGTCGGCTTCTTCGCCGGCCAGCGCGTGGAGATGGGCCGCATGCTGTCGCTCACGGGCGAGGGCGTGCTCGCGGCCGTGGGCCTGCGCGACCAGTCGCAGGTGCTGTCGGGCCTGGGCACCATCGCGCGCTCGCTGTTTCCGCCGCAGGTGTCGGAGCGCACCGAGGTGTCGCGCATCGAGGGCTTCGACCGCGAGCGGCTGCCGTGGTTCTCGCATGTCGAGATGGAGGAATCGCGGCAGCCCAAGCTCAACCCGCAGACGCTGCAGATGGAGGAGGTGATCGACCGGCGCGAGGTGCTGGTCGAGCCCTTCGGCTACCTCTGGCATGTGGCGGTGAAGATGCTCGAGACCTTCGAGATCGCCATCTGGGCGACGCTGCTGGCCATGGTGCTGAGCGCGCCGCTGGCCTGGTGCAGTGCGAAGAACTACACGCCGAACCGCGCCGTCTACATACTGGCGCGCAGCGCGGTCGGCATGTTCCGCGCGGTGCCCGAGCTGGTGAGCGCGCTGTTCCTGGTGCTCGCCTACGGCTTCGGCCCCATCGCCGGCGTGCTCGCGCTCGCACTGCACTCGGCGGGCTTCCTCGGCAAGTTCTACGCGGAAGACATCGAGACCGCCGACGACAAGCCGCAGGAGGCGCTGCGTGCCATCGGCGCCAACAAGTTGAAGGTGATGCGCTTCGCGGTGCTGCCGCAGGTGATGCCGCAGTTCATTGCCTACACGCTGTACATCCTCGACCGCAACGTGCGCATGGCCACCGTGGTGGGGCTGGTGGGCGCGGGCGGCATCGGCCAGGAGCTGAAGGGCCGCTACGACATGTACAACTACGCGCACGTCGGAACGATCCTGATCGCGATCTTCCTCACGGTGCTCGTGCTCGACAGGGTCGCAGCCCGGCTGCGCAGCCGCTATGCCTGAGCGCTGACACCCACTTATCCGCCCGTTCGGGCACCCGAGTTCATTCCGTTTCTTCCGTTCCGGTGCAAGCCCTTCGAGGCCTGCACGGCCCGGCTTCGCCTTGCTTTTCCTCCCACGCCCCTTCGATCCAGAAAAGGACACCTTCATGACCCAACGTTCTTCCCGGTATGGCCTCGCTGCGGCGGGCTTTCTCCTGTGCCTGAGCCTCGCCGCGTGCGGCGGCGGAAGCGGTGGTGGCGGCGGTCTGCCGGTGCTGCCACCCACCGGCACCACGCCCCCGACCACCACACCGGAGCAGCCCGGCCAGCCGACGCCGGCGCTGACGTGCGCGCCCTGAGCCGCGCAGCCTTCATCGACACGCCTCCCACTTCTTCTGTTCTGTCCTCGCGTTGAAAGACTCCCCATGAACCCCACCAACCGTCGCGATTTCTTCCGCAAGTCGGCCGGCGCCGTCGGCGCGGCCTCGGCCCTCACGATGCTGCCGCCCACGATCCGCAAGGCGCTCGCCGCCGACGCCGCCGTCGACACCGGCACCATCAAGGACATCAAGCACATCGTGATCCTGATGCAGGAGAACCGCAGCTTCGATCACTACTTCGGCACGCTGCGTGGCGTGCGCGGTTTCGGCGACCGCTTTCCGATTCCGCTGGCCAACGGCAAATCGGTGTACTTCCAATCGAACCCGGCCGGCGGCGCGGAGATTCCGCCGTTCCGCCGCGACTCGACGATTGCCAATGCGCTGATCGGCTCGGGCACGCCGCACAACTTTCCCGACCAGCAAGCCGCATGGAACCAGGGAAAGATGGACCGCTGGATCCAGTTCAAGAACCAGGCGACCATGGGCTACTACCTGCGCGAAGACATTCCGTTCCAGTTCGCGCTGGCCGATGCCTTCACGGTGTGCGACAGCTACCACTGCTCCATCCTCACCGGCACCGACCCCAACCGCATCGTGTTTTTCTCTGGCTCCAACTTCAATCCCGAACTGCGCAAGAAGGGCATCAACAGCACCGACACCGACTCCGAACCCATCAACTCGCGCTGCTGGCCCAAGCCATCCAACTGGGTGGCGGGCCGCCCGCAGGAGGCCGACGGCTCCGGCCAGAAAGACCCGATCACGGGCGACTACAACTACAAGTACGTCAACAGCGCCTTCAAGTGGGACACGCTGCCCGACGTGCTGCAGAAGAAGGGCGTCAGCTGGCACATCTACCAGAACATGAACAACAACTGGACGGGCGCCATGCACGGCGGCCTGGCCTTCGAGAGCTTCCGCACCGCGCAGCCGGGCTCCCCGATCTATGAACACGGCCTCACGGGCGGCCCCAACGCGGCCGACGGCGCCACCAACTTCCTGGCCCAGCTCAAGCAGGACGTGATGAACGGCTCCCTGCCGGAGGTCTCGTGGGTGCTGCCCACGCAGGCGCTGGCCGAGCACCCCGGCAGCAGCGAAGGCACGGCCGGCGCGGCCGACTTCATCGCCGACGTGCTGGACGCGCTCACCTCGAACCCTGCGGTGTGGAGCAAGACCGCGCTGTTCGTGACCTTCGATGAGAACGACGGCTTCTTCGACCACCTGGCCATGCCGGCCGTGCCCTCGTACGACGCCAACGGCACGCTCATGGGCAAGTCGACCGTGCCGCTGGACGGCGAGTACTTCGACGCCTCGGTGGGCAGCTACCTGGCCGCCGCCGACAACACCACCACCGGCAAGATCCGCCCCTGGGGCCTGAGCTCGCGCGTGCCGATGTACGTGGTGTCGCCGTGGAGCAAGGGCGGCTGGGTCAACTCGCAGGTGTTCGACCACACCTCGGTCGGCCGCTTCCTCGAGCAGCGTTTCGACATCACGGTGGACGCGATCAGCCCGTGGCACCGCGCCGTGTGCGGCGACCTCACCACCTGCTTCGACTTCGTGCACCCGAACGACCCCATCGTTCCCACGCTGCCAGACACCAGCAACTTCCCCGCGATCAATACCGAGCAGCGCCGCCTGGCCAACACGGGCGTCATCACCAAGGCACCGGCCACGCCGCAGCCGCTGTACCAGGAGACCGGCACGCGCTTCTCGCGCGCGCTGCCTTACGAGCTGCACACCAGCGCACGCGTCGAGCCGCGCGGCCTCGTGCAGCTGGTGTTCGCGAACTCCGGCACGCAGGGCGCCGTGTTCCACGTGTACGACAAGCTGCACCTGGACCGCATTCCGCGCCGCTACACCGTCGAGGCCGGCAAGCAGCTCGCCGACTACTGGAACACCGGCGCAAGCGACAGCGGCAAGTACGACCTGTGGGTCTACAGCACCAACGGCTATGTGCGCAGCTTCCAGGGTGACGCGCTGGCCCTGGACACCGCCGCCTTCAAGCCCGAGGTGCAGGTCTGCTACGAGCCGGTCGACGGGCAGGTCTACCTGAAGGTGCACAACACGGGCAAGGCGGCCGGCAAGGTCACCGTGACGGCCAACGCCTACCGCGCCGACGGCCCCTGGACGCTCGAGGTCGCACCGGGCGCGACCGGCATGCTGCACTGGAGCCTGGACAAGAGCGGCTACTGGTACGACTTCACCGTCGCCGCCGAGCACACCGAGCGCCGCTTCGCGGGCCGTGTCGAAACCGGCAAGCCCGGCGTGAGCGATCCGGCCATGGCCCTGCACCTGAAGGGCTGATCGACATGAAGCGCAAGAACAGAACGCACAGCAAGACACTGCTCGGGCTGGCCGTGGCCCTCGGCTCCGCTGCGGGCATGGGCCTCGCCTCGGCCCAGCCGATCACCTGGGACCCGGCCAAGGGCAACCTAGGCATCGGCGACAAGGCCGGCACCACGGGTGTCACGGGCAGCAACGACTTGGCCATCGGCAAGGGCGCGGGCAACAACGTCAGCACCAACTGGAACCTCGCCATCGGCGAGGGCGCCGGCACCGGCGTGTCGGGCAAGAACGCGAACCAGGCCATCGGCTACTACGCGGGCACCAACGTGGTCGGCGGCTGGAACCAGTCGATGGGCCGCAGCGCAGGCCAGAACGTGACCGGCGACTACAACAACGCCGTCGGCTTCTGGGCCGGCACCGACGTGAAGGGCACCGGCAATGAGGCTTACGGCAGCAACGCCGGGCGCAACGTGACCGGCAACGCCAACCAGGCCTACGGCGGCGACGCGGGCCGCAACGTGAACGGAAGCTACAACCTCGCCACGGGGCAGGGTGCGGGCAGCGGCGTCACCGGCTCGGGCAACCAGGCCTCGGGCCAGATGGCCGGCGCGCAGGTGGCGGGCAGCAACAACGTGGCGATGGGGCAGTCCGCGGGCGGCGGTGTGCAGGGCAACCAGAACCTGGCGCTGGGCACGGCCGCGGGCCAGGGCGTGGTGGGCAGCCACAACATCGCGCAGGGCAGTGGCGCGGGCCAGAACGTCATGGGCACGGGCAACATCGCCATTGGTGCCGATGCCGGCGTGTACGTCAACGCGAACCAGGCGATCTCGCTGGGCAGTGCCGCACGCGCGAGCGCCGACAACGCCATCGCTCTCGGCAGCAACGCCTCGGCCTCGCACGCCAACAGCGTGGCGCTCGGCGCAGGCAGCACGACCACGCGCGGCGCGCAGTCGAACTACGTGGCGGTGGGCATGAGCGGGCTGCAGTCGTCGGCCGGCGAAGTGGCGCTCGGCAACCGCCAGCTCACCGGCGTGGCGCCTGGCAGCGCGCCCGACGATGCGACCAACGTGGGCCAGGTGCAAGGCATGGTGCAGCAGGGCGTGAGCACGGCCAACGCCTACACCGACAGCGTCGCCGCGCAGGGCCTGCCGCTGGGCAAGGCCTACACCGACCTCACGGCTGCGCGCCTGCAGAACCAGATGGACGAGAACGCGCGGCGCGCCTATGCGGGCATCGCGGGCGTCGCTGCGATGGAGGCTGCACCTGTCGTTCCCGGCAAGATCAGCTATGCCGTGGGCTTGGGCAACTTCCGCAGCGAAAGCGCGATGGGCGGATCGATCCGTCGCACCTCGCAAGATGGGCGCTACAGCGTGACGATGGGTGTCGGCGCGAGCAGCTCTGGGGTGGTGAGCCGGGTGGCATTCACGGGGGTGTTCGACTGATCTTGTTCAGGGCGACGATCCCGCCGACGGGGTACCTTGCTCCGCGAATGTCCCCCCCCTTCGGCTCCTCCTTGATTTCGCTGCGCAAGGCACCCCATCGACGTGATCGTCATCAGTGCAGTTGTTGATCGGCGAGCACCCACAGCGTGCCTTGTGCGCAGGAAACTGGGTGCTTCCCGCAGCGAAATCAAGGAGGAGCGGGGGACATTCGCGGAGGGAAGTACCCGGTGGCCTGGGCACACGCCCTGAAGAATTCACTCCCGCGTCAACACGAAGCGCTTGCGAATCCCATCAGCAGCCGAAGGCGCGACCCACAGATCGATCTCACCCGGCTCGACCACAGGCTTCATGTCCCGCCCCAGAAACTGCAGGTCGTCATTGCCGACAGTGAACTCGACCACCTCCGACGCCCCCGGCGCGATCCGCACCTTGCGGAAGTTCTTGAGCTCCCGCACCGGCCGCGTCACGCTCGCCGCGCGTTGCGCCAGGTACAGCTGCACCACTTCTTCCGCCTCGCGCGTGCCCGTGTTCGTGACGGTGGCGCGCACGCGCAGCGTCTTGCCGATGGCGAGGCGGTCGCTGCTCAGCTCGACCTGGTCGTAGCGCACCGGCGCATAGCCGATGCCGAAACCGAAGGGGTACAGCGCCTCGTTCGTCGCGTCCAGGTAGCGGGTCTTGAAGGCCGTGCCCGGCGCGCTCTCGGGCGAAGGGCGGCCGGTGCGCTTGTGGGCGTAGTAGTAGGGCACCTGGCCAGCCGTCTGTGGAAAGCTCACGGGCAGGCGGCCCGAAGGGTTGGCGTCGCCGAACACCACGTCGGCGATCGCGTGGCCGGTCTGCACGCCGAGGAACCACGTCACGAGGATGGCGCGCGCATCGCGCACCGCGCCCTTGAGCGCCATCGCACGGCCGTTGCTCAGCAGCACGACCACTGGCTTGCCGGTGGCGGCCACGGCCTCGGCCAGGTCCTGCTGCGCCTGCGGCAGGCCGATGTCGGTGCGCGAGCGCGACTCGCCCGACATCTTCTGGCTCTCGCCGATGGCCAGCACGACCACGTCGGCTTCGCGCGCGGCGGCCACGGCGGTTTCGATGCCGCCCGGCAGCGGCGATTCGACGTTCGCGCCGCGCGTGACGGTCAGCCGCGATGCCTCGATGCCCAGCGCGGCGTGCAGGCCTTCGTCGATGCCCACGGGCGCGGACTGGCCCGGGAACAGGCTCCAGGAGCCCATCAAATCCTTGGTGCCTTCGGCGAAGGGGCCGATCAGCGCGATCTTTTGCGGGCCGGTCTTGGCCAGCGGCAGCAGCTGGCCTTCGTTCTTCAGCATCACGATCGAGCGGCGCGCGCTCTCGCGGGCCAGTGCGATGAAGTCGGGGTTCTCCACGCGCTGGTCGGCCGGCGGGCCGTCGAGGCCGCGCATGGGGTCGTCGAAGAGGCCGAGCTTGAGCTTGACGCGCAGCACGCGCCGCACGGCCTCGTCGAGCCGCGCCATCGGCACTTCACCCGAGGCCACGAGGTCGGGCAGGTGGCGGATGTACAGGCCGCTTTGCATGCTCACGTCGGTGCCGGCCATGAAGGCCAGCTTGGCGGCTTCGCGGCTGTTGGCAGCGTGGCCATGCTCGATGAGTTCTTCATCGGCCGTGTAGTCGGACACCACGAAGCCCTTGAACTTCCATTCGTCGCGCAGCACGCCGGTGAGCAGCGCGGGGTTCGCGGTCGAGGGCACGCCGCCGATCTCGTTGAAGGCGCTCATGACCGACAGCGCGCCCGCATCGAGCGCCGCGCGGAACGGCGGCAGGTAGACCTCGCGCAGCGTGCGTTCCGAGAGTTCGCTCGTGTTGTAGTCGAGCCCGCCCTCGGCCGCGCCGTAGGCCGCGAAGTGTTTGGGCGTGGCCAGCATCGAGTCGGCGTTGGCGAGGTTGCTGCCCTGGAAGCCGCGCACGCGCGCTGCCGCGAACTGGCGCGCGAGGTACGGGTCTTCGCCCACGCCTTCGAGGCCGCGGCCCCAGCGCGCGTCGCGCGCGATGTCGACCATCGGCGCGAAGGTCCAGCGAAAGCCGTCGGCCGTGGCCTCGACCGCCGCCGCGCGCGCGGTGCGCTCGGCCAGCGCGGGGTCCCAGCTCGAAGCCTCGGCCAGCGGCATCGGGAAGATCGTGCGAAATCCGTGGATCACGTCGGCACCGAAGATCAGCGGAATGCCCAGGCGCGACTCGCGCACCGCCACCTGCTGCAGCCGCCGCTTGCCTTCGAGTCCGGCGTTGTTGAACAGGCCCGTGAGGCGCCCGTTGCGCACGTCCTCGGTCTCCTGCTGCCCGTTGCGCCAGCCGGCCTGCGGGTTGTTCGGAATGTTGATGTCCGCCGGGCCGTAGAGGCTGAGCTGGCCGGCTTTCTCCTGCAGCGTCATGCGCGCGATCAGCGACTCGATGCGCGTTTCCGCTGAATCGATCGCATGGGACGCGTGAGAGGGCTGGAGGGCTTTGGGAACGGACGCCGCAGTGGCGGGGGGAATCAGTGCGGGAAGGGAGAGGGCGGACAGGACGAGGGCGAGAACGGCGGCTTTTCGAACGTGCATGGCCGCCTATTCTGCAGACAACGCCCGCCGGCCCCGGCCAGCGGGTTTCCGCCCTGGGCGTAGGGACTTGTCCGACCCGGGTGGTTTCAGGCCGTGCGGATCAGTCGGCACCCAGCCGCAACCGGCTGGGCAGGCGCTTCTCGATGGCGAACTTCAACAGCGCCGCGCAGCGGAAGATGCCGTGCGCGAACTTGCCGTAGGGCAGCGTGAGAAAGAGCGCCATCACCACACCCAGGTGCACCGCGAGCAGCAGCGCCATGAAGGTCGTGTCGCGCCACGCGAGCAGCGCCAGGCCGGTGAGGCTCGTGAGCAGCAGCAGCGCGATGAAGCCGCGGTCCATCGGACGCTGCGCCACGTCGCCGTGCGCGGCGTGGCGCCGCAGGTTGAGCCACAGCAGGCCGACGGGGCCGATCACGAGGCCGATGCCGCCCGTGGTGCCCAGCAGCACCGGCAGGCTCGTGAGCGCGTAGGGCGCATGCAGGTCGAACAGGTAGTGGTACAGCGTCGCCACGCAGGTGGAGGCGAAGCACAGCATGAAGCCGTAGAAGGTGAAGTGATGGAAGCGCCGGCGCCACAGCGTGAAGCGATCGTCTGCGTTGTTGCAGCCTTCGCCGTGGCCGCCGTCGAGGTAGGTCAGGCGCAGCGCGTCGTGCGCGGCTTTGGCGCTCGCTGCGCGGCGCACGCCCGGCAGGTCGGGGGCATTGCCCGGGTCGTTCGCAGGCGAAACCTCGCGCCAGAAACGGCGCGTGCCCATGGCCAGCGCGAACATCACGAACAGGAACACCACGCCGAACACGAGTGCGAGGAAGTTGTGCGGAAAGATCGCGTAGAAGTTGCCCGCGAGCGGCTCGTGCAACAGCGAGCCCGACATCGCCACGGCCAGCACCAGGAACAACGCGAGCCCGCCGGCGAGGGCCAGCGCCACGGTGAGCCCGGCCTTCTTGTAGAGCGCGCCCATCGCGGGTGGCCAGGCGTAGTCGTGGTAGGTCTGCAGGCGCACCTGCGCCATCGCCTGCGGCACGTTCACCGCGAACTCGTGCGGTGGCGCGTACTGGCAGGCATGCAGGCACGCGCCGCAGTTGTGGCACAGGTTGGCGAGGTAGTGCGTGTCGGCCTTGCCGAATTCGAGCCGGCGCGTCATGGCGGGGAACACGGCGCAGAAGCCCTCGCAGTAGCGGCAGGCGTTGCAGATCTGCAGGATGCGCGCGACCTCGCTTTCGGAGGCGGTCAATGGCAGCGCGGGTTGGATCGGGATCACGCGCTGCGATGGCGACGGGGGGCTGCCGATGCCGTCGGCATCCGCACGGGCGCGTGCGACAAGGTCAGTGAGCTGCTGCAAGGGCGGTCTCCGGAAGGTGCTTCGAATGGTTCTGCGCCGCGCGTGCAGCCTGTGTCCCGGCGATGCGCCCGAAGGCCGTGCCGATGCTCATGCCCACGCCGGCCGTGTAGCCCTTGCCCAGCACGTTGCCGGCCATCATTTCGCCGGCCACGAAGAGGTTGGGGCTCGGGCGTCCGCCGAAGCGCACCGCAGCGGTTTCGTCGACCTTCAGGCCGAGGTACGTGAAGGTGATGCCGGGGCGCAGCGGGTAGGCGTAGAAGGGCGCGGTGTCGATCGGACGCGCCCAGTGCGTCTTGGCGGGCGCGAGGCCTTCGGTGTGGCAATCGTCCAGCGCCGTGTGATCGAAACGGCCGACGCGGCAGGCGGCGTTGTAGTCCTGCACGGTGCGCACGAAGGTCGCTTCGTCCAGGCCGATCTTCTGCGCGAGTTCGCCGAGCGTGGTCGCCTGCGTGCCGGTAAACACGGGTGGCATGAAGCGGCCGACCGCCTGCTGGTCGATGATGGACCACGCGATCTGCCCCGGCTGCTGCGCCACGAGGCGGCCCCAGATTGCATAGCGCTTGGGCCAGAAATCTTCGCCCTCGTCGTAGAAGCGCTGCGCGTCGCGGTTGACCACCACGCCGAGCGACACGCAGTCGATGCGCGTGCAGATGCCGCCGTCGTACAGCGGTGCGCGCGCATCGATGGCGACCATGTGGCCCTGCGACGGGTCGCCGATGCTGTCGGCACCCGCGGCGATCATGTATTTCAGCAGCACGCCCTGGTTGAAGCGCGTGCCGCGGATGAGGAAGTTGTCGGCCGGCCACTCGCCGCGCTCGTTCTGGCCCCAGGCTTCGCGCAGCCATTCGCGGTTCGATTCAAAACCGCCCGAGGCGAGCACACAACTCTTTGCTTCGATGCGTTCGCCGGCTTCGGTGCGCACGGCCACGAAGCGGTCACCGTCGAGTTCGACCGAGGCCACGGGCGTGTCGTAGCGGATCTGCACGCCCAGCTTCTCGGCACTGCGGAAATAGGCGTTCACGAGTGCCTTGCCGCCGCCCATGAAGAAGGCGTTGGTGCGCGCCACATGCAGCGCACCCGACAGCGGCGGCTGGAAATGCACGCCGTGGCGGCGCATCCAGTCGCGGCAGTTCGACGAGGCGCGGATCACGAGGCGCGCCAGGTGCTCGTCGGTGAGGCCGCCGGTCACCTTCAGCAGGTCTTGCCAGTACTCCTCTTCAGGGTAGGCCTCGACCAGCACGTCCTGCGGCGCGTCGTGCATGCAGCGCAGGTTGCGGGTGTGCTGCGAATTGCCGCCGCGCCATGCTTTGGGCGAGGCCTCCAGCAGCAGCACCGAAGCGCCGGCCTCGCGCGCCATCAGGGTGGCGCACAGCGCGGCATTGCCGCCACCGACAACCAGTACGTCTATCACTCGTGGGTCTCCTTGGAATGCAGGAGACTTTAGGGAGCGCGGCCTTCACGCGAAAGGCCGATTGAGGCAACAGGTGTTCAGCTTTCGAGAAGACTTGCACCAGCCCATCGGCCTTCGCTGACCAGCGTGCGGGCCGTTTCGGTGACCACCACGCGCGCGGCCAGGGCGGCGGGCGAGAGCTCATCGTCCGACAGGCTCACGAGCAGGTTGCGGCGGCCGACGTGGGCGTCGGAAATCTGCGTGAGTTCGAGGTCGTCGCGGTCGTGCCGCGCGGTGGCGGCGCCGGGCTGGATGGTGGCGCCGTGGCCGGCGCGCACCGCGTCCATCAGCAGCGCCAGGCCGTCGACCTCGGCCACGATGCGCGGTGCCACGCGCGCCCGCGCAAAGGCGGCCATCAGCGTGGCGCGCAGGCCGTGGCTGCCGCTGGGCAGGATCAGCGGCACCTCGGCCAGTTGCGACAGCCGCACCTTCGCGCCGGTGGGGCGCGGGGTGAGCGTGGGCGAGGCGATGACGAAGAGCTTTTCGGCCAGCAGCGGCGCGACGCTCCAGCGCCGCGGCGTGTCGGTCTGGAACAGCACGGCCAGGTCGAGCTGGCGCGCATGCAGCATGGTCGTGAGGTGGCCCGACAGCGCTTCGACCATGTGCAGCCGCACCTCGGGGTAGCGCGCCTGCATGGCCTGCATGAGCGGCACGCCCAGCACGGTGGCGGTGGTGGGCGCCAGGCCCACGCTCACATGGCCCGAGAGGCGCGCCTGCTGCGCAGCGCGCACCGCATCGTCGGCATGGCGCAAGGTGAGCTGTGCCTGGTGCAGGAAGGCCAGGCCCGCGTCGGTGGGCGTAACGCCGGTCGAGCTGCGCTGCAGGAGGCGCGTCGAGAGCTCACTTTCGAGCCGGCTGATCTGCTGGCTCAACGCCGAGGTGACCACCCCCAACTCCACGGCCGCGCGGCCCATGCTGCGCAGCTCGCAGACCTTGACGAAGTAGCGCAGTTGTCTCAGTTCCATGCGCGCATCATGGCGCAGGCACAGGGGTGGGTTGGCCGCGCCGCAGCAGCAACCATCCGAACAGCGGGGCCGTGATGTACATCACCACCGAGTAGATCGCGGCCGGCAGCGCGAGCGGAAAGCTCCCGAGCACGCTCACCGCGATGAAGATGGCGAGCGTGGAGTTGTGGATGCCGATCTCGTAGCTGATGGCGGTGGCCAGCGGCTTGTCGAGGCCGGCCGCGCGGCTCAGGTAATAGCCGGCCAGCAGGCTCACGAGGTTGAACAGCAGCACGGGCAGGCCGATCTCGGCGAAGGTGGAGGTGATGGTCTTCCACTCGTTGGCGATGGCGAGCACGGTGACCACCGCGAGCACCACTGCACTGAAGATCTTGGTCGGCTTTTCCATGCGTGCCGCAAAGCCGGGCTTGCGCGATGCGACGACCATGCCGATGGCCACCGGCACCAGCACGATGGCGATCACCTCGACCAGCTTGCGCGTCTGCAGCGGCACCACCTGGCCGCTCGGCGCGAAGTGGTTGATGGCCCAGTTGGCGATGAGCGGCAGCGTGACGATCGACAGCAGCGTGTTCACGGCCGTGAGCGAGATGTTCATCGCCACGTTGCCGCCGAACAGGTGCGAGAACAGGTTGGCCGAGATGCCGCCCGGCGAGGCCGCCAGCAGCATGAGCCCGATGGCGAACACGGGCGACAGCCCGAAGCCCACGACGATCGCGTAGCAGGCGAGCGGCAGCCCGATGACCTGCAGCACGAGCGCGAGGGTCACGGCCTTCGGGTGCTTGAACAGGCGCCGGAAATCGTCGAGCGAGAGCGACAGCCCCAGCCCGAACATCACGAGCGCGAGCGCGCCGAACAGGAACCGGGTCACGATGAGCGTGGTGTCCATGGGGTGTTGTCTCCTCTGTCGTTCTTCGTGAACGAACTTAAAAAAATGGCTGCCGGCACCCGTCGCGTGGGCGCTGGCAGCCGGGAAACCGGGTCGACGCGCGGTCTTATTGTTTGTAGCTGTCGTCGATGCGGTCGAGTTTGCGGATCAGCGAAGGCCAGACGAACATGCCGCCGAGGCCGCCGCTCTGCACCTTCATCGCCTGGCCCACGCCCTCGATGATCTTCGGGTTCACGTGCGTGAGTTCGCCCCCGCCGGCCTGCGCGGCGATCTGGATCTGGCAGGTGTTCTCGAAGGTGTACATCGAAAGGAAGGCGTCGGCAATGGTCTTGCCGCAGGTCAGCAGGCCGTGGTTGCGCAGCATGAGGAAGTTGGCATGACCCATGTCCGCCTGCAGGCGCGGCTTCTCGTCGTCGCGGAAGGCCACGCCTTCGTAGTCGTGGTACGCGAGCGAGGCCAGCACGAAGGTCGACTGCTGGCTGATGGGCAGCACGCCGTTCTTCTGCGCGCTCACGGCAATGCCGGCCTTGGTGTGGGTGTGCAGCACGCACTGGATGTCTTCGCGCGCGGCATGCACGGCGCTGTGAATCACGAAGCCCGCCGGGTTCACGGGGTAGGGCGAATCGATGATCTTGTTGCACTGCTGGTCGACCTTCACGAGGCTCGACGCCGTGATCTCGTCGAACATCAAACCGTAGGGGTTGATCAGGAAGTGATGCTCGGGGCCGGGCACGCGCGCGCTGATGTGCGTGAACACCAGGTCGCTCCAGCCGTACAGCGCCACCAGGCGGTAGCAGGCGGCGAGGTCGACGCGCAGCTGCCACTCTTCGGCGGAGACGAGCTTCTGGATTTCGGAGGCGGAGGTTGCGTTCATGGGGATGTGTCCTTTGTCTGGGCTCAGGCCGTGGCCTGCTCGGTGAGCACGGTCTTGTAGATGCTCTGCTTGGGCTGCGCCATCAGGCGGCGCAGCATGGGTTCGAATTCGCTGATGGGCAGGGTCTCGGCCTTGGGGTCGAAGGCCGGGTTGTCGTAGAGCGCGCAGAACTCGGCCGTGCGCTCGTAGTGCGGGTGGTCCTTGAAGTTGTCGCGCATGTCGCGGTCCAGCCCGATGTGGTGGAAGAAGTAGTGGCCCTGGAAGATGCCGTGGTGCTGCACCATCCAGTGGTTGGCTTCGCTCACGAAGGGCTTGAGGATGGCGGCGGCAATGTCGGGGTGGTTGAAGCTGCCGAGCGTGTCGCCGATGTCGTGCAGCAGCGCGCACACCACGTACTCCTCGTCGCGGCCGTCGCGCAGCGCGCGCGTGGCGGTCTGCAGCGAGTGCGTGTAGCGGTCGACCGGAAAGCCGCCGTAGTCGCCTTCGAGGATCTGCAGGTGCTTGATCACGCGCGCGGGCAGGCCGCCCGTGAACTGCATGAACTCGCCGCCGATCAGTTGCCAGTCTTCGCGCGTGCTCTCTTGCATGCTCTTGAAACTTGCCCGTGCATTCATCGTGTGGGTCTCCGTTCTTGGGGGAATGGCGGTCACTGTAGACCTGCGCTTGACCTTCAACTGTCAAGAATTTGACAATGCAGGCTTCTGGTAAACCCGCCTCCGGGTGTCTTTCCTCTCCCTTTTTCCCTCATGGCCACCTCGACCAAGCCGCGCCTTTCGGCCGCGCACCGCACCGCGCTCGACGGCAACCCGTGGTTCACCAGCATGCCGCGCTTACAGCGCGACGCGCTGGTGGGCGCGGCCGAGCTGCTGCACGTGCGGCGCGGCACGATGGTGTTCCGCCAGGGCGACCCGATCCATGCGGCGGGCGGCGGTTTCTACGGGCTGGTGGCGGGCACGATCAAGATTTCGTCGCTGCGCCAGGACGGGCGCGAGGCCATCCTGGCGGTGCTGGAGCCGGGCAACTGGTTCGGCGAGATCACGCTCATCGACGGCTCGCCGCGCACGCACGACGCCACCGCGCTCGAAGCGCTCGACCTGCTGGTGGTGCCGCCGGAAGCTTTCGCGCGGCAGATGCGCGACGTGGCGTTTTCGAACGCCATCGCCGCGATGCTGGCCGCGCGCGTGCGCATGCTCTACGGCCTGGCGGAAGACGCCACCTTGCGCAGCCTGCGGGCGCGCGTGGCGCACCGGCTGTTGGTGCTGGCGCGCGGCGACGCCACGCAGTCGGTGCACCTGCGGCACGAACTCATGCTCTCGCAGGAGGCGCTGGCCATGATGCTCGGCGTGACGCGCCAGACGCTGTCGAAAGAACTCAACGCGCTGGCCACCGAAGGCGTGGTGTCGCTGGGCTATGGGCGCATCGTGCTGCTGTCGCTTGAGGCGCTGCAGGGGCTGGTACGCACGGGGTGAGGGTCTTGTCCATGGTTTCCGGGGCGGCGCCGCGCACTGGCACAAGCCCGAGAAACACCCCGAGAGCTTCTGCCAGCAGCTGAGCGCCGATGAAGGCCTGGTGATGGGCCTCACGCAAAAGGCGCCGCGGGCAACGTCTGTGCGGCAAGCAACGCGGCATCGATGCGGGCCGCGAGCGAGGTGCGTGCCTGGGATGGCATGGTCCTTGCGAAAAGTATCCCGATGGGAAACAAATTCACCAGAATGGGGCAACTCCAAGCGAGAGGTTCCCAGATATGGGTGAGTTTTTCTTTCTCAGGGAAAGCGATATGTTTCCCATTGGGAAACAAAACTAACCTTCGAGCAGCTTCCATCGCCCGTGCATGAAAACGGGCAGCCCACGCCGCCACCGCCCTTGAGGCGGGCGGTCCCCGTCAGCAGAGCCAACAACCTCGCATCGGAGAGCCACCACCATGAATCACCCCGCAAACCCTGCCCTGGCGCAGGAGGGCCGGTCGGCCGAGACCGACACCTCCGAAGTCAGCCGTGTCGTGTTCGCCAGCTCGGTCGGAACCATCATCGAGTGGTACGACTTCCTGATCTACGGCACTGCCGCCGCGTTGGTCTTCAACAAGATTTTCTTTCCCGCCGACGACCCGCTGATGGGCACGCTGGCGGCGCTGGGCAGCGCAGCCGTGGGCTTCTTCGCGCGGCCCTTCGGCGGCGCGGTGTTCGGCTACTTCGGCGACCGGCTCGGCCGCAAGTCGATGCTGCTGATGACGCTCGCGATCATGGGCCTCGGCACCTTCGCCATCGGCTTGTTGCCGACCTACCAGCAGATCGGCATCTGGGCGCCGGTGCTGCTGATCGTGCTGCGCATCGTGCAGGGCATCGGCTTGGGCGGCGAGTGGGGCGGGGCGGCGCTGATGGTGCTCGAGCACGCGCCGAAGCACCGGCGCGGCCTGTGCGGCAGCCTGGTGCAGGTCGGCTTTCCGATCGGACTGATCCTGTCGGCCGGCGTCTATTCGATGGTGTCGACCTTGCCCGAGGAGGACTTCATGTCCTGGGGCTGGCGCGTTCCTTTCCTCTTGAGCGTGGTGCTGGTCGCGCTGGGCGCTTTCATCCGCACGCGGGTGTCCGAGTCGCCGGTGTTCCTCGAGATGAAGGCCAAGAAGGAGATCGCGCGCAACCCCTTCGCCGAGGCCGTGTTCCGCGATCCGAAGAACTTCCTGATCGCCGTGGGCCTGAAGATCTGCGAGGTCTCGTGGGTCTACATGCTCACGGTGTTCATGGTGGTCTACGCGACCAAGAACCTGGGCCTGCCCAAGGAGATGCTGCTCAACGCGATCATGGTCGCGGCGGCGATCGAGGTGGTGACGATTCCGCTGTTCGGGTGGCTGTCGGACATCATCGGACGCCGCCCGTTCTACTTCGCGGGCACGCTCTTCACCATCGTCTTCGCGTTCCCGTTGTTCTGGCTCGTGGACACGCGCGATCCGTGGATCATCATCGCCGCGACCGCAGTGGCGCTGAGCTTCGGCCACGGCCTGATGTTCGGCCCGCAGGCCACCTACTTTCCCGAACTTTTCGGTGCGCGCGTGCGCTACACGGGAGCCTCCTTCGGGTTCCAGGTGTCGGCCGCCCTCGGCGGAGGGTTGGCGCCGATCCTCGCCACTTTGCTGGTGAGCAAGCTCGGCGGCACCGCGGGCGTTTCGATCATGCTGATCGGCCTGGCCTGCGTCACCCTGGTGGCGGCCTTCTTCGCGCACGAGACGCGCGACGAATCGGTGCGCAATTTCTGAGCGCGGCGCATGACCTTCGTCGTCACCGAAGCCTGCATCGCATGCCGCTACGGCGAGTGCGTGGCGGTGTGCCCGCAGAACGCGTTCCACGAAGGACCGAACTTCGTGGTCATCGATCCGCGCGCCTGTGCCAACTGCGGCCTGTGCGAGATGGTGTGCCCGGTGCAGGCCATCCGTCCCGCGGCCGACCTGGCGCAGCGCGACTGGCTCGAACTCAATGCGCGTCTCGCAGTGCAGTGGCCCGTGGCGGTCGATACCCAACCCTTGGCCGATGCCGACGCGTATGCCTTCGACACCGCCAAGCGCGAGCGCCTGATCCTTCAGCCATGACTTCATTGCCTCTTTCATTCAGAACGGAGATTTGCGAATGCGCATGACCTTCCTGCTCTACGAGGGCATCGAGCCCGTGGACCTCGCCGCCATCGGCGTGGTCTCGATGGCCCGGCGCGTGATCCCCGAGCTCAGCTACGAGACCGTGTCCTTCGATCGCGCGCCGGTCACGCTCGCCAACGGCCTGCAAGTGCTGCCAAGCACATGCTTCGACGAGGTGCACGAGGTCGACGTGTTGCTGGTGCCCGGCGGGCCCGGCTGGCGCGCCGCCGCGGGCGATGCGCGTGTGCTCGCGTTCGTGCGCCGCGTGGCACCCACGGCGCTGGTCTGCTCGGTGTGCACCGGCGCAATGATCCTTGCCGAGGCCGGCGTGCTCGACGGCCTGCACGCGACCACCAAGTTCGAGGTGGTGCCGCCCGAAACCTCGCCGCTGGACGAGCTGCGGCAACGCTATCCCACGGTCCGGGCCGAGCCCGCGCTCGTGGTCGACAACGGGCGCGTGGTCACCGGCGGTGGCGTCACGCTGTGCATCGACGCCACGCTGTACCTGATCGCGAAGCGCTTCGGCAAGGCGCCCGCCGCCGAGGTCGCCCGGATCATGGAATACGGCGCCGCGCGCGAAGCCAACCGGCTGCGTTTTTCCGCTGCCTGATCTTCAATTCTCAAAAGTTGTCCAATGGGAAACTTCGATCTAGAATCGAATCTACCCGCTGAGGCGATGTCCCCGTCCCCCAACCATCATCCACAGGAGTCCCACACCATGTCCGCTGTCTTCAAGGAGCGCCTCTCCGGCAAGTTGCAACCCACCATCGGTGGTTCCGTCTACGTCGATCCCGCCACGCTCGAATGGCGGCCCTCGCAGTTCCCCAAGATCCAGATGAAGGTGCTCTACCGCAACGACGAGTCCGGCGAGATGACGGTGCTGCTCAAGTGGGAGCCCGGCGCGGTGCTGCCATTCCACAAGCATCCCGAGATCGAGCAGAGCTGGGTGCTCGAGGGCTCGTTTTCCGACCACGACGGCATCTGCCGCGCCGGCCAGTTCGTCTGGCGCCAGCCGGGCTCGCTGCACGAGACGCGTTCGGACGAGGGCTGCACCATCCTCGCGATCTACCGCAAGCCCAACGTGTTCTTCAACGCCGCGGGCTTCGAGGCCGAGAAGAACTGAGCCGCGTCGGCGCGGCGATGGCCGCCTGGGCAACTGGGTGTGCCGAGCGGTAAACCGGTTCCGTTAAATTCGGCGCATGGTTGCTTCAAAGAAAACCGCCCGATCGCCCCAGCGCGCGACGGCACCCGCCGCTTCCGCTGCGCCGATGGCCCCGGCGGCACCCGCGATTCCCGCCGAGGTTCCGGCGCATGTCGATCTGGGCGTGCGCCTCAAGCAACGTCGCCTCGAGGCGGGCCTGACGCTCGCGGCGCTGGCCGAGCAGGCCGGCTTCGGCAAGGCCTACCTCTCGCGCATCGAAAGCGGCAAGAAGGTGCCGCCGATCGGTTCGCTGGCGCGCATCGCGAGCGTGCTGGGCATCGAGGCCGCGAGCCTGCTGACCGACACCGCGCATGCGCAGCAGAGCTGGCGCGGCGTGAGCCTGGTGCGGCATGCCGACAAGCGCCCGACCGTCATGGGCGGCAGCGCCTTCGGCTACGACTACTTCGCGCTCACCGATGCCACCACCGATCGCGCGCTGCAGCCCTTTCTGTTCACCTTCCCCGACAAGGTCGACAAGTTCGTGTTTTTCGAGCACGAAGGCGAGGAAATGATGCACGTGCTCACGGGCCGCGTGGAGTGGCAGGTGGGGGTGGACAAGTTCATCCTCGAACCCGGCGACACGCTGCACTTCGACGCGCGCATTCCGCACCGCGGGCATGCGCTGTCGGGGCCGGCCACGGCGTTGGTCGTGATCTATTCGCCGATGGGCTACCAGCAGAACCTGGCTTAACGCAGCACGCGCCCGTCGGCCGAAATGCTGATGAGGTCGATGCTGCGCACGTTGTCGCGCAGGCCCGGACGCAGGTTGATGCGGAAGCCGCCCACGTCGTAGTCGGTCATCGCCGTCATCGTGCGCTGAAGCGTCGCGGTGTTGAAGCCGCGGCCTGCGCGGCGTACCGCTTCGCCTGCGGCCTTGGCGGCGATGAAGCCCTCGAGGCCTTCGTACGACGCGGTCTGGTCGGAGTTGTCGACCGCCGCGAGGTACTCCTTGACGATCGGAATGGCCGAGGGCCGCGGCGAGGGCACGACCTGCGAGATCACGATGCCGCCGATGTCCTTGCCCAGCTCGGCGTAGAGCGGGTCGATGCCGACGATCGAGAAAGCCATGAAGCTGCCCGTGTAGCCGCTCTTGCGCAGCTTGCGGATGGCGCCGGCCGTGGTGCCCGAGAGCGACACCAGCACGATGGCCTGGGGCGTCTGCTGCTGCACGGTCTTCAGTGCGGCGTCGAGCTTGTCGGCGCCCGCCGGCACCAGTGCGCTCGCGACCAGCGGCGGCAGCTTGAGTTCGGCAATGGCCTGCTCCGCGGCGGCCAGGCCGGCGCGGCCCATGGCGTCGTCGTCGCCCACCAGCGCGATGCGCTTTTGCCCCACGGTGGCGCACTGGCGCACGATCTTGAGGGCCTCGTCGATCATGCCGGGGCGCACATGGAACACGTTCGGATGCTCGGGGCCGCGCAGCGCGTCGGACGCGGCGAAGGGCGCAAAGAGCAGGCTGCCCTGCTGCGTGGCGACCTTGGCGCCGGCCTCGCTGCTGGCGGTGCCGACAAAGCCGAACAGCATGTCGGCCTTGTTCGCGCCGAGCAGCGTGCGTGCGTTGGTGGTGGCGCGTGCGGCGTCGTAGCCGTCGTCGAGCTGCAGCAGTTTCAGCTGCAAGCCCGTGGCGGCGTTGCGCGTGTTGAAGTCGCTCACGGCAAGGCGGCTGCCAGCCGCGAAGGCGTTGCCGATCTCGTTGGCGCTGCCGGTGAGCGGCACCGACTGGCCGAGCAGGACGACGCGGGCTGCGCCGGCTGCGGGGCGCGGCGTCGTCTGTGCCAGCAAGGGACGGGTGATGCCGAGGCCGCTTCCCAGAAGCAGCGTTGCGGAGGCTTTGCCCAGCCATGTCCTGCGAGACGCGTTCATTGGCTACCTTTTGCTAACAATAGTAAAAAAGTGTAGCAATTTCGAGGCCAGGACGGAAGGCGGGGGTGCTCCAGAATTGCCCTTATGAACTTGAACATGTCCTGGGTTTTGGGAGGGGTGTGCGTGGTGCTCGCCGGTTGCGTTGTGTCGCCCCCATCGGAGGTGGTGGAAAAAGCGCTGCCCGCGCCGGAGGTCGTCGTGCCCGTGGCTGCGCCGCTGCCGCCGCAACCGATGATCGACCCGCCGCCTTTGCCGCCGCCATCGATGATCGAGCCGCCACCGCTGCCACTGGCGGGGCCGCCGATGGCATTGCCGTCGGGGCCGACCCTCATGGCGGCCCCGCGCGCCGATCCGCGCGTTGCGGCGAACGCGGTCGTGAAAGACCCGGTGATCCGCCAGCGCCGCTATCCGAAGTACCCGTCCGCACTGGCGGAAGAGGGCATCGAGGGCGTGGTGGTCACCACCTTCTTCGTCAGCGTCGACGGCAAGCCCGAAGACATCCGCGTCGAACGCTCGCCGCACCCGCTGCTGTCGCGGGCGGCGACCGATGCGATCAAGGAGTGGCGCTTCGACCCGGCGCGCACGGCGGACGGGCGTGCGGTGCGCGGCGCGATGCGGCTGCCGTTCCGCTTCCAGCTCGAGTGAGCTGAGCGAGCTAATCTAATGCGCGCTCAGGCGCGCTTTTCGAACACCAGGTCCCACACGCCGTGGCCCAGCTTGAGACCACGGTTCTCGAACTTGGTGAGCGGGCGGTAGGCCGGCTTGTCCGCGTAGCCGGTGTCCGGCGCGGTGTTGCGCAGCAGCGGCTCGGCGGCCAGCACTTCGAGCATCTGCTCGGCGTAGGGCTGCCAGTCGGTGGCGCAGTGGATGTAGCCGCCGGGGCGCAGGTGCTGCGCCAGCTTGGTCACGAACTCGGGCTGGATCAGGCGGCGCTTGTTGTGGCGCTTCTTGTGCCACGGATCGGGAAAGAACACATGCACGCCGGCCAGCGTGGAGGGCAGCAGCATGTGGTCGAGCACGTCGACCGCGTCGTGCGCGCAGATGCGGATGTTCGAGATCGACTGCTCGCCGATGCGCTTGAGCAGCGCGCCCACGCCGGGCTCGTGCACTTCGCAGCACAGGAAATTGGTCTCGGGCAGCACGGTGGCGATGTGCGCCGTGGCCTCGCCCATGCCGAAGCCGATCTCCAGCACCGTCGGGCCGGCGCGGCCGCCGAAGGCCGCCGTCAGGTCGAGCGGCTCGGGCGTGTAGGGAATGAGGAACAGCGGGCCCAGCTCGGCGAAGGCACGGGCCTGGCCGTCGGTGGTGCGGCCGGCGCGCTTCACGAAGCTCTTGAGGCGGCGGTGCAGCGGATGCGGCTTGCCGTCGGCGGCGTCGTCTTCGGGAGGCACGGGCGGGAGGTCGTTGGACACGGTGTCGGGAATGTTCATGAGGGCCGCGAATTGTAGAGATCGCGCCATTCGGGCACCCAGCCGGCCAGTGCGGCGGTGCAGTCGTCGGCTGCCGTGGGGCGCAGGCCGAGGGCGCGGGCGGCGGTGTCGAGCGCGGCCAGCGCGGCTTGCTGCGTGGCGGTGTCGATGGCCGTGGCGCCGTTCTGCTTGGAGAGCTTGTCGCCGTCGGCGCCGCGCACCAGCGGTGTGTGCAGGTAGCTTGGCGTGGGCAGGCCGAGCGCCTGCTGCAGCAGGATCTGGCGCGCCGTGTTGTCGGCCAGGTCTTCTCCGCGCACCACGTCGGTCACGCGCTGCTCGGCGTCGTCGACCACCACGGCGAGCTGGTACGCCCAGGGGCCGTCGGCGCGGCGCAGCACGAAGTCGCCGACCTCGCGCTGCACATCCTGCTGCTGCGGGCCCAGGCGGCGATCGGTCCAGTGCAGGTCGCCGGTCGGCATGCGGTGTGCGGCAAAGCGCCAGGCGCGCGCGGGCTTGCCGTGCAGGCCGTCGCGGCAGGTGCCGGGGTAGACGCGCTCACCATGGCGTTCGTGCGCATGGCCGAGACGGGCCAAGGCGAGGTCGATGTCCTTGCGCGAGCAGCCGCAGGGGTAGGCGAGGCCGCGCGCCTGCAGCGCGGCCAGCGCCGCCTCGTAGTGGGCGGTGCGCTTCGTCTGCCACTCGGGCGGCTCGTCGGGGAGCAGCGCGCAGTCGGCGAGCTGCCGCAGGATGTGCTCGCCCATGCCGGGCAGGCAGCGCTCGGTGTCGGCGTCCTCGATGCGGATCAGCCAGCGCGCCTGGTCGCCGCGCGCGCGCACATCGAGCCAGCTCGCGAGCGCGGCCACCAGCGAGCCGGCATGCAGCGGGCCGGTGGGCGAGGGCGCGAAGCGGCCGGTGGCGCGCATCCTTTCTTAGAGAACGGCGAGGGCCAGTGAAAGGCCCGAAACGAAACCGTCTTCCACGCGATGGCCGATGCACCAGTCGCCCGCGATGCCGATGCGCGCCTTGGCGTCCCACAAGTGGGTCTGGCCGACCGGCACCTGCGTCTGCGCTTCGGGCCAGCAGCGGGCCTGCGCATGGCTGGGCGTGGCGTGGATGCCGGTGATTTCCGAGAAGGCGCGCAGCAGCTTGGCCTCGATGCGGGCGGGCGTGTCGCGCAGGTGTTCTTCCGACCAGGTGGCGCTGGCCTGCAGGGTCCAGCGCTCGACACGCTCGCGGCCGGGCTTGGACGATTCGCGCGCCAGCCACGCCACGCGGTGGTGGGTGCTGCGCGCCACGTTCCATTGCGGGCCGAGGTGCGACATGGTGGCCTGGTTGGCCTGGGGGAACGCGATCATCAGTGCCCAGCAGGGCGCGATGCGCACGCGGTCGATCTTGCGGCTCAGCGTGGCCGAGCGTTCGCCGTCGCCCAGCAGTTCGCGGGTGCGTGCGGGCGGCACGGCCAGCAGCACGGCGTCGAAGCCGGAGTACACGTGCTGCGAATCGTCGGCGCCGGCGGTGCGCAACTGCCAACGGGTGGCGTCGAGCGCGTCGGGCTCGATGCGGGTGACCTGGGTGCCGGTGACGAGGTGCTCGCCGAGCGGCGCGGCCCAGTGGGCCACGAGCGCGTCCATGCCGGGCTGGGCGACCCAGTGCGGCTCCAGCGAGGGCAGCGCCGCTTCGGCCACGCGGCCGTGGGCGTCGAGCACGCGCACGAGGTTGGCGCTCCAGGGGCGGCACAGCGCGGGCGTGGTGGCCAGCACCTGCGCAAAGCGCGGGTCGCGCACGGTGAAGTATTGGGCGCCGCTGTCGAAGCGGCCGAAGGCAGTGTCGATGCTCGCCATCCGCCCGCCCGGCGTGGCCTCGCGTTCGAACACCGTCACACGGTGCCCGGCCTGCATCAGCGTGCGGGCGCAGGCCACGCCGGCAATGCCGGCGCCGATGACGGCGTAGTGGCGGGCGGCGGCGGGAGTTCGGTGGCGGTCGGCGGTGGCGCGGGCTTTGGCTTTGGGCATGGCGGACTCTTTTCTTTTGACAGGGTGATGACGGAGGAGGCCGTGCACACTCTACCTCGGTCTGTGCGCGCCGCCGGGCTGGGGGCGACCCTTATGCAGCCCGCGTCGCGTGGCGTTCAACGGCCCCGGTGCCGTTCGAGCAACGCCTTGCGCGTGCCCTCGTGCTCGAACTGCGCGAGCCACCATTCGAGCGCGCGCCCCGGCTTGCCCGCACTGCGCACGCGCCACGCGCAATGCATGGAGCCCAACGGCGGCTGGCGCTCGGTCTTCAACTCGACGAGGTGGCCGGCCTCGATGTAGGGCCGCGCCATCGGCTCGGGCAAGAAGCCGCCGCCCAGGCCGTGCAGTTGCGCGGCGATCTTGGCCTGCATGCTGGGCACGGTGAGCACGTCTTGTCCGCCGACGAGGTTCACTGTCATGCTCGGCCCGCTGCGCACCGAGTCGGCCGCGGCCACCGCGCGGTGCTGGCGCAGCACCGCGTCGCTGATCGGCTGCGGCAGGCGCGCGAGCGGGTGGTGCGGCGCCACGGCGAACACGAAGCACAGCTCGCCGATGAGGCGACTGCGGATGCCGGTGGCGGTGAAGGCCAGGCTCGCGGCATCGAGCACCGCGCCGATCGCCAGGTCGGCCTCGCCGCTGGTCAGCGCCTCGATGGTGCCGAGCAGCGTTTCGTCGCGCAGCTTCAGGCGCGTGGGCGGGTCGAGTGCGAAGAAGGCGGTGCACAGGTCGAGCAACGGGTCGCGTGCGATCACGCTGTCGACCGCGATGGTCAGCATCGGCTCCCAGCCGGTGGCCACGCGCTTCACGCGGTTGGCGACGGCGTCGATCTCGCCGAGCAGGCGCGCGGCCTCGCGCAGCAGTTCGGCGCCGGCCTCGGTGAGGCGGGCCTGGCGCGCGCTGCGATCGAACAGCAGCACATCGAGCGCGTCTTCGATCTGGCGCACGCGGTAGCTCAGCGCGCTGGGCACGACGCCGAGTGCGCGCGCGGCGGCGGCAAAGCTGCCGGCGGCCACCACCGTCTGCAGCATGGCCAGCGCGTCGGGGGTCAGTACGTCTCGGGCGCTGGACATGGGGTGGGCTCCATCATTCAAATAATTTGAATGATGCCATCAAAACCGGGCGTCTTTCAGAGGGGGATGGAAGCCCAAAATTCTTCTCATCCGCTGCGCATCCGGCGCGGCCCACGACGAAAGCCCCGGTGCCCGAACCGGGTGGGGCAACAAGGAGTTCGACATGTTGAAAGTACGCAAATCTCAGGAACGCGGTTATGCCGACCATGGCTGGCTGCGCTCGTTCCACAGCTTTTCCTTCGCCGGTTACTACGATCCGGCCTTCATGGGCTTCGGCAACCTGCGGGTGATCAACGAAGACCGCGTGGCGGCGGGCGCCGGCTTCGGCACCCACGGCCACCGCGACATGGAGATCATCAGCTACGTGCTCTCGGGCGAACTCGCGCACAAGGACAGCATGGGCAACATCGAATCCATTCCGCCGGGTGATGTGCAGCGCATGAGCGCCGGGCGCGGCGTGATGCACAGCGAGTTCAACCACAAGGCCGACGAGACCACGCACTTCCTGCAGATCTGGATCGAGCCCAAGGAACGCGGCATTGCCCCCGGCTACGAGCAGAAGCAGTTCAGCGACGCCGAGAAGCGCGGCACCCTGCGCCTGGTCGCTTCGCCCGACGGCCACGACGGCTCGGTGACGGTGAACGCCGACGCCCGCCTGTTCGCCGGCCTGTTCGACGGCAGCGAGACCGCGAGCCTGGCGCTCGACCCGAAGCGCAAGAGCTACGTGCACCTGGTGCGCGGCGAACTCGAAGTCAACGGCCAGAAGCTTTCGGGCGGCGACGCCGCGATGCTCGAAGGCGAATCGCAACTCACGCTCGGCGCCGGCATCGATGCCGAAGTGCTGGTGTTCGACCTGGCGGCCTGAGACGGCGTTTTTTTTTGTTTCCCTGTTCATTCCATAACCACCGAGGAGTTTTCACCATGGCCATTACCACCACAACCACCACCCCCAACGCCGCCCAGGACACGCTGGCACTCATCGGCCGCGTGCTGCTTGCAGCGCTGTTCATCCCCGCCGGCTTCGGCAAGCTCATGGGCTTTGCCGGCACCGTGGGGTACATCTCCTCGGTGGGCGCACCGCTGCCGCAGGTGGCGGCGGTCATCGCGATCGTCGTGGAACTGGGGCTCGGCCTGCTGCTGCTGGCCGGCTTCAAGACGCGGGTGTCGGCGATCGTGCTGGCGATCTTCACCGTGGTCGCGGCCGTGATGTTCCACAACTACTGGGCCATGCCCGCCGACAAGGCCTTCGTGAACCAGCTGATGTTCTTCAAGAACATCGCGATCGCCGGCGGCTTGCTCGCTTTCGCCGCCTTCGGTGCCGGCCGCTTCAGCATCGATAAAAAGTAAGCTCGTTCCCCTCAGGCCGCGCACACCGCGTGGGCGCGGCCTTCCGACTCCATCGCTTCTTTGAGGAAACTCGTTTCATGGCAAACATCGTCGTTGTCTTCCATTCCGGCTACGGCCACACCCAGCGCGTGGCCCAGGCCGTGGCCGACGGCGCGGGCGCGCAACTGCTCGCCATCGACGCCGACGGCAACCTGCCGGCCGATGGCTGGGAAACGCTGGCCGCGGCCGACGCGATCATCTTCGGCTCGCCGACCTACATGGGCGGCGTGAGCTGGCAGTTCAAGAAATTCGCCGATGCGTCGTCGAAGGTCTGGTACACGCAAGGCTGGAAAGACAAGCTCTTCGCCGGCTTCACCAACAGCGCCACGATGAACGGCGACAAGGTCACGACCATGACCTACCTGTGGACGCTGGCCATGCAGCACAGCGGCATCTGGGTCAGCATGGGCATCCTGCCGACCAACAACAAGGCGGCCACGCGCGACGCGATGAACTACGTCGGCGGCTACGGCGGCCTGCTCACGCAATCGCCTTCGGACGCGAGCCCCGCCGAGATGCCGAAGGGCGACCTCGAGACCGCACGCGCCTTCGGCGAGCGCATCGGCACGGTGGCAAGATCGCGCGCATAACGCCCCACCGAACTTCGCCCATAAGGACCTCACGATGACCGACACCATCCCCGAAATCCAATTGCTGCGACCCCACGACAAGGACCTGGGCGGTGGCTTCAACGTGCGCCGCGTGCTGCCGGCGGCGCAGCGCCGCTCGGTCGGGCCCTTCGTGTTCTTCGACCACTTCGGTCCGGCCACCGAGCAGCCCGGCAACGCGCACGACGTGCGACCGCATCCGCACATTGGCCTGTCGACGGTCACCTACCTGTTCGACGGCGCGATGATGCACCGCGACAGCCTCGGCAGCGTGCAGGAAATCCTGCCGGGCGCCATCAACTGGATGACCGCGGGGCGCGGCATCGTGCACTCCGAGCGCAAGCCCGAGCGCCTGCTGGCCGACACCTACGTGAACCACGGCCTGCAGCTGTGGGCCGCGCTGCCGCAGGCCCATGAAGAGGTCGAGCCCAGCTTCGAGCACACGCCGGCAGAGGCGATTCCCGAGCTCACGGTGCAGGGCGTGCCGGTGCGCGTGCTGGTGGGCGAGGCCTTCGGCGTGCGCTCGCCGGTGAAGACGCTGGCGCAGACGGTCTACCTGGACATCGCGCTGCCGGCCGGCGGCCGTTTCGAGCTGCCCGCGCTGGCGCCCGAACTGGCGGTTTACATGGTCGATGCCGATGCGCAGGTGAACGGCGAGCCGGCGCCCGCCCACACGATGGCGGTGCTGCCCGACGGGCAGGGCGCGGTGTTCACGGCCGACACGGCAGTGCGCCTCATGGTGATCGGCGGCGAGCCGCTCGATGGCCCGCGCTACATCACCTGGAATTTCGTTTCGAGCCGGCGCGAACGCATTCTCGAGGCCGGCGGCGACTGGGCCGCGCAGCGCATGGGCCAGGTGCCTGGCGAGACCGAGTTCATTCCCCTGCCGGGCAAGCCCTTCGGCGTGCGCGAACCCGACGTCGGCACTACGCCGGTCTGAGCCTGCGCGCCTTGTTTATTGCTTGATGCCGATGTCCGGGTCTTCCGAGGCCCGGGCGCTGGCGTCGGAGGCGCGCGCACTGAGGTCGGGTGCCAGGGCCCGGCGTCCGTCGAACACGAAGCAGTCGCCGTGGTAGTGCGCGCCGCCGACGTCCTCGAAGTACTTGAGGATGCCGCCTTCGAGCTGCAGCACGTGTTCCACGCCTTCCTCGCGCATGAGGATGGCGGCCTTCTCGCAGCGGATGCCTCCGGTGCAGAAGCTCACCACGGTCTTGCCTTCGAAGTCGGCGCGGTGCGCCTTCAGTGCGGGCGGGAATTCGGTGAACTTGGTGATGCGCCAGTCGATCGCGCCGTCGAAGGTGCCTTCGTCGACCTCGAAGTCGTTGCGCGTGTCGAGCATCACGATCTCGCGGCCTTCGTCGTCGTGGCCCTGGTCGAGCCAGCGCTTGAGCGTGGGCGCGTCCACGCCGGGCGCACGGCCGGCGGCGGGCTGGATCGCGGGGTGGTCCATGCGGATGATCTCGCGCTTGAGCTTCACCAGCATGCGCCGGAAGGGCTGCGTGGCCGACCAGCTTTCCTTGGTTTCGAGGTCGGCAAAGCGCGCATCGGCACGCAGGTCGGCCAGGAAGGCGTGGATGGCCTGCGCCGTGCCTGCCAGAAACAGGTTGATACCTTCGGGCGCCAGCAGGATGGTGCCCATGAGGCCCAGGGCCTGCGCGCGGTCGCGCAGGGTCTCACGCAGCACGGGGCTGTCGTTGATGCCCACGAACTTGTAGGCGGCGATATTCAAAATCTCTTGCACGGGGCGGGATTGTAGGGATCACCGCACCACATCGTGGGGTGGCGCTTCCTACAATCGACGGATGTTTGTTCACCTGCGTCTGCACACCGAGTTTTCCGTCGTCGATGGCACGAATCGAATCGACGAAGTCATCAAGGCCGCCGCTGCCGACAAGCAGCCCGCATTGGCCATCACCGACCTGAACAACCTGTTCGGGGCGGTCAAGTTCTACAAGCAGGGCCGGGGCAAGGGCGTCAAGCCCGTCATCGGCGCTGAAATCTTCATCGACGGGCTGGGCAAGGAGCCCGGCGCGTTGACCCGCCTCATCCTGCTGGTGCAGAGCACCGAGGGCTACCTCAACCTGTCGGAGCTGCTGGCCCGCGCCTGGACGCAGAACGTGAGCCGCGGCCAGTCGCAGGCGGCCTGCAAGCTCGAATGGCTGCAGGAGCTGCAGGGCGGCCTGATCGCGCTGTCGGGTGCACAGGCCGGGCCGCTGGGCCAGCCGCTGCTGCAAGGCCAGGAAGAGCGCGCCGCCGAGCTGGCGCTGCAGCTCGCGGGCATGTTCCCGCACCGCTTCTACATCGAGCTGCAACGCGCCGGCCGCCCCGAAGACGAGCCGCACGTGATTGCCGCGGTGAAGCTCGCGGCCCGCCTGAAGCTGCCGGTGGTCGCCACGCACCCAGTGCAGTTCGCCGAACGCCAGGACTACGAAGCGCACGAGGCGCGCGTGTGCATTTCCGAAGGCGAAATTCTGGGCAACCCGCGCCGCGTGCGCAAGTTCACCGAAGAGCAGTACTTCAAGTCGAGCGCCGAGATGCAGGCGCTGTTCGCTGACGTGCCGAGCGCGCTGGCCAACACGGTCGAGATCGCCAAGCGCTGCAACCTCACGCTGGTGCTCGGCAAGCCGCAGCTGCCCGACTTTCCGACGCCCTTCATCGCCGAAGGCGTGCGCATGCCGATCGACGAGTTCTTCCGCCAGGAATCGTTCGAGGGCCTCGAGGTGCGGCTGAAGCACCTGTACCCCGACGAAGCCAAGCGCGAGGCCGAACGGCCGCGTTACGTGGAACGCCTCGAGTTCGAGATCAACACGATCCTGAACATGGGCTTCCCCGGCTACTTCCTGATCGTGGGCGACTTCATCAAGTGGGCCAAGGAAAACGGCTGCCCCGTGGGCCCGGGCCGGGGCTCGGGTGCGGGCTCGCTTGTGGCCTACGCGCTGAAGATCACCGACCTCGATCCGCTCGAATACAAGCTGCTGTTCGAACGTTTCCTGAACCCCGAACGCGTCTCGATGCCCGACTTCGACATCGACTTCTGCCAGGGCAACCGGGACCGCGTGATCGACTACGTGAAGGACAAGTACGGCCGCAACGCCGTGAGCCAGATCGCCACCTTCGGCACCATGGCCGCGCGCGCGGCCATCCGCGACGTGGGCCGCGTGCTCGACATGAGCTACATGTTCTGCGACGGCATCAGCAAGCTGATTCCGAACAAGCCGGGCATGTCGGTCACGCTGCAATATCCGCCCGCGACCAAGATCGAAGGCGACAAGAACAACTACGCCATCGAGATGGAGCCGCAGCTCGCGGAGCGCATCGAGAAGGAAGAAGAAGTCCGCATGCTGGTCGAGCTCGCGCAGAAGCTCGAAGGCATGACCCGCAACATCGGCATGCACGCCGGCGGCGTGCTCATTGCACCGGGCAAGCTCACCGACTTCTGCCCGCTGTACCAGCAGCCCGGCAGCGAATCGGCCGTGAGCCAGTACGACAAGGACGACGTCGAAGCCATCGGCCTCGTGAAGTTCGACTTTTTGGGTCTTGCGACGCTCACCATCCTGGAGATTGCGCGCGAGTTCATCATGAAGCGCCACAAGGGCCAGGAGAACTTCGCGTTCGAGAACATCCCGCTGAACGACGGGCCGACCTACCGCCTGTTCTCCGACGGCAAGACCGAGGCGGTGTTCCAGTTCGAATCGCGCGGCATGCAGGGCATGCTGAAGGACGCGCGGCCCACGCGCCTGGAAGACCTGATCGCGCTGAACGCGCTGTACCGCCCGGGCCCGATGGACCTGATTCCCAGTTTCGTGGCGCGCAAGCACGGCCGCGAAGACGTGGAGTACCCGCACCCGGCCGTGGCCGAGATGCTCTCCGAGACCTACGGGATCATGGTCTACCAGGAGCAGGTGATGCAGACCGCGCAGATCCTGGGCGGCTACTCGCTCGGCGGCGCCGACTTGCTGCGCCGCGCGATGGGCAAGAAGAAGCTCGAGGAAATGGCCGAGCACCGCGAGAAGTTCCGCGCGGGCGCGCTGGCCACGCACGGCATCGTGCAGGACAAGGCCGACGAAATCTTCGACTTGATGGAGAAGTTCGCGGGCTACGGCTTCAACAAGTCGCACGCCGCCGCCTACTCGCTGCTGGCGTACCACACGGGCTGGCTCAAGGTCCACTACACGGCCGAGTTCTTCTGCGCGAATATGACCGTGGAAATGGACGACACGGACAAGCTCAAGCTCTTGTTCGAAGACGCCCAGAAGAACTTCAACATCACCTTCGAGCCGCCGGACGTGAACCGCGGCAACTACCGTTTCGAGCCGGTCACCAACAAGATCATCCGCTACGGCCTGGGCGCCGTGAAGGGCACGGGCCAGCTCGCGGTCGAGGCCGTGGTGCGTGCGCGCGAAGAGGGCGGGCCGTTCAAGAGCCTGTACGACTTCTGCGTGCGCATCGACCGCCAGCGCATCAACAAGCGCACGGTCGAAGCACTCATCAAGGCCGGCGCGTTCGACGCGATTCAGCAGAACCGCGCATCGCTCATTGCCTCGGTCGACCGCGCCTTCGAGTTCGCCAACGCCACGGCGGCCAATGCGTCGCAGGTCGACATCTTCGGCGACTGCGAACACGGCTCGGCCACGCAGGAGCCCGACTTGGTCGACGCCACGCCCTGGGGCGTGAAAGAGCGCCTGACCTTCGAGAAGACGGCCGTCGGCTTCTACCTCTCGGGCCACCTGTTCGACGAGGTGGCGCACGAGGTGCGGCGCTTCTGCAAGCGCGAGATCGGCGACCTGCTCGACAGCCGCGACCCGCAGGTCATTGCCGGCATCGTGAGCGACTTCCGCGTGATCAACGGCCAGCGCGGCCGGCTGGCGATCTTCAAGCTCGACGACAAGTCGGAGTCGATCGACGCCACGGCCGACGAAGCGCTCATCAACGCCAACCGCAACACGCTGAAGGACGACGAGCTCGTCATCGTGAGCGGCAAGCTGCAGCCCGCGCGCGGTGGCTTCGAGGCGCGATTCCAGGTGCAGCAGGTGTGGGACTTGGCCTCGGCGCGCTGCCGCTTCGGCAAGTTCCTGCGCGTGGCAGTCAACGGCAAGGTGCCCGAGATCGCGCGCCTCCTGAAAGACTTTCCGGCGCGCACCGAGCAGACCGAGGTCGGCGATCTGGTGCACGGCCTGCCCGTGCGCCTGTCGATGGCGCGGGGCGGGGCGCAGGTCGAGTTGCAACTGGGCGAGCGCGCCAAGTTCTTCCCGACCGATGCGGCGCTTGCGAGCTGGACCGCGCAGGCCGAAGCGGGCAAGGCACAGGTCATCTACGATTGATCGGACCGCGCGAGCCTGGGGAACCCCCAGGCCTGTGCGCGGTCCATCTGTTGTTGCAACCTGGCCTTGGGCCACTCACAGGAGAAACGACCGCATGCATTTCAAGAAGATCCTCAAGACCACCGCGTTGACGTTCGGCGTGGCGCTGCCCATCGCCGCGGCCTGGGCCCAGTACGCCGGCCCGACGTCGGTGCCGAACCTGACGGTCAAGCAGTTGCTCGAAACCGGCCAAGACGACCAGCACGCCACGGTGCGCGGCTTCATCGTCTCGCACGACGGCGGCGAGCACTACACCTTTGCCGACGACACGGGCCGCATCAAGGTCGAGATCGACGCCAAGTACTTCCCTCCGGGCGTGAAGATCGACGACAAGGTGCGCGTCGAGCTCAGCGGCGAGTTCGACAAGGACCGGCTCACCGGCAAGACCGAACTCGACGTGAAGCGCGTCATCAGCGTCCTGCGCTGACCCCGGCCTTTGCGATGGCCTGCTCGACCTGGTCGAGCACGGCCTCGGGGGCGTGCAGCCAGTCCTTGGCCAGCACCTGCATCACCTGCCAGCCGAAAGCATCGAGGATGCGGGGGCGCGACACATAGCGCTCCAGCACGTTGTGGCGGTGGCCGTCCTGCGCCGCACCGTCCACCAGAATGCCCAGCGCATAGTGCCCCTGGCCCGATGCGCGCACCGCGAGGTCGCAGCGAAAACGCGACTGCCCCACCTGTTCGTCCACCGCATGGCCGCGTGCGCGCAGCGCCTGCGCGATCTGCGCCGTGACGTCGTCCGTGCGCGCCTGCCGCGCCACGTGGCCGCGCGCGAGCGGGTTCATGCCTTCGAGCACGCGCCGCGCCGTGTCCTCGTCGCCGCGTGACAGGCACTCGGCATAGCGCAGGAAGTTCTTCAGCGCGGCCGCGCCCTCGTTGTGGTCGTTGGTGATCGCCTCGTGGCGGATGGTCGAGACCACCGCCATGTGGTGCTTGGCGCGGCTGAAGATCACGTTCAGCCGCTTCTCGCCGCCGCGCTGGTTGATGGGGCCGAAGTTCATCAGCATGCGGCCCTCGGGGTTGGGGCCGTAGCAGATGCTGAGGATGATGATGTCGCGCTCGTCGCCCTGCACGTTCTCCAGGTTCTTGATGAAGAGGCCGCAGAACTGGTCGTCTTCCTCGCGCACGTACTCGGCCTCGAGCCGTGCCGCAAAGTCGGCATCGACCGCGCCGAGCGCGTTCAGCTCTTCCTCGATCTCGCCCTGCTGCGCTTCGGAGAACGCAACGATGCCCAGGCTGCGCCCGGTCTCGCGCTTCAGCAACTCGCGCACCAGCTGCGCGATGTGGCGCGCCTCGCCGTCGTTGATGCGGTTCTCGTACACGGCGTCGGCCACGCGGTGGAAGCTGATGGCGCGCGAGAGCAGGGCGTCGACCTGCGCCTTCACGGACTCGTCGGTCGGGCTGCGCGACTGCACCACGATCTCGCCGCGCTCGGGCGCGGGCAGGCTGCGATCGGGAATGGTGTACAGGTTGCCCGCGTAGAAGGCCGCGTTCGAAAAACCGATGAGCGACTCGTAGCGGCTGCGGTAGTGCCAGGCCAGCAGCGTGGCCGGCAGGTTGCGCGCACCCTGGTTCAAGAGGCTGTCGGCATCGAGCACGACGGCGATGCGTTCGGCTTCTTCGCCGTTCTCTGCATCGTCGCCTTCCACGGTGACGGTGTCTTCCTCGGCGTCGCGGGCTGACGAGAAGAAGCTGGTCGGCGGCAACTGCATCTCGTCGCCCACCACGATGATCTGCGGCGCGCGGTACAGCGCGGGCACGGCTTCTTCCACTGGAATCTGGCTGGCCTCGTCGAAGATCACCACGTCGAACAGGTCGGCCGCGAGCGGCAGCGTGTCGGACACCGACAGCGGGCTCATGAGCCAGATCGGTTTCATGTCGCGCACCACGCGGCCGGTGTCACCGCTGGCGAGTTCGCGGATCGCCTTGTAGCGCATGGTCTTGCCGAACTCGTGCTCGAGCTCGCGGCGGCCCGCGTTGTAGCTCTTCTTGAAGACCTTGCCGTCGGCGTCGAGCTGGCTGGCGGGCAGGGCGCTCTTCTGCACATGGTCGCGGAAGCGCTGGCGCACCGCGGCGGCGAGCGTGCGTGCGTTGCGTTCGAGCAGCTTGCGTTCGCCTTCGCCCAGGCGCTGTGCATGGCGCGCGAGCGTGGCGCCGTCGAAGCGCGGCAGCCAGCGCTCGGTGCGGTAGACGCGCTCCAGCCCTTCGCGCGCGACGGCGTACTCGATCGCCTCGGGCGGCAGCGGCAGCGTGCGCAGCGCGGCGGCCACGGCCGGGTCGGCATCGGCCAGTTCCTGCAACGGCTGCAGCACCGACGGCAGCGCATCGGCCTGGTCGCGCAGCGTGCGTGCCAGCGCGTCGAGCGCGTCCAGTGGCTGCGCGCCGGCGTCGTGCAGCAGGTCGTGCCAGAGGGCGTCGAGCGTGTCGACGCGCGGTGCGGCGGCGACCAGCTGTTCGACGCTGCGGCGGGCCGCGTCGGTGCGCAGGTGGGCGTGGAACGCCGCGCGCAGGCCGGCGCCGGCGTCGATGCCGCGCATGGCCTGCAACTGCTGCGCGAAGGCATCGGCATCGGTGCAGCCGTAGTCGGCTTCGATGCGCGCCGCCTGTTGGTCGAGCGCGGTGCGCGCGGCCTGTTCGGCGCGCAGGTCTTCGAGGATCTGGCTGGGCTGCGGACGCACGGCATGCGCGGCGAAGTCGTAGCGGCGCTTGAGTTCGCCCGACAGGCGCCACCACGAGGGCTGCAGCCAGCGCAGCAGCGAACCTTGCTGCGTGCGGGCCTGCGCGAGCGCGGCTTCGGTGTCGCCGGGCGAGAGCTTGTCGCGCCAGTGGGCGGTGCGTTGCAGCTGCGCGTCGAGCGCCTGTTGCAGCGTGCGCTTGTCGTTCAGGGCGGCGCCGAGCGCGAGGCTGCTCGGGTGCGCGGCGTCGAGCAGCGCGAGCTGGCCGCGCGCGGCCAGCGAGGCGACGCTGCGCGCATCGGCCACCACGGCCAGCGCGTCGCGCCACAGCACGCCGGCCTCGGCCAGCGGTGGCCAGGCGTCGACCAGCGCATCGCGGCAAGGCGCGCTCAGGTCGATGGCGCGTTCGCTGCGTTCGACCAGCCGCGCGAGCGGTTTCTCCTGCGCGAGCAGCGACGGGGCGAGCTGCGCGAACACATGCTGCGCGAAGCTCGGCGCGCCCAGGCTTTCGGTCACGGCCAGGTGCAGGCGCGACACCAGCTCCGCATGCCGGCGCCATGCGGCGAAGGCGGGCAGCGCCTCGGCCTGCAGCGGCGTGAGCGACGGGTCGCTGGCCTTGAGCGCGACCAGCCGCGACAGCAATTCGCGCAACGTCACCGCGATGTGCTCGGGCACGTCGTGCATGGCGGCATCGAAGCGTTCGAGCGCGCGCAGGTCGAGGTCCATGGCGTCGAGCACCTGCGTGCGCTCGGTGCTTTCCTGCGCCAGCGTGCCGGGCGCTTCGAGCCACAGCTCGTAGGTCTTGCGCAGGTTCTGCACGAAGGCCTTCTTGTCGCCCTGCGAGTCGTGAATCATGCAGCACAGCTCGTCCAGCCCCTGCTGGCGCAGGCGGTGGAACACGACGTCGATGGCGGCGCGCTTCTCGCAGACGAACAGCACGCGCTGGCCGCGGCCCACGTAGTCGGCGATCAGGTTGGTGATGGTCTGCGACTTCCCCGTGCCGGGCGGGCCCTGGATGATGTAGCTGGTGCCCGTGCGCGCCAGCGCCACCGCGGCGGTCTGCGTGGCGTCGGCCTGCACCACGGGCCACTGGTCGGCCAGCGGCAGGGCGGGCGGTGTCTCGGCGTCGACGCGGCGCGGCTGCAGCGAGAACACGCGGTCGAAGGCTTCGCTGGCCAGGTCGGATTCGGCCAGCCCCGAGTAGTCGCGCACCAGCGACATCTTGCGATGGTTGAAGTTGCCCAGCGTCACGGCCGTGAGGTCGACGTCCCACTGGTAGGGGTTGCCGCTGCTGTCGCGCAGCGCGAAGGTCTTGCGCTCGGTGTCGTCGGCAACGGTAGCGGCCATCTGCGGCGCGCGCGGCTGCGGCGCGCCGCCGACGGCCTCGCGCACCGGCAGCGGCACGGGGCGCACGCGCGCATGGAACAGCTGCAGCCCGCGCGGGCGGAAGTCGTCCTGCGCGTAGCTGAAGTCTTGCGAGGCCACCGGCACCGCCGAGGGCGAGCGCACGCGGGTGCGGCGCTTGAACTGTTCGAGCCGCTGGCGCGCGCGCTGGTGCATCACGGCGATCTCGGGCTGCTTCACGAGCCGCAGCTGCACGCCGGGCTCGCTCTGCGCAATCTGCGCCGACAGCTGCGCGTGGAACTGTTCGAGCGAGGTTTCGCGCAGGTCCACCGTCTCGGGCAACGCGATGCCGTAGAGCTGGCGCAGGTGGTGGCGCAGCGTGGGGTTCACCTGCGCCTCGCTGGCCGAGGCTTCGAGCAGGTACTGGTCGCGCACGCCTTTCTTGCGCGTGAGCTCCACCGGCAGCATCAGCAGCGGCGAGGCGATGCGCTCGGCCCGTTCGGCCTCGCCCTCCTTGAGGTTGTGCCAGCGCAGGAAGGCCACCACCAGCGACAGCTGCGAGAAGCCGTACTCGGCCCGGTCGCGCCGTGCCTCCTGCAGGATGCGGTCGAGCGCGCCGGGCAGGTAGGGCTGGTCTTCGAAACGCAGCCAGCGCGCCAGCGGCACGGGGTCGCAGCTGGCGATGTCAATGGCAAAGCGGCCATCCCACACGCACAGTTGGTCGGTGCGGATGCTGTTCAGGTCGACCACCAGCGGCACGCTGGCGATGGTGAGGTTCACATGCGCCTGCGTCGGCTTGAAGTACAGCAGGCGGTTGCGCCGCGACAGGTCGAACAGCCGGTCGCGCAGGTGCAGCTGGATCGCCTGGCGGCGCTGGCCCGCGCCGTCTCTTGCGGGTGCGATGCGGTCCAGGCCGAGGTCGACGGGCTGGTCGCGGTAGGTCTCGAGGCGGCGGATGACCGAGGGCAGGTCGCGCGCGCGCTCGTGGCGGTCGAGCGCGGTCATCTCGAAGATCACGGCGGCCACCACGGGGTGCAGCCGGCGGTTCAGCTCGAACAGGTTGCCGCGGTGCGTGGCGAAGCGGGTGAGGTCGTCGCTGTCGGTGAAGTCGAGCCCGCACGACAGGCTGGCCAGCACCTGGCCCAGGCACAGGATGTCGCCGAGCGCATCGTGGTGGCCCAGGCGCAGCTCCCACGCGGTGTAGCCGGGCAGGTAGACGGGGCGCGTGGGCACCGTGTCGGGCCCGGCATCGGCCATGACCGCGAGGTTTTCGAGCGCGACGTCGGCCTCGGCGTCGACGGTCAGTCGCGTTTCGCCGACCACGCGCAGCACGGAGGCGGCGGGTTGTTCGAGCGGCGCGATGGCCTCGGGGTGGCGGCGCGGCGCGGTGCCGTCGGGCTGGGCCAGCGCCAGCGCGGGTTCGGCGGGCGCGTCGGTCACGCGGTAGGCGAAGGCGCTGCCGAGCGCGGCGACGTTGCCGAGTTCGTGCAGGGCCGAGACCTCGCACAGCAGCGGCAGCACGAGCTTGAGCACGTCGTCGGTCTGCAGGCCGCCGTGGGCCTCGGCGGTGGCGAGCAGTTGCAGGAGCGGGGCGGGGGCGAGGGTCATGCGGCGGCGGCCTGCGAAGAAGACGACGGGGTGGTGGCGGCCTTGTCGAGCAGGGCGGCGGCGTCGCGTTTGACGCGGGTGAAGTTGCGCTTGGAAAGACCCAGGTCTTTCAGCACGCGCTGTTCGAAGGGTTGGGCGCAGTCCAGCGCATCGGCCAGGCCGAGCGTGGCGGCGAGGGTGACGTCGTCCATCTCGGGATCGGCGGCGACGAAGTCGACCAGCACGCTGGCCAGGTAGCCGTGCAGGCCGGCGGGCGCGGGCTCGGGCGGCGGCATCGCCGACGTGGGCGGCGCGAAGTCGGGGAAGAAGCGCCGCGCATGCGCGAGCAGCGATTCCGACTGCAGCACGGGCCGTTGCAGCAGCTGCGCGAGGGTGGCGCGCGTGAGGGCGCTCACGCGCTGCTGGCCGAGCATGTCGAGCGTGCCCAGGTCGAGCGGGCCTTCGAGCGCGGCGGCCAGCCATTCGTCGGCGTCGTGCTCGCGGCCGGTCCACAGGCGCAGCGCGCGGGCGCGCACGAACACCTCGGGGTGGCTCACGCCGCGCGTCTGCAGCGCCTTGTTGTTGGGGTCGGCGCAGATCTCCTCGGCCTGCGCGAGGTAGCTCGCCACGTTGACCTGCGTGAGGCCGGTCTCGATCTTGATGAGCGCGCTCACGGCGGGTTCGAGCGCGCCGCAGGCCACGCAGCCGCCGCGGTCGGCGAACGCCTCGGTGTACAGCGCATGGCGCCGCGCGGCCTGCAGGTGGCTCGCGTCGGCGCGCGGGTCGGCCGCCGTGGCGTGCAGCAGGCGGTCGACGACGTGGTGCTTGCCGCCGTCGCGTTCCCACAGCAGGTAGTGCGCGAGTTCGTGGCCGAGCACGGCCTGGCGCTCCGGGCCCTGCAGCCGTTCGAGCAGCGGGCCCGAGAGCACGATGTGCGCTTCGCCCGGCACGACGTAGATGGCCGCATTCATCGCCGCGCCGTCGCCGGATGGGGCCTGGTAGAGCGTGATGCGCGCGGTGACGCCCAGCCGCTGCGCGGCCAGGGTGGCGTCGGCATGCAGATCGGGGTGCGCGTCCGCGTTGAGCCGGTAGGCACTGCGCAGCAATTCGGCACGCATGGCGGCCGTGTGTTCTTCGCGCGCTTCGGCGGAGGCGGCCCAGCGCCAGGCCTCGGGTTCGTTCGCCTGAAGGTGGGCGGCCAGTGCCTGCTGGTAGGGCAGCGGCGTCAGGTCTTGGAGGCGAACGGCAGGGAAAGAGTCGACCATGTCAGGAGCGCCAGCAACAATGAGTTGCCGACGATCCTAAACGAGCGGGTGACGTCGCTTGCAATCACCCACGATGTGGGTGATTGCGGCCCCAGCGCTTGGATCAGCGCTTGGGCTTGAGCGTGACGATGAGCGACGGGAAGATGCGGCCGTCCGTGTCGCGCGGCAGCTTGTCGGTCTTGCGAAGACCGCGCTCGGCGGCTTCGTCCCAGGCCGGCAGGCCGCTGGACTTGGCGAGCTTGACGCCGACGATGGTGCCGTCGGGTGCGAGCCTCACTTCGAACTCGGCTTCCGGGTTGCCGTTCACGCTGTCTGCATCGGGGAAGGTGATGTTCGGGCGCACGGCGGCCGCGATGCGGCCGGCATAGCCGCTCGACGGGCCGGACGAGCGCAGCGCGTTGCCCTTGGCATCGTCGCTGCCGCTGGCACCGGCCATGCCCTGCATGCGCTTGAGCGTCGCGGCGCGGTCGGCAGCCGCCTGCTTGGCGGCCGCTTCAGCCTTCTTCGCTTCGGCCTGCTTGGCCTCGGCTTCCTGCTGCTTCTTCTGCTCGGCCAGTTTCTTCTGCTGCTCTTTCTTGCGCTCGGCTTCGTCTTCGGCGCGTTCCTTGGCCTCGAGCTCTTTCTTCTTTTGTTGCTGCTGGCGCTGCTGTTCGAGTTCGCGCTCCTTCTGCGCTTTCTGTTCCTTGAGCTTCTTCTCGCGCTCCAGCGCGATGTCGGGCGCAGGCGCCGGCGCCGGCTCGGGCGGCTTGACGGCCGGGGAGGCGGTGGGGCGGCGCGGGTGCGGGCGGCGGTGGTGCGGGCACGGGGCCGGCGGCTCCGGCACCGACAGGCGCGGGGCGGCCTGCATCACCGTGGTGGACCACAGCTCGGCATCGACCGCGCCGTCGTCGGCTTCGCTGCGCCAGCGCACACCCCAGGTGAGGGCGGCGATCAGCAGCGCGTGGGCAATGAGCGCGAGCACCACCGCGCGGGGCGTGCCGCGCTGCGGTGGCGGCGCGAACTCGGGGCGATCCAGGGCGAGCGACATGCCTTATTTGCCGCCCGTGGTCGTGACCGACAGCCCCACGCGCTCGATGCCGCTGCGCTTGAGCTGGTTCATCGCCTTCACGACGGTTTCGTACTTCACCGACTTGTCGGCACTGATGACCACGGGGCGCTGGGCGTCGCCGCCTTGCGCGGCCTTGGCGGCCGAGCCGATCTGCGTCATGGGAATCGACGCGCCGCCGGTGCCGGTGGACGGGTCTTTCTTGATCTGCACTTCGTCGTCGCTCTTGATGACGATCTCGATGGGCTTGTCGGGCTGCTTGTTGGCACGATCGACCGTCGGCAGGTTGATCACGCTCGGCGTGATGAGCGGGGCAGTGACCATGAAGATGATCAGCAGCACCAGCATCACGTCGATGAACGGGACCATGTTGATCTCGTTGATCGTGCGGCGGCCGCGGCCCCGGGATGAAACGGCGGGCATGTCGTCGCGTCCTTTGTCTTGTGCGCGCCGCTGCTTAGCGGTTCGCGGCGGTGACCGAGGCGGCGGGCGTCACGGCGCCGGGGTTGGCCGAGAGGTTGCGCTGCAGGATGTTGGAGAACTCTTCGATGTAGGTCTCCAGGGCGATGGCGATCTTGTCGATCTCGCGCGCGAAGCGGTTGTAGCCGACCACCGCGGGAATGGCGGCGAACAGGCCGATGGCGGTGGCCACCAGCGCTTCGGCAATGCCGGGCGCCACGGTGGCCAGCGTCACCTGCGTGAGGGCGGCCAGGCCGGTGAAGGCATGCATGATCCCCCAAACCGTGCCGAACAGGCCCACGTACGGCGACACCGAACCGACGGTGGCCAGGAACGACAGGTTCTGCTCGGCTGCATCCAACTCGCGCTGGAAGCTCGCGCGCATCGCGCGGCGGGCGCCGTCCAGCAGCGTGGGTGCGTCGGTCACGTGGCGCTCGCGCAGCTTCTGGTACTCGCGCATGCCGGAGGCAAAGATGCGCTCCATGGGGCCGGCGAATTTGGCGTTCTGTGCCGCCGAGGCGAACAGCTCGTTCAGGCTGGTGCCCGACCAGAACTCGCGCTCGAAGTCTTCATTGAGCACACGGATGCGCTTGAGGGAAAAGTACTTGCGGATGATGGCGGCCCAGCTGGCGACCGACACGATCACCAGGAGTAGCACGACCAGTTGCACCACGAAGCTGGCGTGGAGCAGGAGATTGATGATGGAGAGATCTTGGTTCATGGCTTGAAAGGTTGAGTCATGGAGCCGCTGGAGTGCTCGAGGGTTCCCGAAACTTGGGCCGGAATGCGCGCAGGGCGCAAGGTGGAGGCGTCCACCCAGCCGATGCGGATCGTGCCTTCGCACAGCAAGACCGGTGCCGCGGCCCCGGTGCGTTCTTGCTCTGTTTTTGATAGCACGCGCTGACCGATTATCAACGACGCGGTGCCCAATTGTCGGAGCTCGGCTGTAACCAGCAGTTCGTCGTCCAGCCGCGAGGGCCGATGGTATTTGAGCTGCGTTTCGCTCACCACGAACTGGCCGCCGGTGGCTTCCTTGAGCTTGCGCTGCTCGACGCCCAGGGAGCGCAGCCACTCGGTGCGACCGCGCTCCATGAACTTCAGGTAGTTGGCGTAGAACACGATGCCGCCGGCATCGGTGTCTTCCCAGTAGACGCGGATCGGAAACTCGAAACTCATTGCGCGATCATGGCCCGCAGGCGTTCGACCGATTCCTGCAGGTGCGCCATCGAGCTGGCGGTCGAGAAGCGCACGAACTTCGCGGTTTCGGCCGTGCCGAAGTCGCGGCCGGGCGTCACGGCGAGGTGGGCGCGCTTCATGGTCTCGAAGGCGAAATCCCAGCTGCCCGAGATGCCGAGTTTTTCGGCCACGCTCGTGCAGTCCGCCCAGGCGTAGAACGCGCCGTCGGGCACCACAGGCACATTCAGTCCGAGCGCATTGAGCTGCGGAATGAACCAGTCGCGGCGCGCCTTGAACTCGGCGCGGCGGCGTTCGTACTCGGTGATGCTCTGGTCCTCGAAGCAGGCCAGTGCGGCGTACTGCGACACCGTGCTCGCGCAGATGAAGAGGTTTTGCGCGAGGCGCTCGACCACCGGCACCAGCACGTCGGGCACCACCAGCCAGCCAAGGCGCCAGCCGGTCATGTTGAAGTACTTGCTGAAGCTGTTGATGCTGATGACGTTGTCGTCGATGGCCAGTGCCGTCTGCCCGAAGGCGTCGTCGTGCGACAGGCCCAGGTAGATCTCGTCGATCAGCGTGATGCCGCCGCGCTGCGACACCACCTCGTGGATGCGGCGCAGTTCGTCGGGCGCGATCGAGGTGCCGGTAGGGTTCGACGGCGAGGCCAGCAGCACGCCGCGCGTCTTGACGGTCCAGGCGGCCTCGACCTTGGCGGCGGTGAGCTGAAAGCGCTCTTCGGCCGTGGTCGGCACCAGCACGGCCTTGCCGTCTGCCGCGCTCACGAAGTGGCGGTTGCAGGGGTAGCTCGGGTCGGGCAGCAGGATCTCGTCGCCCGATTCGATCAGCGCGAGGCAGGCCAACTGCAACGCAGCCGAAGCGCCGGCCGTGACGACGATGCGGCGGGCCGGCACGTCGACGTTGAAGCGCTGCTTGTACCAGCCGCTGATGCGTTCGCGCAGGTGGTCCAGGCCGGTGGCCTGCGTGTACTGCGTGGCGCCGGCGCGCACGGCGCGGGCGGCAGCTTCCTGCACGAGGGGCGGGGCGGTGAAGTCAGGCTCGCCGATGTTCAGGAAGATCATCGGACGGTCGGTGTGGGCCACTTCGCGGGCCAGCACGCCGGCGGCCTTCGCCACCTCCATCACGTAAAACGGTTCGATGCGCTGCGCGCGCGTCGAGATCCTCATGGGCGCGCCTTGCCCGACGCCCGGTCGGCTTCGACTTCGAGGGGACGCAGCTGCGGCGCCAGGCCGTTGAGCACGGCGTTCACGTACTTGTGGCCGTCGGTGCCGCCGAATTCCTTGGCGAGTTCGATGCACTCGTTGAGCACCACGCGCCAGGGCACGTCGGGGCAGTTCTGGAACTCGTACACGCCGATCCACATCACGGCGTGCTCGATGGGCGAGATTTCCGTGAACTTGCGGTCCAGCAGCGGCAGGATCAGCGCGTCGAGCTGCTCGGCGCCGTTGATCGAGCCGTGCAGCAGCGCGTCGTAGTGCGCGGCGTCGGCCTTGTGGAAGCCCGCGAGGTCGCGCGTGAAATGGTCGATGTCGGTCGGGTCGTTGCGGCCCACCAGGTGCTGGTAGAGCGCCTGCAACGCAAACTCGCGTGCGCGGCTGCGGTTCGACTTGGCCGCGGCCTTGCGAACGCCCGTGCTCGTGAGGCCGGTGCGCGACTGGCGGGATTTGGCGGACTTGGAGGTGTCTTCGGTCATGAAAGGGTGGCCAGCAGTTGTGCCATCTCGACCGCCACCTGGGCTGCGTCGCGGCCCTTGTCGGTCTGGCGGGCGACGGCCTGTTCGAGGTTTTCGGTCGTGAGGATCGCGTTGGCGATGGGCAGGCGGTAGTCGAGCGCGACGCGGCTCACGCTCGCGCCCGATTCGTTGGCCACCAGTTCGAAGTGGTAGGTCTCGCCGCGGATGATGCAGCCCAGCGCCACGAGCGCGTGGTAGCCGCCGCGCTCGGCGAGTGCCTGCAGCGCCACGGGCACTTCGAGCGCGCCGGGCACCTGCACATGATGGATGTCGGAAGCAGCCACGCCGAGCGCTTCGAGCTCCGACAGGCAGGCCGTGGCCAGTGCGTCGGTGATGTCGGCGTTGAAGCGGGCCTGCACGATGCCGATGCGCAGGCCTTTGCCGTTGAGCGTGGTCGCGCCCTTGTTTGAACCTTGCATGGTCGTTCAGTCTTTCGTGAGGTAACCGGCGATTTCGAGGCCGAAGCCGGCGGCCATGCTCGGCATGCGACGCGGCGCGCCGAGCAGGTTCATCTTGTGCACACCGCATTCGCGCAGGATCTGCGCGCCGATGCCGTAGTTGCGCAGATCCATGCGGCCGCGCTCGGGCGCCTGCGCAGGGCGCGCGGTGCCGTCGAACTGCGACAGCAGCTCGGCCGCGCTTTCGCCGCAGTTCAGCAGCACGGCCACGCCCTTGCCTTCGTTCGCGATGTGCGAAAGGCTGGCGTCCAGGCTCCAGGAGTGCATCGGGCGGTTGACTTCGAGCGCGTCGAGCACCGACAGCGGCTCGTGCACGCGCACCGACACCGTGTCTTCGGGCGCCCACTGGCCGCGCACCAGTGCCAGGTGCACGCCGCGGCTGGGCTTGTCGATGAAGGCGTGGGCCGTGAAGGTGCCCCAGTTGGTCTGGATTTCGCGGCAGCCGACTTTTTCGACCAGCGATTCGACGCGGCTGCGGTGCTCGATGAGCGCGGCGATGGTGCCGATCTTCAGGCCGTGCTCGGCCGCGAAGATCTGCAGGTCGGGCAGGCGGGCCATCGTGCCGTCTTCGTTCATCACCTCGCAGATCACCGAGGCGGGCGAGCAGCCGGCCATGGCGGCGAGGTCGCAGCCGGCTTCGGTGTGACCGGCGCGCATGAGCACGCCGCCGTCCACCGCCTGCAGCGGAAAGATGTGGCCGGGCTGCACCAGGTCGGCGGCCACGGCGTTGCGTGCCACGGCGGCCTGCACGGTGCGGGCGCGGTCGGCGGCCGAAATGCCGGTGGTCACGCCTTCGGCCGCTTCGATGGAGACGGTGAACGCGGTCGAATGCTTGGCGCCGTTGCGCTGGACCATCGGCGGCAGCTGCAGCCGCTCGCACATCTCGCGCGAGAGCGTGAGGCAGATCAGGCCGCGCGCGTGGCGTGCCATGAAGTTGATGGATTCGGCGGTGATGTGGTCGGCCGCGATGACGATGTCGCCTTCGTTCTCGCGGTCTTCCTCGTCCACGAGGATGACCATGCGGCCGGCGGCCAGCTCGGCCACGATGTCTTCGACCGGGGAGATCGGTGCGGGCGCACGGTCGGCGCGGGAGGCGCCGATCGGCGTGACGGAGGCGTTCATTCGGCGGTGTCCTTGGAATACGTGGAAGTCTGGGGCACCAGGACGCCGGCCTGGAGCATGCGCTCCACGTAGCGCGCCACGGTGTCGATTTCGAGGTTGACCTTCGAGCCGGCCGACAGGCCGCCGAGGGAGGTGTTGTCCACGGTGTGCGGGATCAGGTTGATACTGACTTCGGCGCCATCGGCAATGTCGCTCACGCTGTTGACGGTGAGGCTCACGCCGTTGATAGTGATCGATCCCTTGTAGGCCAGGAAGCGTGCGAGCGCGGGCGGTGCGACCACGCGCAGCTCCCAGCTTTCGCCGACCGGCGCGAAGAAGCTGACGGTGCCGATGCCGTCCACGTGGCCCGAGACGATGTGGCCGCCAAGGCGGTCGCTCGCGCGCAGGGCCTTCTCGAGGTTGATGCGGCTGCCTTCGTCGGTCAGGCCGGCCGTCTTGTCGAGGGACTCCGCGGAAATGTCGATGGTGAATTGCCCGCGTTCAGGTGCGAGCGTGGTGACCGTCATGCAGGCGCCGTTGAGCGCGATGCTGTCGCCGAGCCCGACGTCGTCGAGGTAGCCGTCGGGCACCTCGATGCTGAGTCGCTTGCCGTAGGAGGAGGAGGTGCCGAGGTCGTGGATGGCGGCGATGCGCCCCACGCCGGTGATGATTCCGGTGAACATTCGCACATTTTCGCAGACATCGAGGGGTCTTCGGCCCGAAGGGCCGGTTTGTTGCGGCAGCGAATGTGCCGCGCCGCCGCGGCGGTGGCTCAGAAGCGGTCGCGGCCAGCGACGCGCGCGACGATGCGCAGGTCGGGCCCGAGCATGTCCACCGACTTGAATTCGAGCGGCAGCGCGCCCGCGAGCGACGTGAGCGGGCCCTCGGCATGCAGGTGGCTGGCGATGTCGAGCCCGCTGCCGATCAGCTTGGGTGCGAGGTACACCAGCAGCTCGTCCACGCAGCCCTCGCGCAGCAGCGAGCCGTTGAGCTTGTGGCCCGATTCGACGTGCAGCTCGTTGACGCCGCGCGCCGCGAGGTCCTTGAGCATCGCGGGCAGGTCGACCTTGCCGTGCAGGTTGGGCAGGCAGGTGATGGTGGCGCCGCGGGCTTCGAGCGCGGCCGCCTTTTCTTCGTTGTGCCGGCTGGCAGCGTAGATCCAGACGGCGCGGCCAGCTATGAAAATGTGAGCGTCGGGCGAGGTCTGGAGGTGGCTGTCGACCACGATGAGGTGGGGTTGGCGCGGTGTGTCGACCAAACGCACGTCCAGGCGCGGGTTGTCTTCGAGCAGCGTGCCGACGCCGGTCAGCACCGCGCCGGTGCGGGCCCGCCAGGCATGGCCGTCGGTGCGCGCGGCCTCGCCGGTGATCCATTGGCTCACGCCGTTCTGCAGGCCGGTGCGGCCGTCGAGCGACGCGGCGATCTTCATTCGAACCCAGGGCTGCTGGCGGATCATGCGGCTGAAGAAGCCGATGTTGAGCTCGCGGGATTCGCCAGCGCCTGGTCCGACTTCGACTTCAATGCCTGCCGCACGCAGGCGCGCAAAGCCCTGTCCCGCCACGAGCGGATTCGGATCGGCCAGCGAGGCCACGACGCGGCGCACGCCGGCGGCGATGAGTGCGTCGCAGCAGGGGCCGGTGCGGCCGTGGTGCGAGCAGGGTTCGAGCGTGACGTAGGCGGTGGCGCCCGCGGTCGAATGGCCCTGGGCCTGCGCGTCGCGCAGCGCCATCACCTCGGCGTGCGGGCCGCCGGCCTGTTGGGTATGGCCCTGGCCGATCACGCGGCCGTCGGCGTCGCATAGCACACAGCCGACGCGCGGGTTCGGGTCGGTCAGGCGGATCGCGGAAGCGGCGAGCCGCAGTGCGGTCGCGATGTGTTCGGAGGAGGGCATGGAGCGAAGCGGGAAAAAAGGCGAGGGCGGCGCGAGGCGGCGCCCCGCTCAGATATCGCGCAGCAACTGCCGGAACTCGTCCACGTCCTCGAAGCTGCGGTACACCGAGGCAAAGCGCACGTAGGCGACCTTGTCGAGTTTCTTGAGTTCGCGCATCACGAGTTCGCCGACCTTGGTCGAATCGATTTCGCGCAGGCCGCTGGCCAGCAGCTTCTGCTCGATGCGCAGCAGGGCGTTGTCGATCTGCTCGATGCTCACGGGGCGCTTGCGCAGCGCCAGCATCATCGAGGCGCGGACCTTGGTCGAGTCGAAGTCGGCGCGGCTGCCGTCCTTCTTGACCACGACGGGGAAATTGACGTCCGGGCGCTCATACGTGGTGAAGCGCTTGTCGCAGGCGCTGCACTGGCGGCGCCTGCGGACGAAGTCGGCGTCTTCCGAAACGCGGGTCTCGACGACCTGCGTTTCGAGATGACCGCAAAAAGGGCATTTCATGCGGCCAGTGCTTCTCTTCTTCTGTTGCTTACGAAATCAACGGTAGACAGGGAAGCGGCTCGTCAAGGCATGGACCTTGGCGCGCACCGCGTCGATGTTCGCCGCGTCGCGCGGATTCTCGAGCACGTCGGCCACCAGGTTCGCCGTGAGGCGGGCCTCTTCGTCCTTGAAGCCGCGCGTGGTCATGGCGGGGGTGCCGATGCGCACGCCGCTGGTGACCATCGGCTTTTCCGGATCGTTGGGGATCGCGTTCTTGTTGATCGTCATGTGGGCGGCGCCCAGCACGGCTTCGGCTTCCTTGCCGGTGATGCCCTTGGCGCGCAGGTCGACCAGCATGACGTGGCTCTCGGTGCGTCCGCTCACGATGCGCAGGCCGCGCTCGGTGAGGGTGTCGGCCACGATCTGGGCGTTCTTGACCACCTGTTGCTGGTAGGCCTTGAACTCGGGCGTCATGGCTTCCTTGAACGCGACGGCCTTGGCGGCGATCACGTGCATCAGCGGGCCGCCTTGCAGGCCCGGGAAGATGGCGCTGTTGATGGCTTTTTCGTGCTGCGACTTCATCAGGATGATGCCGCCGCGCGGGCCGCGCAGGCTCTTGTGCGTGGTCGAGGTCACGATGTCGGCGTGCGGCACCGGGTTGGGGTACACGCCCGCAGCCACGAGGCCGGCGTAGTGGGCGATGTCGACCATGAAGATCGCGCCGACGTCCTTGGCCACCTTGGCGAAGCGCTCGAAGTCGATGCGCAGCGAGTAGGCCGAGGCGCCCGCAATGATCAGCTTGGGCATGTGCTCATGCGCCTTGCGTTCCATGGCGTCGTAGTCGATGGCTTCGTTGGCGTCCAGGCCGTAGCTCACCACGTTGAACCACTTGCCGCTCATATTGAGAGGCATGCCGTGGGTCAGGTGGCCGCCTTCGGCCAGGCTCATGCCCATGATCGTGTCGCCGGGCTTCAGGAAGGCGAGCATCACGGCTTCGTTGGCCGAGGCGCCGCAATGCGGCTGCACGTTCGCGGCGTCGGCGCCGAAGATCTGCTTGACGCGGTCGATGGCCAGTTGCTCGGCCACGTCGACGTGCTCGCAGCCGCCGTAGTAGCGCTTGCCCGGGTAGCCTTCGGCGTACTTGTTGGTGAGCTGCGAGCCCTGGGCCTGCATGACGGCCGGCGAGGCGTAGTTCTCGCTGGCGATCAGCTCGATGTGGTGTTCCTGGCGCGCGTTTTCGGCTTGAATCGCGGCCCAGATTTCGGGATCGGTCTGTTCGACCAGGATGTTGCGGTGGTACATGGCAGTCCTTTGAAGACGAGGTCCTTGTTCAACCAAACAAGGGCTGCCCAGGCGAACGGCTGAACGCCTGTTGTGGTCAGGCGGCACGCTTCCCAGTGGTATTCCACGTCAGCGCGTGGCACCTTTTTCAGGGTGCTGCGCCTATCGCCAGTCGCGTACAGGCCGAGTGTAGCGCAGGCCCGGAGGCTTCCGGGCCTGTAGGGTTGGCAAGGCCTCAGGAAACAGCGGAGAGCAGGGCGACCTTGGCCGGCTCGCTGCCGGTGGCAGGCTCTTCGCCTGCCGGCTTGGCGGGGGCCACGACGGGAATCGGCTGCGCGCGCGCCGTGGTCGGCGGCGGCACGGCGATCGTCGACGGCGCACGGCCGGCGGCGACCTGGCGCAGGCGCTCGTGCTCGGCCAGCACCTTCGCGGCATAGCCGCCGTCGTCGTCCAGGTTGGCAGCGCCCACGTAGTAGCGCAGGCCGCCTTCGAGCGAGCCGGCACGGGCGATGCATTCCTGCAGCACCTTCACGCCGACGCGCATGTTGGTCACGGGGTCGAAGGCGGTGAGCGTGCCGCCCGCGCTTTCGTACTTGTCGCCGTGCACGCGGGTCATGACCTGCATCAGGCCCTGGGCGCCGACGTGGCTCTGGGCGAACGGATTGAAGCTGGACTCGATGGCCATGATGGCCAGGATCAGCGTCGGGTCGAGCTTGGTGCGCTTGCCGATCTGGTAAGCCTCGGAGACCAGCACGCTCAGCGGCTCGGCCGCGACGCGGTACTTCTTGCTGAGCCAGTAGGCCACCGCCGCCTGCTGCTTGGGCAGATCGTCGGGGCTCGCGGCCGTGGTGCGCTCGATGGCGGTCGGCTCGAGGTCGGTGGCTTCGGGCGCGGGCTTGCGCGACTCCAGCCAGCCCATCAGTTGTTCCTCGCCGGTCTTGCGCAGGTCGGGACGCGCCACGAGGGCGAGGGCCGCGAACACGATGGCCAGACCGACCAGTGCAAACCCGTTGTGGGTGATTTCAAAAAAGCCGTCTGCCACATCGGACACGAAGGTCCGTAGCCCGCGGGCTGTGGCATCAAACGCCTTGCTCATCGCTTTTTTTCCTTTCTGTGCGGCACCTGGCATGCAGCGCCGGAAGGGCGATGGATGAAGGCAGCGGCGCTTGGATTGGTATGTACGAATCAGGCTCCGCGCATGGAGGGGTGGGGGTGGGAGCGCGGCGGCCTGATCACGCCGGTGGAATTCGGCAGCGGATTCAGGGAGGCCCTGCTGCGTCCGGCAGCGAGGGCAGGCGGATTCTAGCGTGGCTAAATACACGGTCAAGCATAAGGATTTGATTTCATATGTTAATAAGTGCTTGAAGAATCCCCTCGTCCTAGGGGTGCGCCAGGGGGCGCGCCTACGGGAAATCCCTTGGAAAAAGACATTTGCAAAGAAAGGGAGGGACGCCTAATCTGAACGGGCCTGAGGTTTCAGGCGTTTTTCCGAAGTCAGGCAGTCCGAGGTGCAAGTCAAGGACTCGAACGATGGAGGACTCCACGGCGGCAATCTCTTGCTGCCAGCACGGTGGGAACCATTACTTCCGGTCGTGCGAATCGATGGCATGGGTTTTGGGCCCGCCATCAAGCCCGGTGACAAGACAATTCGTCGACTCACCGGGCTTTCTTGTTTGTGGCGTTCACACTTTCGGCCTACCGCTCCTGTCGAGGGCCGCGCGGGCATCGCAATGCTTCGCCAAATGGGAACGCATTCACGTTTCAGCAGACTTTGTTGGCATCTGTTTGCGGCACACTTCTGCGAATGGATGCTGCTTCGATCAAACAGAACAAATGGGTGCGGCGTGGGGTTGTCGCGTTGCTGGTGTTGTTGGCCTTGTGGGTCATTGCCTGGCTGGCGGTGCCGCCGATTGCCAAGAGCCAGCTCCAGAAGATTGCGAGCGAAAAACTGGGCCGGCAGGTCACCGTCGGCAAGATCGACTTCAAGCCCTGGACGCTCGAGCTCGCACTGAATGACCTGCGCATTGCCACCGCCGACGGCAAGCTGCCGCAGGTGGCCATCAAGCGCATCTATGCCGATGCCGAACTGCAATCGCTGTTCCGCCTGGCGCCGGTGATCGACGCGGTGACGGTCGAGGCGCCCGCGGTGCTGCTCACGCACCAGGCCGACGGCAAGTACGACATCGACGACATCCTGGCCAAGCTGGCCTCGGGTCCGCCGCCCGACCCGAACGCCGAGCCCGCGCGCTTCGCGATCTACAACATCTCGATCAAGGACGGTGCGGTCGATTTCGACGACCAGACCGTCAAGCGCCGGCACGAACTGCGCGGCTTCACGCTGAATGTGCCGTTCCTGAGCAACCTCGCGTCCCAGCGCGAGATCAAGACCGAGCCCAAGCTGGCCTTCGCGCTCAACGGCAGCCAGTTCGACTCGGCCGCCTTCACGACGCCGTTCGCGCAAAGCCGCAAGACCGACGCCCACGTGCAGTTCAAGGGGCTCGACCTCGTGCCGTACCTGGGCTACATCCCCGGCGGCCTGCCGGTGAAGCTGCAGGCCGGCAGTCTCGATGCTGATTTGAAGATCGATTTCCAGCAGACGGGCACCGTCGGCCTGAAGATCACCGGCACCGTCGAAGCCCACGGCGCCAAGCTGGGCGACGCCCGCGGACGCGACCTGCTGGCCTTCGACTCGCTCAAGCTGGCGCTGGCCGACGTGCGCCCGCTGGAGTCGGTGTTCCACCTGAGCGAGGTCGCGCTGGTCAAGCCGCAGCTGGTGGTGGCACGTGACGCGTCCGGCCAGCTCAACCTGATGGCCACGAACCCTGCGACCGGCGCGGCCGAAAAGGTGGCGCCACTGCCCGCACCCGCCGCCAGCGCGCCGAACGGAAAGCCGGTGGCCGAGAAGCCCAAGCTCAAGGTGCAGGTCGACAAGATCGCGCTCGACGGCGGACGCATCGGCTGGCGCGACGAGACCGTCAAGCCCGGCGCATCCATCGACCTCACCGACCTCGGCATCAACCTCACGGCCGTCACCTGGCCCATGGAAAAGCCCGCGCAGTTCGACGGCAGCACCGCCGTTTCCGGCGCCACGCTGAAGTTCAAGGGCACGGCGACCGACAAGGTCGCCGACGTGCAGACCGAGGTCGACGCGCTGCCGCTGTCGCTGGCCGCGCCGTACTTGGCGCAGAGCCTGGAACCCACGCTCGACGGCAAGCTCAGCGGCCAGATCGACGTGTCCTGGGCCCAGCCCGACCTGAAGTTCAAGGCGCGCCGCCTGGCCGCCGACGGTCTGGCGCTGACCCAGGCCAAGACCGCGCTGGCCAGCGTCGGCCGCTTCGAGCTGGTCGATGCCGAGGTCGACATGACGAAGCACACCTTGAACATCGCGTCGTTCACCGCGACCAACCCCAAGGTGAGCATCGAGCGCGACAACGAGAAGCGCTGGATGTTCGAGCGCTGGCTCAAGACCCCCGCCGGCAACGCCAAGGCGGCGGCGCCCAAGCCGGCCGACGCCGGTGCGGCGCGCGCCAATGCCAACACCAAGCCCTGGGCGCTGACGCTGGGCACGCTGGCCGTGGACAACGGCAGCCTGTCCTATGCGGACAAGGCCGGCTCGGCGCCGGTGGCGATCGAGGTCACGGCCTTCAAGCTCCACGCCCAGAAGATCGCACCCGACACCCACACCGTCTCGCCGCTGCAGGTGTCGGGCCGCATCGGCGCGGGCCGCCGTGCGGACCCGGGGCGCTTCGACTACAAGGGCACCGTCGTGCTCAAGCCGCTCGCGGCCGAGGGCCGGCTCGAGGTGGCGTCGTTCCCGGCGCATGCCTTCAAGGCCTACTACGCCGACGCGCTCAACGTGGACATCCGGCGCGCCTTCGCGAGCTACCGCGGCACGGTGCGCTACGCGACCACGCCGGCCGGCATGAACGTCAAGCTGGCCGGCGATACCGCGCTGGACGATTTCCGCGCCAACAGCGTCTCGCTGACCCAATCGCCGGGCTTCGACCGTGGCAACAGCCAGTTGTTGAGCTGGAAGACCCTGAGCCTGCGCGGCCTGCAGGTCAGCCTGGCGCCCAATGCCGCCCCGACCGTCGACGTGCGCGAGACCACGCTGACCGACTTCTTCGCCCGCGTGATCGTCGATCCCACGGGCCGCCTCAACCTGCTGAGCCTGACCAAGAAGGGCGAAGAGGCCTCGAAGGCCGCTGCCGCCACCGAAGCCAGCACGAAGAAGGGCCCGGGCGGCACCACCACCACGACCCGCGCACCGACTTCGGCGCCGCAGCGGGCCTCGGGCGGTGCGCCGGTGTCGGCCGAAGCCATGGTCGGTGGCGCCCCCGAGCCTGCGCCTGTCGCCTCCGCGCCGGCCGTGGCTGCAGCGCCCGCAGCCGACAGCGGCCCGGCGCCGGTCATCAACTTCGGTCCGATGAGCCTGGTCAACGGCAAGATCGACTTCACCGACTTGTTCGTCAAGCCCAACTATTCGGCCGACCTCAGCGAGCTGACCGGCAAGCTCAGTTCGTTCTCGTCGAACCCGCCGAACGGGCAGGGCGGCCGCCCGGCGCTGGCCGACCTCGAACTGCGTGGCAAGGCGCAGCAGACTGCGGCGCTGGAAATCACCGGCAAGCTCAACCCGCTGGCCAAGCCGCTCGAACTCGACATCACCGCCAAGATGCGCGACCTCGACCTGGCCCCGCTGTCGCCGTACTCGGTGCGCTACGCGGGCCACGGCATCGAGCGCGGCAAGATGAGCATGGACGTCAATTACAAGATCGCGCCCGACGGTCAGCTCACTGCCACCAACAAGCTGGTGCTCAACCAGCTGAAGTTCGGCGACGAGGTGGCCGGCGCGCCCAACAGCCTGCCCGTGCGCCTGGCCGTGACGCTGCTGGCCGACCGCAACGGTGTGATCGACGTCGACCTGCCACTCAGCGGCTCGCTCAACGATCCGCAGTTCAGCATCGGCCCGCTGATCTGGAAGGCCGTGGTCAACCTGATCGTCAAGGCCGTGACCGCGCCGTTCAGCCTGCTGACCGGCGGGCTAGGCGGTGGCGGCAGCGGCGATTCGAGCGCGATCACCTTCGAGCCCGGCAGTTCGACGCTCAGTGCCGGCGCCAAGGAAAGCCTGGACAAGGTCGTGAAGGCCCTGACCGAGCGGCCGACGCTGCAGATGACCGTAGTGGGCACCTCCAGCCTCGAAAAGGAACGCGACGCCTACCAGCGCCAGCGCCTGCGCCAGCTGACCCAGGCCGAGAAGCGCCGGGTCGCGGTGCGCGGCGGCCAGACCGGCACCGAGGTGCCGCCGGTGACCGACGCCGAATACCCCGCGCTGCTCACGGCCGTGTACAAGCGCTCCGACATCACCAAGCCGCGCAACATGGTCGGCCTGGCCAAGGACCTGCCGGTGAAGGAAATGGAAAACCTGCTGCTGGCCAGCGTGCCGGTCGACGAAGAGTCGATGCGCCAGCTCGCGGTCGAGCGCGGCGCCGTGGTGCGCGACTACCTGCTGGCGCAGAAGCTGCCGAGCGAGCGCCTGTTCTTGGGGGCCGTGCGCACCACCGCCAGCGGCAACGACTGGAAGCCCGGCGCCGAGCTGAGCCTGACCATGAAATAGCCGGCGGGGCTTGGCTTTTCGCCTCGCCTTGCCATATATCCAGCGGGCCCTTTCCAGCCCGTCGAACGGTGCGCGCCGCGGTTCCGATACGGAATTCGGCGGGCCGTTCGCCAACTGGGTGAAAATGTCGATGTGCGCCGGCCTTTGCCGGCGCCTTCGCTTTCTCTACCAAGACAACGATTTCGCGCAGTGACCTCTACTTCTTCCAAGCCACACGACCTCCAGGCCCTCGACACCCTCACCGGTGGCGCCTTCACCGCGCCAACCTCGGGCGAGCGTTCCGCGCGCATCCGCGATTGGCTCGCGGGCAACCCCACGTCCGAGCAGATGCAAGAGGTCTTCAAGGAATTGAGCGGCCGCGACAAGGGCGCGGCGCGCCTGCTGCGCGAAAAACTCGACGAAATCAAACGCGCCAAGGGCCAGGAGGCCATTGCCGCCGAATGGGCGCAAAAGGCCGAGACGCTGCTGGCCCAGTCCAAGCTCAACATCGCCGACGCACTGGCTTGGCAGCGTGACGCCGCCAAGGCCGGCGCGCCGCTGTCGCGCGAACCGCTGGCTGGCCTCAAGGCCCAGCTGGCCGAGCGCGTCAAGGGTATCGAAGACCTGCAGCACCGCGCGCAGGTCCACCGCGAAGCCGCCGTCTTGCTGGCGCAGCGCTTTGAAGTGCTGTCCACCAAGGGCTGGAAAGACGCCCAGGCCGCCGAGGAATCGCTGCGCGCCGACGTGACCCACTGGCAGCAGCAGGCTGCCGACATCGTGGCCGATGCCAACTGGAACAGCCTCGACGCCAAGTTCGCACCACAGCTCGACGCCTCCAAGTCGCAGCTGCTCGTGGTGTCCGACTCGTTCCACGGCGCGCTGGCGCAGGCGATTGCCGCCGCGGCCGATGCCGCCGCACCGCTGCCGCCCGTGCCTGTCTGGGCCGACGAACTGCGCGCCGCACGCGGCGAAGTGGTGGCGCCCAAGGCCGCCGCACCCGCACGCCCCGCCGCACCCAAGGTTGACCCGGCCGTGCGCGCTGCGGCGCAAGACGCCGTGCAGGCCGCCCTCGCCAAGCTCGAACAGGAAACCGCCGAAGGCCACGGCAAGGCCAGTGCCGGCGCCGCCGCGGCACTGCGCGCCGTGCTCAAGGAGCACGGCAAGCTGGTCGACGCGCCGCTCGAAGCCCGTGTGCACGCTGCACTGGTCGCCGCCGGCGAACTCGAAGGCTGGCAGCGCTGGAGCGCCGACAAGGTCCGCGAAGACCTCGTCGCCAAGGCCGAAGGCCTGCTCAAGCGCCCCGAAGGCCAGGCCCTCGGTGGCCGCAAGATGCAGGAAACCCTGCGCGCCCTGCGCGACCAGTGGAAGCAGGCCGACCAGGGCGGCGTGCCGAACCACGCGCTGTGGAAGCGTTTCGACGAAGCCTGCAACGAAGCCCACAAGGTCGTCGAGGCGTGGCTCGAGAAGGTGCGCGCCGATGCCGCCGAGCACCGCGGCCTGCGTGTCGCGCTGATCGAAGAGGTCAAGGCCTGGGCTGCCGAGCATGCCGGCGCCACCGACCTGAAGGCGCACAACCGCGCGTTGCACCAGTTCGCCGACCGCTGGCGCGATGCCGGCCACGTGGGCGAGAAGGTGTTCGCCGAGCTGCAACCGCTGTGGAACGAAGCCTTCGGCGCCGCCCGTGCCCCGTTCGAAACGGCACAGAAGGCGAGCGTCGAGCGCCGCCAGGCCATGATCGCTGAAGCCACCGAACTGGGCGCCCAGCCGATGCTGCGCATCGACGCCGTGAAGGCGCTGCAGCAGCGCTGGCAGGCCGAGGCGCAGAGCGTGCCGCTCGACCGCCGTCACGAACAGAAGCTGTGGGACGCCTTCCGCGCGCCCATCGACGAAGCCTTCAACCGCAAGACCGCCGAGCGCGAGAAGGCGTCGTCGGCCATGAGCGAGCACGATCGCTATGTGCTCGACGCGTCCAAGGCGCTCGATGCGGCCAATGCCGGTGGCGACGCACAGAAGATCCGTGCCGCCATCGCCGGCCTCGAAGCCGCGCTGCGCGGTGAAGCGCCTGCGCGGGCACCTGCGCCCGCACCGGCGCCTGCCACCACGAGCGACGGCCCCGCGGTCGGCGCGACCGGTGTCGAAGCCCCCGGCCAGGCCGCCGCCGAGTTCGGTGAAAGCGCCGAGCAGACGCCGGGTTCGAGCGATGCCGAAGCCACGCCGTCCGCACCCGCGGCGGCAGCGGCCGATGCGCCCGATCTGGTCGCACCCGCAGACGGTGCCGATGCCTCGGCCCGCAGCGACAGCACCGCACACGAAGCTGGCGAGGCCGCCAGCGTCGACAGCCCGGCGCCCGCACCGGCCGCGCCGCCGAAGCCCGCACCCAAGCCTGTGGTGGCCATGCGTGGCGACGATCGGCCCAGCAGCAAGAAGGGCGAAGCCGCACCAGCCGCTCGCGGCACGGGCCGTTTCGGCGATCGACGCGACGCTGGCCGTCCCGGTGCCGGCGGCCCTGGCCGCCCGAACGACCGTGGCGGCCCGCGCCCCGATGCCCGCGGTGGCGATCGCGGCGCGCCCGGTGGCGGTGGCCGTTTCGGCGACCGTCCGCCGCGCGAAGACCGCGGCCCGCGCCTGGGCGATGCCGCCTTCCGTGCGCAGCGCGAAGCGCTCGAGCGCGCCGACTTTGCGCTGCGCAAGCTGGCCGCGCAGGCCCATGGCGAGGCGCTCACGCAGGTGCTCGGCGCCTGGGAGCAGCGCGACGCCGCCCGTCTGCCGAGCGCGCAGGAACTGGGTCGTGCAGTGACGCCGGCCGTGCGCAGCCAGTGGTCGCAGGCCGTGGGTGCCGCACCGACCGCTGCCACGAGCGATGCCGCCGAAGCGCTGCTGCGCCTCGAAATGGCAGCCGAAGTGCCGACGCCCGCCGAGCAACTCGACGCACGCCGCGCGCTGCAGCTCAAGCTGCTGACGAAGCGCGGCGACCCGACGCCGGCCCAGACCTGGGGCCAGGACGCCGGCAAGGTGCTCGCTGCTGCGCACGACGCCGCCACCGCGCGCCGTCTGCAGAACGCGCTGAAAGCGCTGCTGCGCAAGTAAGACAGAGCAATGCGGCGATGCAGCCGCATCCATGAAAAAGGCGCCTCATCGAGGCGCCTTTTTCTTTGTCCGAACCGCGTCAGTTCAGGACTTCGCGGGAAGGAAAAATGCGTCGAACAACGCGAGGACCTGCGGAAAGTCGCGTGCGAAGTTCGGCCGGTTCACGAAGTAGGCCTCGCAGGCCACCGCGAAGAATTCGCTGATCGAGGTTGCGCCGTAGTCGTCGAGCCAGGGCGGCTCGACGCCGAAGCGCTCGGCGAGGATGGTCTTCTCGCGAAAGTCGTCGTAAGCCGGCTGCAGCACCGCCAGCCAGGCTGCGCGGGCCTCGCGCGCACTGCGCCGGCCCATGAAGCCGGCCGGCAGCGGCGGACAGCCATCGGCGATGCCGTTGCGCATGTCGATCTTGTGGGCGAACTCGTGGATCACGACGTTGTAGCCACCCTCACTGGTGACGCTGCTCGCGAGCACGTCCTGCCAGCTGAGCATCACGGGGCCCTGGTCCATCGCCTCGCCGGCGACGACCTCTTCGTACTCGTGCACGACGAGGGCGTCATCGACGACCTTGCGCGGCGCCACCACTTCGGACGGATGCACCACGATGCCGACGAAATCGTCGTACCAGTCGAGCCCGTCCTTCAAGTGCAGCACCGGCAGCACGGCCTGCGCCGCGATGGCCAGTGCGACCTCGTCGGTGATGACGAAGCCTTGCGTGCCGTGGAATTCCTTGTCGCGCAGGAACTCGGCCGCCAGCGTGCGCAGCTGCAGTTGGTCTGCGGGCGGCAGTTCGCCGAGGAAAGCGTAGCGCGCGAGCGTGGCGCGCCAGGCGGCGTCGGGAATCGGGGGCAGGGTGCGCAGCCGGCGCAGCCACTTGAACATCGGCGGGCGGTGCGCCTAGCGCAGGTCGACGCGCTGCGCGCCGGCGGCCGAGAGGCAAAGCAATTGCGCACGCGGCGGATGGGCGGCGACGTCCCAGTCGCTGAGCACGATGCGACGCAGGCCGTGGCCCAGGTCGTGCACGGCGGGGCGGTGGGTGTGGCCGTGGATCAGCGCGCTGGCGCCCGCACGCTGCAGCCATTCGCGCGCGGCGTTGGCGTCGACGTCGGCCCAGAGGGCCGAAGGGTCGCGCTTGCGGTCTTCGCTTTGCGTGCGGATGGCGCGGGCGAGCGCGCGGCGTTCTTCGAGCGGGCGCGCGAGGAACGCGGCCTGCCATTCGGGCGTGCGCACCTGGGCGCGAAACTGGAGGTATTCGGTGTCGTCGAGGCAGAGGGCGTCGCCATGGCTCAGCAGCCATCGTTCGCCGTGCAGCACCAGCACTGTGGGGTCGTCGAGCAGCGTGAGACCGCACTGCGCGGCAAAGGCCTTGCCGACGAGGAAGTCGCGGTTGCCGTGCATGAAGAACACGGGCATGCGTTGCGCCGCGCGCTGGAGCAACTCGACGCATTGCGCCTCGAAGCCCGGCTGGTCGGCGGCATCGTCGCCCACCCACACCTCGAACAGGTCGCCGAGGATGACCAGTGCATCGGCCGGCGTGGTCTGCAGGTAGCCCTGCCAGGCCTCGAAGGTGGCCAGTTCGCTGGCCTGCAAGTGCAGGTCGGAGATCAGGTCGACGGTGCGCCACGCGGGCGGCGCCACCAGCTCGGAGAAAGCCGGGTTCGCCATCGGGGTCATGCCGCGCCGCCGTGCCTGAAGCGTGTCATTCGGCGGTGACAACGGCCTTTTCGATCACGACGTCTTCGAGCGGCACGTCGTCATGGAAGCCCTTGCGGCCCGTCTTGACGGCCTTGATCTTGTCGACGACATCGGTGCCGCCCGTGACCTTGCCGAACACCGCGTAACCCCAGCCCTGGGCCGAAGGGGCGGTGTGGTTCAGGAAGCCGTTGTCGGCCACGTTGATGAAGAACTGGGCGGTGGCCGAGTGCGGTGCGCTCGTGCGGGCCATGGCCACGGTGTAGTTGGCGTTCTTGAGGCCGTTGTTGGCTTCGTTCTCGATCTCGGCGCCGGTGGGCTTTTGCCTCATGCCGGGCTCGAAACCGCCGCCTTGCACCATGAAGCCGGGGATCACGCGGTGGAACACCGTGTTGTCGTAGTGGCCCTTCTTCACGTACTCGATGAAGTTGGCGGCCGACTTCGGTGCCTTTTCGGCGTCGAGTTCGAGCGTGATGACGCCGTAGTTCTTGATGTGCAGTTCGACTTGGGGATTGCTCATGGGATAGCTCCTTCTACGGAAATTTACTTCGCCAGCGTGGCGGACTTGATGGTGAGGGTTTCGACGGGCACGTTCTGCATGCCGCCCTTGTTGCCGGTCTGCACGGCGCGGATCTTGTCGACCACGTCGGTCCCGGCGACGACCTTGCCGAACACGGTGTAGCCGTAGCCGTCGGGGTTGGGTGCGTTCAGCGAGTCGTTGTTCTTCACGTTGATGAAGAACTGCGAGGTGGCCGAATTCGGGTTGCCGGTGCGGGCCATCGCGATCGTGTACTTGTCGTTCTTCAGGCCGTTGTTGGCCTCGAGCGGGATCGGCGGGCGCGTGGGCTTTTGCTGCAGGTCGGCCGTGAAGCCGCCGCCCTGGATCATGAAGCCGTCGATGACGCGGTGGAACACCGTGCCGTCGTAGTGCTTGTCCTTGACGTACTGCAAAAAGTTTTCGACCGTCTTGGGGGCCTTGGCCGCATCGAGCTCGACCACGATGTCACCCGCCGAGGTAGCGAGCTTGACGCGCGGCGCGGCCTGCTGGGCGTGCGCGCCGGCGGCGGCACCGAAGGCCAGGGCGGCAGCCAGGGCAAGGGCGCCGCGGCGGCTGAAACGGGAAAGTGCAGAGGTCGTCAAATGAGGCTCCGTGTGCGGGTGGAGGGGAGGGCAGTGGGCCTGCGATGGCGCAGGTTGGGAGGCAACTGTGTGCGCACCACCGGATTGCAAGAGGTGGTTACTTCGTCGTACGGCCCACAGGCTTGCGCACCTCGGGCGGCGCCGCCGGCAGCACGGCCGCGTCGGCCGCGGCCTTGGGCGTGAAGATCTGGCGGATCAGCGAGAGCTTGGGCGCCACGCTTGCGTTGGTGGTGGCGAACTGCTGGGCGCGCTGGTATTCCTGGGCTGCCAGGCGTGCGTACACGTCGCCGAGGTTTTCGTGCGCGGTGGCGTAGTTGGGGCTGAGCTTGAGCGCGGTTTCGAGCGCGGCGCGGGCCTGGTCGAACTTGCTCTGCGAGGCGTACAGCGCCGCGAGGTTGTTGTAGGGCTCGGGCAGTTCCGGGAAGTCTTGCGTGAGCTGCGTGAACGCGGTGATCGCCTCGGCGGCCTTGTTCTGCTCGGTGAGGATCACGCCCCGCAGGAAACGCATCTGCGGGTCGCGCGGCTTGCCGGCGATGTAGGTGTCGGCCTTGGCGAGCGCCTCGGCGGCCTTGCCCTGGCGCAGCAACAGGTTGACGTCGTCGTAGTCGTTGGCGTGCGCGGCAAAGCCCCACAGACCGAACAGCAGTGCAAAGGCGAGGGGGAGTTTGGAGAACACGGCGTGCTTCATGAAGTCTCGGCAGGATGGGGGGAGCGGGCCTGGAGAACACCCGGGTGCTGCGCGGCGGCAGCCGTTTATACTGCGTCGCATTGTAGCCGAGGGGCCACGTCGAACCCCTCGTAGCCACGCCCCCCGTCACCCCTGAAATACACCGTTGCTCGCCCGTACCGCACGTGCGCGAATCAACGCTTTCCGAGTCCCATGAGTCTGCGCATCTACAACACGCTGTCGCGTGAATTGGAGGAATTCTCCCCCCTGCAACCTGGGCAGGTTCGCATGTACGTATGCGGCATGACGGTCTACGACCTGTGCCACATCGGCCATGCCCGCATGATGATGGCGTTCGATGTGGTGCAGCGCTGGCTGCGTGCCAGCGGTTATGCCGTGACCTACGTGCGCAACATCACCGACATCGACGACAAGATCATTGCCCGCGCGGTCCAGCGCGGCATCACGATCCGCGCGCTGACCGACGAGGTGATCGCGGCCATGCACGAGGACATCGGTGCGCTGCGCATCGAGCCGCCCACCATCGAGCCGCGCGCCACCGAATACGTGCCGCAGATGCTCGGCATCATCGAGACACTGGAGCGCAAGGGCCTGGCCTACCGTTCGGACAACGGTGACGTGAACTACGCGGTGCGCAAGTTCCCCGGCTACGGCAAGCTCTCGGGCAAGTCGCTCGACGAACTGCACGCGGGCGAACGCGTCGCGGTGCTCGACGGCAAACAAGACCCGCTCGACTTCGTGCTCTGGAAATCCGCCAAGCCGACGGAGCCCGACGACGCCAAGTGGGAGAGCCCCTTCGGCACCGGCCGTCCGGGCTGGCACATCGAGTGCTCGGCCATGAGCTGCGCCACGCTCGGCGAAACCTTCGACATCCACGGCGGTGGCGCCGACCTGCAGTTCCCGCATCACGAGAACGAAATTGCGCAGAGCGAAGGCGCCAACGGCAAGCCGCTCTCGCGCTTCTGGGTGCACAACGGCTTCGTGCGCGTGGACAACGAGAAGATGTCCAAGAGCCTGGGCAACTTCTTCACCATCCGCGAAGTGCTGCAGAAGTACGACGCCGAAAGCCTGCGTTTCTTCCTGGTGCGCACGCATTACCGCAGCGCGCTGAACTACAGCGACGCGCACCTCGACGACGCGCGCAACTCGCTCAAGCGCCTGTACACCGCGCTCGACCTGGTGGCGCCCGCGACCGTGGCCATCGACTGGACGCAGCCCCACGCCGCACGTTTCAAGGCGGCGATGGACGAAGACTTCGGCACGCCCGAAGCCATCGCCGTGCTGTTCGAGCTGGCCGGCGAAGTCAATCGCACGAAGTCCGCCGACACCGCAGGCCTGCTGAAGGCATTGGCCGGCACGTTGGGGCTGCTGCAAGGCGACCCGAAGGCGTTTCTGCAAGCCGGCACCACGCTCGACGAAGCCACCATCCAGTCGAAGATCGACGCACGTGCGGCGGCCAAGGCGGCGAAGAATTTCGCCGAGGCCGATCGCATTCGCCAGGAACTCCTCGAGCAGGGCATCGTGCTCAAGGATTCGCCCACGGGAACGACCTGGGCGGCTGCACAGTGAACGGAACGACCAACCCCGTACCCGCAACCCAGCAGACCAGCGTGCGCATCTACACGCCGGACTATTGGGAGGAAGCCTGCAAGCACCTGGCCAAGAAAGACCGCGTGATGAAGCGGCTCATTCCGAAGTTCGGCGAGGCCTGCCTCGAGTCGCGCGGCGACGCCTTCACCACGCTGGCGCGCAGCATCGTGGGCCAGCAGATCTCGGTGAAGGCCGCGCAGACGACCTGGGACAAGTTCGCCACGCTGCCGCGCAAGCTGACGCCGGCCAACGTGCTCAAGCTCAAGGTCGACGACATGCGCGGCGCCGGGCTGTCGGCGCGCAAGATCGAGTACCTGGTCGACCTGGCCCTGAATTTCGATTCGGGCACCGTGCATGTCGACCGCTGGCAAGACATGTCGGACGAGCTCATCATCGAAGAACTCGTGGCCATCCGCGGCATCAGCCGCTGGACTGCCGAGATGTTCCTCATCTTCCACCTGATGCGCCCGAACGTGCTGCCGGTCGACGACCAGGGCCTGCTCAATGGCATCAGCGTGAATTATTTTTCGGGCGACCCGGTCAGCCGCAGCGATGCCCGTGACGTCGCCGTGGCCTGGGCGCCGTATTGCAGCGTGGCGACTTGGTATATTTGGCGATCGCTGGACCCCGTGCCGGTCGCATATTGAACAAAACAGGAGAAGACGTTGGCGAAACGAACCTTCCTCGACTTCGAGCAGCCCATTGCTGAACTCGAAACAAAAATCGAAGAACTGCGCTATGTACAGACCGAATCGGCGGTCGACATCTCGGAAGAAATCGATCAGCTTGGCAAGAAAAGCCAGCAGCTCACCAAGGACATCTACAGCGACCTGACGCCCTGGCAGATCACCAAGATCGCGCGGCATCCGGAACGCCCGTACACGCTCGACTACGTCAACGAAATCTTCACTGACTTCGTCGAGCTGCATGGTGACCGTCATTTCTCGGACGACCTGTCGATCGTCGGTGGCTTGGCGCGCTTCAACGGCGTGCCCTGCATGGTGCTGGGTCACCAGAAGGGCCGCGACACGAAGGAGCGCACCGCGCGCAACTTCGGCATGAGCAAGCCCGAGGGCTACCGCAAGGCGCTGCGCCTCATGAAGACGGCCGAAAAATTCAAGCTGCCGGTGTTCACCTTCGTGGACACGCCCGGTGCCTACCCCGGCATCGACGCGGAAGAGCGCGGTCAGTCGGAAGCCATCGGCCGCAACATCTTCGAGATGGCGCAGCTCGAGGTACCCATCATCGTCACCATCATCGGTGAAGGCGGTTCGGGCGGCGCGCTGGCCATTTCGGTCGGCGACCAGCTCGTGATGTTGCAGTACTCGATCTACTCCGTGATCAGCCCCGAAGGCTGCGCGTCCATTCTCTGGAAGACCAGCGACAAGGCGCAGGAAGCCGCGGATGCACTGGGCATCACGGCACACCGCCTGAAGGCGCTGGGCCTGGTCGACAAGATCGTCAACGAACCCGTCGGCGGCGCGCACCGCGACCATCGCCAGATGGCCGCGTTCCTCAAGCGCGCGCTCAACGACGCCTTCCGCCAGGTCAGCGACCTGAAGACGAAGGAACTGCTGGACCGCCGCTACGAGCGCCTGCAGAGCTATGGCCGGTTCAACGACACCAAGGCCGACATCAGCCGCTGAGCGGCTTTTCCTTTTTCGATCATGAGCGAAGCCTTCGAACGCGCCATGGCCGCGTTCGAACCGGCCTGCCTGCCGCTGGCCGTCGGCTTCAGCGGCGGTGCAGATTCGACCGCCTTGCTCGCAGCCTGCGCGGCGCGTTGGCCGGGGCAGGTGATCGCCTTTCACGTGCACCACGGCCTGCAGGCCGCGGCCGACGACTTCGAGCGGCAATGCGCGCAGGTCTGTGAACGACTCGGTGTGCCGTTGGTGACGCACCGGGTCGACGCGCGGCATGCCTCAGGCGACAGTCCTGAGGATGCGGCGCGACGCGCACGCTACCAAGCCTATGCAGCCATGGCGCAAGCTGATGGGGCGCGGCCTGCCGTGTCGTCCATCGCGCTGGGGCACCATGCCGATGACCAGATCGAAACGCTGCTGCTGGCGTTGTCCCGCGGCGCCGGCCTGCCGGGCCTGGCTGCCATGCCCGTGCATGCCGTGCGCGACGGATTGAACATCCACCGACCGCTGCTCACAGTGCCGGCGGCCGACATCCGAGGCTGGCTTGCGCACCAGCAGCTGCCGTGGATCGAAGACCCGAGCAATGCCGATGCGCGCTACACCCGCAATCGCATTCGCGCCGTGCTGCTTCCCGCATTAGCAGAGGCTTTTCCACAGTTCCGTGCCACTTTCGCGCGCAGCATCGGCCACGCGGCGCAAGCGCAGCAACTGCTGGGCGAACTGGCGGCGCAAGACCTCGCCATCGTGGGCGAGCCGCCGCAGATCCGGCCGCTGCAGTCGCTGTCCCGCGCGCGGCAGGCCAACGTGCTGCGCCACTGGCTGATGCGGTCGCATGGCTGCGCACCGAGCGCGGCGCAGCTCGACCAACTGCTGGGCCAGGTCCGTGCCTGCACCACGCGCGGCCACCGCATCCACCTCAAGGTGGGCGCAGGCTTTGTCGAGCGAAGGGGCGACCAGCTGCATTGGTACAATGCCCCGCCCTCGCTGAAGACTTCGCTCTGACGGCTTGCAGGGCGCCGCTGTCCAAGCGGCCCTTTATCTTTCTCTGATTTCATCCATGGCATTGATCGTTCACAAATATGGCGGCACGTCGATGGGCTCGACCGAGCGCATCCGCAACGTCGCCAAGCGCGTCGCCAAATGGGCGCGTGCGGGCCACCAGATGATCGTGGTGCCCAGCGCCATGAGCGGCGAAACCAACCGCCTGCTCGGTCTTGCCAAGGAGCTCTCACCGGGCAAACCCGGCGTGGCCTATCACCGCGAACTCGACATGCTCGCCTCCACCGGCGAACAGGCCTCGTCGGCGCTGCTGGCGATGGCGCTGCAGGCCGAGGGCGTGGAATCGGTGAGCTACGCGGGCTGGCAGGTGTCGGTGCGCACCGACAACTCGTACACCAAGGCCCGCATCGAGAGCATCGACGACGCCAAGGTGCGCGCCGACCTTGAGGCCGGCCGCGTCGTGGTCATCACCGGCTTTCAGGGCGTGGACGACGAGGGCAACATCACCACGCTCGGCCGTGGCGGCAGCGACACCTCGGCCGTGGCCATCGCAGCGGCCATGAAGGCCAGCGAGTGCCTGATCTTCACCGACGTCGATGGCGTCTACACCACCGACCCGCGCGTCGAGCCCGATGCGCGCCGCCTGACCACCGTGAGCTTCGAAGAGATGCTCGAGATGGCCAGCCTCGGCTCCAAGGTGCTGCAAATCCGCTCGGTGGAATTTGCCGGCAAGTACAAGGTGCCGCTGCGCGTGCTTTCGAGCTTCACGCCGTGGGACATCGACATCAATGAAGAGGCCAAGTCCGGCACGCTGATCACTTTCGAGGAAGACGAAAACATGGAACAAGCCGTCGTATCCGGCATCGCATTCAATCGCGACGAAGCCAAGATCTCGGTGCTCGGTGTGCCCGACAAGCCGGGCATCGCGTATCACATCCTCGGTGCCGTGGCAGACGCCAACATCGAGGTCGATGTGATCATCCAGAACCTCAGCAAGGACGGCAAGACCGACTTCAGCTTCACGGTGCATCGCAACGAGTTCGCGCGCACGGTCGAGCTGCTCGAGTCGAAGGTGATGCCTTCGTTGGGCGCCACCGAAATCGTGGGCGACACCAAGATCTGCAAGGTCAGCATCGTGGGCATCGGCATGCGCAGCCACGTGGGTGTGGCCAGCAAGATGTTCCGTGTGTTGAGCGAAGAGGGCATCAACATCCAGATGATCTCGACGAGCGAAATCAAGACCTCGGTCGTGATCGATGAAAAATATATGGAATTGGCCGTGCGCGCGCTGCATAAAGCGTTCGATCTCGACCAACCGACCGCTTAAGTAATGGCATAATTGCGGTTGCTTTCAGGAACTGTGACCGAGTGGCCGAAGGTGCTCCCCTGCTAAGGGAGTATGGGGTGTAGAGCCTCATCGAGGGTTCGAATCCCTCCGGTTCCGCCAGGATTGGCTTCCTGATCACTTTGCAGTGATCAAACAGCCCTTAAGAGCCCCGCCAGTCGGGGCTTTTTTGCGTCTGCTCGCAACGCACGTCACTCCCGCCAAAAAGGCGAGGCGATGTCTTCAGGACGGCTGCGGTACCAGCGCGGACAGCGTCGCGATCGGCGCTGTGCCCACATGCAATTCGCAAGGATCGCAAGGCACGGCAATCTGCCGCCCGTCGAAGCGCACGCGCACATGCGGATAGGTCGCTCCAGTGATCGTGCCCGGGCGGCCTTCGCTGATGACGCGATCCCCGCGATGGAATGTTCGGCCGAAGCGAAGCCTGATTTTTTCAAAGCTCATTTCAGAGTCTCCTGGAGTGCATCCGATGCTCAGCGCGAAGTGTCGGATTCGATCGGAGGCCGGACCAGCGTCGCGGCCGTGTCTTGAAGGATCAACGCGTGGTCCGGGTCGTGGCTGAGGTAGGGGCTGGTCATCAACTGGCCGATCAGCCGGTCGAAGTGGAAGCGGACCTTCGCCGGCTCGGGGTGCGCGGCGTACAGGGCACGCAGCATCGAGACGATGGCGCTGATCTGCGTGGTCAGGACTTCCATGGAACCCAGGCGGCCCGCCGCTTCGAAAACTGCTTGTTGGTCTGAGGGGGGCATCTTGGCCTCCTTTTTGGGGCGTTGGAATGTCCAACGTGAAAAGAGGCTTAAAGGATTACTTTTGAAGAAAAACTCCCCAAAATTGGGGATGTCTGGCCTTCTATTCGTGACTTATGTCACGAATTTTGGCTCACTGCCGCTTGGCGGGGGCAGACCCCCACACCTCGGCCAGCACTCGCAACGCGTCGGTCGCCAGGTCCGAACAGCGGACCGAGCAGGCGAGCATGAGGTTCAGTGGCAGCCCGAAATCTTCGATCAGCGTGCCCTCGGGATCGCGTAAGGAGCCATCCGGATCGCGGCCGACGAGGCCCGCGGTGCCGGCGCGTTGCGCATAGGTGCCCGGCGGGATGCCGTAGGCGGCCACCGGAAGGCCCAGGGCGATGGCCACGCCGACCTCGAACACCGTGCCCGAGTCCGGCTCCAGGCCGCGGAACGGCGCGAGGTTGGCAATGACGCCGTCCGCCGACCGCAGCAGTTTCATGTTCTCTTCGTAGATCCGGCGCGCCGGGTCGGGGCCGGCCTCCTTGCCGTCGAACGGTGGCACGGCCGTCATGCCGAGGGCGTCGCAGGCCAGTGCCAGCGCGGCGAAGTACTGCGCGGCGTCGGGCCGGAACACGTCGGGGCCCGCGAGGTAGACCCGTGGACGCGTGGGGGAGGAGGGCATCTGTCGAGTATGCGACCACCCCCGTCAAGACCCACGGGAAGGGCGGCCGGCCCGGTGGGTTACTTCTTCATCGCCTTGACTTCGGCCATGCCCTTGCTTTCGTCGGCCTTGGCTTGCTTCACGCACGTCGACTTGGCTTCGCCCTTCTGGTCGTCGCATTTTTCCTTGGCGACGCTGTAGGCCACTTCGACCTTGGCTTCGGCCACCTTGCGGGCATTGCCGTCGCTGGGCTTCATCTTCTGATCGAGTTCGGCCTTGGCGATTTTTTCCTTGCCCTTGGCTTCCTCCACGCAGACGTCCTTGGCGTTGTCTTTCATGGCATCGCACGCGGCGCGGTCTGCCTTGTAGTCGGCCGAGATCTTGTCGCGGGCTGCCTTGAACTCGGCCACCGCCGGATCGACGGGGGCAGGGGGCGGCGTGTTCACTTGCGCCTGCACAGAGACAGCCGTGACACAGGACACGGCGGCGGCGCACATCCACATGAGCTTTCTTTGCATGGTCATCTCCTTGAAGACGCCGGCGGTTGTCTCGTTGCAACAAGCGCAAGAGAGCCGGCGCCCGAAAGCCATCCTAGGAAGCGATGGCGCCCGGGCGGTAGGACGCCTCGCGAAGCCGCCGTCAGCGCATGCTGACGCTCAGTGGCCTTGCGTTGTAGTGTGCGTGCGCATCTCGCTGTGCAGGGCGCGCTGTCCCGAGGCCAGTGCGAGCTCGTAGCTCTCGACCGGGTCGAAGGCGCAGCGAAGGACGGTGGGGTGCGCACCGTCGGTGTCGGTTTCGAGCAGCCGCCAGACAAAGGATCCGGGAGCCGGCTCGTCGATGATGAGTTCGATCGGATGTGTCATGACCCCACCATGTCCGCTCGCACGGCGGCTGTCTGTAGGCGAAGGGCGACCGATGCCGGGCGCACCGGCGGTGTTGTAGCCTGTCGCCCCATGGATTCCCTCATTGCCGCCTCCGCGCGTGCGCTCGCTGCCGGCGACGCGCTGGGTGCCCTCAAGCGCGTGGCCCTGCGCGACGACCCGCCGGCGCTCGCGCTGCGCGGCATCGCCATGGCCCAGCTGGGCGAGCATCCGCGTGCACGCGAGTTGCTGCGGCACGCGGCGCGCGGCTTCGGGGCGCATGAAGAGTTGGCGCGCGCGCGTTGCATCGTGGCCGAGGCCGAGGTGGCGCTCGCGATGCGCGACCTGGGCGGTTCGCCGCGCGCGCTGATCGCGGCGGCCGTCACGCTGGAGGCGCGCGACGATCTGGCCAATGCGCTGCAGGCGCGGCTCATCGCGGCGCGCCGGCTGCTGCTGCTCGGCCGGCTCGACGAGGCCGCCGCCGCGCTGTCGCTGCTCGACGGCCACAGCCTGCCGCCGTCGCTCGCGGCGGTGGCCGAGCTGGCGTCGGCGGAACTCGCCTTGCGCTCGCTGCGTACCGGCACGGCACGGGCAGCGCTCACCCGCGCGCATGACGCGGCCCTGCGGGCGCGCGTGCCGGCGTTGCTGGCCGAGGTGGCGGAGGCACGCGCCGCGCTCGAACGTCCCGCCGCCCGGCGCATCGCCGCGGACGGCGAACAGGCCCTGCGGCTGGACGAGGTCGAGGCGCTGCTTGCATCCGATGCGCTCGTCGTCGATGCCTGCCGCCGCGGTGTCGGCGGCGGCGACACCTGGCGTTCGCTCGCGCGACGGCCCGTGCTGTTCTCGCTGGCGCGTGCGCTGGCTGCGGCCTGGCCCGGTGATGTCGACCGCGACGCGCTGATCGCCGACGCCTTCCGCACCCGCGACCCCGACGAAACGCACCGCGCGCGGTTGCGCGTCGAGATCGGCCGGCTGCGCGCGCTCGTCAAGCCGATGGCGCGCATCGAGGCGACACCGCAGGGCTTCATCCTCACGCCGCACGATGCGCGACCGATCGTGGTGCTGGCGCCGCCCATCGACGGCGACCAGGCCTCGCTGGTGGCGCTGCTGTCGGACGGCGCCGCCTGGTCGACCTCGGCCCTCGCGCTGGCCCTGGGCGCGAGCCAGCGCACCGTGCAGCGCGCGCTGGTCGAACTCGAGGCGCAGCGGCGCGTGCGTGCCATCGGGCAGACGCGGGCGCGCCGCTGGCTGGCCCCACCGCTGGCGGGATTCACGACGATCTTGTTACTCCCCGCCGCACTGCCGATTGAATAGAGTCGGGCTCATGCGCTGCCCCGTGGCGCACCTACAGGAGCCCCCCATGAGCAGCAGCAACAACAGTCAGAGCAGGAAGGCAGCAGGCAAGGACCGGTTCGAAGGCGCGGTGCAGGCCGCGGAGATCGTGCGCGAATACGGCCCGTTCGAAGGCGTGGAGCGCATCCACGGCGTGACGCACGACGGCCACCAGGTGTGGGCCGCCACCGGCGGGCAGCTGGTCGCTTTCGACCCCGCTAGCGGCGAAGCGACACGCCGCATCGACGTCGCCTGCGATGCCGGCACCGCCTTCGACGGCACCTGCTTCTATCAGATCGTCGAGGCGCGCATCGACAAGATCGATGCCACCACCGGCAAGGTGCTGGCGTCGATTCCCGCACCCGGCAACGGCTCCGACTCGGGCCTCACCTGGGCCGAGGGCAGCCTCTGGGTGGGCGAGTACCGCGACCGCAAGATCCACCAGATCGACCCGGCGACCGGTGCGATCCGCCGCACCATCGAATCGAACCGCTTCGTCACCGGCGTGACCTGGGTCGACGGCGAACTCTGGCACGGCACCTGGGAAAGCGACCAGAGCGACATCCGCCGCATCGACCCCGCGAATGGCGACGTGATCGCGCGGCTCGAAATGCCCAACGGCGTCGGCGTGAGCGGCCTGGAGTCCGACGGCGCGGGGCTCTTCTATGCCGGCGACGGCCGGGCCAGCAAGGTCCGCGCGGTGCGCCGCCCGAAGGCCGCCACGGCCTGAACGAACGACACACAAGCCAAGGAGCACACACACCATGAACACCACCGTGAATCACCCCGTCGTGACCCCCGACCGCTGGATGGACGCGCGCAAGGCCTTGCTGGCGCGCGAGAAGGAGCTGACCCAGCTGCGCGACCGCATCGCCGAGGAGCGCCGTTCGCTGCCGTGGACGCGCGTCGAGAAGGCCTACATCTTCGAGACCCCCACAGGCCGCCGTTCGCTCGCCGACCTGTTCGAGGGCCGCCGCCAGTTGCTGGTGCAGCACTTCATGTTCGGCCCCGACTGGGAGCAGGGCTGCAAGAGCTGCTCGTTCATGGCCGACCATTCCGATGGCATGCGCGTGCACCTCGCACACCGCGACGTCACGCTGCTGGCCGTCTCGCGCGCGCCGCTGGCCCGCATCGAGGCCTTCCGCCGGCGCATGGGCTGGGAGTTCACCTGGGTCTCGTCGCACGACAACGACTTCAACCACGACTTCGGCGTGAGCTTCACGGCCGACGAAATGGCCAGCGGCGCGGTCGCCTACAACTACGTGAAGCAGCCGTTCCCGAGCGAAGAAGCACCCGGCGTCAGCGTGTTCTTCAAGGACGACGCCGGCGACGTGTTCCACACCTACTCGACCTACGGTCGCGGCGTGGAAGTGATGATGGGCACTTACAACATGCTCGACCTCGTGCCCAAGGGCCGCGACGAGCACAACGCGTCCTACACGATGGAGTGGCTCCGTCACCACGATCGCTACGAACCCGCGCCTGCTGCTAGCGCCGGTGGCTGCTGTCACGCGAAGTCGTAAAAGCGCGCGACCTGGCGTGTTGAACGGTCAGCATCATGGCAAGCCTCTGGCCCTGGCTGGTGGTGGCGGGAATGGGCGTCCTGCACGGCCTGAACCCCACCACCGGCTGGATGTTCGCCGCCGCGTGGGGCCTGCGCGCGCACGACAAGGCGCAGGCGCTGCGGGCCCTGTGGCCGATCGCGGTCGGGCATGTGGCTTCGGTCGCGCTGGTGGTCGTCGCGGTGGCTCTCGGCCTGTCGATGGACCGGGGCCTGCTGCAGTGGCTCGCCGGTGGGTTGTTCGCGGTGGTCGCGCTCGTTCACCTGTCGGGCCGACTGCCTGCCATGGCGCGTGCGCCGGCGGGGCATGCGGGGCTGGCGCTGTGGTCTTTCATGATGTCCACCGCACATGGCGCCGGCCTGATGCTCGTGCCGGCGCTGATCCCGTTGTGCATGGGCGATGCATCGACGGGTGCGATGAATGGCTCGCTGCTGCTGGCGTTTGCGGCTGTTGCGCTGCACACGGCAGCGATGCTCGCCACCACCGGGCTGATGGCCGTGGGCGTCGGTGCGGGCGTCGGCTGGTTGCGGCGCCTCGCACGGCGATCGCCCGCGGTGCCGCATTGAACGCGCGATGCGCGCAAAGCGCATAAGCAAGCGCGAAAACCGGATTTCCATTCGACCGGCTTGCGGCGCAACACTCGAAGGCTCTCGATCACGCAGGCCTTCGGATGCCCGGTACCTTCACTTCCCCGCGCAAGCGGCTCGGCTTTTTCAGCCGGTTGCTCGACGATGCCCCCGCCGCCGAGCGCTACCGCCTCGTTGCCGCGCAGATCGCCCACGCCGAGGCCTTCGGCTTCGATTCGGCATGGGTGGCGCAGCATCATTTCCATGAACACGAGGGCGGCCTGCCGTCGCCCTTCGTGTTCCTCGCCCACGTGGCCTCGCGCACGCGGCGCATCCGCCTGGGCACGGGCATCGTCACACTGCCGCTGGAGAACGCCGTGCGCACCGCCGAAGACGCGATCGTGCTCGACCTGCTCTCGGGCGGCCGGCTCGAAGTGGGCGTCGGCACGGGCGGCACGCCGGCGTCTTTCGCGGCCTTCGGGCTGGACAGCGACGACCGCGCGGCGCTGTTCGAGCGACAACTCGCCACGGTGCGCGATGCCTGGGCCGGCCGGCCGCTGCCCGGCGGCGACACGCTGTATCCGGCGGGCGCGCAACTGCTCGGGCGGCTCTGGCAGGCCACGTTCTCGGTGAGCGGCGGTACGCGCGCGGGCACAGCCGGCGACGGGCTGATGCTCTCGCGCACGCAACCGCGCGCTGCGCAGGCGCCCCATGCATCGCTGGCCGAACTGCAGGACCCGATCGTCGACGCCTACCTCGCCGCGCTGCCGCTGGGCCGCACGCCGCGCATCGTGGGCTCGCGCAGCGTCTTCGTGGCGGACACCCGCAAGGAGGCGCTGCGCCTCGCCGAGATCGGGTTGCGCCGCGCGGTGGTGCAAGCCGCTGCCACAGGGCAGGTTGGCCTTGCTGACCGCGTCCGCGCCGACGCGCCACTCGACGAACTGATTGCCGCGTACGACGTGCATGTCGGCGCGCCCGACGACGTCATCGCCTCGCTGCACGCCGACCGCACGCTCGCGCGCGTGACCGACCTCGTGTGCCAGGTGCATTCGGTCGACCCGCCGCATGCGGCCATCCTGCGTTCCATCGAACTGACCGCCACCGTCGTTGCGCCCGCCCTGGGCTGGACGCGCGATGCGGGCGTGCCGGACCTTCAATCGCTTGCGCTTCTCTAGGCTGCTTCTCATGAATGCTGTTGTCTCTTCTCCTCCCGTTCTCCAGCCCGTCGACGTGATCGACCAGCTGGTGGGCATTGCGCCCGGCAGTGCGCTCGACCAACTGCGCGCGCAGCGCGAGCAAGCGCGCACGCAGGCGCAACAGAGTTATCTCGCGCTGTTCGCGCCGACCGACTCCGTGGCCGGGCACTTCGAGATCGCGGACCGTTTCGCCGTCGCGGCCTTCGTCGCCGGCTTGCACAGGCAGCCTGACGTGGCGCGCTTCTATCGCGAGACCTTGGCGGGGAAGGGCGTGGCGCAGGCCATCGAAACCGAAGTCGCACGCGGCGCCGCGCAAGGGCCGTATGGCCGCTATCCGGAAGGTCCGCTCAGCGTGGAAGACGACGTCGGCCCGGTCTACGCTGTCGACGACGCGCACCGCGCCGTGTTCGGTGAGCGGCTCTCGGCAGGCCTGGCGCATGCGCACCTGCTCGTCTTCCATCCGCGCGATGCCAGCCCGGCGGCACTGCAGGCGCTGCTCGATGCGGGATGGCGCACCACCGAGATCGTCACCTTGTCGCAGCTGGTGGCGTTCCTCGCGTTCCAGATCCGCGTCGTCATCGGCCTGCGCGCGCTGGTCACCACTTCCGCATGAGCGCCCCCATGAGCACTGAATCGACCCTGAACCATCCCGGCAACACGCACCCGCGCACCTTCACGCAGGCGCAGCTCGAATGGCGGCCCTGGCTAGAGCCGCTGAGAGAGGACGAACTGACCGAGCGCCACTTCGCAGGCCTCGTCGATGCGTCGCGCGCCAGGTCGCCGTACTTCCGATTGCTGGCACGCGACCCCGACATCCTCGGCGCGCGCACACGCACCGACAAGGACATCTTCTACAACCCCGAGGCCGGCCTGCCGCGCGCCGAGCGCGAGCTGTCGGCCGCTGCCGCGTCGCGCTTCAACGGCTGCATCTACTGCGCGTCGGTGCATGCGCGCTTTGCCTCGCACTTCTCGCAGCGCACGGACGATGTGCAGCGGCTGCTCGACGAGGGCGTGCAGGCCGATCTGGGTGCGCGCTGGAATGCGATCGTCGAAGCGTCGGTCGCGCTGTCGGCCACGCCATCGACCTTCGGGCCCGCGCACGTCGACGCACTGCGCGCGCAGGGGCTGGACGATCTGGCGATTGCCGATGTCGTGCATGGCGCGGCGTTCTTCAACTGGGCCAACCGGTTGATGCTGTCGCTGGGTGAGCCGCAGGAGCTTGCTGCCGCCTAGGCGCGGATCACCGCACGCCGCTTTGTTGCGGCGGCAAGTGACGGGGATCACAGTCGGGCGCGCGGCGTGCCTTCGTGCCGGCACGATGACCCCCATGCACACCGACGCTCCTGGGTACGCAATCACACACCACGGCCGCGCTTCGGCGCTGGGCTTTGCTTTCGGCAACCCGTTCGTGCGCTGCCGGTGCGGACTGGCTCGCCTGGAGCGCATCCATCGGCGGCCGTGGATGAAGTTGTTTCCGAGCCTGCGCTTCTATCGCTGCAGCCGTTGCGGCAAGGCGCAGCTGGCGTCGAAGCGCGCGGTGCGCGACGCGGTCATCGCGCGCAGGAGTGGGCAGTCCGAGCGCTGAGGTCCGCGGCAACTCAGGAGCTCTTGGCGCGCAATTGTTTTTGGCGCTCGGCGATCGCCATTTCGCGCGCCACGTCGTGGCCCAGCGTGCGCACCGAGAACGACTTGCTCACGCTGCCTTTGCCCGCCGTGTAGGTGATCGCCACCCAGTACCCGGGATGGCCGGGGCGCGGTGTCTTGAATTGCACGCCGCTGACACCGCTCGTGTTGTTGCGCCGAACGATCTCCGATTTCGAGCGCTTGCGCGGCAGCGCCGTTTCGTCGCCGGGCGGTGGGCGTTGGCGGATGGCTTCCTCGGCGGGATGCACCCGCGCGAGGCCGACCATGCGGCCAAGCTGGCGTTGCCGTTCGCCGACGGCTTGCGCACGGGCGGCGTGGCCCCAGTCGGTGAGTTCGAATTCGGCGCGCAGGATCTCTTCGTGGCCGAGGTAGGTCTTGGCCAGCCAGGCCACGGGCTTGCCTTGTGCGGAAAGCCGCGGGGAGACGCCGGGCTCGCCCGTCTTGTTGTTGCTGCGCAGGGTCTGCGCGCGTTCCTTGCGTGCGATGGGCGGGTGCTCCTTCACGATGGTGTCGCGCCAGGCCTGTGCGCATCGCAGCGCCTGCTGGGGACCGCCGTAGCTGGCGTGGCCGAAGAGGCGCGCGTAGCGCACGCCGTTTCGCATGAGCGACACCTCGAAGCCCCAGGGGCGCGGCGAGATGCCGTACATGTCGGCGGGGTTCGGAATTCCTTTGGGCATCGTGGCTTCGGTACTTCTTTTCTACGGCGAGTTTGCAGGAAGCCGGCGCGCCCCACGGGCGCGATGAACGTGGCGTGTCATGGCATTGGGGGGCTGTCGCCGTCCCAAGCGCACAGCTCGTCGGACAGCGCGCGCGCTTCGGGCGGCAGGCTGCCGAAATCGGTCGAGGCGAAGGTCGGCGGCACGTGCACGCCCTGGTCGTCGCGGCGCACCAGCCCGCGGCTTTCCATGTCGCGCATCGTCTTGTTGACGACCTCGCGCGACAGCCCCGAGTACGACGCGATCACCGCCTGCGTGATGCGCTTGTCGTAGCCGCCGGTGGCCGCGGGCGCCAGTTGCGTGAGCTCGTGCAGCACGCGGCTCACGAGGCTTTCGGACGACAGCGACGAGATGCGCCGCAGCTGGCCGCGCACCATGGCAACGCGCTTCATCGCGATCTCCAGCAGGCCCATGGTCACCTCGGGGTACAGCGCGCACAGCCGGCGCACGGCGGCCACGGGCAGGTGGTAGACCGACGAGGGCAGGGCGGCCACGAGCGTCGAGGTGGCCTGGTAGCTGTTCTCGCCGAGCGAGGGGCCGAGGAAGAAATCGCCGCGGCGGATGAAGTCGGTTGTCACGTCGCGGTCGACCGCGCGCAGCAGGCCCGTGGCCACGCAGTAGATGCGGTCGGTGTGCGTGTCGGACTGCAGCACGATCTCGTTGCGCCGGTACGAATGCAGCGCGCTGCTGCGAATCAGGGCGGCGCGCTCGTCGGGCGGCACGCTGGCGATCAGGGGATGGAGATACATGGCCAGGGCGGTTGCGAGACCGGCGGCGGTTCATGCGCATGCGCGAATCCACGGGCGGCGGTCAAGGCGCAGGACGGTGCGGCGTCCCCGGGGCAGCTCGCCATCGAGCGCCCCTTCGCCGGACCGGGCTGCGACAGGTTGCAGGCAACGACGCCATGTCAGCCGGGCTGGAGTTGCGCGAACAGCGTGTCGATCCGGGCGCGTTCCTCGGCGCCTCGCAGACATCGCTCGCGCAGCCACAGGGCATCTCCCTGCCGCGCGATGCGCAGGTCGTAGACGTGCTCGATGTCATCCACCACGACGTCGCTCGCAGGCCGCGCCCTGGCCGTGGGCGCGGGCGCGGGATGCGGTTGGGCGGCCCACAGCGCCAGTTCGATCTCGGCCGGGCTCATCGGCCCGCTGTCGCGCAGCGCGATCCAGTCGGCGTGCAGCTGCGGCTGCGCGGCGATGCCCTTCACGAAGATCGGCTCGCGACCGAGGGCTGCCAGCAGGTCGTCGAGCTGTGCGTGGCGGGTGCGCAGCAGAAAGCAGTCGTCGCGCAGGCAGCTCAGGTCGGTGTCGCCCGATGGCGGAAAGGCCGCGAAGAGCCGGCGACGGATCTCGCGGCTCACGCCCGCCGCCACCTCGGGGCCGTCGGTGTCGGCCAGTTGCGCGAGGTTGGCGATGAAGACCAGCGCACACACCCGGTCCGTCGGCGGCAGGGGAGAAGAAGACCGCACCACGTCGGCATCGCGGCGCGGGCCCGGCAGGCAGGACGCCAGCGCCGCGCGCCATCGTGCGCCGAAAGGTTCGATTTCCGTGAAATACAGAGCAGCCATTTCATCCCCAGTAGAGAAAGTTCCGGTTGACGTTCGATTCGAATGAATGCTACGAATCGCGCCCTTCTTTGACATTCGCTTTCGCGGCACGGATGTGTCGTGATTCACATTCAGATGCAATTGCCCGGCAGACGCCTCGGCCGAAGGGGGAAACGGGCCCGGATCGATGCGCCGATTCGGCCCTTGGCGCGGCCCGAGAGCGTGGTGCGTCAGCAGCTTGCGCCGGTTGGTGCGCCGCTCCATCCCCCCGAACACCCGGGCTGTTATCTCTGTTATCGTTTGTAAAAATTATCCGAGGTCCACGCGGACCTGTCAGGAAAAAAAATCTGGGAGTCCCCGTTCGTGACCCGCGGCTTCTGGCGTTGCGCCGGGCTGCATGGAGGAAGGCGAGCCGCATGTCCGAGACCGACAGTCGCGTCCAGCGCGTTCACACCGGCATGGTGTCGCGCAAGGACGGGTTCGCCTTCTGGGCCGATGAAATCGGTCCGCATGTGGGGTCGCTGGACAGCACCCATCGCACCGACTTCCAGCAGGAACTCACCATCGTCGACACGGCCGGGCTGGCTTTCATGCGGGTGCATGGCAGCGGCGCGAGCATCGCGCGCACCGGGCCGAGCCAGATGCTCGGGGCCGAGGTGTACCCCTATCACCTGCTGATCAAGCTCGAAGGCGGCCTGGCCATCAGCGAGCAGCGCGGGCGCGTCGAGCTCGGCACCGGGGACATGGTGCTGATCGACTCGTGGCAACCGCTGCGCCTGCGCTCGACCGAGGTCACCAATTCGTGGACGCTCGGACTGCCGGAAGCGGTGGTGAACCGCTGGCTGCCCCATGCGGACCAGTCCACCGATCTGCGGCTGGCGGCCGGCAAGGGCTGGGCCGGGATGCTGTCGGGCTACCTGCGCGCGCTGAACGTCGAACACCTGTGCAGCATCCGGAGTCCGGCCGAGCGTCAGCTGCTCGGCGAGCACCTGATGTCGATGCTGTCGTTCGCGCTGGAACAGAACGGACTGGCAGCGCGGCCGGGCGCGCTGGGCGAGCGCGTATCGCCGCGCGATGGTGACCTGCACGCCCGCATGCGGCGCTGGATTCGCGACCACCATGCCGACACCGGGATCGACGCGCAGAAGCTGGCCGCCAGCTTCAACGTGTCGGTGCGCTATGTGCACAAGGTGTTTGCCAAGGCCGGCCGCGGCATGACCTTCCTGGAAACCCTGCAGGGCGACCGCCTGGACGCCGCGGCCCGGATGCTGCGCAGCCCCGAAGGCGCGCGCAAGTTCGTCGCCCAGGTCGCCTACGACTGCGGCTTTGCCGACCCGGCCTACTTCGGCCTCGTCTTCCGCAAGAAGTACGGCTGTACGCCGCGTGCCTTTGCCTTGCAGCGAGAGCTGGCCGGGGCAGGCAAGGCGTTGCTCGCCCACTGACCGGCGCGCTGCCGGCGCATTTCGGGCACGGCGCTGCCGCTGTGCCCGATCCTCATATTTCTGTTCACTTCACTCATACCTGTGAACTTTATTTGGGAATAAATTCACTTCTCAAGGAATTCAGGCGAATAGAAATTCATTTGTAAAAAAATGAATCCATCCCAAACAATTCAAAGCAATTTATTGCGGGGAGCTTGAATGAACAAGGGTAATTCTTCGGCCATCGAGGCAAAAATAGAAGTTTGTAACGCCACGGTGTGCAAGGTAATTTTCAATGTTTGAGCAAAACTCCCCGCACATTGCAGTGTTGGACCCCTCTCCCCGAACGCGGTGGCATGCCAGCCGTGCCGTAAAGATGCTGGGTTATACGCCCGTCGCCTTTTCGCATATCGACGAATTGATTTCGCAGGTTGCCCCTTCCGGCAGTTTCGAGGCGCTGCTGCTTTCAATTCCGTCGGCGCCCGACGATGTGCAAAAACTCGTGGGCCAGGTGCGTGAAACGCTGCGCTACAACACCCCATTGATCATGAGTGCGCGCAAGCGGCAGATTCGCGGGCTGTCGCTGCTGCATGCCGGCCCCGACGACGCCGTGCTGCCGGAGCCGTCGACCTTCGAAGAGATGTATTTCATGCTCGAGTTCTTCCTGCGGCAGCGCAATCGGCCGGTCGTGCCGCGCAGCCTCGAATGGCAGGAATTCAGCTTGCTGTCGCCGTTCGACATGGTCGACGTGGCTGGCACCGAGATTCGCCTGACGCCGATCGAATTCGATCTGGCGGCCGAATTCTTCCGCCACATGAACCGCCCGCTGGGCCGCGAGCACCTGGAAATGATCGGCTGGCAAAGCGGCGTGGCCGCCGGTTCGCGCACGCTGGACGCCAACGTGTCGAAGCTGCGGCGCAAGCTGGGGCTGTACGTCGACCAGCCGCACGGCCTGTCGTTGCACGCGGTCTGGGGCATGGGCTACCAGCTCAGCCAACTGGGCAAGCGCGACGCGCCCGGCACCTGGACGTTCCCGACGGACTTCCGGGTGGAGTCGGCCACGCCGTCGCAGCTGTCGACCTGAGCGGCGATTCAGCGCGCGGGCGCTTGCTGTTGCGGCTGTGCCAGCACCCAGCGCGCGAGCACCTGCGCGTCGGCCTCCGAGACCAGCGACTGGCGCGGCATGATCACGCGGCCCCAGGTGCCGACGCTGCCGTTGCGGATCTTGTCGGCCAGGCGCGCGGGCGCGGCGGCGTCGTTGCGGTAGCGGTCGGCGATCTGCGCAAAGCCCGGGCCGACCTGCTTGTGCACCAGCCCATGGCAGGCCATGCAGGCGTTCTTGCGCGCCAGATCCACGGGGGACGGTTGCGCCTGCTGGGCCGCGGCGCCGAAGGATGCGGTGGCCAGAAGGCCCGCCAGTGCGAGCGGGAGCAGGTGGGAAACGGAAAGCCGGGAAGTGCGGTGCATGGACGGGGGAACGCGGAGCGGGTGAAAACTGTACCTTGCCCCTTTGCGCGCCCCGGATCGCGCGCCGAAATCCCCGCACGGAGGGCGTCGCTCATCCGCGACAAGTCGATTCAGAAGTAACTATATGTATGGTTAAATCCCTCGCAACTACCGCGAAGAGGACGAGGGAATCCCATGAAGTTGCTGCTCAGCATGGCATTGGCCACCGTGGTTCTGGCCGGATGCGCCAGCGCACCGCCGACCGGACCCGGGAAGGGAACCGGCATGTCGTACATGCCGATGGTCGCCATGGAAGGCGTGGACAAGGCGCGCTACGACAGCGACGTGGCCGACTGCCGCACCGCAGCGACCCGCATCACCGCACGCAGCGAATCCGGCGACGCGATGTGGGCCGCACTGGGCCTCGGCCTCATCACCGTGCATGGCCAGGGCATCGTCGCCGCGGCTTCGTACACCGGCGTCACCGCCGCCGTCATCGACTGGAACAGCCGCCCCAGCGGCGCGCTGATTGCCGAACACCAGCAGATCGCCATCGTCCATTGCATGGCCAAGCGCGGTTACCGCAACCTCGACCCGAACGTGCAGGACACGTTCTACGGCAACACCTTCAACCCCGTGCTCGCGCTCAAGCCGCGCCGCACGGGTGTCGACACCTACAACGTCGAGCAACTGGCCAAGGCCGGCCGCTGCAACGTGCAGCCGCGCGCCGAGATGACGGCCAAGGGGCCGGGCTACGAAAACTACAGCGTGCCGTGCGCGAACGGCGTGGCCTGGGCCGTGCGCTGCGAGTTCGGCAACTGCCGCGTGCTGGCGCAGACGCCGATGCGCTCCACGGCGCCCGTGCGCCGCTCCTGAGCCCGCACCACCCGCCAGGCGGGTCGGCTCACTTCACGACCATGCCCTTGAGCGCGGGGTTGGGCGGCGGGGCTTTCAGCTTCATGTCACGCAGCGTCTTCACGAGCAGCTGCGCGATCACCATGTTGCGGTGCCGCTTGCTGTTGGCCGGAATCACGTGCCACGGCGCGTGGTCGGTCGAGGTGGCGGCCAGCGCGTCCTGATACGCCTTCTGGTAGTCGGCCCACTTGGTGCGCACCTCAAGGTCGCCCATGCTGAACTTCCATTGCTTGCCGGGCGTGTCGATGCGGGCCTGCAGGCGCTCGCGCTGCTCGTCCTTGTCGATGTGCAGCATGCACTTGACGACGACCGTGCCGGTCTCCGTGAGCAGCCGCTCGAAATCGTTGATCTGCGCGTAGCGGCGGCGGGTTTCGTCGCCGTCGATCCAGCCTTCGACCACGGGCACCAGCACATCTTCATAGTGGCTGCGGTTCCACACCATGATCTCGCCGGTGCGCGGCACGACCGCGTGGCAGCGCCAGAGGTAGTCGCGCGCGCGTTCGTCTTCACTCGGTGCCTTGAAGGCCGTCACCCGCACGCCCAGCGGCGAGGTGCGCGCGAACACCCAGCGCACCGTGCCGTCCTTGCCGCTGGTGTCCATGCCCTGCAGTACCAGCAGCAGCTTGCGCCGGCCTTCGGCGTGCAGCAGATCCTGCAACTCGTCGAGTTCGAGCGACATGGCATCGAGCGCGTCGCGCTCGGCCGCCTCGTCGCCCACGAGAAAGGACGTGTCGTCGGGATCGATGCGCGAGAGCCTGAACTTGCTGCCGACGCGGTACTTCTTGAACTTGGACATCTGCGAGCGCTCCGTCAAAAAAGAAACGAAGCCCGCAGGGTACGCGAATCAGCGCTGCGGGCGGCCGCGCGGCGGCGGGTGGTCGTCGTCGCTGTCGCTGCTGTCGTCGATCGACGCACTCCAGCGGTTGTCCCACTCGGCCTGGTGACGCACGCCGTCGATCTCGCGCCGGTCGCGCTTGGTGGGCCGGCCCTGCTCGATGGCCAGTGCCGGCTCGCTGCCCATGCGGCGTTGTTCGCGGAAGGCAGCCTGCGCCGCCAGGCTCTCGGGCGTTTCCTCGTACAGCTGCTGGGCCACGGGCGCCGGGCCGCGCTGGCCGCTGAGGCCGCGCACCGTCACGGTCCGCGTGAGCGGGCCCATGCGCATCGCGACCGTGTCGCCAGCCTTGACCTCGCGCGAGGCCTTGGCGACGTCGCCGTTCACCTGGATGCGGTTCTTGCCGATTTCGTCCGCGGCCAGCGAACGGGTCTTGAAGAAGCGGGCGGCCCAGAGCCACTTGTCGATGCGCAGACGGTCCATGAAGGTCGGAAAAGAAAGGTCAGCCATTGTGGCGCGACAGCGGCAGCCGCACCACGGCGTCGAGCCCGGTCACGGTGCCGCCGGCGCCGGGCGCGGTGCGGTTGTCCAAGCTGATGCGCCCGCCCAGCGCCAGAACGATCTCGCGGCAGATCGCCAGGCCCAGACCCGAGCCGCTCGAGGTGTTGCCCGCCGCGAACGGCGCGAACAGGCGCTGGCGCAGCTCGGTCGAAATACCCGGGCCGTCGTCGCGCACGGTGAGCACCGCCTCGTCGCCCTCGGCGTGCACGCGCACCGAGAGCGGGGCGCCCACGGGGCTGTGCTTGATCGCGTTGTGCAGCAGGTTGCGCGTGAGCTCCTGCAGCATCCACTGGTGCGCGCGCACGGTCACGGCGTCGTCGGTGGCCAGTTCGAAGTCGAGCGCCTTGTCGGCCACGAGCGGCGACAGGTCGAGCGCGATGTGGCGCACCGCGTCGCCCAGGTCGAGCAGCGCCGACTCGGGCTGCTGGCGCAGCTGCTCCACCTTCGCCAGCGACAGCATCTGGTTGGCCAGCGCGGTCGCGCGCTCGACGGTCTGGCTGATCTCGACCAGCGCCTGCTCGGGCGCCACGTCGCCGCGGCGCGCCGACTGCACTTGCGCCTTGAGCACCGCCAGCGGCGTGCGCAACTGGTGCGCGCTGTCGCGCACGAAGCGCTTCTGGTGATCGAGCAGGCGCTGCAGGCGGCCCATGACCTCGGTGGTGGCATCAATGAGCGGACGCAGTTCGGCCGGGGCGCCGGGCGCGTCGATGGGCGAGAGGTCGTCTTCCGGGCGCCGCTCGATGGCTTCCCCGAGCTCGCGCACCGGCCGCGTGGCGCGCTGCACGACGACCACGGTGACGAGCGCGATCACGCCCATCAGCAGCAGCTGGCGCCAGAGCATGTCGAGCAGCAGCTTGCGCACCAGCGTCTCGCGCAGCTCCAGTGTTTCGGCGACCTGCACCACGGCCATGCCGCGGCCGCGCGCGCTGGCCACGGGCTGCAGCATCACGGCGACGCGCACCGGCTGGCCACGAAACTCGGCGTCGTAGAAATCGACCAGCGCCGCATACGCGCCGCGGTCGGGGATGCGGCCGCGCCAGAACGGCAGCTCTGCAAAGCCCGAGACCATTTCGCCGTCGAGCGCCGACACGCGATAGAACAGGCGGCTGCGGTTGTCGGCCTCGAAGGCCTCGAGCGCGGAGTAGGGCACGATCGCGCGCAGCCGCGCCATGTCGTCGTAGCCTTCCACGTCGAGCTGTTCGCCGATGGTCTTGGCCGAGGCCAGCAGCGTGCGGTCGTAGGCCGTGGTGGCGGCCGCGAGGCTCTGGCGGTACAGGCTCACGCTGTTGATCACGACGAACACCGCCACCGGCACGAGGATGCCGAGCAGCAGCCGGGCGCGCAAGGACGACATCATCTGCCGCATGCCCACCGTCAAGTCTCGGCCCGCAGCAGGTAGCCCAGGCCGCGCATCGTCATCAGCACCGTGCCCGTGCCCACCAGCTTCTTGCGCAGGCGGTACACGACCACCTCGATCGCTTCGTACTGCACGTTGGCCTCGCCCGGGAACACCAGCTCGAACAGGCGCTCCTTCGTGACGGCGTGGCCCGGCTTCAGCATCAGCGCCTTGAGCAGCGCGAGCTCGCGCGGCGTGAGCTCGAGCAGTTCGGCGCGGTGGTAGATGGCGCCGTTGTCGGGCTCGAAGCGCAGGCCGCCGACCTCCATCGGGTTCATCGTTGCCTCGGGCCCGGCGCTCTGGCTGCGCCGGCGCAGCGCGCGGATGCGGGCCTCGAGTTCGTCCAGGTCGAAGGGCTTGGGCAGGTAGTCGTCCGCGCCGGCGTTCAGGCCCATGATCCGGTCGCCCACCGTGCCGCGCGCGGTGAGCAGCAGCACCGGCGTGCGCAGGCCCTCGGCGCGCGCCTGCGCCAGCACCTGCAGGCCGTCGACGTTGGGCAGGCTCAGGTCGAGCGCGACCACGTCGGGCTCGATGGCGCGCCACTGCGTGAGGGCCTGCGCACCGTCGCCGCAGATGCGCACGTCGATGTGCCGGCGCCCGAGCGTGCGCTGCAGGGTGAGTTGCATCGAGGGGTCGTCTTCGACGAGGAGCAGCTTCATGCGGGGCGCGGATCGGTGGGTGGTCGGTGGGTGCTGCTTCGGTGTTTTCCCCAGTCTGGTGGACAGCCAACTGACAGCGGGGCGGCGCATGATAGCGGCTCAGGTCCAAGTCAGGTTCCACCCGTTCCCAAGTTTTCAGGAGACACCAACGATGCGTCGCGATACCTTTTTGAAGTCCCTGGCCGCACTGGCCGCTGCCGGCGCCTTGCCGCTGTCGGCGCGCGCTGCCGCCAACGTCAAGATGATGATCCCCGCCAACCCGGGCGGCGGCTGGGACACCACAGGCCGTGCGCTGGGCAAGGCCCTGACCGACGCCAAGGCCGCCGACACCGTCGCCTACGACAACAAGGGCGGCGCCGCCGGTGCGCTGGGCCTGGCCCAGTTCGTCAACGGCTCCAAGGGCGACCCGAACGCACTCATGGTCATGGGCTCCGTCATGCTGGGCGGCATCATCACCGGCAAGCCGCCGGTCAACCTGTCGCAGGCCACGCCCATCGCGCGCCTGACCACCGAATACAACGTGTTCGTGCTGCCGTCGAACTCGCCCTTCAAGTCCATGAAGGACGTGGTCGAGCAGCTCAAGAAGGACCCGGGCAGCGTGAAGTGGGGCGGCGGTTCGCGCGGCTCCACCGAGCACATCGCCGCGGCCATGATCGCGCAGAAGGTCGGCGCCGACCCGTCGAAGATCAACTACGTGGCCTTCCGCGGAGGCGGTGAAGCCACCGCCGCCATCCTGGGCGGCAACGTCACCATCGGCGGCAGCGGCTACAGCGAGTTCGCCGAGTACATCGCCGCCGGCAAGATGAAGGCCATCGCCGTCACCTCGGCCCAGCGCCTGCCGGGCATCAACGTGCCCACGCTGAAGGAGCAGGGCATCGACGTCGAGATCGGCAACTGGCGCGGCGTGTACGGCGCACCCGGCATCTCGGCCGAGCAGCGCAAGGCCCTGACCGAGATGGTGCTGGCCGCGCTCAAGAGCGCCTCGTGGGCCGAATCGCTCAAGAAGAACGCCTGGACGCCGGCCGTGCTGTCGGGCGACGCCTTCGCCAAGTTCGTCGACGACGACTTCGCCGCGCTGCGCGCCATCATGGTCAAGTCCGGCATGGTCTGAGTTTGGTTCGCCCCCCGGCCGCGCGCATTTCGTGTCGCGCGCGCCAACCTCCTTCCGGGGACAACACCTGCGGCCTGGCAGCGCCGGTTCCGCGGTGTTTCTGGAAGGAGGCAGTTCTTTTTCCCCACGACTGCGGGAGCAAAAAATGACAACTCCAGAATCCTCGGTCTCGCGTTCCGCTGAGGCCACCCCGGGCGCGGCCCCCTGGCCGCAATACCTCGTCGGCCTCGGCGTGCTGTTGACCGGCGCTGCGCTGGCCTACGGCGCCATCGACATTTCTTCCGAAGCCGGCTACGGCGGCGTCGGCCCCAACTTCCTGCCGTGGATGGTCTCGATCGTCCTGATGGTCTGCGGCGCGTGGATCACCTGGGAAGCGTTCAGTGGCGGCTTCCGCGAACTCGACGCACCCTCGGGCGCCGACAAGGGCTACTGGCCCGGCTTCATCTGGGTGGCGGCGGGCCTGCTGCTCAACGCGGCGCTCATCACCAGCATCGGCTTCATCCTGAGCTGCACGCTGTGCTACCTGCTGGCTGTGCAGGGCCTGCGCCGCGCCGCAGGGCAGGCGAAGGTCAACGCGCCGGCCACCTGGGGCACCGACTTCGTGACAGGTCTGGCGATCTCGGCGCCGGTCTTCTGGCTGTTCACCAAGTTCCTGGCCATCAGCCTGCCGGGTCTCACCAGCACCGGCTGGATCTGATCGGAGCCCCGTCATGGATATCTTCAACGCACTGATGGCCGGCTTCGCGGCCGCGATCACCCCCATCAATCTGCTGTGGTGCCTCATCGGCTGTGCCCTGGGCACGGCCGTGGGCGTGCTGCCCGGCATCGGCCCCGCGGTGGCCGTGGCGATGCTGCTGCCGATCACCGGCAAGGTCGACATCACGGCCTCGATGATCTTTTTCTCGGGCATCTACTACGGCGCCATGTACGGCGGCTCGACCACCTCGATCCTGCTGAACACGCCCGGCGAAACCGCCAGCATGGTCACGGCGATGGAGGGCAACAAGATGGCCAAGAGCGGCCGCGCGGGCGCAGCCCTCGCCACCGCGGCCATCGGCTCCTTCGTGGCCGGCACCATCGCCACCGTGGTCGTCACGCTGTTCGCGCCGTTCGTGGCCGACTACGCGGTGCGCCTCGCGGCGCCCGAGTACTTCCTGCTGATGCTGCTGGCCTTCACCACGGTGAGCGCGGTGCTCGGCAAGAGCACGCTGCGCGGCATGACGGCGCTGTTCGTCGGCCTGGCCATGGGCTGCGTGGGCCTGGACCAGATCACCGGCCAGGGCCGCTACACCGGCAACATGCCCGAGCTGCTCGACGGCATCGAGATCGTGCTGGTGGCGGTGGGCCTCTTCGCCGTGGCCGAGGTGCTGTACGCCGTGCTGTACGAAGGCCGTGTGGTCGAGGGCCAGAACAAGCTGACCCGCGTGCACATGACGTCGCGCGACTGGAAGCGCTCGATTCCCGCGTGGCTGCGCGGTGCGGCCATCGGCACGCCCTTCGGCTGCATTCCGGCCGGCGGCACGGAGATCCCGACCTTCCTGAGCTACGCGACCGAGAAGAAGCTGGCCAAGGACAAGGACGCCAAGGCCGAGTTCGGCACCACCGGCGCCATCGAAGGCGTGGCCGGCCCCGAGGCCGCCAACAACGCCACCGTGACCGCCGCGCTGATCCCGCTGCTCACGCTGGGCATTCCCACGTCGAACACCACGGCCATCATGCTGGGTGCGTTCCAGAACTACGGCATCCAGCCGGGCCCGCAGCTGTTCACCACCTCGGCCGCGCTGGTCTGGGCGCTCATCGCCTCGCTGTACATCGGCAACCTGATGCTGCTGGTGCTCAACCTGCCGATGGTCGGCCTGTGGGTCAAGCTGCTCAAGATTCCGAAGCCGCAGCTGTACGCCGGCATCCTGATCTTCGCGACCGTGGGTGCGTACGGCATGCGCCAGAACACCTTCGACCTGTTCCTGCTGTTCGGCATCGGCCTGCTCGGCGTGGTGATGCGGCGCTTCGACTTCCCGACCGCCCCCGTGGTCGTCGGCATGATCCTCGGCCCGCTCGCCGAAGCCAACCTGCGCAACGCCATCGCCATGGGGCAGGGCAGCCCGGTCGTGTTCTTCCAGCGTCCCGAGTCGATCGTCGTGATCGTCGTCATCGTCGCCGTGCTGGTGCTGCCGCGCCTGGCCAAGCGCATGAGCGAACGCAAGCTGAAGCGATTGGCGCAGCTGGACGCCTGACGCGCCAGACCTTCTTTTTCGGTTCATGTGCCGCGGGCGATTGGCGCCCGCGGCATTTTTTTGCCGGCGATGCAGAGAAGCTTGACGGATGTGCTCGTCCTTCGCGATTTCCCCTGGGCCTGCGTCAATTGATCAGGGCGGGCCCAACGGAGGCAGCGCCCAGGTCATTCCGCCGTGTGGCCCAGGGAAGGGCAGCAACAGTTCGTGGATACTGATCGAGCGAAAGGCCAGCGATCGACCGGCTTTCAAATCGGCGTGTACCCGCGCCGTGAATTGCGGGTCCAGTTGCAGGTTGCCTTTGGCATCGGCTTTCCCGCTGGCAATGCGTTGTGTCTGGCTCAGCTCAGGCGCCATGTAGAGGCCTCGGTACTCGGCCAGCGTGCGTACACTGAACAAATGCCAAGCAGCCCCGGGGTCGAGGCGTCGGCCACCGCTGTATCGGATAGACAGGTTCACCGGGCCTTTGGCGAGCGAGGGAAACGACTTGGCGTTCGCATCGAGCTTGGCGATGAACGCCAGTTTGGGAGCGATCGATGCGTCGATGGACGAGGTCGCGGCGGGCAAAAGCTTGCGCAACTCCTCGGCGATACGACGGATCTCTTCAGCGTCCGTTGCTTCATCGAGTTGCGCGTACAGGCGCTCCTTGATCCGTCCCACGGCCAAAGGGTGATTGGCCGCGGCGGCGCGTGCATACCAGCGTTCGGCTTGGGTCGCGTCCTTGGGCACGCCCTGGCCCTCTTCGTGCATCTGGCCGAGCGCATAGAACGCGGTCGGCTCATCCTTTTCGGCGGCGCGATGAAACCAGACCAACGCCTGATCGTATTCAGCCCCCTGGTGATGAAGCGCCCCCAGGTTCTGCATGGCACTGCGCATGCCCTTGCCCGCGGCAAGCAGGCCCCATTTCAGTGCTTTTTCGCGTACCTGAGCGCGCGTCTCCACGGTATCGCTGCGAAAAGGATCGTGCAACGAGGTGACATAGGCGCGAACTGCCCGTTCCAGCGCCTGGTCGCCGAAGCCGGCCTCGTAGGCGAGGATGTACCAGTCGCCCGCCGCGGTGAAGTGCTCCAGTTCGTTCTCGGCCGTGCCGAGATTGAAGAGCGTGGGCAATTTGAGCCCGAGTGTCAGCGCACGTTCGAGGTTCTTTCTGGCCTTGTAGGGGTCGAGCGATGGACCGTTGCGTGAATCGTGTCTCAACATCAGCACTGCCAGATTGTTCAGCGCGCGTGCGTTGTTCTGGCCTGCTGCTTGCTCGTAGAGTTCAGCCGCGCGGTCGAGATCGACCGCTACACCGTTGCCGCCCTGGTAGGCCTTGCCGAGAAGAAACTGCGCTTCGGCATCGCCTGCCTTGGCGGCTGGTTCCGCCCGTTCGAGAAATTCCGGCCAGGCGCCTTGGTCGAACAGCGTCCGAAGCTCGTCTGCGGCGTGGGCGAAATTTCCGCAGGCGAATAGGACAGCGGCAAGCCAGGCGGTTGTCGTTCTTTTCAAGATGTCTGGTCTTTCCTCAAGCGTGGCTTTGCGCAGGCTTGCCGTCCTCGACCAGGTCGTCGTCGATGTGCGGATCGGCCGGCTGCCCGCGCAGCTTGCGCACGGTGCGGCGAATCCAGTGCTCGATGTCGTCCACGTAGGTGAACACCGCGGGCACCACCAGCAGGCTCAGCACCGTGGAGGTGATGAGCCCGCCGATCACTGCCATCGCCATCGGCGAGCGGAAGCTCGAGTCGGCGGCGCCGAAGCCGACGGCAATCGGCAGCATGCCGGCGCCCATGGCGAGCGTGGTCATGATGATGGGGCGCGCGCGCTTGTGGCAGGCGTCGCGCAGCGCGTCCCAGCGGCTCATGCCGTGGTCGCGGCGCGCCACGATGGCGTACTCCACCAGTAGAATCGAGTTCTTCGTGGCGATGCCCATCAGCATGATCAGGCCGATCAGCGACGGCATCGACAGCGCCTTCTGGCCGATCAGCAAGCCCACGAAGGCGCCGCCCAGTGCGAGCGGCAGCGCGCACAAGATGGTCACCGGGTGCAGGAAATCCTTGAACAGCAGCACCAGCACGATGTAGATGCACAGCACGCCCGTGAGCATCGCCAGGCCGAAGCTGGCGAACAGCTCGGTCATCACTTCGGCGTCGCCCACCTCGGCGATGCGCACGCCGGGCGGCAGCTTCTGGATCGAGGGCAGGGCCTCGACCGCGGTCTTGGCGTCGCCCAGGCCCACGCCCGACAGCTCGATCTCGAAGTTGACGTTGCGCGAACGGTCGTAGCGGTCGATGACGGCCGGGCCGCCTTCCATCGTGAGCGAGGCCACCTGGCTCAGCATGACGGGCCCGCGCGCGCCCGGCACCGAGAGGCGACCGATCAGGTCGAGGTCTTGCCGCGCCGAGTCTTCGAGCTTCACCACGATCGGCACCTGCCGCTGTGCGAGGTTGAGCTTGGCCAGTGCCTGGTCGTAGTCGCCCAGCGTGGCCACGCGCAGCGTCTCGGCGATGGCCGCGCTGGTCACGCCCAGGTCGGCGGCGCGTGCGAAGTCGGGGCGCACGGCGATCTCGGGGCGGATCAGGCTCGCGGTCGAGGTGATGTTGCCCAGGCCGGGAATGGTGCGCAGGTCTTTCTCGACCGCGCCCGCGGCCGCCGACAGCGCCGCCGGGTCTTCGCCCGTGAGCACCAGGATGTACTTCTCGCCCGAACCGCCCAGGCCCACGGTGCTGCGCACGCCGGGCAGGGTTTCGAGCGCGGTGCGGATCTCTTTCTCGATCAGCTGCTTGCGCGGCCGGTCGCCGCGCGGGTCGAGCTGGATCGTCAGCGTGGCCTTGCGCGTCTCGGGCGTGCCGAAGTTCGCGAACGGGTCGCCGCCCGCGCTGCCGCCCGCCACCGTGGTGTAGACGCTCTTCACGTGGTTGATCTGCATCACGCGGCGGCGCGTTTCCTCGGCCGCGGCCGTGGTCTGCGCCAGCGTGGAGCCCGGCGGCAGCGACAGGTAGACCTGCGTCTGCGAGTTGTCGTCGGCCGGAATGAAGCCGGTCTTGAGCAGCGGGATCATCGCCAGCGAGCCGAAGAAGAAGAGGGTGGCCATCACCATCGTCTTGAAGCGGTGGTGGGTGCTCCACTCCACGGCGCGCATGTACCAGCGCAGCCAGCCCGGCTCCTTCTCCTGCGTGAGGATGGGCTTCATGATGTAGGCCGCCATCATCGGCGTGAGCACCCGCGCCACCACCAGCGAGGCGAACACCGCGAGCGACGCGGTCCAGCCGAACTGCTTGAAGAACTTGCCGGCCACGCCGCTCATGAAGGCCGTGGGCAGGAACACCGCAATCAGCGTGAAGGTGGTGGCGATCACGGCCAGGCCGATTTCATCCGCCGCCTCCATGGCCGCCTGGTAGGGCGACTTGCCCATGCGCAAGTGGCGCACGATGTTCTCGACCTCCACGATGGCGTCGTCCACCAAGATGCCGACCACCAGCGAGAGCGCGAGCAGCGAGATCACGTTGACCGAGAAGCCCAGCAGGTGCATGCCGATGAAGGCCGGAATCACCGACATCGGCAGCGCCACCGCCGAGACGAAGGTCGCGCGCCAGTCGCGCAAGAAGAGCCACACCACGATCACCGCGAGGATGGCGCCCTCGTACAGCAGGTGCAGCGAGCCGTCGTACTCTTCTTCCACCGGGTCGACGAAGTTGAAGGCTTCGGTCAGCTCGATGTCGGGGCGCTGCACGCGCAGGTCGGCCAGCGCCTTCTGGATGGCGCGGCCCACTTCCACCTCGCTGGCGCCGCGGCTGCGGGCCACTTCGAAGCCCACCACGGGCTTGCCGTTGAGCAATGCAGCGGCGCGGGGCTCGGCGATGGTGTCGCTGATGCGCGCCACCTGGTCCAGGCGGATGCGGCGGCCGTCGCTCAGCGCGATCTGCATGTCGGCGAGCTGGTCGGCCGACTGCACGGTGGCCATGGTGCGCACCGGCTGTTCGCTGCCGCCCAGGTCGATGCGCCCGCCCGCGCTTTCGGTCTGCACCTGGCGCAGCTGGCGCGAGATGTCGGCGGCCGAGGCGCCCAGCGCCTGCAGCTTGCTCGGGTCGAGGTCGATGTGCACCTGGCGCGTGACGCCGCCCACGCGGTTCACCGCGCCCACGCCGGGCAGCGCGAGCAGCTTCTTGGTGATGTCGTTGTCGACGAACCAGCTCAGCGCCTCGCCGTCCATGCGCGACGACGCGATGGTGAAGGCCAGCACCGGCTGGGCCGCGAAGTCGAGCTTGGTGACGACCGGGTCGCGCACGTCGGCGGGCAGGTCGGCGCGCACCTTCTGCACGGCCGAGCGCACATCGTCGACGGCTTCCTGCACGGGCTTCTCGAGGCGGAACTCGACGATCAGCGTGGCGGCGCCGTCCTGCACCTTGGTCGTGATGTGCTTCAGGCCCTGGATGGTGGCGATGGAGTTCTCGAGCTTGCGCGCGACGTCGGTTTCGAGCTGCGACGGCGCGGCGCCGGGCAGCGAGGCCGAGACGGTGACGGTCGGCAGGTCGATGTCCGGGAAGTTCTGCACCTTCATGGCGTTGAACGACAGCAGCCCCCCGAAGGTGAGCAGCACGAACAGCATCACCGCCGGAATGGGGTTGCGTATGGACCAGGCGGAAACGTTCATGGCGTGTCCTTTGTGCTTGCTTATTTAGGGGACGGGGCAGATGCCGCCGTCTTCGCTGGCGTCGCCGTGGGCGTGGCATCCACCACGCGCACCAGGTCGCCGTCGTTGAGGAAGCCCGCGCCCTGCACCACGATCTGCACGCCCTCGGGCAGGGCGCTGGTGATTTCCACGCGGTCCTTCAGGCGGCGGCCGGTCTGCACCTTGAGCTGCGCCACGCGGCCGTCGGGCAGCAGCGTGAAGACGTTGTTGAAGCCGTCGCGCGGCACGATCGCGCTTTGCGGCACGGTCGGTGCGGAGCTGCGGCCGAGCTCGAAGTCGCCGCGCGCGAACATGCCGGCCTTCACGCCGGTGTTCTGCTGCACGTTGGGCAGGTCGACGTAGACCAGCGCCGCGCGCGTCTGCGGATCGACCGTGGGCGCGATGCTGCGCACGGTGCCCTTGACCTGCGCGCCGCTGGCGCTGACCACGAAGGCGGGCGTGCCCACGGCGATGCGGCCCAGCTCGGCCGAGGTGACTTCGGCGCGCCATTCGAGCCGGCCCTGGCGGATCAGGCGGAACAGCTCGGTGCCGGCACCGACCACGCTGCCGACCGTGGCTGTGCGCGCGGAGATCACGCCGTCGTCGGGCGCCAGCACCTGCGTGTTGCGACCGCGCACCTGCTGCGCGGCCAGCACGGCCTCGGCCGCTTCGGCGCGCGCCTTGGCGGTCTGTTCGGTGGTCTGGTACTGGTTGATCTGCTGCTGGCTCAGCGCGCCCGTGGCCTGCAGCGTGCGGGCGCGCGCGGCGTTGCCGGCCGCGTCGGCGGCCGAGGCGCGGGCTTCGGCGAGCGAAGCGCGTGCCTGCGCGATGTCGGCCTGCACCGTCTCGGGCGAGAACACCGCGAGCACCTGGCCCTTCTTCACGGTGTCGCCCACGTTGACGCGCACCTCGGCCAGCTTCAGGCCATTCGACTCGGAGCCGATCACTGCCTCCTGCCAGGCCGCGACGTTGCCGTTGGCGGCCAGTGTGACGGTCAGTTCGGTGGCTTCGGGTTTGGCGACCGAGACCGTCAGCGCGGGGCGCTGGGCCGGGGTCTTGGCGGCCGATGCGGCCTTGTCGTCGGCCGGCTTGCGCGTGAGCCACAGGCCTGCGGCAACGACGACGATCAGCGCCAGCAGCGCGATGAACAGGGTGGAACGCTTCATTGTTTTCATGGCGACGTCGCGACCTTGGCGGCCGGGGTGGAGGTCATTGGGGACGATGCTTCGGCGGGGCGGTTCCAGCCGCCGCCCATCGAGCGGTACAGCGAAACCCAGGCTTCGGTGCTCTCGCGCTGCAGCGAGACGCGCGCGGTCTGCGCGGCGAACAGCGTGCGCCGCGAATCTTCGAGTTCGAACAGGCTGGCCAGGCCGCTGCTGAAGCGGGCCTGGGTGGCGTCGAACGAGGCCTGGTAGTTCTTCACGGCGCTGTCGGCGTCGGTGCTGCGTGCGGTGGTGGCGTCGAGGTTCACGAGCGCTTCTTCCACCTCGCGCACCGCCTGGCGCACGTTCGCGCGGTACAGCGACACGGCCTCGGTGTAGCGCGCCTTGGCGGCCTCGGAGTTGGCCGCGCGCGCGCCGCCGTCGAGCAGCGGCACGGTGAGCGACAGCGGCCCGACCGTCCAGGTGTCGAGCGATTCGCGGAAGCCGCTGGTGCGGATCTGCATGCGGCCGATCGAGCCCGAGAGCGTGAGCTTGGGGTAGCGCTCGGCCTCGGCCGAACCCACCTCGGCGCTGGCCGAAGCCACGCCGAGTTCGGCCGCGTACACATCGGGCCTCTGCGACAGCGCCTGCGCCGGCACGCTGGCGATGGCGCCGACCACCGGCAGCGCGCGCTGCGCGGGCGAGGCCGCGAGCTTCTGCACGAGCGTGGGTTCGTCGAGCCCGCTGAGCGCGACCAGCGCCTTGCGCTGCACCGCGCACAGGGCGCGCTGTTGCGTGAGGCGGCCGGAGGCGTCCGAGGCGCTGGCCCGTGCGAGTGCGGCGTCGGCCGGTGCGGTGAAGCCGGCGCGCGCCGACAGGTCGGTGAGGCGCGCCGTTTCGCCGCGCGACTTGGCATCCGATTCGGACACGGTCAATTGCAGCTGGCAGGCGCGTTCGGCGAAGTAGGCGTTGGCCGTTTCGGCCGCCACGGCCACGCGGGCGTCGTGCCACTTGGCCGTGGCGCTGTCCAGCCGCTGCTGGGCCGCGTCGCGGTCGGCGCGCAGGCGGCCGAACAGGTCGATCTCCCACCGGGACTGCAGGCCGGCCTGCAGCGTGGTGACCGGCGCGATGGCGGTGCTGGCGCTGCTGCTGCTGCTGCTGCTCGAAGAACCACCCGAACCGAACGACGAGCCCGAGACGCCCCGGCTGGCCGACACCGTGCCGTCCAGGTTGGGCAGCAGCGCCGCGCCGGCCTGCACGCGCGTGGAGCGCGCCTCGGCCACGCGCGCCGCGGCGCTCGCGAGGTTGGGGCTGGCGGTTTCGGCGGCGGCGATCAGCTCGACCAGCAGCGGGTCGTCGAGCTGGCGCCACCAGTCGGCCAGCGCGGTGAGCGAGCCGCCGTGGGGCAGGGGCGCGTGCCACTGCGCGGGGAAGGGCGCCTGCACCGAGGCGGGCGGGCGCGTGAGGCTGCAGCCTGCCAGGCCAAGGCCCAGCGGCAGGCTCAGAACAAGGGCAATCCGTCGGAGTCGTCTCATGGCTTCTTTCTTTGCTCGGCGGCCACCTGGCGGCGGCGTGCGGTTTCGGCCTGGACCAGCGCCATCGCGTAGCCCGTGAGCCGGTCGGCCCAGGTGTCGATCGCGCGCGGCGTGCGCAGCAGCGACGGGCGCAGGGCCTCGATGAAATCCTGGCTCACGTACAGCTGCATCGACAGCCCTGTGATCGCGAAGGTCAGGCGGTGGATGTCGTCGTCGGCGCGCGCCACCTGCAGGTGGCGGCACAGCAGCTCGACGATGGCGCGGTGCGGGCCCTTGATGTCGCGCTCCAGCTCTTTGGCCCATTGGCTGGTGGGCTCCAGCATCTCGCGCATGTGCAGCTGGATGCACTGGCGCACGATCTCGCCCTGCTTGAGCGGATCGATCATGGCCGCCATGCAGATGCGCAGCGTGTCCTCGAGCGACTGGCCGGGCACGTTGCAGGCGGCCACGAGGTCGTTCGAATCGCTGCCCATCGGCTCGTTGAAGGTGGCGCCGTACAGCCCCTCCTTGTCGCCGAAGTAGTAGCTGATGGCCGACACGTTCACGCCGGCCTCGCGTGCAATCTCGCGGATCGAGGTCTTGGCGAAACCGTTCTGGGCGAACAGTCGCAGCGCGGTGTGCAGCAGGCGGTGGCGCGCCTCGGCGCCGTCGGCGCGGGGGCGCGGCGCGGGGGCGGCGTGGGGCTGGCGTGAGGGGTCCCGGGCGTTCATCGGCGCGATTAGAGCACGGTCGAAATCAAACGATTGATTTACTTAAGGATTGCTGAAGGCTTTTGTTTTTGGTTGCATGTCGCAGGCTCGCGAGGCGCCGGCGCGCTGCAGGGCGGGGCGCCGCACACAGTACGATCCGCGCATGCCCGTTGCTCCCTCCGCCGCCGCACCGCCGCCCGCCTTGCCCCTGGATGCCGAAGGCATCCTCGCGCTCGCCGCGCGCTCGATGTTTCATTTGTTTTCGAGCATCAGCCAGGGCATGTTCCTGGTCGACCGCAGCGGGCGCATCGTCTGGGTGAACGAGGGCTACCGCCGCTTCCTGCCGGCGCTGGGTTTTTCGTCCATCGACGAGTTCATGGGACACATGGTCGAGGACGTGATTCCCAACACCATGATGCGCCGCGTGCTCGACACCGGCGAGCCGATCCTCATCGACCTGCTGACCAACAAGGCCGGCACGTTTGTCGTGAGCCGCATCCCGCTGCGCGAAGAGCGCGAGGACGGCGACCGTGGTTTGGGCGAAGTGATCGGCGCCATCGGCATCGTGCTGTTCGACCAGCCCGAGACCACGCTGCAGCCGCTCATCAGCAAGTTCGCGCTGCTGCAGCGCGACCTCGACGACGCGCGGCGCGAGCTGGCCAGCCAGCGCAACAACCCGCTGTACCAGCACGCGCCCGACGGCCAGCGCCGTTCCAAGTACACCTTCGCGAGTTTCATCGGCAGCAGCCCGGCGGCCGTGGAAGTGAAGCGCCACGCGCGCCGCGCCGCGCAGTCCACCAGCCCGGTGCTGCTGCTCGGCGAGACCGGCACCGGCAAGGAGCTGCTGGCGCATGCGATCCACGCGTCGTCCACGCGCGCCAAGGGCCAGTTCGTCAGCGTCAACATCGCGGCCGTGCCCGACACGCTGCTCGAGGCCGAGTTCTTCGGCTTCGCCCCTGGCGCCTTCACCGGCGCCGACAAGCGAGGGCGCGAAGGCAAGTTCAAGCTGGCCGACGGCGGCAGCCTGTTCCTCGACGAAATCGGCGATATGCCGCTCGGCCTGCAGGCCAAGCTGCTGCGCGCGTTGCAGGAGGGCGAGATCGAGCCGCTGGGCTCCAACAAGCTGATCCCGTTCGATGCCCGCGTGATCGCCGCCACCTCGCGCGACCTGCCCGAGCTGGTGCGGCGCGGCCTGTTCCGCGAAGACTTGTATTACCGCCTCAACGTGCTGCCGCTGCGCGTGCCGCCGCTGCGCGAGCGGCGCAGCGACATCCCGGCGCTGGTCGAGGCGCTGGGCGAAGACATGGCGCTGCGCAGCGGCGAGGCGCCGCCCGAACTCACGCCCGACGCGCTCGCGCTGCTGGCCGGCCAGCACTGGCGCGGCAACATCCGCGAGCTGCGCAACGTGCTGGAGCAGGTGACGATGCGCAGCGACTCGCAGCGCATCGATGCGGCGCAGCTCGAACGCATCCTGCGCGAGGCGGGCCTGGAGCAGATCGAGGCGCCCGACACCTCGCACAGCCTGCGCGATGTCGACCAGGAGGCGGCGCTGCTGCGCCCGCTGTCGCAGCAGGTGGCCGAGCTGGAGCGCAAGGCGATCGCCGCCGCGCTCGAAAGCACCGGCGGCAACAAGCTCGCGACCTCGCGGCTGCTCGGCATTTCGCGCGCCACGCTGTACGAGCGCATGACCGGGATGGGCTTGTCATGAGCGTGAAGGCATTGCGTTCCACCTTCGGCCCGAACTGCCACTGGTGCGGTCTGCCGATGGACTTCGACGAACCGCATGGGCGGCCCGAGTCGGCCACCATCGAACACCTGCTCGACGCCACGCTGGGCGGCGTGCGCCAGCAGAAGCACCGGCGCCTCGCGCACGCGGTGTGCAACCACACGCGCAACGCGCTGCGGATGCAGGCCGAACGCCAGTTTGAAAGCTGGCTTGCGGCGCGTCGCGAATCTGCTGGGAAACCCTGACTGATCAACAGACAGTTGTCTGAAAACAAGACAAAGCGAATGCACTGAAATCAGGCGAAACCGGTTGCGCCCGAATGAAGAAGCCTTTGTTATCAATGGCTTAGGTGGGTGGCACGAACTGTGCAATATTCAGTCACCATTATCAGGAGACAAGACATGCACCGTCGCCACCTCATCGCCCTGGCCGCCCTGGGCGCCACCGCCGCAACCCTGCCCGCCTGGGCCCAATCGAACGAGATCCGCATCGCCCACGTCTACAGCAAGACCGGCGCGCTGGAGGCCTACGGCAAGCAGACGCAGACCGGCCTGATGATGGGCCTGAACTACGCCACCGGCGGCACGATGATGGTCAACGGCAAGAAGCTCGTGGTCCTCGAGAAGGACGATCAGGGCAAGCCCGACCTGGGCAAGTCGCTGCTGGCTGCTGCGTACTCCGACGACAAGGCCGCGCTCGCGGTCGGCCCGACCGCTTCGGGCGTGGCGCTGGCGATGCTGCCGGTGGCCGAGGAATACAAGAAGATCCTGATCGTCGAGCCCGCCGTGGCCGACTCGATCACCGGCGACAAGTGGAACAAGTACATCTTCCGCACCGGCCGCAACTCGAGCCAGGACGCCATCTCGAACGCCGTGGCCATCGACAAGGCCGGCGTCACCGTCGCCACGCTCGCACAAGACAACGCCTTCGGCCGTGACGGCGTGAAGGCCTTCGGCGCCGCGCTGAAGAAAGCCAAGCTCGCGCACGAGGAATACCTGCCGCCCACGACCACCGACTTCACGGCCGGCGCGCAGCGCCTGATCGACAAGCTGAAGGACCAGCCGGGCCGCAAGATCATCTGGATCGTCTGGGCCGGCGCGGGCAACCCGTTCAAGATCGTCGACCTCGACCTGAAGCGCTACGGCATCGAGATCGCCACGGGCGGCAACATCCTGCCGGCCATGGCGGCCTACAAGTCGCTGCCGGGCATGGAAGGCGCGGCCTACTACTACTTCGGCATCCCGAAGAACCCGGTGAACGAGGCGCTGGTCGCTGCCCACTACAAGGAATTCAAGACGCCGCCGGACTTCTTCACGGCCGGCGGTTTCTCGGCCGCGATGGCGGTGGTGACGGCGCTGAAGAAGACCAACGGCGACACCAACACCAACAAGCTCATCAGCACGATGGAAGGCATGAGCTTCGACACGCCCAAGGGCAAGATGACCTTCCGAAAGGAAGACCATCAGGCGATGCAGTCGATGTACCACTTCAAGATCAAGGCCGACCCCGCCTTCGCGTGGGGTGTGCCGGAGCTGGTGCACGAGATCAAGCCTGAAGAGATGGACATCCCCATCAAAAACAAGCGCTGAACACGGCGCTGATCGCCCCCTGAACCCGCGGCGCGCATGCAGGCGCCGCCCCCTTTTCGCCCCGGATGGCCGCCGGGCGACGCGCCAGCCTGCGTCCGCGCACGCCAGCGTGCTCCACGGTCGATTCGTCAGTCTGCAAGCAAGCGTTCGATACATAAACCAATAGGAGACAGCGATGCCAGCGATGCGAAGGAATGCGATGTGGAAGGGGTGGGCCGCCGCGGCGGTCATGGCGTGGGCCGCGCAGGCCGCCACGGCGGCCGTGCCGCTGCCGGCGCTCGGCGCCAACCCGGCGGAGGTGAGCGTGTCCGGCCTGTCGGCCGGTGGCTTCATGGCGGTGCAGCTGCACGTGGCCTACTCGGCCACCTTCAAGCGCGGCGCGGGCGTGGTCGCCGGCGGTCCGTACTACTGCGCCGAAGGCTCGGTGCTCAATGCCACCGGGCGCTGCATGACGCACAGCACCAGCATTCCGGTGTCGACGCTCGTGAACACCACCAACAGCTGGGCCGCCAGCGGTGCGATCGACCCGGTGTCGAACCTCACCAACTCCAAGGTGTACCTGTTCTCGGGCACCTCCGACAACACCGTCAAGCAGGCGGTGATGGACGACCTGAAGACCTACTACCAGAGCTTTGTGCCGGCCGCCAACACGGTCTACAAGAACAACCTCGGCGCGGGCCACGCGATGGTCACCGACGACTACGGCGGCGCCTGCAGCACCACGGCCGCGCCGTACATCAACAACTGCGGCTTCGACCTCGCGGGCGAGATCCTCACGCAGCTGTACGGCCCGCTGAACCCGCGCAACAACGGCACGCTGGGTGGCACGTTCACCGAGTTCAACCAGTCGGAGTTCGTCACCGGCCACGGCGTGGCCGCCACCGGCTGGCTCTACGTGCCGCAGGCCTGCACCACCACCTCGTGCCGCGTGCACCTGGTGCTGCACGGCTGCAAGCAGAACTACACCGACGTGAGCGACCAGTACGTCAGGAAGACGGGCTACAACCGCTGGGCCGACACCAACAACATCATCCTGATCTACCCGCAGACCAGCACCGCGGCCACCAACAGCTGCTGGGACTGGTGGGGCTACGACAGCGCCAACTACGCCAAGAAGTCGGGCCCGCAGATGGCCGCCATGAAGGCGATGATCGACCGCGTGACCGGTTCGGTCGGCGGCGGCGGGCTGCCGGCGCCCACGGGCGTGGGCACCTCGGGCGCGACCAGCAGCAGCATGGTCGTCGGCTGGGCCGGCGTCTCGGGTGCCAGTGGCTACAACGTGTACCGCGGCGGCAGCAAGGTCAACGCCTCGCCGGTGGCCGGCACCAGCTACACCGACACCGGCCTGACCGCGTCGACCACCTACAGCTGGACCGTGGCCGCACTGAACGCGAGCAACGTCGAGGGCGCGATGTCGACGGCCGCCACCGGCGCGACCACGGCGGGTTCGGGTGGCGGCGGAACCTGCTACACCGCGAGCAACTACACGCACACCATCGCCGGGCGCGCCTATGCGCTGTGGGGGCTGACCTATGCCAACGGCTCGGGCCAGTCGATGGGCCTGTGGAACATCTACGCCATGACCACGCTGAAGCAGACGGGCACCAACTACTACGTGATCGGCACCTGTTGAGGCCGCTCACCCACCGCTGATTTTTTCGATTCGCAAGGACCTTTTCACAATGCTTGAGACCCGGGATCTGACCATCCGCTTCGGAGGGCACGTGGCCGTCAACAGCGTGAGCTGCGCATTCGCGCCAGGCACGCTGACGGCCATCGTCGGCCCCAACGGCGCGGGCAAGACCACTTATTTCAACCTGATCTCCGGGCAGCTCAAGGCCACGGCCGGCACGGTGTCGCTCGACGGGCAACCGTTGTCGCACCTGTCGCCGTCGGCGCGCACGCACGCCGGGCTGGGGCGCGCGTTCCAGCTCACGAACCTGTTCCCGAACCTCACGGTGCTGGAGAACGTGCGGCTCGCCGTGCAGGCCACGCGTGCCGGCGCGCACCGCCACGGGCTCAATCTGTGGAGCATCTGGAGCGACCACAAGGCGCTGACCGAACGCGCCGACCAGATCCTGGCCGACGTGGCGCTCGAGCCGCGCGCCCACGCCACCGTGGCCAGCCTGCCGCACGGCGACCAGCGCAAGCTCGAGGTGGCGCTGCTGATGGCGCTCGAGCCCAAGGTCTTCATGTTCGACGAGCCCACGGCCGGCATGCACGCGGCCGAGGCGCCCGTCATCCTCGACCTGATCCGCAAGCTGAAGCAGGACAAGACCAAGACCATCCTCTTGGTGGAACACAAGATGGACGTGGTGCGCGAACTCGCGGACCGCATCATCGTGCTGCACAACGGCACGCTCGTGGCCGACGGCGAACCGGCCGAGGTGATCGCCTCGCCCGTGGTGCAAGAGGCCTACCTGGGCATCGCGAAGGAGGCCGCGGCATGAAGACGGCCCCGATGAATCTGAATTTCTCCCTCCCCTCCCGGGGGAGGGCCGGGGTGGGGGCACGCGGCCTCCACACCACCGCGGCCTTGCAAGCGCCGCTTGCCCCCATCCCCACCTTCCCCCGGAAGGGGAAGGAGCAAGACCTATGAGCACTCCGAACTTGTTGACCCTCGAAGGCGTGCAGACCCACATCGGGGCGTACCACATCCTGCACGGCGTCGACCTCGCCGTGCCCAGGGGCCAGCTCACCATGCTGCTGGGCCGCAACGGCGCGGGCAAGACCACCACGCTGCGAACCATCATGGGCCTGTGGCATGCGTCGCAGGGCAGGGTGCAGTTCGATGGCAAGGACATCACGGCCATGCACACGCCGCAGATCGCCGGACTCGGCGTGGCCTACGTGCCCGAGAACATGGGCATCTTTTCCGACCTCACGGTGAAGGAGAACATGGTGCTGGCCGCGCGCGGCGCCAAGAACGCCGACGCCATCGACGACACGCGGCTGAAGTGGATCTTCAAGCTCTTCCCCGCGGTCGAGAAATTCTGGAACCACCCGGCCGGCAAGCTGTCGGGCGGACAGAAGCAGATGCTGGCCGTGTCGCGCGCCATCGTCGAGCCGCGCCAGCTGCTCATCATCGACGAGCCCAGCAAGGGCCTGGCGCCCGTGATGATCAACAACATGATCGAGGCCTTCGGCGAGCTCAAGGCGAGCGGCGTGACGATCCTGCTGGTCGAACAGAACATCCACTTCGCCCAGCGCCTGGGCGACACCGTCGCGGTGATGGACAACGGCCGCGTGGTGCACAGCGGCTCGATGGCTGCGTTTTCTGCCGATGCGCAATTGCAGCAATCTCTCCTGGGTCTCGCGCTATGAAGTATTCGATGCATGTCTCCCTCCCCGCTGGGGAGGGTTGGGGTGGGGCTCGCGGCCTTCGATACAGCGCGGCCTGGCAAGCGCCGTCAGCCCCCATCCCCGCCTTCCCCCAGAGGGGGAAGGAGCAAGACCAAGACCAAGACCAAGTCCAAGAGGGCGCGCGCTCATGACCAAGATCGACTTCGACTGGAAGCCACTGCTTCTCGCCCCCATCCTCGCGCTCGTCGCGCTGCCGCTCACGGGCTCCTTCTCGACCTGGCTCACGCTCACCGTGGCGGGTCTGGCGATGGGCATGATCATCTTCATCATCGCCTCGGGCCTCACGCTGGTGTTCGGCCTGATGGACGTGCTCAACTTCGGCCACGGCGTGTTCATTGCGCTGGGCGCCTTCGTGGCCAGCAGCGTGCTCGGCCTCATGGGCGACTGGACCGGCTCGGGCGAGCTGTGGCGCAACCTCGTGGCGGTGTTCCCGGCCATGCTCGCCGCGATGGCGGTGGCCGGCGCCATCGGCCTGGCGTTCGAGCGCTTCATCGTGCGGCCGGTGTACGGCCAGCACCTGAAGCAGATCCTCATCACGATGGGCGGCATGATCATCGGCGAGGAGCTCATCAAGGTGATCTGGGGCCCGGCGCAGATTCCGCTGCCGCTGCCCGAGGCGCTGCGCGGCTCGCTGCTGATCGGCGACGCGGCCATCAGCAAGTACCGGCTGCTCGCGGTGGCCGTGGGCGTGGTGGTGTTCGGCGTGCTCGCCTGGACGCTGGGCCGCACCAAGATCGGCCTGCTCATCCGCGCCGGCGTGCAAGACCGCGAGATGGTCGAGTCGCTGGGTTACCGCATCGGTCGCCTGTTCGTCGGCGTGTTCGTGGTGGGCAGCGCGCTGGCCGGCCTGGGCGGCGTGATGTGGGGCTTGTTCCAGCAGAACCTGGTGCCGCAGATGGGCGCGCAGGTCAACGTGCTGATCTTCATCGTGATCATCATCGGCGGGCTGGGCTCGACCGGCGGGGCGCTGCTCGGCGCGGTGCTCGTGGGGCTCATGACCAACTACATCGGCTTTTTGCTGCCCACGCTCACGCAGTTCGCGAGCATCTTCCTCATGGTGGCCGTGCTGCTGTGGCGCCCGCAGGGCGTGTACCCCGTGGCGAACCGTTGAGGAGAAAGCCGTCATGTTCCTGAAACGACTTCTCTCCAACGACATGCCGCGCAGTCGCCTGCTGGCGCTGCTGCTGGTGGCACTGTTCCTGGCGCTGGCCTTTGCGCCGTTCCTGTTCCCGGGCGTGAAGGCGCTCAGCGTCGCGGCCAAGATTCTGGTGTTCGTGGTGCTGGTCGCGAGCTTCGATCTGCTGCTGGGCTACACCGGCATCGTGAGCTTCGCGCACACGATGTTCTTCGGCATCGGCGCCTACGGCATCGCCATCTCGGCCTCGCGGCTCGGGCCCAACTGGGGCGCGGTGCTGGTGGGGCTGGGCGCTTCGCTCGCCATTTCGCTGGTGCTCTCGCTGGCCATCGGCCTGTTCTCGCTGCGGGTGCGCGCGATCTTCTTCGCGATGATCACGCTGGCCGTGGCCTCGGCGTTCCAGACGCTGGCTTCGCAGCTGTCGGACTTCACCGGCGGCGAAGACGGCCTGACCTTCAAGCTGCCCGAGCTGATCTCGCCGAGCTTCGAGTTCGCCGAAGAGCCGTTCCTCGGCGTCTCGCTCGACGGGCGGCTGCTGTGCTACTACCTGCTGTTCGTGGCGGCGGTGGTGCTGGTGCTGGCGATGCTGCGCATCGTGAACTCGCCCTTCGGCCGCGTGCTGCAGGCCATCCGCGAGAACGAGTTCCGTGCCGAGGCCATCGGCTACCGCGTGGTCGTGTACCGCACGACGGCGGCCGTGCTGTCGGCGCTGTTCGCCACGCTGGGCGGCGCGATGCTGGCCATCTGGCTGCGCTACAACGGGCCCGACACCTCGCTGAGCTTCGAAATCATGATCGACGTGCTGCTCATCGTGGTGATCGGCGGCATGGGCACGATCTACGGCGCGGCCATCGGTGCGGTGCTGTTCGTGGTGGCGCAGAGCTACCTGCAGGACCTGCTGCGCATGGGCAGCGAAGCCGCCAGCGGCCTGCCGTGGCTCGCGGCGCTGCTGTCGCCCGACCGCTGGCTGCTGTGGCTGGGCGTGCTGTTCGTGCTGTCGGTCTACTACTTCCCCACGGGCATCGTCGGCAAGTTGAGGGCGAGGGCGGCGAAATGAGCGACGGCAACAACAACAGCACCATGACGCCGTCATCGCACTACGCGCAACTCTGTGGCCGTGAAATCCACTGGCTCGATTGGGGCGCTGCCAACGCGCCCGTCGTCATCGCCTGGCACGGCCTGGCGCGCACCAGCCGCGACATGGACGAGCTGGCGCAGCACTTCGCGGCGCGCGGCTTCCGCGTGATCTGCCCCGACACGCTGGGGCGCGGCCTGAGCCAGTGGAGCCCGGCGCCCGACGACGAATACACGCTCGCGTTCTACGCGCGCCTGGCCAACGCGCTGTGCGATGAACTGCGGCTGGGCCGCGTGCATTGGGTGGGCACGTCGATGGGCGGTGCGATCGGCACGGTCTGCGCGTCGGGCCTGTTCGAGCCGCGCATGAAGGCGCGCATCGCCAGCCTCACGCTCAACGACAACGCACCGCAGCTCGCGCAGGCCGCCATCGAGCGCATCCGCGCCTATGCTGGTGATCCGCCGGCCTTCGACACGGTCGCCGAGCTCGAGGCTTTTTTCCGCACCGTCTACAAGCCCTACGGTTGGCTCAGCGACGCGCAGTGGCGCCGCCTGACCGAAAGCTCCACGCGCCGCCTGGCCGACGGCCGTGTCACGCCGCACTACGACCCGGCGATGGTCCGGCAGTTCAGCGCGCACGACAACGACTACCTCATTTGGCCGCACTACGACGTGATCGAGGCGCCGGTGCTGTGCCTGCGCGGCGCCGAGTCCGACCTGGTGCTGCCCGAGGTGATCGACGAGATGCACCGGCGCGGGCCGGGCGCGGCCGGGCGCCTGCAGGTGATCGAGGTGCAGGGGTGCGGCCACGCGCCTGCGCTCAACGTGCCCGAACAACTGGACCCGATCGAAGGGTTTATTCGCGCGGCCGGTCGTTGAAGGCACGGCCGGATCACAATCCGGCCGACTTCAACTCCAAGATCACCTCGCCATGGCCCTCTCGATGTACGACCTGTCCGTGCCGGTTTTCACCCGCGGACTCGGCCAACTCGCCCACCTGCTCGACAAGGGCCTCGTGCACGCGACGGCCCAGGGCATCGACCCGGCGACGCTGGTCGACGCGCGCCTCGCGCCCGACATGCTCACGCTGGCCGGTCAGATCCAGCGTGCGAGCGACGCCTCGAAGCTGGGCACGGCGCGCATCGCGGGCATCACCGCGCCGAGCTTTCCCGACGAGGAAAAGACCTGGGACGACCTGCTGGCGCGCATCGCGAAGACGCAGGATTTCCTGGCGACCGTGGACCGTGCGCTCATCGACGGCCAGGAAGAACGCCCCGTGACCATCAAGGCGCGCGAAGGCGAGGCGCATTTCACCGCGCAGCGCTACCTGCTGCAGTTCGCACTGCCGAACTTCTTCTTCCACGTGACCACCGCCTACGACGTGCTGCGCCACAAGGGCGTGCCCGTCGGAAAGATGGATTACCTCGGCCGCTTCTGAGTCCGTTCAGGCGCGGCGTGCCGCCAGCGCGTACATCAGCGGAATGCGTGGCATGCCTTCGGGCGGGGCCATGCGCCGACCGCCCATGTCGCGCATGCCCTCGAAGGGCTTCCAGCCGTTGGTGTACGGGTACTCCTCGAAGCGCTCGATGGCCAGGCCCGCCTGCGCGAGCGCGGTCGTCACCTGGCCCACGCCCCAGGTGAACTCGAAACTCGGGTGCGGGTTGCGAAAGCCCTGCACGCCGGGCATCGGCCGGTCGTCGGGCACAAGGCCGTCGCCCGATTCGGCCACGTAGTCGCCCACGCCTTCCTCGGGCACGGGCGCATCGTTGAAGTAGTCGTAGTGGAACTTCCACTGCGGGTCGAACACCAGCGCGAACGGGTGGAATTCGACGATCACGAAGCGCCCGCCGGGCTGGAGCAACTGCGCCACGCCGCGCGCCCACGCACCGAGGTCCGACAACCAGCACAGCGTGCCGTACGAACAGAACACGAGGTCGTGGCGCTCGCCGCGTGCGGCGGCGGCCTCGAAGTAGTCGTAGACGTCCGCACGCTCGAAGCGCGCCGCAACGCCCGACTCGGCCGAGAGCCGGGTGGCGAAGTCGATGGCTTCATCGGAAATGTCGACGCCCGTCACGCGTGCGCCGCGGCGCGCGATGCTCAGGCTGTCCTGACCCGCATTGCATTGCAGGTGCAGCACCGAGAGGCCGTTCACGTCGCCGAGCAGGGCGCTTTCCTCGGGGAACAGCGTGGAGCCGCCCGCGCGGAAGAAGGCGGCCTGGTCGCCCTTGTGGCTGTTGTGTGCGACCGTGGCCGCGTTCCACGATTGGCGGTTGGCTTCGTGCAGGTCTTTCTTCATGGCGTGGTCGTGTGGGGTCGGGTCGGCCAGCCCGCCAGATGGCGTTCGGCGATGCCCGCGAGCGCGGTGATCCACACCGGGCTGTCGTTGAGGCAGGGGATGTAGCTGAAGCGTTCGCCGCCCGCGTGCAGGAAGGCTTCGCGGCCTTCCATGGCGATCTCTTCGAGCGTTTCGAGGCAGTCGGCCGGAAAACCCGGGCACACCACGTCGACGTGCTTCACGCCGCTGGCGCCGAGTTCGCGCAGGGTCGGTTCGGTGTAGGGCTCCAGCCACTTGGCGCGACCGAAGCGCGACTGGAAGGTCGTGCGGTACTGCGTGGACGCCAGGCCCAGCCGCGCCGCGAGCAGGCGCGCGGTCTCGAGGCACTGCGCCTCGTAGGGATCGCCGAGCGCGATGTTGCGCGCGGGAATGCCATGGAAGCTCATCACCAGCAGCTCGCCGCGGCCCTCGGTCTTCCAGTGCTTTTCGATGCCCTGGGCCAGGGCATCGATGTAGGCGGGATCGTCGTGGTACTGGTTGACGAAGCGGAATTCGGGAATGCGGCGTTGCTTCCGGCTCCAGTCGTTCACCGCGTCGATCACGCTCGCGGTGGTCGTGGCCGAGTACTGCGGGTAGGCCTGCAGCACCAGCACGCGCGTGGCGCCCTCGGCCTGCAGTGCGTCGAGCCGCGAGGCGATCGACGGGTTGGCGTAGCGCATCGCGTCGCGCACCGTCACGCGGTGGCCGCGTTCGCCGAGCCAGCCGGCCAGCAAGGTGGCCTGCTTCTGCGTCCAGACCTTGAGAGGCGAGCCCTCGGGCAGCCAGATGCTCGCGTACTTCGCGGCCGACTTCGCGGGCCGCGTGCGCAGGATGATGCCGTGCAGGATCAGCGCCCACAGCACCCTGGGAATCTCGACCACGCGCGGGTCGCCCAGAAATTCGGCGAGGTAGGGGCGCACCGCGGCGGCGGTGGGCGCGTCGGGCGAGCCGAGGTTGCACCAGAGCACGGCGGTGCGGTCGTTGCTGCTGTTCTTGCTGTCTGGGGGCGTGAGAGGCATGCGATATTCTCGGGCATGACTTCCGCTTCCCCGGCGCCCGGCGGCGCCACGCCGCTCGACATCTCACGCATTTCGGCGATCACGCTCGACCTCGACGACACGCTGTGGCCGATCTGGCCGACCATCGAGCGCGCCGAGCGCGTGCTGCACGAGTGGCTGCTGCGCGAGGCGCCGAAGACGGCCTCGTTGCTGCTCACGCCGGGCGTGCTGCGCGAGCTGCGCGAAGCCACCGCCAAGGAGCGCTCCGACCTCGCGCACGATCTGAGCGCGCTGCGCCGCGAGTCGATCCGAACGGCGCTCACGCGCGCGGGCGAAGACCCGGCGCTGGCCGACCCGGCCTTCGATGCCTTCTTTGAAGAGCGCCAGCGCGTCACGCTGTACGACGACGCGCTGCCGGCGCTCAAGTGGCTCAGCGAGCGCTACCCGCTGGTGGCGGTGTCGAACGGCAACGCCGACATCCACAAGACCGGCGTCGGCCGGTGGTTCCGCACCGCCTTCAATGCGCGCGCCTTCGGCAGCGGCAAGCCGCACGCGCCGATCTTCCGTGCCGCGGCGGCCTCGGTCGGCCTGCTCCCGAAAGACGTGCTGCACGTGGGCGACGACGCCGCGCTCGATGTGGTGGGCGCGCTCAACGCCGGCATGCAGGCCGCGTGGCTGGTGCGCGACGAGCGCCCGTGGGAGCACGGCGCGCGTCCGCAGCTGATCGTGCCCAACCTGCACGCGCTGTGCATCGCGCTGGGCGCCTGAACTTTCTTCGGGTCAGCGGAACACGGGTCGGAAGAAGCTGCGTTCGTAACTGACGATGCAGCGGGTCTCTTCGGCGTAGCGGAAGGCGGCCTGGCAGTCGGCGTCCTGCATCGAGTCGGCCCGGTAGGTTTCGTACGCGGCCAGGCTGGGGAAGCTGAACATCGCGAGCGCGACGTTGTTCGCGCCTTCGGACGGCAGGAAGTAGCCGTGGTGCTGGCCGCCGAACTTCTCGACCAACGGAATCCAGAGCTTGCCGTAGTGCTCGAATTCCTTGAGCTTGAAGGGATCGACGATGTAGCGCAGGTAGCAGGTGATCATGGGTGACGGGGGTCTAGGGACTATCGGCACGGCCCGAGCGGCACGCGGCTGCCCGGACTATAGTTTTGCGGCTGCCTTCTTTCACTGCTTTCTTCGTCGCGTCCGCGCGAATTTCCTCCCATGCATCTCTCCACCTGGCTCCTCTTTTGCGGCGTGACCCTGCTCGTCGCCTTCACGCCCGGCCCGGCCGTGCTGCTCGCGGTCTCCAACGCCATCACCGTCGGCCCGCGCCGCGCGATGATCAGTTCGCTGGGCAACGCCTGCGGGCTCTTCCTGGTGTCGGCCGCCGCGATGGGCGGGCTGGGCGTGGTGCTCAACACCTCGGCCACGGCCTTCATGGTGCTGAAGGTGGCGGGTGCGGGCTACCTCGTGTACCTGGGCATCCGGCAGTGGCGCAGCCGCACGAGCGTGTTCGCCGAACTGCAGCCTTCGGGTGCACCGGCACCTTCGCGTTCCGCGCGCCGGCTGTTCGGGCATGGCGTGACGGTGGCGCTGACGAACCCCAAGGGCATCCTGTTCTTCTCGGCGCTGTTCCCGCAGTTCCTCACGCACGACGCGCCGATCCTCACGCAGTTCGCTGTGCTCACCACGACCTTCGTGGTCGGCTCGGTGCTGGCGCATGGGTCGTACGTGCTGCTCGCGCGCCTGCTGAAGAAGCAGTTCGCGAACCCGAAGCGCGCCAAGCTCTTCAACCGCGTGTCGGGCGGCGCTTTCGTGCTGCTGGGGTTGAGCCTGCTGCGGCTGCGCAACAAGACGGCCTGAGTCGGCCGTAGTTTTTCAGTCGAGCCCGAAGCGCTCGCGCAGCGCCGCGCAGAAATCGGCGGTGCCGCTGAGCGAGAGCGTGAGGGTGTCCAGGCGCGGGTTCTCTTCCCGCGTGCGCTGCACGTCGCAGTCCCACATCGCACCTTCGTCGAGCGCGCCGCGCGCGCCCGGAAAGGTGGCGTCGGCCCAGGCGAGCACCAGCGCGATCTCGGCTTCCACCTCGGGCGTGCGCTCGGGCGGGGTCGAGGCCATGGCGTCGAAGGTGCCGTGGTCTTCGGTGTCTTCGCTGTAGTCGAAATCGAGGTAGCGCAGGGTCGTGGTCATGGGGTGGCAAGCGAGCGCGCGACGGCCAGTCCGTTGAGGACGGCGCCTTCGAGCGTGGCGGGATAGGGGCCTTCGGTGTAGTCGCCGCAGGCCAGCAGCCCCGGCGCAATGATGGCCGGCGGGCGGGCCAGGCCGGGCGTGCAGGCGAAGGTGGCGCGTTTTTCGACCACGGTCTGGATCGGCGTCAGCCCCGGTTGGCCGAGCTGCGTGCCGGCCTGGGCGAGCACCTGCTTCTCGAGCGTCTCGCGCGGCGTTTCGTTGGCGCTCACGACAAAGGCGAGCACGCCTGCCGGGCCGCCGAGCTGGCCGCGATCGAACACGAACTGGGCCGGTGCGCTGCCCGGCTGGCTGCGCAGCGCGAGCATGGGTTCGGCCAGCGGTGACGCGCCGCGCACGTAGACCGTGGCAATCGCCTCGAAGCGCAGCGACTCGGTGATGTTGCACCAGCGCGATGCCGCGGGCAGGCCGGTGGCGCGGGCGAGTCGTGCGGCGTCCCAGGGCGCGCCGGCGAGCACGGCCTGGTCGAAGAGTTCGTCGTCGACGCGCCACTGGTCGCCCTCGGGTGCGATGGCGCGCACACGGTGCCCGATGCGCGTGGTGGCGCCGTGCTGGGCGAGCCATGCCAGCGCGGCGTCGGGCAGCAGCGCGCCGAGGTCGACGCGCGGCAGCAGCAGGTCGGCACCGCCGCGCCCGCTGAACAGCGCGTCGTGCAGCACGCGCAGGAACACCTGGCCGCTGGATTGCGACACGGGCGTGTTGAGCGCCGAAACGCACAGCGGCTCGATCAGCTCCTGCATCACGCGCGGCGTGAGGCCCGTGCAGAGCGTGGCCACGCTGGTGCCGGGCGCGCAGCGAAAGCCCGCGAGGCGCCAGCGCACGGCGGTGGACAGCAGCGCGGCCTTGTCGCGCCAGCGCCAGCCGCGCGCGGTGAAGATGCCGATGAGCAGGTCGAGCGGCGGCGGCCGGCCCGCGGGCAGCTGCAACCCGCCGCCGTCGGCAAAGCGCAGCGAGAGCGGCAGGCGCTGCAGGGCGGCGTCGACATCCACACCCACGTCGCGCATGAGCGCCAGCGTGGCGGTGTAGGCGCCAATCAGGATGTGCTGGCCGTTGTCGAGCGCCATGCCGTGCATGTGATCGACGCGCCGCGCGCGACCGCCGGCCATCGGCGCGGCTTCGAACAAGGTGACGGCGTGGCCGAGGCGCGTGGCCTCGACAGCGCAGGCGAGGCCGGCCCAGCCGGCGCCGATGACGGCGAGCCTCATCGGCACGAAGGGTGGGGCGTCATATCCGGCCCAGCGCCTGGACTTTCCATGCGAGCCACAGCTTGCGCACGGGTGTCAGGCTGACGCGCTGGTTCAGCACCTGGAAGTCATCGCGCTCGATCTCGCGCAGCAGCGTGCGGTAGATGCTGGCCATCATCAGGCCGGGCTTCTGGGCGCGGCGGTCGGCCAGCGGGAGCATGCCCAGTGCCTCGTCGTAGGCGGCGTGCGCGCGCTGGGCCTGGAACTTCATGAGCGCGACAAAACGGTCGGAGTGCACGCGGTTGAGGATCTCGTGCGCCTTCACGTCGAACTGCTGCAGCTCGTTGACCGGCAGGTAGATGCGACCGCGCAGCGCGTCTTCGCCCACGTCGCGCAGGATGTTGGTGAGCTGCAGCGCCAGGCCGAGTTTGTGGGCGTAGGCGGTGGTCTGCGGATCGGTCTGGCCGAAGATGCGCGCCGCGACTTCGCCCACCACACCGGCCACCAGATGGCAGTAGCGCGCGAGGCCGGGGAAGTCGAGGTAGCGGGTCTGGTCCAGGTCCATCTGGCAGCCGTCGATCACCTCGTGGAGCTGGCGCGCCTCGATGCCGTAGGCCGCGGCATGCGGCATGAGCGCCTGCATGACCGGATGGCGCGGCGTGCCGGCGAAGGCCTGGGCGACCTCGGTGCGCCACCAGGCGAGCTTGGTGGCGGCCACGCCGGGGTCGGAGACCTCGTCGACCACGTCGTCGACCTCGCGGCAGAAGGCATAGAACGCCGTGATCGCGGCGCGGCGCGGCTTGGGCAGGAACAGGAAGGCGTAATAGAAACTGCTGCCCGAAGCGGCGGCCTTGTCTTGCACGTATTGCTCGGGATTCATCGGGGAGGCGCTGCTTTCATGGGCCGTGATTGTCTCCGCATCCGCCATGCCTTCCAGAGCAGCAGGGGCGCATCGGCCTTGCCGACGGTGGGGCGCTGCGTGAAGGTGTCGAAGCCCAGGTCCTCGATCTTGTCGAGGATGCGCAGGCCGCCCTGCACGACGAGGCGCAGCTCCCAGCCCACCCGGCCCGGCAGGCGGTGCACGAGCGGGGCGCCCTCGGTCATGAGCTCGCGCGCCCAGAAGGCCACCACGGCGATCAGGTTGATCGCTTCCTGCGGCGGCGGTGCCGGCGACATCGGCTCGAAGACCTTGAAATGCTCCGGCGTCAGCCCGCGCCGATCGCAATCGGTGCGCGGAAAGTAGAAGCGCCCGCGCGGCAGGTCGACGCTCGGGTCCTGCCAGAAGTTGATGAGTTGCAGCGCGCTGCAGATCGCGTCGCTCTGGGCCAGCGCCTGCGCGTCGGTCACGCCGTACAGGTGCAACAGCAGCCGGCCGACCGGGTTGGCGGAGCGGCGGCAGTAGTCGAGCAGCTCGGCCCGGTCGGCGTAGGTGCCGCGATCGCGGGTTTTCTCGATGTCCTGCATGAAGGCGCTGAGCAGGTCGGCGAGCAGGTCTTCGGGCAGTCGGTACTCGGTGATGGCCCAGGCCAGCGGGCCGAACACGTGGGGCCAGCGCGAGTCGGGCAGTGCTTCGCCGCGCGCGGCGGCGGCCAGTTCCTCGCGGTAGGCGCGCAACTCGGCCAGCCGCGCATCGGGCGAGGCGTCGCCTTCGTCGGCGATGTCGTCGGCGGTGCGGGCGAAGTGGTAGATCGCGGCGATCGGGGGCGCAGGTGCGGCGGGCACAGCCACGAGGCCACGGGAAGTTTTCGTAATGGGCCGGCGCGGCGGCGTGACGGGGTTGGCGGGGAGTGGCGGACACGCCACGATTGTCCGCGACGTCATGTCCGGGCACTATGCTGGCGGCGTCGCCACTTTCCATCTCTCTTTCGCCCATGACGATGAAAGCAACTGCCGCGGCTTCCGGGACCTCGCTTCCCGCTTCGGGCGACACCGCACATCCGGCCGGGCCGGGGCTGATGATCGCGGCGCTGGGCGTCGTCTTCGGCGACATCGGCACCTCGCCGCTGTACGCTTTCAAGGAGACGATGAACCCCGAGCACGGGGTGCCGTTCTCGCCCGACGCGGTGCTGGGCCTGCTCTCGCTGATCTTCTGGGGCCTGATGTTCGTGGTGACGCTCAAGTACGTGGTGTTCGTGCTGCGCGCCGACCACGACGGCGAAGGCGGCATCCTGGCGTTGCAGGCATTGGCGCGCAACGCGGTCGCGGGCTCGAAGACCCGGCCCTGGGTGTGGCGCGGGATCGGGCTGCTGGGCCTGGTGGGCGCGGCCATGTTCTATGGCGACAGCCTGATCACGCCGGCGATCTCGGTGCTGTCGGCGGTCGAGGGCCTGGAGGTGCAGGCGCCGGTGCTGCAGCGCGCGGTGATCCCGATCACGGTGGCCATCCTCATCGGGCTGTTCATGGTGCAGAAGAAGGGCACCGGCGTGGTCGGCAAGATCTTCGGGCCGGTGATGCTGCTGTGGTTCCTGGTGCTGGGCCTGTCTGGTCTCTGGCAGGTGCTGCAGCAGCCGCAGGTGCTAGCGGCGCTCGACCCGCGCCGGGCGGTGGGCTTCCTGGTCGAGCACCGGGCGCAGTCGCTGGCGGTGCTGGGCGCGGTGTTCCTGGCGTTCACGGGCGGCGAGGCGCTGTATGCCGACATGGGGCACTTCGGCGCCAGGCCGATCCGGCTGGCGTGGATCTTCATTGCGCTGCCGGGGCTGGTGCTCAACTACTTCGGGCAGGGCGCGCTGGTGCTGGCGAACCCGGCGGCCATCGACAACCCGTTCTTCCGGCTCTTTCCGTCCTGGGGCGTGCTGCCGATGGTGGTGCTGGCCGCGATGGCGACGGTGATTGCGTCCCAAGCGGTGATCTCGGGCGCCTTCTCGCTCACTGCGCAGGCGATGCGCATGGGCTACCTGCCGCGCATGCGCGTGGTGCAGACATCGGGCACGGCCATCGGGCAGATCTACGTGCCAGCAGTCAATTGGCTGCTGATGGTCGGCGTGCTGCTGCTGGTGTTGGGCTTCCGCAGCTCGGGGGCGCTGTCGGCGGCGTATGGCATCGCGGTGTCGATCACGATGGTGACCACCACGCTGCTGGCTGGCGTCGTCGCCTGGGGCCTGTGGCGATGGAACAGGGTGGCGGTGGTGGTCGGCGTGCTGGCCTTCGCGGTCGTCGACCTGACCTTCGTGGTATCGAACAGCCTGAAGGTGGCCGAGGGCGGCTGGCTCACGCTGGCGGTGGCGGCCGGGGTGATGGTGCTGTTCACCACCTGGGCCAAGGGCCGGCGCTTGGGCCTGGAAGCGGCGGCGGCCGACAGCCTGCCGCTGCGCCCGTTCATCGAGTCGCTGGGGCGCCACATGCCGCACCGGGTGAGCGGCACGGCGGTGTTCCTGAACCCCGACGCCACGGCGGTGCCGCACGCGCTGCTGCACAACCTCAAGCACAACCAGGTGCTGCACGAGCAGGTGATCGTGCTGCGCGTGCTCTCGTGCGACACGCCGCGCGTGGACGCGCGCCTGCGCATCGAGGCCGACCAGCTCATGGACGGCATCTGGGTGGTCACCGCGCGGCACGGCTTCATGGAGCGGCCCGACGTGCCCGAGTTCATCCGCATCCTGGCCTACCAGAAGACGCTGGCCATCGACTCGATGAAGACCTCGTACTTTGTCTCCCGCGCCTCGGTGGGCGAGGAGAACCTGCCGGGCATGAACCCGGTGCGACGGGTGCTGTTCGGCTGGCTGCAGCGCAACGCGGGCCGGGCATCCGATTACTTCGAGCTTCCTGACAACCGGCTGGTCGAGATGGGGCAGAGAACTTAGCGCAACATTTGCTCAACTGACCCGCGGGTCATTGACACTGTTTAACGTTTACCCTAGATTACTAACCGGTGGGTCATTAATGACCCGGTTCCTCTCTTCTTGGGTGTCTCATGACCGCCTCCGCCGCCTCACTCCGTGCCCGCAGCGCCGCCTGGCTGCTGCTTCCCGCCATACTTCTGGCCGGCTGTTCGCCGAAACCACCTGCCCCCGAGCCCGTGAGGGCGGTCAAGTTCGTGACCGTCGGCACCAGCGACTACGACGCCCAGCCCGAGTTCTCAGCCGAGGTGCGGGCCCGCGTCGAATCGCGCCTGGGCTTCCGCGTCGCCGGAAAAATCACCAAGCGCCAGGCCGAACTCGGCCAGCACGTGCAGGCCGGCCAGGTGCTGGCGCAGCTCGATCCGCAGGACTACCGCCTCGCCGCCGAGGCCGCCCGTGCCCAGCAGGCCGCCGCGCAGACCAACCGCGACCTCGCGGCTGCCGACCTGAAGCGCTACACCGAGCTGCGCTCGCAGAACTTCATCAGCGGCGCCGAACTGGAACGCCGCGAAACCACCTGGAAGGCCGCGCAGGCGCAGCTCGAGCAGGCGCAGGCACAACTGGCCTCGCAAGGCAACCAGGCCAGCTACACGACGCTGGTGGCCGACGTGGCGGGTGTCATCACCGCCATCGAGGCCGAGCCGGGCCAGGTGGTGCAGGCCGGCACGCCGGTCGTGCGCATCGCCCAGGACGGCGCGCGCGATGTGGTGTTCGCGGTGCCTGAAGACCGCGCCGCGCTGATCAAGACCGGCTCGCCGGTCGCGGTGCGCGGCTGGTCCGGCGGCGAGGTGCTGCAAGGCAAGGTGCGCGAGGTGGCGGCCAGTGCCGACGCGGTCACGCGCACTTATTCGGTCAAGGTGTCGATCGACGCGGCCACGTCGCCGGCGCTCGGCGCCACGGTTTACGCCCGGCCGCAGGCCCTGGCGCGCACCGATGTCGCGGTGATCAAGCTGCCGACCAGCGCGCTGCGCCAGGAAGGCAAGGGCTCGGCGGTCTGGGTGCTCGACAAGGACAGCATGACCGTGCGCTCGCAGCCGGTGCAGGTGGTCACGGCCGACGGCAATGAAGCGGTGATCGGCGCGGGCCTGGCGCCCGGCGCGATGGTCGTGGCCGCGGGCGTGCACGTGCTGTCGCCGGGGCAGAAGGTCACGGTCTACCAGTCGAAGGAGGCCATGGCGGCCGCCGCCAACGGCCAGCAACAGGCGCAGGCGCAGCAACGGGCCGTCGAGGCCGTGGCCGCGACGAAGAAGGAGATCGCAGCGGGTGCCGCCAAATGACGGAAGGCCCTGCGACCCCCGCGAACCCTGAAACTCCCGGACACAAACCCGCCGGCTTCAATCTTTCCAAATGGGCGCTCGACCACGCGCCGCTCACGCGCTACCTGATGGTGGTGCTGATGGTGCTGGGCGCGTTTGCGTACTTCCAGCTCGGACAGGACGAAGACCCGCCGTTCACCTTCCGCGCGATGGTGGTGCGCACCTACTGGCCTGGCGCGACCGCGCAGCAGGTGGCCGAGCAGGTCACCGACAAGATCGAGCGCACGCTGCAGGAAGCGCCGTACGCCGACAAGATCCGCAGCTACTCCAAGCCCGGCGAGTCGCAGATCATTTTCCAGATCAAGGATTCGTCGAAGGCCGCCGAGGTGGCCAACGTCTGGTACACGGTGCGCAAGAAGGTCGGCGACATGCGCGGCACCTTGCCCGCGGGTGTGCAGGGGCCGTTCTTCAATGACGATTTCGGCGACGTCTACGGCGTGATCTACGCGCTGGAGAGCGAAGGCTTCAGCTACGCCGAATTGAAGACGCTGGCCGACGACGTGCGCCAGCAGCTATTGCGCGTGAAGGACGTGGCCAAGGTCGACCAGTTCGGCGTGCAGGACGAAAAAGTCTTCATCGAGATTTCGCAGAAGCGCCTGGCCCAGCTGGGGCTCGACTTCAACGCCGTGCTGGCGCAGCTCGGCTCGCAGAACGCGGTCGAAAGCGCCGGCACGATCCAGTCGCCGCTGGACGTGGTGCAGGTGCGCGTGGGCGGCCAGTTCACCAGCGTCGAGCAGTTGCGCGAGATGCCGATTCGCGGCAGCTCGGGCAACCAGATCAAGCTCGGCGACATCGCCGAGATCCGCCGCGGATATGTCGATCCGCCGGCCGTGAAGGTGCATCACCAGGGCAAGGAAGTGATCGCGCTCGGTGTCTCCATGGCCAAGGGCGGCGACATCATCGCCCTGGGCAAGGCGCTGAAGGCCACCACCGCGACTATCGACCAGCGCCTGCCGGCCGGCGTGAAGCTGGCGCAGGTGCAGGACCAGCCGGTGTCGGTGGCCAGCTCGGTCAACGAATTCGTCGGCGTGCTCATCGAGGCCGTGGCCATCGTGCTGGCCGTGAGCATCATCGCGCTCGGCCTGCACAAGGGCGGGCGCTTCGGCTGGTACATCGACATGCGCCCGGGGCTGGTGGTGGCGATCACCATTCCGCTGGTGCTGGCCGTGACCTTCCTGGCCATGAACTACTTCGGCATCGGGCTGCACAAGATATCGCTGGGGTCGCTGATCATCGCGCTCGGCCTGTTGGTCGACGACGCGATCATCGCGGTCGAGATGATGGTGCGGAAGATGGAAGAGGGCTACGACAAGGTCCGCGCCGCCACCTTCGCCTACGACGTGACGGCCAAGCCGATGCTCACGGGCACGCTCATCACGGCGGCGGGCTTCCTGCCGATCGGCATCGCCAAGTCGGTGACGGGCGAATACACCTTCGCGATCTTCGCGGTCACGGTGATTGCGCTGGTGCTGTCGTGGATCGTGTCGGTGTACTTTGTGCCGTACCTGGGCACGCTGCTGCTCAAGGTGAAGCCGCACGACCCCGACGCGCCGCCGCACGAGCTGTTCGACACGCCGTTCTACAACCGCTTTCGCCGCGCGGTGAACTGGTGCGTGCAGCACCGCTGGCTGACCATCGGCGCCACCGTGCTGATCTTTGCGCTCGGCATCGTCGGCATGGGCAAGGTGCAGCAGCAGTTCTTCCCCGATTCGAGCCGGCCCGAGATCATGGTGGACCTCTGGTTCCCCGAGGGCACGTCGTTCGCCGCGAATGAAGAGGTGGCCAGGCGCGTCGAACAGCGCGTGATGAAGGAAGAGGGCGTGAAGACCGTCAGCACCTGGATCGGCTCCGGCGTGCCGCGCTTCTACCTGCCGCTCGATCAGGTGTTTCCGCAGACCAACGTGTCGCAGCTCATCGTGCTGGCCCAGGACCTGAAGGTGCGCGAGCGCCTGCGCCTGCGCCTGCCCGCGGTGCTCGCCGAAGAGTTTCCCGAGGTGCGCGGCCGCGTCAAGCTGCTGCCCAACGGCCCGCCGGTGCCGTACCCAGTGCAGTTCCGCGTGGTCGGCACCGAGCCCGGCCAGCTGCGTGAGCGCGCCGACGAGGTGAAGGCCGTGCTGCGCGAGAACACGAACCTCATCGGCGTGAACGACAACTGGAATGAGTCGGTCAAGGTGATCCGCCTCGAGATCGACCAAGCCAAGGCGCGCGCGCTCGGCGTGACGAGCCAGGCCATCGCGCAGGCATCGCGCACGATGTTCAGCGGCACCACGGTCGGCCAGTACCGCGAGAACGACCTGCTGATCGACATCGTGCTGCGCCAGTCGGCCGACGAGCGCGAGGCGATTTCGGACATCGGCAACGCCTACATCCCGACGACCACGGGCCGTTCGATCCCGCTCACGCAGATCGCCCGACCGGTGTTCACCTGGGAGCCCGGCGTGATGTGGCGCGAGAACCGCGACTACGCGATCACCGTGCAGGGCGACGTGGTGGAAGGCCTGCAGGGCGCCACCGTGACCGAGCAACTGCTGCCGCAATTGCGCAAGCTCGAGGCCGGCTGGCATGCGGCCGGGCAGGGCGGCTACCGCATCGAGGTGGCGGGCGCGGTCGAGGAAAGCAGCAAGGGCTCGGCCTCCATCGTGGCGGGCGTGCCGATCATGCTGTTCCTGGTGTTCACGCTGCTGATGCTGCAGCTGCACAGCTTCAGCCGCTCGCTGCTGGTGTTCATCACCGGCCCGATGGGCATCGCCGGCGTGGCCGCCGCGCTGCTGCTGCTGAACCGGCCTTTCGGCTTCGTCGCGCTGCTCGGCGTGATCGCGCTGATGGGCATGATCCAGCGCAACGCCGTGATCCTGATCGACCAGATCGAGAGCGATCGGGCGGCCGGCGTGCCGGCCTGGGATGCGATCGTCGAATCGGCCGTGCGGCGCTTGCGCCCCATCGTGCTGACCGCCGCGGCGGCTGTGCTGGCAATGATTCCGCTGTCGCGCAGCGTGTTCTGGGGGCCGATGGCCGTGGCCATCATGGGCGGGCTGATTGTTGCCACCGTGCTGACGCTGCTGGCGCTGCCGGCGATGTATGCCGCGGCCTTCCGCATCAAGCGGGAGCCGCAAGCGGCCTGAAAAAGCGCTTTCCACGGGCCGTTTTCGCGCGGTCCGTATCCCTTGCGCGAGAGTGGGTGAAATCCCCGAAAGGGGGAAGCCGGAAGGCCCCCATTCTTGCGTTTAAAATGCGCGGTTGACCGATTTCAGGCGGACGGTCTTGGGCCAGCGGTTTTTCCGCAGCGCCGAGGCCGTCCGCCTTTGCATTCACCTGAAATTTGGCATCGCGCGGGTGGCGAAATTGGTAGACGCACCAGGTTTAGGTCCTGACGTTCGCAAGAACGTGCCGGTTCGAGTCCGGCCCCGCGCACCAGCCACACCCCTCACAAGGAAGACACCATGACCGTGAACGTTGAAACTCTCGAGAAGCTCGAACGCAAGATCACGCTGACCCTGCCGGTCGGCACCATCCAGAACGAAGTCGATTCGCGCCTCAAGAAGCTCGCGCGCACCGTCAAGATGGACGGCTTCCGTCCCGGCAAGGTGCCGATGAACGTCGTGGCCCAGCGCTACGGCTACTCGGTGCACTACGAAGTCATGAACGACAAGGTCGGTGAGGCCTTCTCGCAAGCCGCGAACGAAGCCAAGCTGCGCGTCGCCGGCCAGCCCCGCATCACCGAGAAGGAAGAGTCGCCCGAAGGCCAGCTCGCCTTCGACGCGGTCTTCGAAGTGTTCCCCGAAGTCAAGATCAACGACCTGTCGGGCGCTGAAGTCGAGAAGCTGTCGGCCGAAGTCGGCGACGAAGCCATCGACAAGACCCTGGACATCCTGCGCAAGCAGCGCCGTACCTTCGCCCAGCGCGCCCAAGACGCCGTGGCCGAAGACAACGACCGCGTGACGGTCGACTTCGAAGGCAAGATCGACGGCGAGCCCTTCCAGGGCGGCAAGGCCGAAGACTTCCAGTTCGTCGTCGGCGAAGGCCAGATGCTCAAGGAATTCGAAGACGCCGTGCGCGGCATGAAGTCCGGCGACAGCCGCACCTTCCCGCTGTCGTTCCCGGCCGACTACCACGGCAAGGACGTGGCCGGCAAGCAAGCCGACTTCATGGTCACCGTGAAGAAGATCGAAGCGTCGCACCTGCCCGAAGTCAACGAACAGCTGGCCAAGTCGCTCGGCATCGCCGAAGCCACCGTGGAAGGCCTGCGCGCCGACATCAAGCGCAACCTCGAGCGCGAAGTGAAGTTCCGCCTGCTGGCCCGCAACAAGAACGCCGTGATGGACGCCCTGGTGGCCAACGCCGAGCTCGACCTGCCGAACGCCAGCGTGCAGTCGGAAGTCGCCCGCATGATCGAAGGCGCCCGCGCCGAGCTCAAGCAGCGCGGTATCAAGGACGCCGACAAGGCGCCGATCCCCGAAGAAGTGTTCCGCCCGCAAGCCGAGCGCCGCGTGCGCCTGGGCCTGGTGGTCGCCGAGCTGGTGCGTGCCAACGAACTGCAGGCCAAGCCCGAGCAGATCAAGGCCCACATCGACGAGCTGGCCGCCAGCTACGAGAAGCCGCAAGACGTCGTGCGTTGGTACTTCAGCGACAACAACCGCCTGGCGGAAGTCGAAGCCGTGGTCATCGAAAACAACGTGACCGACTTCGTGCTCGGCAAGGCCAAGGTCAACGAAAAGTCGGTGTCGTTCGACGAACTGATGGCGCAGCAGCAGTAAGCTGGTTTCCGTCGCTGCATGCAGCAACGCCGATGGGGCTTGTGCTTTGCGGCACGAGCCCCATTTCACTCAGGCGTACAGTTCAATCAGAGCGAACGAATCCATTTTCCGGAGAGCAAATTCATGAGCGCACAGGAAATTCAAGGCCTCGGCATGATCCCGATGGTCGTCGAGCAGTCGGGCCGCGGCGAGCGGTCGTATGACATCTACTCGCGTCTCCTCAAGGAGCGCATCATCTTCCTGGTGGGCGAGGTCAACGACCAGACCGCCAACCTCGTGGTGGCCCAGCTGCTGTTCCTCGAGAGCGAGAACCCGGACAAGGACATTTCGTTCTACATCAACTCCCCGGGCGGCAGCGTGAGCGCCGGCATGGCGATCTACGACACCATGCAGTTCATCAAGCCGTCGGTGTCGACCATGTGCCTGGGCTTCGCGGCCAGCATGGGCGCCTTCCTGCTGGCAGCCGGCGAGAAGGGCAAGCGTTTCTCGCTGCCCAATTCGAAGATCATGATCCACCAGGTGCTCGGCGGCGCACGCGGCCAGGCCACCGACATCGAAATCCATGCGCGCGACATCCTGCGCACCAAGGACCAGATGAACCGCATCCTGGCTGAGCGCACCGGCCAGCCGCTGGAAAAGGTCAAGTCGGACACCGAACGCGACTATTTCCTCACGGCCGACGAGGCCAAGGATTACGGCCTGGTCGACCAGGTCGTCGCCCAGCGCGGTTAAAGCCGCCCGGCGCCTCGGGCGCCCAAAAGGCAAAAACGGCGTTTTCCACACGGGAAACGCCGTTTTTGTTTAGTTATCATTGTCCATACCCTGTCACGAGGCAAAAGTCCATGGCCGAAAAAAAAGGCACCTCCAGCGAAAAAACGCTTTATTGCTCGTTCTGCGGCAAGAGCCAGCATGAGGTCAAGAAGCTGATCGCGGGCCCTTCGGTCTTCATCTGCGACGAATGCATCGACCTGTGCAACGAGATCATCCGCGACGAGCTGCCGGCCGGTGAGGAAGCGCGCGACGCGCGCAGCGACCTGCCCACGCCGCTGGAGATCAAGACCAACCTCGACAACTACGTGATCGGCCAGGAGCCGGCCAAGCGCATGCTGTCGGTGGCGGTCTACAACCACTACAAGCGCCTGCGCCACAAGGAAAAGAACACCAAGGGCGACGAGGTCGAGCTCAGCAAGAGCAACATCCTGCTGATCGGCCCCACGGGTTCGGGCAAGACGCTCCTCGCGCAAACGCTCGCGCGCATGCTCGACGTGCCCTTCGTGATGGCCGACGCCACCACGCTGACGGAAGCCGGCTACGTGGGCGAGGACGTCGAGAACATCATCCAGAAGCTGCTGCAAAGCTGCAACTACGAGGTCGAGCGCGCCCAGCGCGGCATCGTCTACATCGACGAAATCGACAAGATCTCGCGCAAGTCAGACAACCCCTCGATCACGCGCGACGTGTCGGGCGAGGGCGTGCAGCAGGCACTGCTGAAGCTCATCGAAGGCACCATGGCCAGCGTGCCGCCCCAGGGCGGGCGCAAGCACCCCAACCAAGACTTCCTGCAGATCGACACGACCAACATCCTGTTCATCTGCGGCGGGGCCTTTTCGGGCCTCGAGAAGGTCATCGAAAACCGCACCGAGGCCTCGGGTATCGGCTTCGGTGCCGCGGTCAAGAGCAAGGCCCAGCGCAGCATCACCGAGGTGTTCCGCGAAGTCGAGCCCGAAGACCTGATCAAGTTCGGCCTGATCCCCGAACTCGTGGGCCGCATGCCCGTGGTCGCCTCGCTGGCCGAGCTGAGCGAAGACGCGCTGGTGCAGATCTTGACCGAGCCCAAGAATGCGGTCGTGAAGCAGTTCACCAAGCTGCTGCAGATGGAAGGCGTGGACCTCGAAATCCGTCCCGCGGCGCTCAAGGCGATCGCACGCAAGGCGCTGGCCCGCAAGACCGGTGCGCGCGGCCTGCGCTCGATCCTTGAACAGTCGCTGATCGACACCATGTTCGAATTGCCGAACGCGACCAATGTCGACAAGGTGGTGGTCGAGGAATCGACCATCGACGAAAACAAGCCCCCGCTGCTCGTGTACCGCGAAACGGCGAAAAAGGCCTAAAGGACAAGGACGCTCATGTCTGGTCATACCCCATTGCCCCCCGAAGCCCTCGACCTGCCGCTGCTGCCGCTGCGCGACGTCGTGGTGTTTCCCCACATGGTGATCCCGCTCTTCGTGGGTCGCCCGAAGAGCATCAAGGCGCTCGAGCTGGCGATGGAAGCCGAGCGCCGCATCATGCTGGTGGCCCAGAAGGCCGCCGCCAAGGACGAGCCCTCGGTCGAGGACATGTTCGAGGTCGGCTGCGTCTCGACCATCCTGCAGATGCTCAAGCTGCCCGACGGCACCGTGAAGGTGCTGGTCGAAGGCCAGCAGCGCGCCCGCGTGAACCGCATCGATGACGGCGAAACCCATTTCTCGGCCAACGTGACGCCCGTCGAGGCGCTCGAAGGCGGCGAGAAGGGCACCGAGGTCGAGGCGCTGCGCCGCGCGGTGATGCAGCAGTTCGACCAGTACGTCAAACTGAACAAGAAGATTCCGCCCGAGATCCTGACCTCGATCTCGAGCATCGACGACGCCGGCCGCCTGGCCGACACCATCGCCGCCCACCTGCCGCTCAAGCTCGACAACAAGCAGGCCGTGCTCGACCTCGACGACGTCAAGGCGCGCCTGGAAAACCTGTTCGGCCAGCTCGAACGCGAGGTCGACATCCTCAATGTCGACAAGAAGATCCGTGGCCGCGTGAAGCGCCAGATGGAGAAGAATCAGCGCGACTTCTACCTCAACGAGCAGGTGAAGGCCATCCAGAAGGAGCTCGGCGAAGGCGAAGAGGGGGCGGACATCGAGGAGATCGAGAAGAAGATCAAGCTCGCCAAGATGTCCAAGGAAGGCCTGAAGAAGGCCGAGGGCGAGCTCAAGAAGCTCAAGCTCATGTCGCCCATGTCGGCCGAAGCCACCGTGGTGCGCAACTACATCGACGTGCTCATCGCCTTGCCGTGGAGCAAGAAGACCAAGATCAAGCACGACCTGGCCAATGCCGAGGCCGTGCTCAACGCCGACCACTACGGCCTCGAGAAGGTCAAGGACCGCATCCTTGAATATCTTGCGGTGCAGCAACGCGTCGACAAGGTGAAGGCACCCATCCTGTGCCTCGTGGGCCCGCCGGGTGTCGGCAAGACCTCGCTGGGGCAGTCGATCGCGAAGGCGACCGGCCGCAAGTACACGCGCATGGCGCTGGGCGGCATGCGCGACGAAGCTGAAATTCGCGGCCACCGCCGCACCTACATCGGCGCACTGCCGGGCAAGGTGCTGCAGGGCTTGAGCAAGATCGGCACGCGCAATCCGCTGTTCCTGCTCGACGAAATCGACAAGCTGGGCACGGACTTCCGGGGCGACCCGTCGAGCGCGCTGCTCGAGGTGCTCGACCCCGAGCAGAACCACACCTTCGGCGACCACTACGTGGAAGTCGACTTCGACCTGAGCGACGTCATGTTCGTCGCCACTTCGAACTCGATGAACATCCCGCCCGCACTGCTGGACCGCATGGAAGTCATTCGTCTGTCGGGCTACACCGAGGACGAGAAGACCAACATCGCGATCAAGTACCTGCTGCCCAAGCAGCTGAAGAACAACGGCGTGAAGGACGACGAGCTGGCCGTCACCGAATCCGCCGTGCGCGACATCGTGCGCTACTACACGCGGGAAGCCGGCGTGCGTTCGCTGGAGCGCGAGCTGTCCAAGATCTGCCGCAAGGTGGTAAAGGGCCTGCTGCTCAAGCAACTGACGCCCAAGGTCACGGTCGACGGCGAGAACCTCAACGAGTTCCTCGGCGTGCGCAAGTACAGCTTCGGCCTGGCCGAGAAGCAGAACCAGGTCGGCCAGGTGGTCGGCCTTGCGTGGACCGAGGTCGGCGGCGACCTGCTGACGATCGAGGCGGTCACCATGCCAGGCAAGGGCGTGATCAGCCGCACGGGTTCGCTCGGCGACGTGATGAAGGAATCGGTCGAGGCCGCGCGCACCGTGGTGCGCAGCCGCTCGCGCCGCCTGGGCATCAAGGACGAGGTGTTCGAGAAGCGCGACATCCACATCCACGTGCCCGATGGCGCCACGCCGAAGGACGGACCGAGCGCGGGTGCAGCGATGACGACGGCCTTCGTGTCGGCGCTCACGGGCATCCCGGTGCGTGCCGACGTCGCGATGACCGGCGAGATCACGCTGCGCGGCGAAGTCACGGCCATCGGCGGCCTGAAGGAAAAGCTGCTGGCCGCCCTGCGCGGTGGCATCAAGACCGTGCTGATTCCCGAAGAGAACGCCAAGGACCTGCAGGACATTCCCGAGAACGTGAAGAACGGCCTCGAGATCGTCCCGGTGAAGTGGATCGACAAGGTGCTCGAGATCGCACTCGAGAAGATGCCCGAGCCGCTGTCCGACGAAGAGGTGGCCGCATCGGCTGCTGCGGTGGCCGAACTGGCCAAGCAGCGTGCTGGGGCACCGGCTTCCGAAGGCTCGGTCAAGCATTGATCGATTGATTGCAGAACTTGTGAAGCCTCGAAAAACTGGTATATAATTTGAGGCTCGAAACGCGGGAATAGCTCAGTTGGTAGAGCGCAACCTTGCCAAGGTTGAGGTCGAGAGTTCGAGACTCTTTTCCCGCTCCAGTTTTTGAAAAAGGGAAGCAACCAGCTTCCCTTTTTTTCGCAGTTCGATTTCGTTATTCAGCGTGGCGCGATAGCAAAGCGGTTATGCAACGGATTGCAAATCCGTGTAGCCCGGTTCGACTCCGGGTCGCGCCTCCACCCTCTCATCAAGACCGATCGGCTCCGATACGCAAGCCCCGCCAACCGACGTTGCCGGGGCTTGTTTCATTTGGGGTATCGTCGATGTTCAACCTGTGGCCCGGATGGTGAAATTGGTAGACACATCGGACTTAAAATCCGCCGCTTCCTTGATCGGGGCATACGGGTTCGACCCCCGTTCCGGGTACCACCATATTTACAAGGGAGTATTTGATGCCTCGCTACAACGCTCCATTTGAGATCCATGTGCACGGCGATGTGCCGTTGCGCGCGGACGCGAGCTTCGAGCAAATCCAGGAGGCGCTGAAGCCGCTCTGGAAATACGCGGGCGCCAAATCGCTGGCCGACGGTGCCACCAGCACCTACGAAGAAGAGCCGGGCATCCGCTTCGAGCAAAAAGACCACACGCTGCAGATCTGCTGGACCGTGCCGGGCGATGAAGACTTCCGCCAGGCGCTCGACGAGATGTGCATGGCCCTGAACGAACTCTCCGAGCGCGGCGCCGCGATTGAAGTCACCTTCTACGACACCGATTTCGACGAAGAAGAGGGTGACCCCGACGAAGAGTCGCGCGACGACTTCCTGATGCTGTTCGTGGGCCCCAATCCGGCCGCGATCATGCAGGTGCAGCGCGACCTGCTGGTCGAAGACGTGGTCAACCTCATGGAACGCCACTTCGACGGCGCCGAGCTGGGTGGCGTGGTCTCCGAAATCGATCGCCTCTTCAGCGACCGTTTCGACGCACTCGTGAACTCGCTCGAAATCGGCAAGCGTCCGCGCGGTGCCGGTGGCGCTGGCGGCGGCAGCGGCGGTGGTGGTCACGGCGGTGGCCGTCGTCCGCGCCACTTGCACTAACCCGCTCACTTCTCCGCCCGGTCCCAAGGCCGCATGGCCCTGTTCCCAGCCTCCGCGTTGCGCCCCGGCGTGCGCAAGCGCGAGGTGTTCGGCTGGGCGATGTACGACTTCGCGAACTCGGGCTACACCACGGTCGTGATCACGGCGGTGTTCGCCGCCTACTTCGTCGGCGGCATCGCCAAGGGCGCGCCATGGGCCACCTTCGCGTGGACCGCGGCCCTCAGCACCTCGTACGCCATCGTGATGCTCACGATGCCCGCCATCGGCGCCTGGGCCGACCTGCATGGTGCCAAGAAGCGCGTGCTGGTCATGACGACCACAGGTTGCGTGTTCGCCACCGCGGCGCTCGCGCTCACGCCGGGCTTTGCGGGCGGCGCGATGGGCGTTGCGCTCGCGATGGCGCTGGTGATCGTCTCCAATGCGTTTTATTCCTACGGCGAGTCGCTGACCGGCGCCTTCCTGCCTGAGCTGGCGACAGCCGAAGGCATGGGCAAGGTGAGCGGCTGGGGCTGGGCCTTTGGCTATGTCGGCGGCATGCTGGCGCTGGGGCTGTGCCTGGCCTACGTGCTGTGGTCGCAGGCCCGCGGGCTACCGGCGGCCCATTTCGTGCCGGTCACGATGCTGATCACGGCGGCCCTCTACGGCGCTGCCGCCTGCGCGACGTTTGCGCTGCTGCCCGAGCGCGCTGCGCCGCAGGCCAGCTGCGGCCAGAACAGCGCGTGGCAGCAGCTGCGCGCCACGTTCCAGCAGGCCCGCGCCTACCGCGACTTCATGTGGCTGCTGGTCTGCACCGTCTGCTACCAGGGCGGCGTGGCGGTGGCGATCACGCTGGCGGCGATCTACGCAGAGCAGGTGATCGGCTTCGTCGCGAGCGAGACGATGGTGCTGATCTTCGTGCTCAACCTGGCGGCCGCGCTCGGCGCCTTCGCCTTCGGCTACGTGCAGGACCGCGTCGGCCACAAGCTGTCGCTGGCCGCGACGCTGCTCGCGTGGATCGCGGTCTGCGTGATCGCCGCATGGGTCACGACCAAGGGCGGCTTCTGGTGGGCCGCCGCCATCGCGGGGCTGGCGATGGGCTCGAGCCAATCTGCCGGCCGCGCGATGACGGGCTACCTCGCGCCGCCGCAGCAGCTTGCCGAGTTCTTCGGGCTCTGGACCTTCGCCACGCGACTGGCCAGCATCATCGGCCCGCTGAGCTTCGGTGCCATCACCTGGGCCACCGGCGGCAACCAACGCATCGCGATCCTCTCGACCGCGGTGCTGTTCGTGGCCGGGCTCGTGCTGTTGCTGCCGATCGATATGGCGCGAGGTCGGGCCGCAGCGCTGCGCGAAAAGCCCGCCGCGTCGTAGCCCGTCAGGGCATCTGCTGCAGCGACTTCGGCACCTTGTAGCGCTCGCCGTCATAGCGCAGCGTCACGGTGCTGAACTTCGCCGGCAGCGCTTTCTCGACGCAGCCTTGGTCTTCCTGTTCCTGCGCACGGCTTTGCACCAGCGTGCGCGACAGCTGCAGGTCGGCGAAGCCGTTGCTCGTCGTGCGCGCGACCGACAGCATCGTGCGCAGCTTCTCGAAGTGGCCGGTGCAGGTGGCGTCCCAGCCGCCGTTGTCGTGGTCGAGCTCGACCTCCTGCAGCACCTGGCGCAGCTTGTTGCCATGCTGGACGTACAGGCGCACGGTCTCGCTGGCCTGCGGGCCGGAGGTCGGGCTGTTGCCGCGGTAGCGCACGCGCAGGCCGAAGGCGCGCGTGTCGGGCGACAGCACGTAGCGCGAGGTGTCGACGCGGATCTCCTGGATCGCGGTGGTGGCGTCTTCGTCGAGCGCTTCGGGCAGGAAGATCCGCCCGATCACCGTGTCGCGGTCGGTGTTGCCGTTGTCGGGCCGCTGGATGAGCAGCAGCGCCAGGTCGAAGACCTTGGCTCCCTTGTCGGTGGTCTCGCGCGGCATCGGCAGCACCACGATGCTGCGGCCGGGGAACGCCGGCCAGACCTTGCAGGCCGCGAGCCGCTCGTCGAGCGGTTGCCTGGGATAAAGCTTGGCATGCATGCGCTCGGCCAAGCCGCTTTCGCAGGCGGCGTGACTCAGGCCGACGGCCGAAGCCAGGCCCAGCAGGAGCAGTGCATGACGCAGGAAGAAGAGGGCGCGCATTGCCAATCGTGATGAGGTCAGGCGACGTTTGCCGCAGGCACCGCGGCGCTTTGCGAACGCGCGGGCAGCCAACGCGCGGCGGCTGCTTCGAGCACCGCCAGGACGCCGCTGCTCTCGAGGACCAGCCCGCCTTCGCTGTTGTCATCTGCCAGCCGGCCGAGCGACGTCAGCACGCGGCGCGTCTGCTGCGCGACCGGTGCACCGGTGTCGATGAAGCGCAGCGTCGACGGTGCGTGGCGCTGCAGTTCGTCTTTCACGAGCGGGTAGTGCGTGCAACCGAGCACCACGGTGTCGACCTGGCCCGGGCGATCGCCGAAGGGGCCGGCCTCCGCCATGTAGCGCGCGCAGAGCGCGGCGATGGTGGCGCTGTCGAAGCCTTCGATGGCCTTCACGAGGCCGTCACACGGCACGGGCCGCACGGTCGTCGTGCCTGCAAAGGAATCGCGCAGCGCCGCATACCGGGCGCTGGCCAACGTGCCGCGCGTGGCCAGCACCGCGATGTGACCCGTGCGGCTCGTCGCCACGGCCGGCTTGAGCGCCGGCTCCAGGCCCACGATGGGCAGCGAGGGGAATTCGGCGCGCAGCACGTGGATCGCCGCCGTGGTGGCCGTGTTGCAGGCCACCACGAGCGCCTTGATGCCGTGCGCGCGCAGCAGGTGTTCGACCACCTGGCGCGAGTGCGCGATGACGTAGGCGTCGCCGCGCTCGCCATAGGGCGCGTTCGCGGTGTCGGCGAAGTAGACGAAGCGTTCGGTCGGCAGCTCGGCCTGCAGCGCGGCGAGCGTGCTCAGCCCCCCGACGCCGCTGTCGAACACGCCGACCGGGTTCAAGCGACTTCCAGCGGAATGGTCTTGAACTCGCCGCTGGCGATGCGCTTTTGCCACTCGGCCGGGCCGGTGATGTGCGCGCTGGTGCCGCCGGCATCGACTGCCACGGTCACGGGCATGTCGACCACGTCGAATTCGTAGATGGCTTCCATGCCCAGGTCCGCAAAGCCCACGACCTTGGCGGTCTTGATGGCCTTGCTCACGAGGTAGGCGGCGCCGCCCACGGCCATGAGGTAGGCGCTCTTGTGCTTCTTGATCGCCTCGATGGCGACCGGGCCGCGCTCGGCCTTGCCGATCATGGCGATCAGGCCGGTCTGGGCCAGCATCATCTCGGTGAAGCCGTCCATGCGCGTGGCGGTGGTCGGGCCGGCGGGGCCCACGGCTTCGTTGCCGACCGGATCGACCGGGCCGACGTAGTAGATGACGCGGTTGGTGAAATCGACCGGCAGCTTCTCGCCCTTGGCCAGCATGTCCTGGATGCGCTTGTGCGCGGCATCGCGGCCGGTGAGCATCTTGCCGTTCAGCAGGATCGTGTCGCCCGGCTTCCAGCTGGCGACTTCGGCGGGCGTGAGCTTGTTCAGGTCGACGCGCTTGCTCTTCTTTTCGTCGGGCGCCCAGTTCACGTCGGGCCACAGGTCGAGCGACGGCGGATCGAGGTAGACCGGGCCGCTGCCGTCCATCACGAAGTGCGCGTGGCGCGTGGCCGCGCAGTTGGGGATCATCGCCACGGGCTTGCTGGCCGCGTGCGTCGGGTACATCTTGATCTTGACGTCGAGCACGGTGGCCAGGCCGCCCAGGCCCTGCGCGCCGATGCCCAGGGCATTGACCTTCTCGAACAGCTCCAGGCGCAGCGCCTCGACCTTGCTCAGCTCGGCGCCCGAGGCGGCCTTGGCCTGCAGCTCGTGCATGTCCAGGTCGTCCATCAGGCTTTCCTTGGCCATCAGCGCGGCCTTCTCGGCGGTGCCGCCGATGCCGATGCCCAGCATGCCGGGCGGGCACCAGCCGGCGCCCATGGTGGGCACGGTCTTGAGCACCCAGTCGACCACGCTGTCGCCGGGGTTCAGCATGACCAGCTTGCTCTTGTTCTCGCTGCCGCCGCCCTTGGCGGCCACCGTCACCTCGACGGTGTTGCCGGGCACGATCTCGGTGAAGATCACCGCGGGCGTGTTGTCCTTGGTGTTCTTGCGATCGAACTGCGGGTCGCCCACGACCGAGGCGCGCAGCGTGTTGTCGGGGTGGTTGTAGCCGCGGCGCACGCCTTCGTTGATGGCGTCGTCCAGCGAACCGGTGAAGCCGCCCCAGCACACGTCCATGCCGACCTTGAGGAACACGTTGACGATGCCGGTGTCCTGGCAGATCGGGCGGTGGCCCGTGGCGCTCATCTTGCTGTTGGTGAGGATCTGCGCAATGGCGTCCTTGGCGGCGGGGCTCTGCTCGCGCTCGTAGGCCTTGGCCAAATGGGCAATGTAGTCCGCGGGGTGGTAGTAGCTGATGTACTGGAGCGCGGCGCTGATCGATTCGATCAGGTCGGCCTGCTGGATCGTGGTCGTCATGGTGGGGAGTCTTCTTGGAGGGGGAACGCCCTCGATTATCTCAGCCACCAATACCGCAGGCCGGCGCCGGGCGAAAGGGCGCCGGCACGGGTGTGAGTCGGCGTTACCGGGCGGCGGCGCGCGCCTCGGCAATCCACCCATCGAAGGTCGCCTGGTGCACGCGAATCCATCCGTCGGCGTGGCGCGTCACGTCCTGCATGCTGTTCGCGCCTTCGCTCATGCGCAGGTTCTGTGCGTTGATGTCGGCGATCGGCAGCTTCATCACTTCGAACAGGCGGCCGGCGGCGGGGTTCTTCTCGATGAAGGCGCGGTTGGCGACGATACGCTGCTGGTTGGCCAGGAAGCCGTAGTTGCGGCCGTTCGACAACCGCGTGTTCACCGGCTCGCCGGCCTGTGGCGGCGAGAACGGCACCTGCAGCCAGACCACGTCAGCGCCCGGACGCAGCACGGCGCTGACCCAGTAGGGCGTCCAGGTGTAGTAAAGGATCGGCTTGTCCTGCTTGAAGCGCGCAATAGTGTCGGCCATGAGCGCGGCGTAGCTGCCCTGCTTGTGGGTCACGCTGTCGCGCAACTGGTAGGCGCTCAGGTGGCCCTCGATGGCCAGCTCGCAGCCCCAGCCGGGGTTGCAGCCGGTGAGGTCGGCCTTGCCGTCGCCGTCGGCATCGAACAGCTTCGCGATGGCCGGGTCTTTGAGCTGCGCGAGGTTGGTGATGTTGTACTGCTCAGCGGTCTTGCGGTCGATCAGGTAGCCCTGCACCGCGCCGTCGGAGTACACGCCCTGGTGCCACAGCTTGGCGTCGCCGCCGCTGTTCTTGTAGAAGTCGGCGTGCAGCAGGCTCCAGTGGTTGGCCATGAAGGTGGCGTCGCCATTGGCAATGGCCAGATGCTCGGTGGCGGGCTCGAGGTCCTTCATCGGCTCGACTTTGTAGCCGAGCTTTTCGAGCGCGCGCATCACCAGCAGCGTCTGGAAGGCTTCCTCGGCGAGCGAGCTTTTCAGCGGTTGCACGGTGATGCCCTGGCCGGGCAGTTCGGCGGCGGCGGTTTGCGCGGCCGCACCCAAGGTGCCGAAGGCGACAAGGCCCAGCGCCAGGAGGCCGCGGGCGAAGAAGAGGCGGGTTGTCTTCATGCGTGGATGTCCTCCGTGATCGTTAGTGCGCTTGTGTGGAAAGGGCGGGCACGGCGTCGTCGGCATGCGGCTGGCTGCGTGAAGGCGTGCCCACGAGGCGCTGCAGCGTGCGCAGCGCGAGGCCGGCCGGGCCCGTGTACCACCAGCGGTGGCCGGCGCTGCGGCGCGACTTGCCCATGGCCTGCGTCAGGCGGTCCAGCGTGATCGCCAGCAGCACGATGCCCAGGCCGCCGACGGTGGCCAGGCCCATGTCGAGCCGGCCGATGCCGCGCAGCACCATCTGGCCCAGGCCGCCCACGGCGATCATCGAGGCGATCACCACCATCGACAGCGACAGCATCAGCGCCTGGTTGATGCCGGCCATGATCGACGGCATGGCCAGCGGCAGCTTCACCTTCAGCAGCATCTGCCAGGGCGAGGCGCCGTAGGCGCGTGCGGCCTCGATGAGGTCGGGCCGCACCTGGCGCAGGCCGAGGTTGGTCAGGCGCACCAGCGGGGCGAGCGCGAAGACGATCGTCACGATCACGCCCGGCACGTTGCCGATGCCGAACAGCATCACCACCGGCACGAGGTACACGAAGGCCGGCGTGGTCTGCATCGCGTCGAGCACCGGGCGCATCACGCGCTGGGCCCGGTCGTTGCTGGCCAGCAGCACGCCCAGCGGCAGGCCGATGACCATGCAGAACACCAGCGAGGTCAGCACCAGCGACAGCGTGACCATGGCTTCGGGCCAGATGCCGAGCAGGGTCACCAGCATCAGCGACACGACGGTGCCGATGGCCAGCGCGCGGCCGGCGAACTGCCAGGCGAGCAAGCCGATGATCGCAATCATCGGCAGCGCGGGCAGGGCGGTGAGCAGGCTTTGCACCGAGTTGAGCGTGCTGTCGATGGGCAGGCGCACGGTCTGGAAGAAGGGGCGGAAATGCTCCACCACCCAGCCCAGGCCCTGGTTGATCCAGGCCTCGACGGGCAGCGAGCCGTCCCACAGGCGGTGCAATGCGAAGCCGCCGGTGGCGGTGTCGGCCTGCCCGGCGAGGGCGTGCGCGGTGTTCGCCGGCGCGTCGAGCCAGGCGCTGGCGGTCGAGGTGTCAGGCGCGGCGGAGATCGCTTCCCATGGATCGAGGGCGGGGGGCGCCGCGGGCGTGTCCAGGACGGGGGCGTCCATCAGGGGCGCGTTCAGGTCGGAAGGCAATGTGGTGTCGTTCATCGTTCAAGGTCCTTCGTGAATTCAGTGCGGCTCGGCGGCGAGTGCGGGGGCGGCGTGCGGCGAGACGGGTTCGATCGGCGGCGTGTCGCGGTCGAGGAACTTGAGCAGCGTCGTCTTGCTGATCGCGCCGCAGAAGCGGCCGTCGCCGGCCACCACCGGCAGCGCGCACGGCGCCTGCGCGAGCTGGCCAATGAGGCCGGCCACGGGGGCTTCGGCGTCGATGCGCGGCAGCTCGTCGAGAAAGGCGTGATGCAGTCCGAGCGGGCCCGAATGCCCGTCGAGCGCACCGCGCAGCGTGTCGGCCGAGACCACGCCCAGGAAGCGCTTGGTCGGGCTGGTCACGTAGGCGAAGTCACGGTCCTGGTCTTCGAGCAGCTTGAGCGCCGCGTGCGCGCCACGCTCGGGGTGCTCGCACACCACGGTGAGCGACTTGCGCGCGATGTCGGCCGCCTTGAACACCGCCGCCGCGTCGACGCCGCGCACGAAGCTGCGCACATAGTCGTCGGCCGGCCTGCGCAGGATCTCGTCGGGCGTGCCGACCTGGATCACGTGGCCGTCCTTCATGATCGCGATGCGATCGCCGATGCGCATGGCTTCGTCCAGGTCGTGCGAGATGAAGACGATGGTGCGGCGCTGCACCTGCTGCAGCCGCAGCAGTTCCGATTGCATCTCGGTGCGGATGATCGGGTCGAGCGCCGAAAAGGCCTCGTCCATCAGCAGGATCGACGGGTCAGACGCCAGCGCGCGCGCCAGGCCCACACGCTGCTGCATGCCGCCCGAGAGCTCGTCGGGGTAGCTGTCGCCCCAGCCCGAAAGGCCCACCTGCGCCAGCGCCAGGTCGGCCTGTGCGAGGCGGTCTTTCTTGCGTGTGCCCGACAGCTCCAGGCCGAAGGCGGTGTTCTCGCGCACCGTCATGTGCGGCATCAGCGCGAACGACTGGAACACCATGCTGATGTCCTTGCGGCGCAGCGCGCGCAGCTTGCTGTCGGAGTGCTCGTTGATGTCGGCGCCGTCGATCACGATGCGCCCGGCGGTCGGCTCGATCAGGCGGTTGAGCAGGCGCACCAGCGTCGACTTGCCCGAGCCCGACAGGCCCATGATCACGAAGATCTCGCCGGCCTGGATCTCGAAGGTGGCATCGAACACGCCGATCGACTGGCCGGTTTGCGCCAGGATTTCCTTCTTGGAAAAACCTTGGCGGACCAGCTCCAGGGCTTGCTCGGGCGAATCGCCGAACACCTTGAAGACATGGTCGATGAGAATTCCTTTGGCCATATGCCGGGGCTCCTTGAGTGAAGGGTGGACACAGCACCGCCCCGAAGGACGGCAACGGCCACGCCATCAGCCCGATGAGGGAGCTGCCCGACAGCGCGCATGAAGTTTGCGCATGCGCATGCAATGGCCCGGCGAGCCCCGAGGGCTGCCGACAGGCACTGAAAACGACGTGGCGACGAAGCCAGTGCCCGCCGGATGCTTCATTCGCAGACAACGGGCCTGGTCGAGGGGCGCCGCCTGGATGAGCGTGACGTGGCAATGGGGCCGGAAAAAGATCCGGCCGGTTTGCCGGGCTGGGCCCGGCGTGGAGGACCTTGCACCGCGACGGGATTCACAGATCCGCGAGTAGTGCAAGGGTGACCAACATGACTTGTTGGTCGTCGGAAGCCCATGATTATAACTTTTTGGCATGACGCGAGTCAACCCGCAGGCGTATCGTGTCTGTGGGACCCGGGCGAAAGGCCTCGTCAGATGCGAGCCATTCTTATCGAGCCGATACTCGGCACCGCGTCCGGTGAGCGGGCGCAACCATCCAAGACTGCGGAGCCCTTTTTCTCATGACGACTTCTCCCAAGACCCGTGCCGAGCGCGACACCTTCGGCCCGATCGACGTGCCGGCCGACAAGCTGTGGGGCGCGCAAACGCAGCGCTCGCTGCAGAACTTCGACATCTCCGGCGAGCAGCAGCCGCGCGAGATCATCAAGGCGCTGGCCCAGGTCAAGCGCGCATCGGCCGTGGTGAACCACGCGCTGGGCCTGCAGGACGAGAAGAAGACGCAGGCCATCGTGGCCGCGGCCGACGAAGTCATCGCCGGCAAGCACCGGGGCGAGTTCCCGCTCGTGGTCTGGCAGACCGGGTCGGGCACGCAGAGCAACATGAACGTCAACGAGGTGCTGGCCAACCGCGCGAGCGAAATCCTCGGCGGTGAGCGCGGGGAAGGGCGCCTGGTGCACCCGAACGACGACGTGAACCGCAGCCAGTCGAGCAACGACGTGTTCCCGACCGCCATGCACGTGGCCGCCGTCGAGGCCATCACGCACAAGCTGCTGCCCGCCATCGCCAGGCTGCGAGGCACGCTGGCGAAGAAGGCCGAAGACTTCGCCGACATCGTGAAGATCGGCCGCACCCACCTGCAGGACGCCACGCCGCTCACGCTGGGCCAGGAGTTCTCGGGCTACGTCGCGCAACTGGCGCACGGCGAAGCGCATGTGCGCGCCGCGCTGCCGCACCTGTGCGAACTGGCGCTGGGCGGCACGGCTGTCGGTACGGGCCTCAACGCGCCCAAGGGTTATGCGGAGCAGGTCGCCGCCGAACTGGCGAAGCTCACGAGCCTGCCATTCGTCACCGCGCCGAACAAGTTCGAAGCCATGGCCAGCGTCGATGCGCTGGTGCATGCCCACGGCGCGCTCAAGACGCTCGCCGCCAGCATGAACAAGATCGCCAACGACGTGCGCTGGCTCGCGAGCGGCCCGCGCAGCGGCATCGGCGAACTGAGCATTCCCGAGAACGAACCCGGCTCGTCGATCATGCCGGGCAAGGTCAACCCGACCCAGAGCGAAGCCGTCACGATGCTGGCCGCGCAGGTGTTCGGCAACGACGTCGCCATCAACATCGGCGGCGCCTCGGGCAACTTCGAACTCAATGTGTTCCGCCCGATGGTGGCGCACAACTTCCTGCAGAGCGTGCGCCTGCTGGCCGACGGCATGGTGAGCTTCAACGACCACTGTGCCGTGGGCATCGAGCCGAACCGCGAGCGCATCACGGAGCTGGTGCAGCGCTCGCTGATGCTGGTGACGGCGCTGAACACGCACATCGGCTACGACAAGTCGGCCTACATCGCGAAGAAGGCCCACAAGGAAGGCACGAGCCTGCGCGAGGCGGCGATTGCGTCGGGTCATCTCACGGCCGAGCAGTTCGACCAGTGGGTGGTGCCGGAGAACATGACCGGTCGCTGATCCGTTCAGCCCCCATGAAAAAAGGACCCGCGAGGGTCCTTTTTCGTTGGCGCTTGATCGATCGATCAGTAGCCGATCGTGTAGCGCTGGCGCGAGTGTGCGGGCTTCTCGAGTTCGTCGATGAACGCGATCGCGTAGTCCTCGAAGCTGATCCAGCTGCGGCCTTCGGCGCTCACCAGCAGGTCGTCGGTGCCGAGGCGGAACTTGCCCGTGCGCTCGCCTTCGACGAATTCGGCGGAGGGCGACAGAAAGGTCCAGTCGAGGTCCTTCTCGTTGCGCAGCGCATCGAGGAACACGCCGCCGGCCGTGGCTTCGGCGCGGTAGGCATCGGGGAAGTTCGGCGTGTCGATCACCTTCAGACCGGGCGCCGCGAACAGGCTGCCGGCGCCGCCGACCACCAGCAGGCGCTTTACGCCCGCGCGCTTCACGGGCTCGATGATGGCCGCAGGCGGCACGGTGGCGAAATGCGCGGCGCTGAACACGGCGTCATGGCCGGCCACGGCCTTTTCGAGGGCGGCGGCGTCGAGCGCGTCGACATCCACGGCCTTCACGTTGGCGCGGCCCGACAGCTTCTCGCTGGCCTTGCGCGCAATGGCGGTGACGGTATGGCCGCGGCGCAGTGCTTCTTCGAGAAGGCGGCTGCCGGCGCGTCCGGTGGCTCCGATGATGGCGATGTGGCTCATGAGGGACTCCAGTCAAAAGGTTCGGAAGGGGATGAACCGCATCTTAGGTTTCTGGTTTCGAAAGAAATACCTCGAATTCCGCGCTTCTTTATTCCTAAAATCGTTCGAATGGACCGATTGAATGCAATGCGGGTGTTCGTCACCGTGGTGGACGCGGGCAGCCTTTCAGCCGCGGCCGACAAGCTCGACATGTCTCGCCCGGTCGTCACGCGCTACGTGGCCGAACTGGAGCAATGGACCGGCGCACGCCTGCTGCACCGCACGACGCGCCGCCTGAGCCTCACGGCCGCGGGCGAAGAGCTGCTGCCGCGCTGCCGCCAGGTGCTGGAGCTTGCGGGCGACATGCAGGCGGCGGTGCGCCATCCGGCCGAGGCGCCGAGCGGGCAGTTGCGCATCACCGCCAGCACCTCGTTCGCGCAGGCGCAACTGGCCCGCGCGGTGGCCGACTACGTGCGGCGCTACCCGGGCGTGGCGGTCGACCTGGTGCTGCTCGATCGCGCGGTGAACCTGGTGGACGAGCGCATCGATCTCGCGATCCGCGTGTCGGCCGAGATCGACCCGAACCTCATTGCGCGGCGGCTCTCGGTGTGCCGCTCGGTGGTCTGCGCAACGCCGGCCTACCTGAAGGCGCACGGCCAGCCGCAGCGCGTGGAAGAGCTGGCGCAGCGCAACTGCCTCACGCATTCGTATTTCGGCCGCAGCCTCTGGAACTTCACGCGCAAGGCCGACGGCCAGCCGGTCTCGGTGGCCGTGGCCGGCAACCTCTCGACCAACGACGCGTCCAGCCTGATGGCGTTGGCGCGGGCCGGGGCGGGCATCGCGATGCTTCCCACCTATCTGACGTCGGGGTTGCTGCAGTCGGGCGAGCTGGTGTCGCTCTTTCCCGATCACGAGCCGCAGGTGCTGGGGGTGTACGCGGTGTACGCCTCGCGCAAGCACATGCCGTCTGCGCTGCGCACTTTGCTCGATTTTCTGGCCGAGCGCTTCACCGAAGTGCCGGCCTGGGATACGCCCTAGCGGGGCTCAGTGGCGCGTGCTGGCGGCGGCCGCCTCGTTCATCAGCTTGTCGGTGTAGGCGATGGCCATGGCCGAGAACAGGAACGCGATGTGGATCACGGTCTGCGCGATCAGCACCTTGTCGGTGTAGTTGTCCGCGTTGATGAAGGTCTTGAGCAGGTGGATCGAGCTGATGCCGATGATGGCGGTGGCCAGCTTCACCTTGAGCACCGAGGCGTTCACGTGGCTCAGCCACTCGGGCTGGTCCTGGTGGCCTTCGAGGTCCATGCGGCTCACGAAGGTCTCGTAGCCGCCCACAATCACCATGATCAGCAGGTTGGAGATCATCACCACGTCGATCAGCGCCAGCACCACCAGCATGATCACCGTCTCGTTGAGGGTGCCGACCGGGGCGGTGGTCTTGTAGCCGATGCTCGCGATGAGGGCCTGGAGCGCGTCCTTGTTGCCGAAGGCGGCTTCGACCAGGTGCAGCAGCTCGACCAGAAAGTGCACCACGTACACGCCCTGGGCCACGATCAGCCCCAGGTACAGCGGCAGCTGCAGCCAGCGGCTCGCGAAGATGAGCCGGGGCAGGGGCTTGAGCGGGGAACTGCGCGCTGGTACGGGCGCGTTCCGGGCGTCGAAAGGATCGGGGGCGGACATGAAGTAAGAAGACGGATGTAAAAAGTCGGGCGATTTTAGAGGTCTCCCAGTGACGCACTCGTGATAACCCTGCGAACTAACATCGACCCCGTCAGTGGCCCGTAAGTGCGTGCCCCGACATTACGGCCGCATTCAATCAGGAGACAAGAGCATGAGCAGCGCATCGAAGAACATTGAATCCGTCCTCGTCGAGAACCGTGTGTTCCCGCCCGACGCCCGCGCCACCGAAGGCGCCCGCATTGCCGGCATGGCCGCCTACGAGGCGCTGTGCAAGGAAGCCGAACAGGACTTCGAAGGCTTCTGGACCCGGCTGGCCAAGGACAACCTCCAGTGGTCCAAGCCTTTCACCCGCACCCTCGACGAATCGAAGGCGCCGTTCTACGAATGGTTCGGTGACGGTGAGCTCAATGCCAGCGCCAACTGCCTGGACAAGCACATCGGCACCCCCGTCGAGAACAAGACCGCCATCGTCTTCGAAGCCGACGACGGCGCCGTCACCCGCGTCACCTACAAGGAACTGCTGGCCCGCGTGAGCCAGTTCGCCAACGCGCTGAAAGCGCAGGGCATCCAGAAGGGCGACCGCGTCATCATCTACATGCCGATGACCATCGAAGGCGTGGTCGCCATGCAGGCCTGCGCGCGCATCGGCGCCACCCACAGCGTGGTGTTCGGCGGCTTCTCGGCCAAGGCGCTGCAGGAACGCATCATCGACGCGGGCGCCGTGGCCGTCATCACGGCCAACTACCAGCTGCGCGGCGGCAAGGAACTGCCGCTGAAGGCCATCGTGGACGACGGCATTGCGCTGGGCGGCTGCGACACCCTCAAGACCGTGCTCGTGTACGAGCGCACCCCCACCGCGTGGAACCGCGTCGAGGGCCGCGACAAGACCTTCACCGAAGCGCAGGCAGGGCAGAGCACCGAGTGCGCGCCGGTGCCGGTCAATGCCGAGCACCCGCTGTTCATCCTCTACACCTCGGGCTCCACCGGCAAGCCCAAGGGCGTGCAGCACGCCACCGGCGGCTACCTGCTGTGGGCCAAGCTCACGATGGACTGGACCTTCGACATCAAGCCCGAAGACATGTTCTGGTGCACCGCCGACATCGGCTGGATCACCGGCCACACCTACGTCGCCTACGGCCCGCTCGCGGCCGGCGCCACGCAGGTCGTGTTCGAAGGCATCCCCACCTTCCCGCATGCGGGCCGCTTCTGGGAAATGATCGAGAAGCACAAGGTCAGCGTGTTCTACACCGCGCCCACCGCGATCCGCTCGCTCATCAAGGCGGCCGAAGGCGACGAAAAAGTGCACCCGAAGAACTGGGACCTGACCAGCCTGCGCATCCTCGGTTCGGTCGGCGAGCCGATCAATCCCGAAGCGTGGATGTGGTACCACCGCAATATCGGCGGCGAGCGCTGCCCGATCGTCGACACCTTCTGGCAGACCGAAACGGGCGGCCACGTCATCACGCCGCTGCCGGGCGCCACGCCGCTGGTGCCGGGCTCGTGCACCTTGCCGCTGCCGGGCATCATGGCCGCCATCGTCGACGAGACGGGGAAAGACCTGCCCAACGGCGCGGGCGGCATGCTGGTCATCAAGCGGCCCTGGCCCTCGATGATCCGCACCATCTGGAACGACCCCGAGCGCTTCAAGAAGAGCTACTTCCCCGAAGAGATGGGCGGCACGATCTACCTGGCCGGTGATGGCGCGGTGCGCAGTGCCGACCGCGGCTACTTCCGCATCACGGGCCGCATCGACGACGTGCTCAACGTGTCGGGCCACCGCCTGGGCACGATGGAAATCGAATCGGCGCTGGTGTCCAAGACCGACCTCGTGGCCGAGGCTGCGGTGGTGGGCCGTCCCGACGACGTGACCGGCGAGGCCGTGTGCGCCTTCGTCGTGCTCAAGCGCTCGCGCCCGACCGGTGAAGAGGCCAAGCAGATCGCCAACGAGCTGCGCGCGTGGGTCGCGAAGGAAATCGGCCCCATCGCCAAGCCCAAGGACATCCGCTTCGGCGACAACCTGCCCAAGACGCGCAGCGGCAAGATCATGCGGCGTTTGCTGCGCAGCATTGCCAAGGGCGAGGCGATCACGCAGGACACGTCGACGCTGGAGAACCCGGCCATCCTCGATCAGTTGTCGGAGACAAACTGATCGAGGAGCCGGCCGCAAGGCCGGTGAGCGCACAGCGCGGGGCCGGTGAAGACGGCACTCATATCGCGCAGCGATGTGATGTGTCCGGCAGAACCCGGCGATCCTCGATCAGTTGTCGGAAACGAACTGACCGCAAACGCGGCCATCGCCTACCGATTCGGAACAGTTGTCACGAACTGGCTGTGGAGAGGTGTAGGACATGGCCGTTTGTGCGGCCATGCGCACCAAAGCGGGCTCCTTGCTGAGGTAAAACCGATGCCGTCACCGCGCGCCATCACAGGCGTGCGGCTTTTGTCGGTCTTTTGCAAGGAGGCGCCACATGGGCGTGAGATCCGCTTTTCTTTTTGTCATCGTGCTGCTCATCGCGGGGCTTGCCGCGCTGAACTGGGGCACGTTGTCGGCCCCCACCGACGTGTGGCTCGGCTTCATGAGCGTGTCGGCGCCGCTGGGGCTCATCATGCTGGGGCTCACGGCCGTGCTCGCGGCCTTCTTCCTCGTGTACGTGCTGTACCTGCACAGCTCGGTGCTGCTGGAGACCAAACGCCACACGAAGGAAATGCAGACCCAGCGCGACCTCGCCGACAAGGCCGAGGCTTCGCGCTTCACCGAACTGCGCAACTTCCTGGAAGCGCAGGAGAAGCAGCACATGTCGCACAACGCCGACCGGCACACCGCGCTGCTGGCGCGGATGGAGCAACTGGAACGCGCGGTCAAGGCGCGTTCGGACCAGACCGACAACACGGTGGCCGCGCACATCGGGCAGCTCGAGGACCGCATCGAGCGCCGTCCGGTGCCCAGCGACATCAACCCGAGCATCTGACCGGGCGCGCCGCGCGCTTCGTTTCTCTGCTGATTACTTCGTCGACAACACCCAGGCCGCGAGCTTCTTCGCATCGGCTTCGCTGACCTGGTTGTTGGCCGGCATCGGCACCGGGCCCCACACGCCCGAGCCGCCCTTGATGATCTTGGTGGCCAGCGTGTTGGCTGCGCCCTTGTCGTCCTTGTACTTGGCCGCAATGTCCTTGAACGAGGGCCCGAGCACCTTGCGTTCGACCGCGTGGCAGCTCATGCAGTTCTTCGACGTGGCGAGGGCCAGGTCGGCAAAGGCGGGCGCCGCGAGGCCGAGGCCCAGGACTGCCATCAACATCGTTCTTTTCATGGGACTGTTTTCGTAAGGGCTGAGTTACATTCGATCCAACGCGATTGTAGGTAGCGCGGTGCACACGCACCGGCGGCGATACCGACCAACTCTGAGGGGATTCGCGATGTGGTTTCTGCTCTTGGGCCTGCTTGGTATAGCCCTCAAATATTTCGAAGTGGGCATGGTCGCCGGCTGGAGCTGGTGGATCGTGCTGAGCCCGTTCGCGCTGGCCCTGGCATGGTGGGCCTGGGCCGATTCGTCGGGCTACACCAAGCGCAAGGTCATCGAGCGCGAAGAGGCGCGCAAGCAGGCGCGCATCGACCGCCAGAAGACCAACATGGGCCTTCGCACCAGCAACGGGCAACAGCGCCCGCGCCGCTGACCACGCGGCTCCGTCACCCGCGCCGCATGCCAATCGGACGCGCGCCATGGACGACGAAGCCGCCACCCATGCCTTGCTCGTCTTCGGGCTGTCGCTGCTGGTCGGCCCGGCCGTTGGCGCGCTGGTCGGGCGCTTCAAGACCTTCTTCTGGGGTGCCGGCATTGGCGCACTGCTGATCGGCTGCGCCGGCCTGTACGGCGCGGTCACGGTGGGCTGGCAGCGCTACCAGTCGATCGCGGGCACAGCCCCCACGCAAGGCAGCCTGGTCGAGTTCGTGGAAGAGCGCAGCAAGGACAGCAAGGGCGACGTCACCACCACGCGTGCGCCCGTCGTCGAATACACCACCGCCGATGGGCGGAAGCGCCGCGTCAAAGGGCTCGGTGGCAGCCTGTCGGACAAGGAGTGGGGCGATGCGGTCGAGGTGCGCTACAGCACCGCCGACCCCGCCAAGGCCTTGGTGGCCGACTTCCAGAACATGTGGGGCGTCGTCTGGGGGCTCGGCCTCTTCGGCGGATTTCCGACGATGTTCGGCCTGTTCTTCGCCGGCCTGGCGCTCAAGGAAGGCCGCAAGGGCCAACCGGCGCCGGTGCGCGAGCCGACGCCCACGCAGAAGAGATGGCGCACGCGCGGCACGGTGCTGGCGAACGTGGTGTTCCTCGCCGGCTTCGCGCTGGTGTTTCTCTATCCCGACGAGAGCGCGATGAAGCAGTTCGGTGCGGGTTTTCTCACCATCGGCGCGGGGGCGCTGCTGCACTTCGTCGTGCAGAGCTTTCCCCCGGCGATGGATTTCGAAGTCCGGGCCATCTTCGCGATCGTCGGCCTGGGCTTTGCTGCCTTCGGCTACGGCGCTTGGATGATGGGCTGAGTTCGTCTTAGAACTTGTCGAGCACCGCGCCCGAGCTCGCGCTTGAGGCGTTGAACGCGAACTTGGCCTGCACGCCGCGCGTGTAGCGCGGGGCCGGGGCCTTCCAGCCTTCGCGGCGCTTGGCGATCTCGGCTTCGGGCACGTTCAGTTCGAGCACCAGCTTGTGCGCGTCGATGGTGATCGAGTCGCCTTCGTTGACGAACGCGATGGTGCCGCCCGCTGCTGCTTCGGGTGCGACGTGGCCGACCACCATGCCCCAGGTGCCGCCCGAGAAGCGGCCGTCGGTGATGAGGCCGACGCTTTCGCCCAGGCCCGCACCGATCAGCGCGCCCGTGGGCGCCAGCATTTCCGGCATGCCCGGGCCACCCTTGGGGCCGAGATAGCGCAGCACCATCACGTCGCCGGCGACGATCTTGCCGGCCAGGATGGCTTGCAGCGCCGACTGCTCGTCGTCGAACACGCGGGCCGGGCCGGTGATGACGGGGTTCTTCAGGCCAGTGATCTTGGCGACCGCGCCTTCGGGCGACAGGTTGCCCTTCAGGATGGCCAGGTGGCCTTCGTCGTACATGGGCTTGTCGATCGGACGGATCACGTCCTGGTCGGCGCGCGGCACGTCGGGCACGTCCTTCAGCACTTCGGCGATGGTCTGGCCGCTGATGGTGATGCAGTCGCCATGCAGCAGGCCCGCGTTCAGCAGCACCTTCATGACCTGGGGGATGCCGCCGGCCTGGTGCAGGTCGACCGCGAGGTACTTGCCCGAGGGCTTCAGGTCGCACAGCACCGGCACCTTCTTGCGCATGCGCTCGAAGTCGTCGATGGTCCATTCGACCTCGGCCGCGTGCGCGATCGCCAGGAAGTGCAGCACCGCATTGGTCGAGCCGCCGGTGGCCATGATGACCGCCACGGCGTTCTCGATGGCCTTCTTGGTCACGATGTCGCGCGGCTTCAGGTCTTTCTTGATCGCCTCGATCAGCACCTTGGCCGATTCCTTGGCCGAGTTGGCCTTTTCGTCGTGCGGGTTCGCCATGGTCGACGAGTAGGGCAGCGAGATGCCGAGCGCCTCGAACGCGCTGGACATGGTGTTGGCCGTGTACATGCCGCCGCACGAGCCCGTGCCGGGAATGGCGCGCTTCTCGATCTCGTGCAGGTCTTCGTCGCTCATGTTGCCGGCGGCGTTCTGGCCCACGGCTTCGAACACGCTGACGATGTTCAGGTCCTGGCCCTTGTAGCGGCCCGGGAGGATGGTGCCGCCGTAGACGTAGATGGCGGGCACGTTGGCGCGCAGCATGCCCATGAGGCCGCCGGGCATGTTCTTGTCGCAGCCGCCGACCACCAGCACGCCGTCCATCCACTGGCCGCCGACGCAGGTCTCGATGCAGTCCGAAATGACCTCGCGGCTCACCAGCGAGTACTTCATGCCTTCGGTGCCCATGGCCATGCCGTCGGAAATGGTGGGGGTGCCGAACACCTGCGCGTTGCCGCCGGCTTCCTCGATGCCCGCGATGGCCGCGTCGGCCAGCTTCTGCAGGCCCGAGTTGCAGGGCGTGATGGTGCTGTGGCCGTTGGCGACGCCGACCATCGGCTTCTTGAAGTCGCCTTCCTCGTAGCCCATGGCGTAGAACATCGAGCGGTTGGGGGCGCGGCTCTTGCCTTCGGTGATGTTCGCGCTGCGGCGATTGATCTGGATGGTCTTGGTGTCCATGGTGTCTCTTCTGTCGTGGGGAGATCGTGAGGGGAAGCGCCAAGTATCGGACTTCTGATTGATTGGTTCCAATCCAATTTGACGCATGGATTGATATGCTTGGCGTATGAATGAAGCCCTCATCGACCTGCGCGCCTGGCGCCAGTTCGTGGCCGTGGCCGAAGAACTGCACTTCGGCCGCGCCGCCCTGCGCCTGCACATGACGCAGCCGCCGGTCACGCAGGCCATTGCCCAGCTCGAAAAAACGCTGGGCGTGGTGCTGTTCGACCGCACCCGAAGGCGCGTGGCGCTCACGCCCGCCGGCGAGGCGCTGCTGCCCGACGTGCGCGAGCTGCTGGCGCGTGCCCAGGCGCTGCCGGCGCGGGCGCGCGCGGCGGCGGCGGGGCAGGTGGGGCGCGTGCGCATCGCCTTTGTCTCGACGGTCGGCTTCGAGCAGCTGCCGGCCTGGGTGCGCGAGTTCCGTGTGCTGTGCCCCGAAGTGGCGCTCGAACTGGTGGAAGCTACCGGCGACGTGCAGCTCGAAGCCTTCGCGCGCGGCGAGATCGACGCCGGCCTGATGCTGCATTCGCCGGGCGCCGCGCCGCCGGGGCTGGCCTGCCTGCCGGTCGAGGTGGAGCCGCTGGTGCTCGCGCTGCCCGCCCAGCATCGGCTGGCCGAGGCGCGGCCCGTGCCGCTGGCCGAGGTGCTGGACGAGCCGCTGGTGATCTTTCCGCGCCGCATCGTGCCCTCGCTGCACGACGCGATCTTCGATCTGTACCACGCGGCCGGGCGCACGCCGCAGGTGGCGCAGGAGGCGATCCAGATGCAGACCATCGTCAACCTCGTGTCGGGCGGCATCGGCGCGGCCTGGGTGCCGCACAGCGTGATGCAGTTCCGGCGCGCCGGTGTGGTCTACCGGCAGGTCCACGAGTTCAAGGGGGTGGGGCGCCGCCGCGTGACCTTGCCGGTGTGCGAGACCAGCCTCGTGTGGCCCGCGCAGGCGGCGCATCCGGCGCTGGCGCGCTTCGTGGCCTTCGTGCGGGAGCGGGCCGGGCGCGTGCCGGCCTAAGGCTCAGGGGCTGCGCGACCCGCGTCCAGCGGGAGAGGGCGCATCGAGCGAGGTGGCCAGCACCGTGTCAAGCCAGCCCGCGAAAGCCTGCACGCGCCGCGACAGATTGCGCCGGTGCGGCACCACGAGGTGCACCGGCAGCGGCTCGGCACGCGCGTCGGGCAGCACCTCGACCAGCTCGCCGGCCGCCAGGTGCGCGCGCACGTCGTAGGCCGGAATCTGGATCAGCCCCAGCCCCGCCAACGCACACGCGATGTAGGTCTCGGCGTTGTTCGCCGCCACGCGGCTGCGCAGCCGCAACGTCTGGGTCTCGCCGTCGCGCAGCCGCCATTCCCAGGGCGCGGCGCGGCCACTGGTGGGCGAGGCGTAGTTGATCGCGAAGTGCTGCGGCAGGTCGGCCGGCGTGCGCGGCGTGCCGTGCTGCGCAAGGTACGCCGGGCTCGCGCAGTTGATAAGCGTGAAATGCCCCAGCGGCCGGGCCACGAGGCTGCTGCTGGCGAGCGGGCCGACGCGCAGGGCGCAGTCCACGCCTTCCAGCACGAGGTCGACCGCGCGGTCGCTGGAACCGAGTTCCAGTTCGACCGCCGGGTGGCGTGCAAAGAAGTCCGGCAGCGCCGGCGCGATCAGCAGGCGCGCGATGCGGCTGGGCACATCGACCTTGAGCCGTCCGCTCACGCTGCTGTGCGCGGGCTGGAACTGCTGCTCCATGTCTTCCATGTCGGCCACCAGCCCGCGGGCCCGTTCGAGCAGCACCTCGCCGTCGGGCGTGAGCCCCACGCGGCGCGTGGTGCGGTGCAGCAGGCGCGAGCCCAGGCGGGCCTCAAGCTGCTGGATGGCGGTCGAGATGGTGGCGCGTGGCAGCGCCAGCCGGTCGGCGGCGCGCGTGAAGCTGCCGGTTTCGGCCACGCGCAGGAAGACCTGGAGGAGTTCGATGCGGTCCATGGCGGCGGGGCTGATTGTTCGTGATTTTCAGAACAGTCTAGCCTTGAATGAGTGATTTATCTGCAACTTGTCGATCAATAGACTGGCTGCTCGGTCACACATCCCGACCCCGGTCTTTCGGGTTCTTCATTCATCCAGAGGAGTTCATCCATGTCCGCACGCACGCTCACGAACAAGGTCGCCGTCATTGCCGGCGGTGGCAAGAACCTCGGTGCCCTCATCGCCCATCTGCTGGTCGACGGCGGCGCGCGCGGCATCGCCATCCACTACAACAGCGACAGCTCGCGCGCCGAGGCCGAGCAGACCGCCGCCGCGCTGAAGGCCAAGGGGGCAGACACGCTGCTGGTGCAGGGCGACCTCGCCGTGGTCGAGAACAACGTGAGGCTGTTCGACCAGGCCGTGAAGCACTTCGGGCAGGTCGACCTGGCGATCAACACGGCGGGCGTGGTGATCAAGAAGCCGATCCTGGACATCACCGAGGCCGACTACGACAAGAGCTTCGACGCCAATGCCAAAGCGGCCTTCTTCTTCATCCAGCAGGCCGGCCGCACGATGGCCGACGGCGGCAGCATCGTGACGCTGGTGAGCTCGCTGCTCGCGGCCTACACGCCGTTCTATGCGATCTACCCGGCGGCCAAGGCGGCGGTCGAGCACTTCACGCGCGCGGCCTCCAAGGAGTTCGGCGAGCGCGGCATCTCGGTGAATGCCGTCGGCCCGGGACCGATGGACACGCCGTTTTTCTACGGCCAGGAAAGCCCCGAGGCCGTGGCGTACCACAGCACCGCCGCCGCGCTCAGCAAGTACTCGAAGAAGGGCCTCACCGACATCGAGGACATCGCGCCCATCGTGCGCTTCCTGGTCACCGAGGGTTGGTGGATCACGGGCCAGACGATCTTCGCCAACGGCGGCTACACCACGCGCTGATCCGGCAACATCGGCACGATCGATTCAGAGGACAACGCAGATGCACACAGTCATGGTGATGGGCGGCGGCTTCGCGCTGCTGGTGGTGTTTCTTCTGGCCGGCCGCTTCATGGGCGACGGCTCGTCGATGGCGCTGGCCGCGGCGGCCAAGTGGTTCATTCCGGCGTGGTTCGTCGGCGCGGGCATCAACATGGCCGTGGGCGTGCTCCAGGCCGGGTACTCGGTGGCCGAGGAGCTGCCGATCTTCCTGTTCGTCTTCGCGGTGCCGGCCCTGGTGGCGGGATGGCTGTGGTGGAAGTTCGGGCGCTGACATTGCCCTGAATGCCCCCGTGCCGGCGGCGTCATCGCGCCACGGCACAATCGTCGGATGCTCATGTATCCGCAGATCAATCCCGTCGCCTTGCAGCTGGGGCCGGTGGCCATTCACTGGTACGGCCTGACCTACCTGGCGGCCTTCGCGCTGTTTTACTTTCTCGGTACGCGCCGCCTGCGCCACGAGCCGTTCCGCTCGCTGGCCACGGCCGGCGTGTGGCAACGCAAGGACATCGAGGACATCCTGTTCCTCGGCGTCATGGGCGTGATCGTCGGCGGCCGGCTCGGCTACTGCCTGTTCTACAAGCCCGAGTACTACCTCACGCACCCGCTCGAAATTCTCTATGTGTGGCAGGGCGGCATGAGCTTCCATGGCGGCCTGCTCGGCGTGATCGGTGCGATGGTGTGGTTTGCGCGCTCGCGTGCGCGGCCGTTCTGGCAGGTGATGGACTTCGTCGCGCCCTGCGTGCCGACCGGCCTGGCCGCGGGCCGCGTGGGCAACTTCATCAACGGCGAGCTGTGGGGCCGTTTCAGCAGCCCTGACCTGCCGTGGGGCATGGTGTTCCCGCAAAGCGGCTCGACGCTGCCGCGCCATCCGTCGCAGGTCTACCAGTTCCTGCTCGAAGGCCTGTTGCTGTTCGTCGTGATGTGGCTCTACGCGCGCAAGGAGCGCAAGCAGGGGCAGGTGGCCGCCGTGTTCCTCATCGGCTATGGCGTGCTGCGCTTCGTGGCCGAGTACTTCCGCGAGCCCGACGATTTCCTGGGCCTGCGCGCACTCAGCTTGAGCCAGGGCCAGTGGCTCAGCGTGCCGATGGTGATCGGCGGCATCGCGCTGTGGATCTGGTTCGGCCGGGCCGGAAAGACCGGCAGCACCGCCCGGGCCTGAGCCTCCACGCATCCGCACAAAGCGGCGCCGCACCCTCGGGTGCGCGCCGCTTTTTTTCGTCCGTCTCAGGGTAATTCCGGGCCGCCGGGGCAGGGCGTGGCCCTTGCATTGCATTAACTGTCCACTCACAATTATGCGTAATTACAGGAAATTACGCGAAACGCCCACCGACTTTTCGAGTCTTCAACGCATGCGCCTGGTCCCCAATTCCCTCCACGACGAAGTCGCCGCCACGCTGCGCGAGCAGATCTTCGACGGCACGCTGGCGCCCGGCAGCTTCGTGGACGAGGCGGCCCTGTGCGAGCGGCTGTCGATCTCGCGCACGCCGCTGCGCGAGGCGCTGAAGGTGCTCACGGCCGAAGGCCTGCTGCGCCACGAGCCGCGCCGCGGCTGCTTCGTGAACGAGGTGACCGAGCGCGACCTGGACGAGATTTTTCCGGTCATTGCGCTACTCGAAGGCCGCTGCGCCTACGAGGCCGCGCGCAACGCCAGCGACGCCGAACTGAACGAGCTCGACGCATTGCATGAGCGCTTGGTGCGCCATGCCAAGGCCCGGCGCATCAACGACTACTACGCCACCAACCACATCATTCACGAGGCGATCATCAAGCTCGCCGACAACAAGTGGCTGGCCCAGGTGATCGGCGACCTGCGCAAAATATTGAAGCTCGCGCGGCTGCAGCAGCTGCACGCGCCGGGGCGGCTCGACCAGAGCCTGTCGGAGCACCTGGCCGTGTTCGCCGCGCTCAAGGCGCGCGACAGCGAAGGCGCCGATGCCGCCATGCGCACCCACATGACGCGCCAGCGCGAAGCATTGCGCGAAGTCATGCAACAGCAGAAATCCCGGGTGATGCCGTGACACGCACCACCCTTGCAACCAACGGCACAGGAGCAGATCGATGAGTGCGACCGAGTGGTTCCAGGCGCGCCTGCGCATGGGCGAATCGTCCAAGGTTCCCGTGGCGAGCAATGGCGCCACGAAGAGCCCGGCCCGCCACACGCCCAAGCCCAGCGCCCGCACCACCGCCGAGCGGCTGCTGGCCACGCTGCGCAAGGCCGACGAGGCGCTGTCGCCGCGCACCCTGCGCCGCGTGCTGGCCGAACTGCAGGCCGTGATCGATCCGCGTGTGAGCGAGGTCGAGGGCGGCCGCCGCGCCCATGCCATCGCGCAGGCCTACGCCGGCGCCTCGCCCGAAGAGCGCCGCGACTACTGGGCGCTCATGAGCGAGCATTTCGCCGCCGACGCGGGCAAGCTCAAGAGCGCGCGCGACCAGCACCAGGGCGCCGTCGGCACGCCCGACGAAGGGCAGGCCGAGCTGCGTCTGCGCCGCGCGCTGGTGTCGCCGCGCATGCGGCTGTTGCAGCGCTTTGCGGTCGAACCCGGCGGCATGCGCTTTCTGGTCGACCTGCGCGCCGACCTGCTGCCGTGCCTGAAGTCCGACAAGCGCCTGCTCGCGCTCGAGGCCGAGCTGGAGCATCTGTTTTCGACCTGGTTCGACGTGGCGTTCCTCGAGTTGCGCCGCATCGACTGGAACTCGCCGGCCTCGCTGATCGAGAAGCTCATCCGCTACGAAGCGGTGCACGACATCAAGAGCTGGTCCGATGTGAAGAACCGGCTCGACGACAGCGATCGCCGTTGCTACGGCTTTTTCCATCCGCGCCTGCCGAACGAGCCGCTCATCTTTGTCGAGGTGGCGCTGGTCGACCGCATCAGCGAAGGCATCATGCCGCTGCTCGACGAGGCCGCCGTGCCGGTGCAGCCGGCCAAAGCGACCACCGCGATCTTCTATTCGATCAGCAACACCCAGACCGGCTTGCGTGGCGTGAGCTTCGGCGACTCGCTCATCAAGCGCGTGGTCGAAACCCTGCAGGACGAACTTCCGCGCCTGAAGACCTTCGCCACGCTGTCGCCCATTCCGGGCCTGCGCACGTGGCTCGCCAAGAACGCCGCCGAGCTGCTGCCGCGCCTGGACGAAAAGCGCGAAGCCGAACTCGGCCGCCTCGTCGGCTCGGTGCCACCGACGGCCGAGCGCCTGCTCGCTGCAGTCGATGCGGCGACGGAACTCGACGCCAAGTCGCCGCTGCGCCAGTGGCTGCTGCAGGCCGCCGCCGAGTACCTGGGCCGCACGCTGGTCGACGGCACGCCGGCCGATCCGGTGGCGCGCTTCCACCTGGGCAACGGCGCACGCGTCGAACGGCTCAACTGGGCCGGCGACCCGTCGGCCAAGGGGCTCAAGCAGTCGTACGGTCTCATGGTCAATTACCTGTACGACCTCAAGCGCCTGGACCGCCATCGCACCTGGCTGGCCGAAGGCAAGATCGCAGTTTCGGGAGACATCGAAAGCCTGTTCCTCAAAAAAGGCTGAGTCCGTTCGCTTCGCCGCGGCAGCGCTGCGGCCCGCACCCTGACCGCCGGAGGGCGGCAACTTCCACAACGACGACGACAGGAGACAAGACAGATGACGCAACAGAGTTTTCAACGACGCGATGTGCTGCGCGTCGCCGCCGCTGCCGGGGCCGTGGCCCTTTGCGGTGGTGCGCGCGCCCAAGGCTGGCCGACCAAGCCGGTGACCATGGTGGTGCCGTTCCCGGCCGGCGGAGGCACCGACGCCTTCGCCCGCCCGCTGTCGGCCCAGTTCTCACGCGCGGCAGGCCAGACGCTGGTCATCGACAACCGCGGCGGCGCTGGCGGCACCGTGGGCGCGAGCATCGCGGCCAAGCTGCCGGCCGACGGCTACTCGCTCTTCATGGGCGCGGTGCACCACGCGATCGCACCGTCGATCTACCCCAAGCTCGACTACGACCTCGAGAAAGACTTCGTGCCCCTGATGCTGCTGGCCAACGTGCCGCAGGTCGTGGTGGTCAACCCGAAGCGGGTGCAGGCCGCGACCATCCAGGAGCTGATCGCCACGGTCAAGCGCAACCCCGGCAAGCTCAACTACGGTTCGGCCGGCTCGGGCACTTCGCACCACCTCGCGGGCGAGCTGTTCAAGCTGCAGACCGGCACTTTCATCACCCACATTCCGTACCGCGGCGCAGGCCCGGCGCTGTCCGACCTGATCGCCGGCAACGTCGACCTGATGTTCGATGGCCTGGGTTCTTCGGCACAGCACATCAAGGGCGGGCGCATCAAGGCGCTCATGGTCGCCGGTGCCAAGCGCAACCCCGCATTCCCCGACGTGCCCTGCGCCGCCGAAGTGGGCCTGCCCGACTACACCGTCACCACCTGGTACGGCCTGTGGGCGCCCAAGGGCACGCCGGCCGAAGCGCAGACGCAGATCATCGAGACGATGAAGAAGGCGCTCGGCACCGACGAGCTCAAAGCCATCTGGGCCCAGAACGGCTCCGAGATTCCGAACGTCACGAACGCCGCGTACGGCCGCTTCGTCAACGCCGAGATCAAGCGATGGGCGACCGTCGTGAAAGCCTCGGGCGCCAAGCTCGAATGACCGATCGGCAGGTCTCGCTGCGCCGCGAAGGCGCCGTGGCGGTCGTCACGCTGTCGAACCCGGGGCGCCTCAATGCGATGACGCGCGCCATGTGGCGCGAGTTGCGCGCGGTGTTCGATGGTCTGCGTGCCGACGACACCGCGCTGCGCTGCGTCGTCGTGCGCGGGGAGGGCGGTGCCTTCTGCGCGGGCGGCGACATCTCCGAGTACCCGTCGTTCCGCTTCGACGAGGCGAGCCTGCGCGAATTCCACGAGAACGAAGTCTGGGCCGCGCTGCAGGCGATGCTCGACTGCCCGCTGCCGCTGGTGGCCCAGATCGAAGGCGCCTGCATGGGCGCCGGCGTCGAAATTGCCAGCTGCTGCGACATCCGCCTGGCCGGTGCGTCGTCGAAGTTCGGCGCACCGATCGCGAAGCTGGGCTTTCCGATGGCGCCGCGCGAAGCCGCATTGGTGCATGGCGCCATCGGCGACGTGCTGGCACGCGACATGCTGCTGGCCGCCGGCGTGCACGGCGCGCAGCGGCTGTACGACGCCGGCTTTCTGTTGCACGTGCTGCCCGACGCCGAAGTGCCGGCCGCCGCGCAGGCGCATGCGGCGCGCATTGCCGCGCTCTCGCCCCAGGCCGCGCGCCTGCACAAGGCCACCTTCACCGCACTGAAGCGCGGTGGCGCGGCGGCACAGCAGCTGCTGGCCACCGCGTACGACTACGCCGACACCGCCGAGCACCGCGAAGGCATCGATGCCTTCCTGGCCAAGCGCCCTCCGAATTTCCGCTCTTCCTGAGCCTGCCGTTCGATGATGACGAAGATGATGAAGACGAAGTCCTCCCCCAACGCCAACCTGTTCGCCGCCTTGCGCGCGGCCTTTCCCGCCGACCCCGACGCCATCGCGGTCGAAACCGACAACGGATTGCACTATTCGTGGCGCGACCTCGACCGCGCCAGCGCGATGATCGCCAACCTGCTCGACGGCCTGAAGCTCGAGAAGGGCGCGCGCGTTGCCGTGCAGGTCGAGAAATCGGTCGAAGCCATGCTCCTGTACCTCGCGACCCTGCGCGCGGGCTACGTGTTTCTGCCGCTCAACACGGCCTACCAGAGCGCCGAGATCGAGTACTTCATCGGCAACGCTGAACCCGCCGTGGTCGTGTGCACCGGCCGCAACGCGGCCTGGGTGCGACCGATTGCCGAAGCGGCCGGCACGCGCCATGTGTTCACGCTGGACGACGACCGCACCGGCACGCTGCTCGACGCCGCGGCGCGCTGCAGCGACCGCCATACCGTTGCCTTCAAGAAGCCCGACGACCTCGCCGCGATCCTGTACACCAGCGGCACCACGGGCCGCAGCAAGGGCGCGATGCTCACGCACCGCAACCTGCTGTCGAACGCCGAAGTGCTCAAGACCTACTGGGGCTGGAAGAAGGGCGACGTGCTCATCCACGCGCTGCCGATCTTCCACGTGCACGGCCTGTTCGTGGCGCTGCACGGCGCGCTCCTCAACGGCAGCAAGATCATCTGGTTCTCGAAGTTCGACCCGAAGCGCATCGTCGCCAAGCTGCCCGAGGCCACCGTGTTCATGGGCGTGCCCACGCTCTACGTGCGCCTGCTGGCCGAGCCGGGCCTCACGCGCGAGGCGGTGCGCACCATGCGCCTCTTCGTCGCGGGCTCGGCGCCGCTGCTCATCGAGACCTTCGACGAGTGGCGCGAGCGCACCGGTCACACGATCCTCGAGCGCTACGGCATGAGCGAGACCGCCATGCTCACGTCGAACCCGTACGACCCGAAGAAGGGCGAGCGCCGCGGCGGCACCGTGGGCTTCGCGCTGCCCGGCGTGCAGCTGCGCGTGCGCGACGACGAGGGCAAGGACCTGCCGGTCGACGAGATCGGCGGCATCCAGGTGAAGGGCCCCAACGTGTTCGCCGGCTACTGGCGCATGCCCGAGAAGACGAAGGAAGAGTTCACCGCCGACGGCTTCTTCAAGACCGGCGACGTGGGCAAGATCGATGCGCGCGGCTACATCACCATCGTCGGGCGCAGCAAAGATTTGATCATCAGCGGCGGCTACAACGTCTACCCGGCCGAGATCGAGGGCTACATCAACGAGATGGCCGGCGTGGCCGAAAGCGCCGTCATCGGCGTGCCGCACCCCGACTTCGGCGAAGTGGGCGTGGCCATCGTGATCCCCAAGGTCGGCGCCGCGATCGATGCCGATGCCATCGTGGCCGAACTCAAGGCCAAGCTCGCGAACTTCAAGATCCCGAAGCGCTGCTTCGTCGTTCCCGAATTGCCGCGCAACACGATGGGGAAGGTGCAGAAGGCGCTGCTGCGCGCCGAGCACAAGGAACTGTTCGCCGGCTAGGCCTGCACGGCCGCAGCCACCGGCTCGGCCGCGCTGCCCTCGGGCTCCGGCGTGAGCTGCACCACCACGGGTGTGCGGCGCGTCTTGTTCAGCAGCAGCTGCGTGACGTCGGGCCGCGAGTAATGGCCGCTCGGGTCGGCCGCCGCCTTGGCGAGCGCGATCATGCCGAGGTCGATGTCGGCGATCACCAGGCCTTCGGCGTCCTCGGCCAGCGGTGTGCCCAGCGGCGAACCGTCCGGGCCGTAGATGCGCGCATGCCCGCCGCCGACGCCCAGCATCTGTCGCTTGCCGTCGTCGGTGCACATCAGCTCGCTCATGGCCTTCGACACCGTGGCGCAGGGCGCGATGACGAAGCAGCCGCCCTCGACCGCATACACCTGGCTCGCGGCGTTGTTGACCTCATGGCCCAGCGCATAGGCCGCGCCGCGGTAGAGCGAAAAGCTTGGCCACGCACCGCAGTGGATCTGCTCGTTCTGCGCATACATCGCGTACTTGCTCAGCGGCTGCAGGTGTTCCCAGCAGCACAGGGAGCCGATGTTGCCCAATGGCGTTTCAACCACGTGCAGGTCGGCGCCGTCGCCTTCACCGAACACGGTGCGTTCCACGTGCGTGGGCTTGAGCTTGCGGCGCGTCTGCACGGTGCGGCCCTGGTCGTCGATCAGCGCCTGCGCGATGTACAGGCTGCCCGCCGCTTTCTCGCTGTAGCCGAGCGAGAGCCAGATCTTGTGCCGGCGTGCCGCGGCCTGCAGGCGCTCGAACTCGGGCGAGCCGATGACCAGCGAGTTGTCGTGGTAGCGCTGCACGAACTGCATGCCCCAGGCCGGTGAATCGAGCCACGTCCACCACGGGTAGCCGGGCACCCAGGTCTCGGGAAAGGCGATGAGCTGCACGCCCTGTTGCGCGGCCTGCGCCATCAGGTCGATGGTCTTGTCGATGGTGGCGTCGAGGTCGAGGAACACAGGCGCGGCCTGCACGGCGGCGACGCGCAGCTTGGGGTGGACGGTGGTCGGCATGGGGTGTTCTCCAGGGGCAATGAACGTAACGAAATCCCCGCCGTGCGCACCGGGTTTGCGCGGTGGCATGCGGGTTGCATGAAGCGTAGATTCGCGCCGCCGGAACGCCTTGACCCGGATTGGCGGCGTTCTTGTTCCAGCGTTGCATGTGCCTTTGCGAAGGCCTTCCGAGGACCCCGATGACCCATCTGCTCAGCACCGATGCCGTTTCGCGCGACCAGCGGCTCGCGTACTGGACCGACATGATCTGCAACGTCTACGTGCAGCTCGAATGCGATGCGGTGCGCCCCGGTGACGGCGGCGACTTCGAGGGCAGCATCCGCCAGCACGCGCTGCCCGGCCTCGGCATGTCGGTCGTGACCTCGCGGGCTCAGAAGGTGGTGCGCACGCCCCGCCACATCGCGGCGTCGAGCGACGACTGCTTTCTTGTCAGCATCCAGGCGCGCGGGCAGGGCGTGGTTCGCCAGGACGGGCGCGACGCCGTGCTCGGCGCCGGCGACTTCGCGCTGTATGACAGCACGCGGCCTTACGAGCTGCTGTTCGACCAGCCCTTCGAGCAGATCGTGCTCAAGCTGCCCGGTGAGCGGCTGCGCAGCGAATTGCGCGACACCGAGGCGCTCACGGCCACCACGGTGTCAGGGCGCGAGGGTGCGGGGCACCTGCTGCTGGGCATGATCCGCACGCTGCGCGAGGACTTCGACGCGCTGCAGCCGGCCTCGGCGCTGGCGGTGGCGCATGGCGTGCAGAACATCCTCGTGGCCGGCCTGCAGACGCTGCCCGCGGCGCACGCACCGGCGCTCAGCAACCTCACGGCGTACCACCTGGGGCGCGTGAAGCAGCGCATCGACGAGCAGCTGGCCGACCCGACGCTGTCGGTGGGCACGCTGGCGGCGCAACTGGGCATGTCGGTGAGCCACATCCACCGTGTGTTCAAGAGCGAGCCGCTGACGCCCTCGCAGTACATCTGGGAGCGCCGGCTCGACGCGTGCAGCCGCGACCTGCTGGAGCCGCGCCTGGCAGGGCGGCCGGTGGGAGAAATTGCGTACGGGAGGGGTTTCAACGACGCGGCGCATTTCAGCCGCGCGTTTCGCGAGCGCTTCGGATGTTCGCCGCGCGAATGGCGGCGGCAGCGCACGCAGCCATGACCGCGGCAACGGCGCATCGGCCGTCGCCGGGTTGACGGGTCTTCTTACTGGACCAGCAGCACCGAGATGTCGGTCTCGGCCACGACCTTGGTCGCCACCGAACCCATCAGCGCGCGGCCCAGGATGCCGTGGCCGTGCGTGCCCAGCACGATCAGCTCGGCCTTCGATTCGCTGGCCGACTTGAGGATTTCTTCGGCCGCGTGACCGTGGCGCGCGTCGGCTTTGTAGTTGGTCACGCCCTTGTCGGCGAACCAGGCCTTGACCGGGTCGAGCACCTTGGCGTTTTCCTCGGCGTAGTAATCGGTGACGATTTCCTTGCTGAGGTGCCGCGCCACGTGGCCGGAGATGCCGGTGCAGACATTCACCACCACCAGCTCATGGCCGTCCACGAACATGGCGCGGTTGGCGAGCAGGTAGTTGAGGGCTTTTTGCGTGTAGGCGCTGCCATCGACGGCGATGAGGATTTTCATGGCTTTCCTTTTACGACTATGAACAACAGCTGCATAGGATGGCACAGGAAAGCCGGTGAGGCTTTGATATGCCTCAGCCCCGCAGGCCCTTCCAGAGCATGTAGGCGGCCAGCAGGTACAGGATGCTCGCGAACACGCGCTTGAGCTTTTTCACCGGCAGGCTGTGCGCAGCCTTGGCGCCCAACGGCGCGGTGAACACGCTGCAGGCCGCGATCACCACGAGCGCGGGCAGCCAGATGTAGCCGAAGGCGCCGGCCGGCAGGCCCTGCACCGACTGGCCGCTGAGCACATAGCCCAGCACGTTGGCCACCGCAATCGGAAAGCCCAGCGCCGCGCTGGTTGCCACCGCGTTGTGGATGGCCACGTTGCACCAGGTCATGAACGGCACGCTGATGAAGCCGCCGCCCGCGCCCACCAGGCCCGAGATGAAGCCGATGGTGCCGCCTGCCGCGAGCTGGCCGCCGGTGCCCGGCATCTGGCGTGTCGGCTTGGGCTTCTTGTCGAGGAACATCTGCGTGGCCGAGAAGCCCACGAACAGCGCGAAGAAGATGGCGAGCGCCGTGCCCTTGAGCAGCGCGAACACGCCCAGGCTGCCCGCGAGGCTGCCGATGACGATGCCGGGCGCCAGGCGCTGCACGATGTCCCAGCGCACCGCGCCACGCTTGTGGTGCGCGCGCACGCTGGACACCGACGTGAAGATGATCGTCGCCATCGAGGTCGCGATCGCCATCTTCACCGCGAGGTCGGCCGGCACGCCGCGCTGGCCCATGATGATCGTGATGAACGGCACCATCAACATGCCGCCGCCGATGCCCAGGAGGCCCGCGAGGAAACCGGTGCCCAGGCCGAGCGCGGCGAGTTCGGCGATCAGGAGCGGGTCGAGCAGGGCGGTGAAGTTCACGGGCGGATGAGGAAGAAAGGAGTGGCTGAAAAAGCAACGGCCCCGTGCGGTGAAGCAGGGGGCCGTGGCGGGAAAAGGTGTCTGCAGATGGTGTGCCGGACCCGCATCCTGAACCAGGGTTCAGGTGGGCGAGGGCAGCAAGACTTCGGGTTCATCTGACGCGAGATGATCACGCCCGTCTAGCGATGTACCAAGCCCGGCTCCGGAGAGCATTGGAACAAGGAAATATTAAGCCCGACACGTCTGCAGACGAAGTGGATTTTACGCCCCGTCTGCGCCGTGCCGCGTGCCTTCAGAGCAAATGTCCATCGCCCGCCAAGGCTTGATCGAGTCTCTGAATGAGTTGGGCGGCCTTCGGGTCGGCGTCGCCGGCGCTTTCTTCGGCGCGGGCGGCGGCAACAGGCGCCGGTGCGGCAGCAGCAGCGGCCTGCTGGGCCGCGAGATCGAAGGCCAGGTTCAGCGAGGCGAGCACGGCGATGCGGTCGCGGGCCTTCACCTTGCCTGCGTCGCGGATCTTGCACATGGCCGCGTCCACGCGGTCGACGGCCTCGCGCAGCTGCGCCTCGCCGCCGTCGGGACAGCCGAGCAAATAGCTCTGGCCCATGATCTGTACTTCAATCTGCTTCATGCGTGATGGGAATCTTCGGAAGGGGGTTCGGCCGGCAGCCGTTCCAGCAGGGCATCGAGGCGGGTGCGGGCCGCGGCGAGCCGCGACTTCAGGCCGTCGCGTTCACGCGTGAGCGCATCGACCTGTTCCTGCAGCAGCGCATTGGTGCGCTGCACCTCTTCGTGACGCACAAGCAGGCGTTCCACACGCTCGGCGATCTGGTCGATGGGGCTGGAGGCGGGCATGGTTGGCGATTGTAGTTTCCCGGGAATTCGGAAGGTCTGGCGCACCGCGCGGGCGCGCGCCGGACGTGGCCGAGATTCTGGGGCCTGCGCCGCCGGTGATCAAACCCGGTGTGGTGTGGCCGCCCCGTGGGCCTAAAATCCTGCCCGTTGGTGCTCGCGGCGTGGTTCGCACGGCGCAGTTCAACGGGAAGCAGGAGTGGACGCCCCCCGGGGCCGAAGCCGCCTGCGCTGCCCCCGCAACGGTCAAGCAGACGACGCCGCAAGGCGTCACCCCTTTCCATCCAGCCACTGGGCGCTCTGAAACAGGCGCCTGGGAAGGCGGCAAAGGGTCGATCTGCCAGCCCGGATACCGGCCAACAAGGCGGCTGCCGCATCGGCAGCCATGACGCCCATGGCGCCGGCGGGGAAGCCGGCCAGGGCATAGAAGTTCGTTCGGTTCACCCCATGATTTCCTGTGTTTCCCTCTCCAGCGGCCGCGCCAGCGCGCGCCGCAGCCGTCCCGCGTGCCTGCCGCTGACGCTCGCCCTGGCCTCGGCCTTCGGCGGCCTGGCCCTGGTGCCGCTGGCTGCGCAAGCGCAAGCCGTGGCTGCTGCATCTACATCTGCCACGCTCGACGAGACCGTCGTCACCGCCAACCGCACGCCGCAGGCGCTGTCGGACCTGGTGGGCGATGTCTCCATCGTCGACCGCAAGACCATCGAGCGCAGCGGCGCGACCGGCGTGGCCGACGTGCTGGCGCGCCTGCCCGGCATGGAGATCTCGCGCAGCGGCGGCGTGGGCAACGCCACCAGCGTGTTCATCCGCGGCGCCGAATCGCGCTTCACCGCGGTCTACCTGGACGGCGTGCGCATCGATTCGCAATCGACCGGCGGCGCCGGGTGGGAAGGCATTCCGCTGTCGCAGATCGACCGCATCGAAGTGCTGCGTGGCCCGGCCGCCGCGGTCTACGGCTCGGACGCCGTGGGCGGCGTGATCCAGCTCTTCACCAAGCGCGGCGAAGAGGGCGTGTCGCCCTACGCCGGCATCGGTTTCGGCAGCCACGGCCTGCGCAAGATCGAGGGCGGCGTGAGCGGCAAGTCGGGCCTGCTCGACTACTCGTTCGGTGTCGCGCATGAAGAAAGCAAGGGCTTCAACATCCAGCCCATCGCCAAGCGCACGCCGTCGAAAGACGGCTTCACCAACCCCGACCGCGACGGCTACCGCAGCACCTCGGGCAACCTGAAGCTGGGTTTCCAGATCACGCCCGACCAGCGCCTCGACGCCACCTTGCTCACCAGCAACACTGAAGCGGCGTACGACCCGTCGGTGAGCTATCGCACCAGGCTGCCGATCACCTTCCGGGGCGATGTGTCGACCAACGAACTGCGCACCGCCGGCCTGACCTGGTCGGCCAAGTGGAACGACATCTACAGCACCCGCCTGCAGGTGACCGATTCGCAGACGGTCTACAAGACCCAGCCGTCGTTCTACCGCACCGAAACCCGCCTGCGCGGCTACCTGTTCCAGAACGAATTCCGCTTCGGCGCGCACCTCGTGACCGCCACGCTCGAGCGCCGCGAAGACGCCCTCGAGAACGCGCCGACCACCTCGGCCAAGCTGTTCTCGCGCGACCGCTCGCAGAACGCCGCCGCACTGGGCTACGGCTACGTGAAGGGCCCGCATTCGCTGCAGCTGCACGTGCGCCATGACGACGACAGCGAGTTCGGCGGCAAGACCACCGGCAGCGCCGCCTACGGCTACGCCATCACGCCGAGCCTGCGCGCCACCGTGTCGGCCGGCACCGCGTTCCGCGCGCCCACGCTGTACCAGCGCTTCAGCGAATACGGCCTGGCGAGCCTGCAACCCGAGTCGAGCCGCAACGTCGAGCTGGGCCTGCAGTACACGGCCGGCGCCACGCAGGCCGGCATCGTGCTGTACCGCAACCGGGTGCAGAACCTCATCGTGTTCGACGGCAGCGCCAAGGGCTGCCAGTCGTCGTTCGGCTGCTACGCCAGCACGGCGCGCGCACGCTACCAGGGCGTGACGCTCACGGGCGGTCACCGCATCGGCGACGTCACGCTGCGTGCCTCGCTCGACTACCAGGACCCGCGCGACCTCGCCACCGACAACCTGCTGGCACGCCGCGCACGGGCCCACGGCACGCTGGGTGCCGACTGGCGCATCGCCGGCTGGACGCTGGGCGCCGAGATCCAGAGCTCGGGCAAGCGCTTCGACGACGCCGCCAACACCGTCAAGCTCGGCGGCTACACGCTGCTCAACCTGTCGGCCAGCACGCAGATCACGCGCGACCTGAACCTCGTGGCGCGCGTGGACAATGTGGGCGACAAGGACTATCAGTTCGCACGGCTCTACGCCAACGGGGGCCGCACCGCGTACGTCGGACTCAAGTGGACTCCGCAGTAAACACCCGCCGTTTCCCGCCTGGCGCCGCTGCCACCTGCGCCGCGGTGCTCGTGGCCGCGCCGGCCTCCGGGCAGGGCAAGACCACCGTCGCGGCCGCGCTCGCGCGGCTGCACGTGCGCCAGGGCCGCCGCGTGCGGGCCTTCAAGTGCGGGCCCGACTTCCTCGATCCGCACTGGCTCGCGCTGGCCACCGGCGCGCCGGTGCATTCGCTCGACCTGTGGATGACCGGCGAAGCCGACTGCCGCGCGCGCCTGCATGCCGCCGCGTGCGAGGCCGACCTGGTCATCGTCGAAGGCGTGATGGGCCTGTTCGACGGCACGCCCAGCGCGGCCGAACTGGCCGCGCGCCTGGGCCTGCCGGTGCTGGCCGTGATCGACGCGCAGGCCATGACCGGCACTTTCGGTGCACTGGCGTACGGCCTGCAGAACTTCCAGCCGGGCCTGCCCTGGGCCGGCGTGCTCGCCAATCGCGTGGCCAGCGAGCGCCATGCCGACATGCTGAAAGACGCGTTGCGCGAGCCCGGCGACTGGCTCGGCGCCTTGCCGCGCAGCGCCGACTTCGCGCTGCCTGAACGCCACCTGGGGCTGGTCGGCGCGGCCGAACTGGGGGCTGACGCCATGGTGCGCCTCGATGCTGCGGCCGACGTGCTCGCGACCACGCCGCTCGGCCAACGCACGCCCGATCAGCTGCCGCAGGTGCGCTTCGAACACGAAGTCGCAGCGCCCATCGCGCCGCTGCTGGCCGGTCACACCATCGCCATCGCGCGCGACGCGGCGTTCTCCTTCATCTACCCGGCCAACCTCGACGTGCTCGAAGCCCTCGGCGCGCGGCTCGCGTTCTTCTCGCCGTTGGCGGATGAGCCGCTGCCGCCTTGCGACGCGGCCTGGTTCCCCGGCGGCTATCCCGAGCTGCACGCGGCAGTGCTGTCGGCCAGCGACCGGTTGCGGCTCTCGCTCGCGAACCATGTGACCGCCGGCAAGCCCATCTGGGCCGAGTGCGGCGGCATGATGGCGCTGTTCGACGAACTCGCCACGCGCGACGACGCCGAACCGCACGACGTGCACCGCCTCTGGGGCGTGCTGCCGGGAAGGGCGGTCATGCAGAAGCGGCTGGCCGGCCTCGGCCCGCAGCAGCTCGACCTCGGCGTGCATGCCTTGCGCGGCCACACCTTCCACTACTCGCGCTGCGAGACGCCGCTCGCGCCTGCCGCGCGCACCGTCGGCACGCGCGGCGGCGAGGCGCTGTACGTGCACGGCCCCGTGCGCGCGAGCTACTTCCATGCGTGGTTCGCGTCCAGCCCGGAGGCGACCGCGCGGCTCTTCGGCGCCATGCCCCTCGAACTCGACAGCCACGCCGCACAGGCGTCTTCCGATGCCCCTCATTGAGCACGAATTCATCCTCGGCGGCCAGAAAAGCGGCAAGTCGCGCCGTGCCGAACAGCGCGCCGCCGATTGGCTGGCCCAATCGCCGACATCGCCCAAGTCGCGCCGCGCGGTGCTGATCGCCACCGCGCAGGCCCACGACGACGAGATGCGCGATCGCATCGCGCGCCACCAGAGCGACCGTGCCGAGCGCGTACCCGGCCTGCAGACGCTCGAGGAGCCGATCGAGCTGGCGCGTGCCATCGTCACGCAGAGCGCGCCCGACACGCTCGTGGTGGTCGATTGCCTCACGCTGTGGCTCACCAACCTGCTGATGCCGCTGCGCACCGAAGGTGCCGCCATGGTCACGCGCACGCCCTCGGCGCACGCCACGCTGCTGCTGATCGCGCTGCGCGAAGCGCGCGGCCCCGTGGTGCTGGTCGGCAACGAGATCGGCCTGGGCGTGATCCCGCTGGGCCGCGAGACCCGTGCCTTCGTCGACGTGCTCGGCCGCTTGAACCAGGACGTCGCCGCCGCCTGCCACCGCGCGACGCTGATGGTCGCCGGCCTGCCGCTGACGCTGAAGGCGCCCGCCGCATGAGCTTCGAATCCATGAAGACTTGGCTGCGCGCGCTCTCGCTCGGCCTTGCGTTGGCGGTGTGCGCGCAGGCTGCGCAGGCCATCGATGTGCTCGACGAGCGCGGCGTCACCGTGCATCTGGCGCAGCCGCCGCAGCGCATCGTCTCGCTGCTGCCATCGCTCACCGAAGGCGTCTGCGCGCTCGGCGCCTGCGACCGGCTGATCGGCGTCGACCGCTATTCCAACTCACCTGCGCAGGTGCGCGCGCTGCCGCAGCTCGGCGGCGGGATCGATCCGAACGTCGAAGCCATCGTCGCGCTCAAGCCCGACGTGGTGCTGCTCGCCAAGTCGTCACGCGTGACGCAGCGGCTCGAGGCGCTGGGCCTGAAGGTGATCGTGCTCGAACCCAAGAGCCACGCCGACGTGCGCCGCGTATTGAACGCGCTCGACCAGGTGCTCGACACGCACGAGGCACCCGCCGTCTGGCGCGCCATCGATGCAGCCGTGTCGGCCGCAGCGCAGTCGCTGCCTGCCAGCGCCAAGGGCCTGCGCGTGTACTTCGAAGTCAACACCGGCCCTTACGCGGCGGGCGATTCGTCCTTCATCGGCGAAACGCTGGCGCGGCTCGGCGTGAAGAACATCGTGCCCGCGTCGCTCGGCCCCTTTCCCAAGCTCAACCCCGAGTTCGTCGTGCGTGCGAACCCCGACCTCATCATGGTCAGCGTGCGCAGCGCGATGGGGCTGGAGCAGCGTCCCGGCTGGGGCGGCATCCGCGCGGTGCGCGAAGGGCGCGTGTGCCGCTTCGACGCCGAACAGACCGACGTGGTCGTGCGCCCCGGCCCGCGCATGGACGAGGCCGCGCGCCTGATGGCGCAGTGCCTGTCGGACAAGGGGCGGTGAGCGGCATGCATTCCGCCCATCTGCGTCGCGTGCTGCTGCTCGGTGCCGGCTTGCTGCTGCTGGGCGCGGCGTTGCTGCTCTTCGGCCTGGGCATCGGCAGCACCGGTTTCCAGAGCCTGCTGTCCGCGCGGCACGACCCGGTGGCGCTGCAGATCGTCTGGGACATCCGCCTGCCGCGCACCCTCGGCGCCTGGCTCGCGGGCGCGCTGCTCGGGCTTGCCGGCGCGGTGGCGCAGGGGCTGTTCCGCAATCCGCTGGCCGATCCGTACCTGCTGGGCAGTGCTTCGGGTGCGTCGCTCGGCGTGGCGTTGGCACTGATGCTGTTCGGCGGCTCCGTCACCAGCACGCAATGGGTGATGCGCATCGGCCTGACAGGCGCGGCTTTCGTTGGCGCCGTGGCCGCGGTGCTGCTCACGCTGACGCTGGCGCGCGGCGTGCAACAGACCCTGCGGCTGCTGCTCGCAGGCGTGATCGTCGGCGTGGTGCTGGGCGCCGCCAAAGACCTCGTCACCATCGCCTCGGCCGACATTCTTCAGGCGTTGCAGGGCTTCGTGCTTGGCAGCACGGGCCTGGTCGGCTGGACCGCCTGCGCCGTGATGGCGGCCGTCGGTGCGGCCTGCCTGCTGCTGGCCTGGGCGCTCGCGCCGGTGCTCGACGGGCTCGCGCTCGGCGAGGCCACCGCGCGCAGCCTCGGGTTGCCACTCGGCGGCATGCGCGCCGCGCTGGTGGCGGTGCTGGCGCTGGCGACCGGCGCCGCCGTCGCGCAGACCGGCCTGATCGCTTTCGTCGGCCTGGCCGCACCGCACCTGGTGCGCTCGGTGGTCAAGACCACGCATGCGCGGCTGATCGTGCTGTCGGCGTTGATGGGCGGGCTGCTGCTGATGGCGGCCGACCTGCTCGCGCGCTGGCTGATCGCGCCGCAGGAACTGCCGGTGGGCGTGCTCACGGCGGTGCTCGGCGGCAGCTACCTGTTATGGCTGATGCACCGACGCGGCGCGAAGGGCGGTGGACCGTGAGCCGCACCCCATCCGCCGCGCTCGAAGCGCGCGGCCTCAGCGCCACGCTCGGCTCGGTCGAGGTGCTGCACAACATCGACTTGTCACTTGCGGCCGGCCGCTGGACCAGCATCGTCGGACCGAACGGGGCCGGCAAGTCGACGTTGTTGAAGGCGCTGGCCGGTTTGCTCGCACACCGCGGCGAGGTCCGGCTTTTCGGCGAGACACAGGCTGCCGTGCCGGCCCGCGTGCGCGCACGGCGCTTGTCCTGGCTGGGCCAGAGCGGCACGGGCGAGGGCAGCGCCGACGACCTGATGGTCTACGACGTGGCCATGCTCGGACGCCTGCCGCACCAACGCTGGCTCGCGGCACCTAGCGAAGCGGATCGCGATGCCGTGGAACGCGCACTGCGCAGCACCCAGGCCTGGGATTGGCGCGATCGTCCGTTGGGGCAGTTGTCGGGGGGCGAACGGCAGCGCGTGCTGCTGGCGCGTGCGCTGGCGGTCGAGGCCGAGTTGTTGCTGATGGATGAGCCGCTGGCCAATCTCGATCCGCCGCATCAGGCGGACTGGATGAAGACGGCGCGCGAGTTGGTCGCGCAAGGCCGCACCGTGGTCAGCGTGTTGCATGAATTGCCGATGGCGCTGGCCGCGGACGAACTGGTGGTGATGAATCGGGGGCGGGTGACGCATCACGGTGCTTGCTCCGACCCCGTGACGCACGCGGCGCTCGAGCAGGTGTTCGACCATCGGATTCGCGTGCACCGCGTGGCAGACCAATGGATCGCATTGCCGCTATGACGCCTCGCGCTTCCAGTCATTCAGGGCGCGCTCCCGCCGACGGGGCACCTTGCTCCGCGAATGTCCTCTGCCCTTCGGGCTCCCCCTTAATTTCGCTGCGCAAGGCACCCCATCGACGTGAGCGTGATCCAGTGCGGTTGTTGATCGACCAGCACAACGACCGCGCCCAGTGTGCGCAGGGCACTGGGTGCTTCCCGCAGCGAAATCAAGGAGGAGGGCGAAGCCCGGGGGACATTCGCGGAGGGAAGTACCCGGTGGCCTGTGCACACGCCCTGAACCGCAGCGCCAAGAACACAAGCAAACGGAAAACCTCATGCAAATAGAAACCCCTCCCAGCGAAAAGCCCTACGAGAAGCCCGAAGGCGAACGCCGCGGCATCGTCATCGTCAACACCGGCGACGGCAAGGGCAAGAGCACCGCAGCATTCGGTCTCGCGCTGCGCGCACACGGCCGCGGCAAGGCCGTGAAGATCTACCAGTTCATGAAGGTGCCTTCGGCGCGCTTCGGCGAGCACCGCATGTTCGAGCAGATCGGCGTGCCCATCGAAGGCCTCGGTGACGGCTTCAGCTGGAAAAGCCAGGACCTCGACCGCTCGGGCCAGCTCGCGCGCGACGGCTGGGAAAAGGCCAAGGCCGCGATCCTGTCGGGCGACTTCTTTCTCGTGGTGCTCGACGAGATCACCTACCCGCTGATCTACGGCTGGCTGCCGCTCGAAGGCGTGCTCGAAACCCTGCGCGCGCGCCCGAAGCATGTGCACGTTGTGCTCACCGGCCGGCGCTGCCCGCCCGAGATCATCGAGCTGGCCGACACGGTCACCGAGATGCAGATGGTCAAGCACGCGTTCAAGGCCGGCATCCCGGCGCAGCGCGGCATCGAGGACTGACCCCGATGGTGGCGCATGCGTTCGCGGCCGACGAGGCCAAGGCGGTGTACCGCGCCATCCACGAGCGGCGCGACATGCGCCACTTTGCAGGGGGTGAGGTGGCGCCCGACGTGCTGCGCCGCCTGCTCGACGCCGCGCACCACGCGCCCAGCGTCGGCTTCATGCAGCCGTGGCGCTTCATCCGCGTGCGCGGCGAAGGGCTGCGCCGGCAGCTGCACGAGGTGGTCGAGCGCGAACGCGTGCGCACCGCCCGCGCGCTCGGCCAGCGCGAAGACGAATTCATGCGCCTCAAGGTGCAGGGCGTGCTCGACGCGGCCGAGCTGCTGGTGGTGACGCTCGCTGACGGCCGCGAGCAGCATGTGTTCGGCCGCCGCACCTTGCCGCAGATGGACCTGGCTTCGGCCTCCTGCGCCATCCAGAACCTCTGGCTCGCGGCGCGCGCCGAAGGGCTGGGCATGGGATGGGTGTCGCTGTTCGAGCCTGCCGAGCTGAGCGTGCTGCTCGGTCTGCCCGAAGGCGCCGAGCCGATCGCCGTGCTGTGCTTGGGCCCGGTGCATGCGTTCTACGAAGAGCCGATGCTGCAGCGCGAACGCTGGGCCAAGCGCGCTCCGCTTGCGTCGCTGGTGTTCGACGAAAGCTGGGGCCGGCCGTCGGACCTGTTCGATCCTTCTTCCACTTCATCTTCTTCCGTGGAGCCCACCTGATGCTGGCCTTCGACACCGTTCTCTTCGAGCTTGCGCGCCTGTTCCTCTGGCCCGTGACGCTCGGCGTGCTGCTGTCTTTCGTCTATGCGGTGTACTGCCTCGGCGCCTTCGGCATCGAGGGGTGGCAGCGTCGCCGCGACCCGTCGCGCGCGCTGGTGCTGCAACGCCACGCGCAGGCCAGCCAGGAGCAGATGGAGCTGGTCGTGCTCAAGCAGCTCGAAGGCGTGCGCCTGTGCAGCCGCGTGGCGCCGATGCTCGGGCTGATCGCCACCATGATCCCCATGGGCCCGGCGCTCGTGGCTGTGGCCTCGGGTGAATCGCAAGGCGTGGCGCAGAGCCTGGCGCCCGCGTTCGCGGCCGTGATCGTGGCGCTGGCTTCGGCGTCGATCACCTTCGTGGTCTACACGGTGCGCCGCCGCTGGCTCATGCGCGAGCTGGTGATGCTGCTCGATGCGCGGGACCGGTTGTCATGAGCCGCAGGCAGTTCTCGATCTTGAGCAGCCTGGACAGCGACGACGACGACCCGGTGCTCTCGACCATCAACCTGATCGACGTCTTCATGGTCGTCATCGGCATGCTGATGATCGCGGTCATCAACAACCCGGTGAACCCGTTCTCGCAGGACAAGGTGACGGTCATCCGCCACGAGGGCCAGCCCGACATGGAGATCATCACGCGCGAAGGCCAGAAGGTCACGCGCTTCAAGGCCAGCGGCGCGACGGGGCAGGGCGACGGCGAAAAGGCGGGCACCGCCTGGCGCCTGAAGGACGGCACGATGATCTACGTGCCGGCGGACGCGGTGCCGGCGTCGGGCGGGAAGTGACGCGGCTTTTCGTTTTCTGGCTCTGGCTTTTGTGCCTGATGGCGCAGCCTGCGATGGCGGCCGAGTCTCACGTGGTGGTATTGAGCACGGCGCTGGTGTCGCCTGCGCGCGTCGTGCGGCTGCAGACGGCAGCGCACACGGCCGGCGTGCCGCTGCAGGTAGTGTCGGCCGCGCAGGACACACCCGATGCGCTCGCCGCCGCGCTTGACGGTGCGCGCCTTCTCGTCATCGATGCGCCGCACCTCAGCGTCGCCCAGTCGGCGGCGGCGCGCTTCGGCGACGTCATCGCGCGCAGCGCCGTTCCTTATGTGCAGATCGGTGAGTTCGCGCTCATGGCGAAAGGCCAGAAGCCGCCTGAGGTGCCGCCGCTCGCGGCCGAGCGCGGCGTGGATGCGGCTTGGGCGCAGCGCTTGCGTGCCTACTGGCGTTTTTCGGGTGAGGCCAATCTGAAAGCCTCGGTGCAGGCGATGGCGCGCGTCGGCGATGCGGCTGGGCTGCCCGACCCCGTGCCGTTGCCACTCGCCGGCTTCTATCACCCCGACTGGCCACGCGTCGAAAGCAGCATCGCGGCCGTCGAGGCGTTGCCGGGCGGGCAGGGCACCGTCGCCATCGCGGTCAACAGCGCCACGCTGACTGGCGACGACACCGACTGGCTCGACCGGCTGATCGGCACGCTCGCGCAACGCGGCCTGCGCGCCTATGCCTTCTACGGCCCGCGCCAGCAGAAGGACCTGTTCTTCCGCATGACGCACGCCGGCGAGGGCGAGCGTCGCGTGGCCGATCTCCTCGTCAACGCCGCGCTGGTGTTCAGCCCGAACGAGCGCAAGGCCGAGCTCGAACGCATCGGCGTGCCCGTGCTGCAGACGCTGCCGTCGCTGGCCATGGACGCTTCGCAATGGGCGCGCAGCAAGGACGGCCTCGCGCAGACCGACATCGCGGCCTACTACAGCCCGAGTGAACTCGCGGGCATGACCGACCCGATGCTCGTGACGGCACGCGACGCCGTCACCGGCAGCCTGCAGCCGTTGCCCGCGCAGCTCGATGCCGTGGTCGACAAGGCCGCCGCGCTGCTGCGCCTGCGGCGCACGCCCGCCGCCGAGCGCCGCGTGGCGATGCTGGTCTACAACTACCCGCCGGGCGAGGCCAACTTCGGTGCGTCGTTCCTCAACGTGCCGCGCAGCGTCGACCGGATGCTGTCCGCGATGCAGGCGGCCAGCTACCGCACCGAGGCGCCGGGCGCGGACGCGGTCATCGCGCAGGTGCAGGCCACGATGAAGGCCTACTACCCGACGGCGCAGGGCGGCGACGCGCTTCAGCCGCTGCTCGACCAGGGGCTGGCCGACACGCTGCCGCTGTCGCAATACCTCGCGTGGTTCCGCGCGCTGCCTTCTGAGACGCAACGCCGCATCGAAGCCTACTGGGGCCCGCCCGAATCCTCGGCCATGCTGCGGCCCGTGGCCGGCGCACCGGCCTTCGTGGTGCCGCGCGTGCAGTTCGGCCAGGTGGTCGTGCTGCGCCAGCCGCCGCGCTTCGAGCCCGGCACGCAGGTGGCCGACAAGGCGCAGCAGGTGTACCACCGCGCGGCCGTGCCGCTGAGCCACGGCTACCTCGCGACCTACCTCTGGCTGCGCAGCCGCTTCGGTGCCGATGCGCTCGTGCACGTGGGCACGCACGGCACGGTCGAGTGGTCGGCGGGCAAGGAGCGCGGGCTCTCGGTGCAGGACGATCCGCTGCTCGCGCTGGGCGACGTGCCCAACGTCTATCCGTACATCATGGACAACCTCGGCGAGGCGACCACCGCGAAGCGCCGCGGTCGCGCGACGATGGTGAGCCATTCGACACCCATGTTCACGCCCGCGGGCTTCCGCCCCGGCGTGCGCGAAATGCACGACCGCCTGCACGACTGGGAAACGCTGTCGCCCGGCGCGGTGAAGACGGCGATGGAACGGCGTCTCACCGCCGACTTCGTCGCCCAGCACTACGACCGTGACCTGCAATGGACGCCCGCGCGCATCCGCGCCGATTTCGCCGGCTTCATCGCCGTGCTGCATCCGTACCTCGACGAGCTGGCGCAGACCGCACAGCCGCTGGGCCTGGCGACCTTCGGCGAGGCGCCTGATGCGCAGCGGCGGCGCCAGACCATCCTGCAGATCCTCGGCAAGCCCGTGGCGCAGGCGATGGGCGAAGACCTCGACGAGATGTTCCTCACCGATGCGCAGGGCATTGCAGCGTCGAAGCCTGCGCGGTGGCTGGAAGCGGTGTTGGCGGGCCATGACACCGCCGACGCCGAGCCCTTGCGCACCTTGGCCGCACGGGCTCGCGCGCTCGACACGGTGCTGGCTCACAACGAGGAAATCGAAGGCCTGCTCACCGCGCTCGACGGCCGCTACCTGAAATCCCGCTACGGCGGCGACCCGGTGCGCGACCCCGACAGCTTGCCGACCGGCCGCAACCTCTACGGCTTCGATCCCAGCCGTGTGCCCACGCGCGCCGCCTGGGACACCGGCGTCGCCGCGATGGACGACTGGATCGCTGCGCACGCCCGCACCCACGGCGGCCGGCCGCCGCAAAAGATCGCCTTCACGCTCTGGGCCGGCGAGGCCTCGCGCCACCAGGGCGTGACCGAGAGCCAGGCCTTCCATGCACTCGGCGTGAAGCCGCGCTGGGACGAAGCCGGACGCATGGTCGGCATCGAGATCGTGCCGGCCGCGGTGCTGAAACGGCCGCGCATGGATGTGCTGATCAGCGTCACCGGTTCGTACCGCGACCAGTTCCCGCACGTGATGCGCTGGCTCGACGAAGCCGTGCAGCAGGTGGCCGCGCTCGACGAGCCCGGCAACGCCGTCGCGCAGCACAGCGAAGCGATGGCGCGCACGCTGCGTGCCGAGGGTGCGACGGCGGCCGAGGCGCGGCGCTGGTCTACCGCGCGCGTGTTCTCGAACGAGCAGGGCAGCTACGGTGCCGGGCTCGAAGAAGCGGTGCTCGCCACCGAACTCTGGAAGGGCCAGCAGCGCGGCGGCGGCGACGCGCAGATGGCCGGGCTCTACATGGACCGCATGGGCCACGCCTACGGGCGCGGCCTCGACGGCATGACGCGCGCGGGCGCCTTCGCGGGCAACCTCGCGCAGGTCGATGCCGCGCTGATGGCGCGCACCTCCAACCTCTACGGCGTGCTGACCAACGACGACCCGTTCCAGTACCTGGGCGGCATTGCGCTCGCCGTGCGCCACCTCACGGGCAAGGACCCGGCGCTGTACGTGCAGAACCTGCGCGACGGCGCGGCCGTGCGCACCGACACCGCCGCCGGCGCCATCGCGCGCGAGATGCAGACGCGCTACCTGCATCCCCAGTGGATCGAGGCGCAGAAGGCCGAGGGCTACAGCGGCGCGCTGCAGGTGCTCAAGACCGCGCAGTTCCTCTGGGGCTGGCAGGCGACCGCGCCTGCGGCCGTGCGCGCGGACCATTGGCAGTCGCTGCACGAGGTCTATGTGCGCGACACCTACAAGCTCGGCACGCGCCAGTGGCTGGAGCGCGAGAACCGCGCCGCCTTCGCGCAGACGCTGGAACGCATGCTCGATGCCGTGCGCCTGAACTACTGGAAGCCCGATGCCACGACGCGGCGCGAGCTGGCGCAGGCCTACACGGAGGCGGTGCGCGCCACGGGGCTGCGGGAGCGGAACGAGGCGGTGCAGCGGTTCGCGCAGGCTGCGTTGGTGCCTTCGCCTGTGACTGCACCTGCGCCGGTTGTTGTCACGTCGCCCATCGCACGCGTCGAAGCAGCGACACCTGCGCCCGAATCGCCCACCACGCCAGACCTAGCACAGCCCGTGACCGGCCTCCAGCTGAAGCCCATCACCGACACCCCCTCGCCCCCGCCGCCGTCCGCCGCGCTGCCGCGCCTGCTCGCCGCATTCGGCGCCGCCTTGCTGCTGGCCGTCGGCGCGCTGGTGCAATGGCGGCGTGGCCGGGCCGTGCCCGCCGCCTGATTCACGAAAATGCCTTCCATGCCCGCGCTCGATCCCTTCACCGTCTTCGCCCTCGCGTTGGTCGCCGCCCTGTGGCTGGCACTGGCCGTCGACCGCTGGCTCGGCGAACCGCCCGCGCCGCTGCATCCCGTGGTGTGGATGGGCCGCTACCTGGACTGGATCGGCAGCCGCCTCGCGCCGCGTGCCGCCGACGCGAAGCCGCGTGACCTGCCGGGCTTTGCGATGGGCGCGCTCGGCTGGTGCGTGGGCGCGATGGCTGCGTTCGCCGTCGCGTCGGCCGTGCAGAGCTTGGGGATGCAATGGCTACCAGTCTGGGCCATGGCCGTGGTGCTTGGGCTCGCGTTCAAGCCGCTCTTCGCGTGGCGCATGCTGCGCGACGAGGTGCTGGCGGTCGAGACCGCGCTGGGCGAATCGCTCGACGCAGGCCGTGCACGGCTCGCACGCCTCGTGAGCCGCGATGTCTCGACGCTGAGCGAGCGCGAGGTGCGCGAAAGCGCCATCGAATCGCTGGCCGAGAACCTCAACGACTCGCTGGTGGCGCCCGTGTTCTGGTTCGTGCTGTTCGGCCTGCCGGGCGCGGCGCTCTACCGCTTCGCCAACACCGCCGACGCCATGTGGGGCTACCGCGGCGAACGCGGCGGTCGCGACTGGACCTGGTTCGGCAAGTGGGCCGCACGCGCCGACGACGTGCTCTCGTGGCTGCCCGCGCGCCTCACCGTGCTGCTGCTGGCACTCGCGGCCGGCCGTTGGCCACGCGGCGTGGCCCGCGAGGCGCGCCGTACGCCGTCGCCCAACAGCGGCTGGCCGATGGGTGCGATGGCGCTGCTGCTGGGCGTGCGGCTGGCGAAGCCGGGCGTCTATGTGTTGAACGGGGAAGGGCGTGCCGCCACGTCGGCCGACACCGCGCGCACCGCGCAGCTCGGCGAACGGGTGGCGTGGGGGCTGGCGGTGATTGCTTCGCTGGCGATGCTGTCGCCGCTGCTGGCGAGGTGGGCATGACGAATCAAGCCATGGTGCACGGCGGCCCCGACGAGACGGGCGCCGCGCCGCACGACTTCTCGACCAACGGCAACGCGGTGGGCTCGTGTCCCGCCGTGCTGGCGGCATTGCGCGAGGCCGACGCGGCGCACTATCCCGATCCGCGCTACACCGCGTTGCGCACCGCGCTTGCCGATTTCCACGGCGTGGCCGTGGAGCGCATCGCGATCGCCGCGAGCGCGAGCGAATTCATCCACCGCATCAGCGCCGCCGTTGCGCAACGTGGCGGTGGAGATGTCTGGCTGCCCGCGCACAGCTACGGCGACTACGAACGCGCCGCCCAGGCCTGGGGCCTTGACGTGTGGCGCGCACCCGAAGAGGCCGACGGTGCCGCGCTGCGTTGGTGCTGCGAACCGTCGAGCCCGTTAGGCCAGCCGCAGCCCGACATCGCGCAGCATGCCGCGAGCGATGCGGTCTGCGTGCTCGACATGGCCTACGAACCGCTGCGCCTCGAAGGCCGGCCTTCGCACGACGACGCACAGCGCGACCGCGTCTGGCAGCTGTGGACACCGAACAAGGCCATGGGCCTCACCGGTATCCGCGCCGCCTATGCGATCGCGCCCGCGAACCTCGACGTGGCCGGCCCGTTGCTGGAGCGGCTCGAACGCCTTGCGCCGTCGTGGCCGCTGGGCACGCACGGCGTGGCGCTGCTCACGACCTGGGCCACCGACGAAGCGCAAGGCTGGTTAGCGCGCAGCCTCGACATCCTGCGTGACTGGAAGGCGCGGCAGCGCTCCGTGTGCGAATCGCTCGGTTGGGAGGTGCAGCCCGGCGACGCCAACTTCTTCGGCGCACGGCCCGACGCGCCGTATCCGCCTCGCGCTGCCGCGCTGCGCGCCGAGGGCATCAAGCTGCGCGACTGCACTTCCTTCGGCCTGCCAGGGCACCTGCGCCTGGGCGTGCTGCCGCCGGCCAGCCAGCAGGCACTGAAGGCCGCGTGGGCACGCGCCGCACGACACAGCGGCTGAACGCACCTCGCACCACAATAGGGCCGTCGCAAAAAAGGAAAACAACGAGGCCCATGCTCTACGCCATCACCACGCTCTTTCTGTGCCAGCTCGCGGGCGAACTGCTCGTGCAGTGGCTGTCGCTGCCGATCCCCGGTCCGCTGATCGGCATGCTGCTGCTCTTCGTCGGCCTGCTCGTGCGCCGCGGCGTGCCGGAAGCGCTGACCGACACCTCGGGCCATCTGCTGCGCAACCTGATGCTGCTGTTCATTCCGGCAGTGACCGGCGTCATGTTGCATTTCGAGCGTGTGGGGCGTGAGTGGCTGCCGTTCCTTGCGGCCGGTGTCGTGGGCGGCGCCTTCACCATGGCGGTGACCGCGCTCACGCTGCGCTGGATGATCCGCATCACCGGCAAGGACGCTGAATGAACGCACCCGCCAAACTCTCTGAAATCTGGGTCTTCCTGGCCCAGTCGCCGCTGCTGTGGCTGTCGCTCACGCTGCTGGCCTACCTGGGCGCGCTGTGGCTGCACGCGCGCAGCGGACGCAACCCGATGGTCAACCCGGTGTTGGTGTCGGTGATCGTCATCGTGGGCGTGCTGCTGCTCACGCGCACGCCTTACGACACCTACTTCGAGGGCGCCAAGTTCGTCCACTTCCTCATCGGCCCGGCCACCGTGGCGCTGGCCGTGCCGCTGTACAGCCAGGTCGGTCGCCTGCGGCGCCTGTGGCTGCCGATCGGCGTGGCGCTGCTGGTGGGCTCGGTGGCTGCCATCGTGTCGGCCATTGGCATCGGCTGGGTGCTCGGCGGTTCGCACGAGCTCTTGATGTCGCTCGCGCCCAAGTCGGCCACCATGCCGATCGCGATGGGCGTGGCCGAAAAGATCGGCGGCCTGCCGTCGCTGGCGGCCGTAGCCGCGGCCATCGCCGGCATCTCGGGCGCGATCATGGCGACCGGCTTGCTGAACCTGCTGCGCATCAAGGAGCCCGCGGTGCGCGGCTTCGCTGTCGGCATGGCGGCGCACGGCATCGGCACCGCGCGGGCCATTCAGGTGAACGAAACCGCAGGCGCGTTCTCGGCGCTGGCGATGGGGCTCAACGGCATCGCGACCGCGCTGCTGGTGCCGCTGATCGTGAAGCTGATGAGCGTCTGACATTCGATCATTCATTCATTCCATCCATCGAGGAGCACGACCCATGTCCGAGTACACCGCCGAGATCGTCTGGGAGCGGGGCGACCAGGACTTCCTGGCCAACACTTACAGCCGCCACCACGTGCTGCGTTTCGACGGCGGTGCGCAGGTGCCGGGCTCTTCGTCACCGCATGTGGTGCCGCTGCCGTTCTCCGATGCGTCGGCCGTCGATCCGGAAGAGATGTTCGTGGCCTCGCTGTCCAGCTGCCACATGCTGTGGTTCCTCACCATGGCGGTGAAGCGCAAGTTCGTGGTCGACCGCTATGTCGACGCGGCCACGGGCGTGATGGAGAAGAACGCCGAGGGAAAGATGGCGATGACGGTGGTCACGCTGCGCCCGCAGGTGAGCTTTTCGGGCGAGAACCTGCCTACGCGGGAGCAGATCGCGCACTTGCATCATCGGGCGCATGAGGAGTGCTTCATTGCGAATTCGGTGAAGAGCGAGGTGCGGTGCGAGCCGGTCTACTGACGCGGGAAGCGCCCCTCAGCGCTTCTGCAACCGCGGATTCTTCGCGAACAGATCCGCCGCCCAGTCCACAAACGCCCGCACCTTCGCGCTCAGGTGCCGGTTCGGCGGGTACACCACGTGGATCGGCAGCGGGTCGCGCTGCCAGTCGGCCAGCACCTCGACGAGTTCACCGGTCTCCAGCAGCGGCTCGGCCGAGAAGGTGATGCACTGCGACAGGCCGAAGCCCGCGAGCACGGCCGTCATGTGGGCGTTGCTCTCGTTGACCGACACGCGGTAGGGGCCGTTGAGCTCGATGTACTCGTCGCCCTTCTTGAACTCGTGCGGGTACACGCGCCGGGTGGTGCCCGAGAAGTAGCTCACGACGTGGTGGCGCTTCTCGATGTCGTTCGGATGTTGCGGCGCACCATAGCGCTTGATGTAGGCCGGCGAGGCGACGGTGACGAAGTGCAGGGTGCCGATGCGGCGCGCCACCAGCGACTGGTCGCTGAGTTCGCCGGCGCGGATCACGCAGTCGACGTTGTCGCTGATGAGGTCGACGGTGCGGTCGCTCACGCCCAGGTCGACCTGGATGTCGGGATAGCGGTCGCAGAAGCTGGCCAGGTTGGGCAGGATGATCTGCTGCGCCACCGAGGTGCCCACGTCGATGCGCAGCCGCCCCGTGGGGTTGGCCTGCGCATTCGTCATGCTGGCTTCCATGTCGTCGAAGTCGTTCAGCAGCCGCGCCGCGCGCTCGAAGTAGGCGGCGCCGTCGGGCGTGACGGTGACGCGCCGCGTCGTGCGGTTGAGCAGCTTCACGTGCAGGCGCGCTTCCAGCGCCTGGATCTGCTTGGTGACGGTGCCCTTGGGCAGGGCCAGAGAGTCGGCGGCACGGGTGAAGGTGCCGGCTTCCACCACGCGGACAAAGATCCGCATTGCCTGGATTTGATCCATCGAATGCCTGTTCAGGGAGACCGGCTTATGCCGGAAGGAGGCGGATTCTCACACAAGGAATGCGCCCCTACGGTATGCCCGATTGTTCTCCGTTTGGAAACAGAGTAGGGCTGTGTTTCCTGTTTCAACGCGCATGTAGCGCCTTATATTTCAACCATCGCCCATATCCCTGAGGTCGCCCATGTCACCCCGTCCATCGTCCCGGTCCGCTGAAGCTGCTGCGCTTGCCGCGGCACACGGCGTGGAGTCCGATCTGTCGATCGAGCTGCCCGGCCGCGAGCCCGTGGCTGCCCGTGTCTACGGTCAGCGTCCACGGGGCGAAACCGTGCCGCTGGTGCTGCACTTCCATGGCGGCACCTTCATCTGCGGCAACCTCGACAACGGCCGCAACGTGGCCCGGCTGCTGGCCGGCGCGGGTGCGGTGGTGGTGTCGCTCGACTACCCGCTGGCCCCGGCGGCCCCGTTCCCGGAGCCGGTCGAGGTGGGTTATGCGGCGCTCGAATGGCTCTACAAGCAACGCGTGAAGCTCGGCGGCAAGGGCGCCCAGGTGTACCTGGCCGGCGAAGAGGCCGGCGGCAATCTGGCGGCCAGCGTGGCCCTGGTGGCCCGCGACCGCGCCCATCCGCCGCTGGCAGGCCAGATCCTGCTGTCGCCCATGCTCGACCCGTGCGCCGGCACCGCCTCGCTGCGCAATGCCACGAACGACGAGGCTGAGTGCCGCTGGGCCACGGGCTGGGCCAAGTACCTGAGCTGTCCGTCGAACGCCACGCACCCCTACGCGGTGCCGAGCGGATCGCTGCGGCTGGCCGCCCTGGCACCGGCGCTGGTGCTGGTGGGGCCCGACGACGCGATGCGCGACGAGGCCATGACCTTCGCGGGCCGGCTGCGGTCGGCCGGCATCGAGGTCACGAGCAGCGTGCTGACCGGTGCCGACAACTGGCCCAAGGCGCTGTACGACACCGAGGCCGTGGGATGCGCATCCTGCGAAGCCAGCGTGCAGCAGCACTTCCGCGAATTCTTCAGCGCCACCACACCGCCCCCGGCGGTCCCTGAGCCCAGCTAGACCCGCGAGGGTCCGCTCCGCCCCCTGAACCAAGCCGCCGCCTCCACCGAGGCGGGTGGCAGGGCTTTCTGTTCTCTGAATTCCGCCTCCTGACGCCGCCGGCGCCGGGATGGCCTGTTGCATCCCGAAAAAGTCATCGAGAAGGACGAACCATCATGTCGAACAAGAACGAACAATCGCTGTCTTCCGCCGCCCGCAAGGGGCTGTGGCCCGCCGTGACCGGCCTCACCGCGGTGCTGGCCGTGGCCGCCGCGGTGGTGGGCATGTACAGCTTCAAGGCCGAGGCCACGGCCCCGGTGGCCGCGCAACAGGGCACGCCGGTGTCGGTCGCTACCGTGGCGTCGAGCGAGATCAACGCCTGGGACGAGTTCTCGGGCCGCCTCGAAGCCGTGGAGCGCGTCGATGTGCGCTCCCGCGTGGCAGGCGCCGTGCAGTCGGTGCACTTCCGCGAAGGCGCGCTGGTGAAGCAGGGCGACCTGCTCATCACCATCGACCGCGCACCGTACGTTGCCGAGGTGGAGCGTGCCGAAGCGCAGGTCGCGTCGGCCCAAGCCCGCCAGGCCTTCAGCCGCAGCGAGCAGGAGCGTGCCAAGCGTCTGTGGGACGAGCAGGCCATTGCGCAGCGCGAGCTCGACGAGCGCGTGAACGCCGGCCGCGAAGCCGAAGCCAACTTGCGCGCCGCGCAAGCCTCGCTGCAGACCGCACGCCTGAGCCTGGGCTACACCCAGGTGCGCGCGCCGGTGTCGGGCCGCATCGGCAAGCTCGAAGTGACCGTGGGCAACCTGGTGGCCGCCGGCCCCGGCGCGCCCGTGCTGACCACGCTGGTGTCGGTGAGCCCGATCTACGCGAGCTTCGACGCCGACGAGCAGGTCATCACCCGCGCGCTGAAGGACCTGCCGGCCAACGCCGGCGCCCGCGGCCAGATCGACACGATTCCCGTGCAGATGGGCACCGCTGGCCTGGAGGGCACGCCCTTCACCGGCAAGCTGCAGCTGATCGACAACCAGGTCGACGCCCGCAGCGGCACCGTGCGTGTGCGTGCCTCGTTCGACAACAAGGACGGCGCGCTCATTCCCGGCCAGTTCGCCCGCATCCGCATGGGCCAGGCCCGCAACGACACCGCGCTGCTGGTGAGCGAGCGTGCCATCGGCACCGACCAGAACAAGAAGTTCGTGATGGTCGTGGGCGACGACAACAAGGCCATGTACCGCGAGGTGACGCTGGGCGCGCCCATCAACGGCCTGCGCGTGGTGAGCAAGGGCCTGAAGGCCGGCGACCGCGTCGTGGTGAACGGCCTGCAGCACATCCGCCCGGGTGCGCTGGTGGTGCCGCAGTCCGTGACCATGGACGCCAAGGCCGATACGAAGCAACAACAACCGGAACGCGTGGCCGAGGCCGCGAAGTCCTGATTTCGGAGGAGGGCGCCCTGGCGCCCGCCGGAGAACCAACATGAATCTCTCAAAATTCTTCATCGACAGGCCGATCTTTGCCGGCGTGCTGTCGCTACTGATGCTGATCGCCGGCCTGATTGCGCTGCGCGGCCTGCCGATCTCGGAGTACCCCGAAGTCGCGCCGCCTTCGGTGGTGGTGCGCGCCACGTACCCCGGCGCCAACCCGAAGGTGATTGCTGAAACGGTGGCCACGCCGCTCGAAGAGCAGATCAACGGCGTCGAAGGCATGCTCTACATGGGCAGCCAGGCGACGACCGACGGCGTGATGACGCTCACGGTCACCTTCCGCCTCGGCACCGATCCCGACAAGGCCCAGCAGCTGGTGCAGAACCGCGTCTCGCAAGCCGAGCCGCGCCTGCCCGAAGAAGTGCGGCGCCTCGGTATCACGACCGTCAAGAGCGCGCCCGACCTGACGATGGTGGTCCACCTCGTCTCGCCGAACAACCGCTACGACATCAACTACCTGCGCAACTACGCGGTGCTGAACGTCAAGGACCCGCTGGCGCGCATCGAAGGCGTGGGCCAGGTGCAGATCTTCGGCGGCGGCGACTACTCCATGCGCGTCTGGCTCGATCCGCAGAAGGTCGCGCAGCGTGGTCTCTCGGCTTCCGACGTGGTGGCTGCCATCCGTGGCCAGAACGTGCAGGCCGCGGCCGGCGTGGTCGGCGCATCGCCGGGCCTGTCGGGCGTGGACATGCAGCTGTCGATCAATGCGCAAGGGCGCCTGCAGAGCGAAGAAGAGTTCGGCGACATCATCGTCAAGAGCGGCACCGACGGCGCCGTCACGCGCCTTCGCGACATCGGCCGCCTCGAAATGGGCGCCGCCGACTACTCGCTGCGTTCGCTGCTGAACAACGACCCGGCCGTCGGCATGGGCGTGTTCCAGGCCCCGGGCTCCAACGCGCTCGACATCTCGTCCAACGTTCGCAAGACGATGGAAGAGCTCAACAAGAACATGCCGGAAGGCCTGGAATACCGCATCGCCTACGACCCGACGCAGTTCGTGCGTGCGTCGATCGAATCGGTGATCCACACGTTGCTCGAAGCCATCGCGCTGGTGGTGCTGGTCGTGATCCTGTTCCTGCAGACGTGGCGCGCATCGATCATTCCGCTGCTGGCCGTGCCGGTGTCGGTGATCGGTACCTTCGCGGTGCTGCACCTCCTCGGTTTCTCGATCAACGCGCTGAGCCTGTTCGGGCTGGTGCTGGCGATCGGCATCGTGGTGGACGACGCCATCGTGGTGGTGGAGAACGTCGAGCGCAACATCGAGGCGGGGCTCACACCGCGTGAGGCCACGTACCGCGCCATGCGCGAAGTGTCGGGCCCCATCATCGCGATCGCGCTGGTGCTCGTGGCCGTGTTCGTGCCGCTGGCGTTCATCAGCGGCCTCACGGGCCAGTTCTACAAGCAGTTCGCGGTGACCATCGCGATCTCGACGGTGATCTCGGCCATCAACTCGCTGACGCTGTCGCCCGCACTCGCCGCCTTGCTGCTGCGCGGCCACGACCAGCCGAAGGACGCCCTGACGCGCGGCATGGACAAGGCCTTCGGCTGGCTGTTCCGCGGCTTCAACAGGTTCTTCCATCGCGGCTCCGAGGCCTACAGCGGCGGCGTCAAGCGCGTGATTTCGCGCAAGACGCTGATGCTGGTGATCTACCTGGCGCTGGTCGGCGTGACCTTCGGCCTCTTCAAGGCGGTGCCCAGCGGCTTCGTGCCCGCGCAGGACAAGCAGTACCTCATCGGTTTTGCCCAGCTGCCCGACGGCGCCACGCTCGACCGCACGGAAGAGGTGATCACCCGCATGGGCGAGATCATGAAGAAGAACCCGAACGTGGAAGACGCCATTGCCTTCCCGGGCCTGTCGATCAACGGCTTCACCAACAGCTCGAACTCGGGCATCGTGTTCGCCACGCTCAAGCCCTTCGACCAGCGCAAGCGCGCCGACCAGAGCGGCGGTGCGGTGGCGGGCCAGCTCAACGGTGCGTTCTCGAGCATCCAGGACGCGTTCATCGTGATGTTCCCGCCGCCGCCGGTGGCAGGCCTGGGCACGACCGGCGGCTTCAAGCTGCAGATCGAAGACCGCGCCTCGGTCGGCTACGACCAGATGGACGTTGCGGTGAAGGCCTTCATGGCCAAGGCGTATGCCGCGCCCGAGCTGACGGGCATGTTCACGAGCTGGCAGGTCAACGTGCCGCAGCTGTATGCCGACATCGACCGCACCAAGGCGCGCCAGCTCGGCGTGCCGGTGACGGACATCTTCGACACCATGCAGATCTACCTCGGTAGCCTGTACGCCAACGACTTCAACAAGTTCGGCCGCACGTACTCCGTGCGCGTCCAGGCCGATGCGCCGTACCGCGCCCGTGCCGAAGACGTCGGCATGCTGAAGGTGCGCTCGACCTCGGGCGAGATGGTGCCGCTGGCCGCGCTGATGAAGGTCAACTCGACCTTCGGCCCGGAACGCGCCATGCGCTACAACGGCTATCTGGCCGCTGACATCAACGGCGGCCCGGCCCCCGGCTATTCGTCGGGCCAGGCGCAGGACGTGATCACCAAGATCGCGGCCGAGACGCTGCCCAAGGGCGTGAGCTTCGAGTGGACCGAGCTGACCTACCAGGAAATCCTGGCCGGCAACTCCGCCTTCCTGGTGTTCCCGCTGGCGATCCTGCTGGTGTTCCTGGTGCTCGCCGCGCAGTACGAAAGCCTGACGCTGCCGATCGCGATCATCCTGATCGTGCCGATGGGCATCATGGCCGCGATGGCGGGCGTGTGGATCTCGGGGCGACAACAACGTCTTCACGCAGATCGGGTTGATCGTGCTGGTGGGGCTGAGTGCGAAGAACGCGATCCTGATCGTGGAGTTCGCACGGGAGCTGGAGTTCGCCGGACGCACGCCGATCCAGGCCGCGATCGAAGCGAGCCGCCTGCGCCTGCGCCCCATCCTGATGACCTCGCTGGCCTTCGTGATGGGTGTGCTGCCCCTGGTGCTCTCGACCGGCGCCGGCTCCGAGATGCGCAAGGCGATGGGCGTGGCGGTGTTCGCCGGAATGATCGGCGTGACGGCCTTCGGCCTGTTCCTGACGCCGGTGTTCTATGTGCTGATGCGCCGCCTGGCGGGCAACCGGCCGCTCAAGCTGCACGGCGAAGTGCCGCACGGCGACGACTTCGTGTCGGCCGACCATCCTGCGACCCCTTCGCACGGCGGCGGTGGTGGCGGTCTGCATCCGGTACCGGCCTCGCCGCGCCCCTCGCACGGCGCGCATGACTGATCGACAAGAAGAAAGAAGGTTTTCCATGACATTCGGAATCCCCACCCTGATGCGCCCGCTGCGCACCGCCATGCTGCCGCTGGTGGCGGCCCTCGTGCTGGCCGGTTGCGCCAGCGTGCCCTCGGGCATGCCCTCGGTGCCGACCGCGGCCCAGTTCAAGGAACAGCCGCAGCAGCAACCGGGCGCCACGGCCCCGGCCGGCTTCACCCGCGCCACGCCCGCCGAGGCGCAACCGCGCGGCGAGTGGTGGCTGGCGTTCAACGACCCGGTGCTCAACACGCTGGTCGAGCGCGCCGCCGTCGACAACGCCAACATCCAGGCCGCCGCCGCGCGGCTGGCCGAGGCCCGTGCGCTGGCACGCAGCGCGCAGGCCGACCGCCTGCCGCAGATCGGCCTGGGCGCCGGCGCCAACCGCGGTGCGGGCCTGGACAAGGCCACGGCCAGCACCCGGCCCGGCACCATGACCAACATCGGCGCCACGTTCTCGTACGAGGTCGACCTGTTCGGCCGCCTCTCGGGCGCGGCCGATGCGGCCAAGCTCGACGCGGCGGGCCGCGAGGCGCTGCTGCAGAGCACCCGGCTCGCGGTGCAGGCCGAGGTGGCGCAGACCTACCTGCAGCTGCGCGCGCTCGACGCCGAGCGCGTGCTGGTGCGCGAATCGGTCGCCGCCTACCGCGACACGCTGCGCCTCACGCAGCGCCGCCAGCAGGCCGGCGACATCGCCGAGCTCGACGTGGCGCGCGTGCAGACCGAGGTGTCGTCCACCGAATCGGACGCGCTCGCGCTCGACCGCCAGCGCGCCCAGGTGGAACATGCGCTGGCCGTGCTGGTGGGCGATTCGGCCTCCAGCTTCGGCATGCGGCCCGACGACTGGGGCACCGCGCTGCCGGTGATCCCGCCGGGCGTGCCGTCCACGGTCCTCACGCGCCGGCCCGACGTGTCGGCCGCGCAGAGCGCTGTCATGGCGGCGCAGGCCCGCGTGGGCGTGGCGCAGACCGCGTGGTTCCCGAACATCTCGCTGACCGGCGCGGCCGGCTACGCCTCGCCCGAGATCGGCGACCTCTTCAAGTGGTCGGCGCGCTCGTGGGGCGTGGGCGCGCTGCTGTCGCTGCCGATCTTCGACGGCGGTCGCCGCGAAGCCGGCGTGCAGGGCGCCAATGCCCAGCTCGACGGTGCGCTGGCCAGCTACCGCTCGCAGGTCCTGGTGGCGTTCCAGGAGGTCGAAGACCAGCTGGCCGCCATCCGCATCCTGCAGGAGCAGTCGGTGGTGCAGGCGCAGGCCGTGACCTCGGCCCAGCGCGCCACCAGCCTGTCGGACACGCGCTACCGCAACGGCTACGTGAGCCAGCTCGACCTGCTCGACGCGCGCCGCAGCGAGCTGCGCAACCGGCGCCAGGCGCTGCAGGTGAAGTCGGCCCAGTACCAGGCGACGGTGGGGCTGATTCGCGCGATCGGCGGCGGCTGGGAAGTGCCGGCGGCGGAAAAGGTGGCGACCCGCTGATCAACGGCGCCGTCCGGGCTCAGGCGCTGTCGCCGGGGCCCGGATGCGTCGCCGTGGCGGCCACCTGATTCAGCGCCGCAGCACCCAGTGCGAGCGCGCTCGAATAGCTGGGCTGTGGTCGCGCAGCCACCCGCAACGGCCGGTAGCCGAGCGTGTCGGCGGTGCTGCCGGTGTCGTGGACGGCTTCGAGCAGGAGCCAGTAGAACCGGCCCGGCTCGCGCTCCTCGACCGTCAGCGCCAGATCGTTGAGGGCGGGCATGGTTTTTGGGGTGCGCCCCTGAGGGGCCTCACTCTTATTACGTCTGAGTCGGCCTTCCGGTTTCAGTTCGGCGCTCAACGACAATCCCCCGATGAGTTCCAGAGCAACAAGCGGACCGGCGCGCTGCGTCATGGTCCTGGGCACCACGAGCGGCGCCGGCAAGAGCTGGCTGGCCACCGCGCTGTGCCGGTGGTATGCCCGCCAGGGGCTGCGGGTGGCGCCGTTCAAGGCGCAGAACATGAGCAACAACGCCCGCGTGGTCGAGGGCGGCGAGATTGGCAGCGCCCAGTACTTCCAGGCCCTGGCCGCCAACGCCGTGCCCGATGTGCGCATGAACCCGCTGCTGCTCAAGCCCGAGCGCGACACCCACAGCCAGGTGGTGCTGATGGGGCAGGTGAGCGAGTCGCTCTCGACCCTGCCGTGGCGCGGGCGCAGCGAACGCGTCTGGCCGCAGATCGTGCAGGCCTTCGACGAATTGCGCGCCGAGAACGACGTGGTCGTGATCGAGGGCGCCGGTTCGCCGGCCGAGATCAACCTCATGGCCAGCGACATCGTCAACATGCGCGTCGCCCGCCATGCGCAGGCGCGCTGCCTGCTCGCGACCGACATCGACCGCGGCGGCGCCTTCGCCCACCTGTACGGCACCTGGGCTTTGTTGCCCGAGGCCGACCGGGCGCTCATCCAGGGCTTCGTGCTCAACAAGTTCCGCGGCGACGCCTCGCTGCTGGCGCCCGCGCCGCAACAACTGCAGGAATTGACCGGCGTGCCCACCGTGGCCACGCTGCCGATGTGGTGGCAGCACGGCCTGCCCGAGGAAGACGGCGTGTTCGACGACCGCAGCCGCGCCAGCGGCGTGGTCACGCGCACCGTGGCGGTGGTCGCGTACCCGCGCCTGAGCAACCTCGACGAGTTCCAGGCGCTGAAGAACGTGCCCGGCGTGCGCCTGGTCTGGGCCCGCACGCCGGCCGACGTGGCCGGCGCCGACTGGATCGTGCTGCCGGGCTCCAAACACACGAGCGGCGACCTGGCCTGGCTGCGCGCGCAGGGCCTGGACCGCGCGGTGGCCGAGCACGCCGGACGCGGCGGTGCGGTGCTGGGCGTCTGCGGCGGGCTGCAGATGCTGGGCGAAGCGCTGGTCGATCCGCATGGCATCGACGGCAATGCACCCGGCCTCGGGTTGCTGCCGCTCGTGACTGTGTTCGAGCGCGAGAAGACCGTGCGGCACCGCGAGGCGGCCTTCGCCGGCAATCTGGTCGCAGGCCCCTGGGCCGGGCTGTCGGGCGTGCGCATCGCCGGCTACGAAATCCACCACGGCCAGACGGCCGCCCACCCGCAACTGGCCCACGACGGCCACGCCGTGATGCCCGAGGGCCTGGCCTGGCAGAACGCGCGCGGCAACGTGCTGGGCCTCTATCTGCACGGCCTGTTTGAAGACCCGGCCGCGCTGCAGGCGCTGTTCGGCACCACGGCGCCCACCCTGGACGCCACCTTCGACGGCCTGGCCGACTTCATCGACACCCACTTCGACGCCGGCGTGCTCGCCGGCCTGATCGCATGACCGACACCGATTTGATTCCCGCTGTTCCAGACATCGCCGACGCCGCACTCGCGGCGCGTCTGCAGGCCGCGCTCGACAACAAGACCAAGCCGGTCGGCGCGCTCGGCCGCCTCGAAGCGCTGGCGCTGCGCATCGGCACCATCCTCGGCACCGAGCAGCCCGTGCTCGACGCGCCGCAGATGCTGGTATGCGCCGGCGACCATGGGCTGGCGGCGCGCGGCGTGTCGGCCTATCCGAGCGACGTGACCTGGCAGATGGTCGAGAACTTCCTGGCGGGCGGTGCGGCCGTGAGCGTGCTGGCGCGCCAGCATGGCCTGGCGCTCACCGTGGTCGATTGCGGCGTGCGGCGCGACTTCCAGCCGCGCCCCGGCCTGGTGTCGCGGCGCATCGGCGCCGGCACGGCCGACGCCTCGGCCGGCCCCGCCATGGCGCCCGAGCAATGCGCCCAGGCCATCGCCAACGGCCGCGAGGTCGTGCGCGCGTTGCCGGGCAATGCGCTCCTGCTCGGCGAAATGGGCATCGGCAACAGCTCGTCCGCGGCGCTGCTGTTGTCGCGCCTGGCCGGGCTGGAGATCGGCCTGTGCACCGGCGCCGGCACGGGGCTCGACGCTGATGGCCTCGCACGCAAGCGCGAGGTGCTGCGCGAGGTGCTCGCCCTGCACGCGGGCGCGACCGCGCCGCTCGAGGCGCTGGCCGCGTTCGGCGGTTTCGAGGTGGCGACACTGGTCGGCGCGGTGCTGCAGGCGGCGCAAGAGCGGCGCGTGATCGTGGTCGACGGCTTCATCGCCAGCGCCGCCGTGCTGGTCGCGCAGGCGATCCGGCCGCAGGTGACGCAGCGCTGCGTGGCGGCGCACAGCTCGGCCGAGCCGGGACATGCGCTGCTGCTGAAGCAGCTCGGGCTCGAGCCCTTGCTGAACCTCGACCTGCGCCTGGGCGAAGGCTCGGGCGGCGCGCTGGCGTGGCCGTTGCTCGAGTCGGCCTGCCGCATCCTGCGCGAGATGGCGAGCTTCGAATCGGCGGGCGTGTCGCGCCAGCAATGAACGGCGTGCGCCATTTCCTGCTGGCCGTCCAGTTCTTCACGCGCGTGCCGGTGACGGGACAACTCGCTGCCTGGGTCGGCTTCAGCCCGCAGATGCTGCGCGCCGCCGCGGCGCACCTGCCGGCCATCGGCTGGATTGCGGGCGGGGTGGCCGCAGCGGTGTTCGTGGCGGTGGGTGCGGGCCTGCCGGGCGTCGGCGGGGCTTTTGCGGCGGCCGTGCTGAGCACCGTCGCCACCGTGATGCTCACGGGCGCCTTCCACGAAGACGGCCTGGCCGACGTGGCCGACGGCCTCGGCGGTTCGGCCAGCCGCGAGCGGGCGCTGGAGATCATGAAGGACTCGCGCATCGGCGCCTTCGGCGCGGTCGCGCTGGTGCTGGCGCTGGGCCTGAAGTTCGGCCTGCTGGCCGCGCTGGCCGCACGCGGGCTGGACGTGGTGGCGGTGTCCATCGTTGGCGCGCATGTGCTGTCGCGGCTGGCGCCGCTGTTCCTGATCCGCTGGCTGCCCTATGTGGGTGACAGCAGCGGCAGCAAGGCCAAGCCGCTGGCCGACGCGATCAGCGGCGGTGCGCTGCTCGTCGCCGTGCTCTGGGCCGTGCCCGTCGTGGCGTTGCTGCTGTGCGCGCACGACGCGGTGCACGTGGGCGCGGCGCTCGTGGCGCTGGCGCTCGCGGCCGGCTGGATGGCGCGGCTCTTCGTGCGTCGCCTGCAGGGCTTCACGGGCGATGGGCTCGGCGCCACGCAGCAGGTGTGCGAGCTGGCGATCTACCTCGCGTTGGCGTGGAAGGCATGAGCACTGCGACGGCCCAGCTCTGGCTGCAGCGCCACGCGCCGGTGATCGCGCCGCAGGGTCTGTGCTACGGCGCGACTGACATTGACGCGCACGTCGACGGCACACAGGCCGCGGCAGAGCGCATCGCGTCGGTGCTGCCGGCCGGCATCGTGCTGTGGAGTTCGCCGCTGCGGCGTTGCGCCATGCTGGCGGATGCCATCGTCGCGCTGCGGCCCGATCTCTCGGTGCGACGCGATGTACGCCTGGCCGAGATGAATTTCGGCGCCTGGGAAGGGCGCCTGTGGTCGGCCGTGGCCCGTGAAGAGTTCGAGGCCTGGACGACCCGTTTCGCCGACGCCCCGGCCGGCGGCGACGGTGAGAGCGTGCGCGGCTTCATGCAGCGCGTGGCCGCCGCGCATGCCGACTGGCTGGCGACCGGCGCCGATGCACTGTGGGTCACGCATGCAGGCGTGCTGCGGGCGGTGCAGTTGCTGTCGCAGGGCGTGTCATGCCCCGAACGGGCCGATCAATGGCCCAACGACGCGGCGGCTTTCGGCGACTGGCGCGTGGTCGCCGCACCGACCTGAGGGGATCTCGTCAGTTCTTGGCGCGCCACTGCTCGCGCCAGAGCCGGTCGAGCTGCCCTGCGAACTGCGGCGAGGGCCCGCCCACGAGCTGGTTCTGCCCGTTGCGCTGCACCAGGCCGTAGAGCCGACCCGAGCCCTGGTCGTAGAGCGCGATCGCGTTGTGGTCGTGGCAATCGTGCGGCTTGCAGAAGGCATGCAGCAGATAGCGCGTGCCGTCCACCGTCACCCATTGCGGCTCGGGCGCCGGACCTTCGCGGCGCACGAGCCACGGTTCGGTCTCACGCGTGCCCAGCGCGGCGCGCCAGGCCTTGTCCATCGCCGGGCCGCGGGCGAGGGCGGCCGGGCTGCCCGTGGCGGGTGCCGGCGGCTTGGGGGTGGCAGTCGCGGGTTCGGCGGGCGGCGTTGCGGCGCGCGCCGCGCCGTCGCAGCGCCAGTACCGCTGCTTCATCAGCTCCGGCCCCAACTGGCCCATCACCGGCTTGTCGGCCTTCAGCGTGATCGACTGGCCGCGCGCATCGCGAAAGACCAGGAAATTCAGCATTGCGTGATCGCCCTTGTCCACGCGGCTCATCAGTGCGACGTCGAAGTTCGGCGGCGGCGCCTGGTTGCCGAAGAAACTGTGCGCCGTGTCCGGTTCGCGGCCCACGACGCGGCGCTTGCCGCGCTCGGCGATCAGCATGTCTTCGCGCACCTGCAGCGTCGGCGCCGCTGCGTCGGCGCAGTTGGCGGACCAGCGCCCGCCGTAGAGCGCCATCGTCTCCGGCGGCAGCACGCCGTCGCGCGACCAGGCGGAGCCCGCGCTACACAGTGCCGCGAGCAGGAGGAGGGCCGCGGGCGGTGTCGTCTTGAAAATCGTTGTGGTCGTCATGTGCGATGTGTGTGTGCCGCTCAGGCGGTCTTGGGGGCCGGCGTCTTGGGCTTGAAGCTACAGAAGGTCGCGACCGCGCACTCCCAGCAGCGCGGCTTGCGCGCCACGCAGACATAGCGCCCGTGCAGGATCAGCCAGTGGTGCGCGTGCAGGCGGTACTCGGGTGGGATGCGCTTTTCGAGCTTGAGTTCCACGTCCAGCGGCGTCTTGCCGGGCGCAAGCCCGGTGCGGTTGCCGATGCGGAAGATGTGCGTGTCGACCGCGATGGTCTCTTCGCCGAAAGCCACGTTGAGCACCACGTTCGCCGTCTTGCGCCCGACGCCCGGCAGCGCCTCGAGCTCGGCGCGCGTGCGCGGCACCTCGCCGCCATGCAGCTCGACCAGCATGCGGCAGGCCTCGATCAGGTGCCTGGCCTTGCTGCGGTACAGCCCGATCGTCTTGATGTACGACTCCAGCCCTTCCACGCCCAGGTCGAGGATCGCCTGCGGCGTGTTCGCCACCGGATAGAGCCGGCGCGTCGCCTTGTTCACCCCCACGTCGGTGGCCTGCGCCGACAGCAGCACCGCGGCCAGCAGCTCGAAGGGCGTGGTGTATTCGAGCTCCGTGCGCGGCTCGGGGTTGGCGGCCTGCAGGGTCGCGAAGAAGAGGGGGATGTCGGATTTTTTCATGGATCGTGAGGGCCGCTGTTCATTGCGAGGGGCTCGCGGGGCGCATGCCGCGGAAGGCAGGGCGAGCACCGGCGTTTGCGGCGATGGATGCAATATATCGTCGAAAAGCCATGGCCCTACGCAGCTTTCCTGCCCGGGCTTTCGCGACAATGACGCCCAGAAAGTGAGACCGACCATCATGCAATTCGCCTCCCGCCTCGACAACGTCGAAACCTCTGCCATCCGCGAACTCTTCAAGCTGCTGGGCAAGCCCGGCATCATCAGTTTTGCGGGCGGCTTTCCCGACAGCGCCATGTTCGACGTCGAGGGCCTGAAGGAGGCGAGCCAGAAAGCGCTCACCGAAGAGGCCGGCGGGGCCCTGCAGTACGGTGCCACCGAAGGCTACGAGCCGCTGCGCAACCAGCTCTCCGATTTCATGAAGACCAAGGGCGTCGACGTCGACCCCAGCGGCCTGATCGTCACCACCGGCAGCCAGCAGGCGCTCGACCTGCTGGGCAAGACCATGATCTCGCCCGGCGACAAGGTGATCGTCGAAGGCCCGACCTTCCTGGCGACAATCCAGTGCTTCCGCCTGTACGGCGCGCAGCTCATCAGCGCGCCCATCGACGCCAACGGCGTGAAGACCGACGAGCTCGAGAAGCTCATCGCCGAGCACAAGCCCAAGTTCGTCTACCTGATCCCCACCTTCGGCAACCCCAGTGGCGCGATGCTGACGCTGGAGCGTCGCAAGAAGGTGCTCGAGCTGGCCGTGAAGTACCAGACGCTGATCGTCGAGGACGACCCCTACGGCGACCTGTACTTCGGTGAAGCGCCGCCGCCGTCGATCATGTCGCTGAGCAAGGACGTGCCCGGCAGCCGCGAGCTGCTGGCGCATTGCGGCAGCCTGAGCAAGGTGCTGAGCCCGGGCCTGCGCATCGGCTGGATGATCGCGCCCCCCGAGCTGCTGGCCAAGGCGACGATGTGCAAGCAGTTCAGCGACGCCCACACCAGCACCTTCGCGCAGGCCACGGCCGCGCAGTACCTCAAGAGCGGCCGCATGCCCGGCACGCTGGCGCATGTGCGCGAGGTCTACGGCCAGCGTGCGCAAGCGATGGGCGCGGCGCTGACGCGCGAGCTGGGCGATGCGGTGAGCTTCACGCAGCCCAACGGCGGTTTGTTCTTCTGGGCGCGCCTCACGGGCGCCAACGGCAAGCTGGCCGATGCCAACGAGCTGGCCAAGCGTGCGATCGAAAAGCTGGTGGCCTTCGTGCCCGGCGCGCCGTTCTTCGCCGAGAAGCCCGATGTGGCGACGCTGCGCCTGAGCTTTGCGACGGCCGACATCGCGAAGATCGAAGAAGGCGTGAAGCGCCTCGGCCAGGCCCTGTAGTAAATCGTCAGGGGGACCGGTGCAGGCGGGGTGCCGCCAGCAGGTCCAGGTTCTCTGAAATGGCCGCATCCACGTTCGGATAGCGGCCTTTCATTTTGGAGAGCGTCATGATGGTCTGCAGCGCCTTCAGGTCCTTGACCGAGGGCGCGACCTTGATCTGCGCGATCGCCGCCGGGGCGTTGCCGCCGTTCACCAATGCCATCACCTTGCTTGCCCAGTCGTTTGCGCGTGCCATGCTTTCACCTGTAATCCGTTGAATGCGCCGACTGTACACAGCGGCCGGACCCGTGAAGGGCCTGCCATCGCCGCCGGGCCGCCCCAGGGCGGGGCCGGGTTACCATCGACCATGAGAAAAACCTTCCAGCTTCAGGTCGAGGGCAAGCACCCCGACCGTCACCTCGAAGCCGTCAAGCACGAGATTCGCAAGTACATCAAGCGCGAGCGCCGCCGCGACCTGCCCGAAGGCGCCGACTTCTGGGACTTCGACTGCAAGTTCGGCACCGCCCAGGAATCCGCCGAAACCATCCACCTCACGGCCATCACCGGCCTCATCGACGGTGTGGTGAAAGAGGGCGGCACGCAGTTCTACGTCGAGATCCTGGCCAAGCCAGGCAAGCGCCAGCCGAGGCCTGCGGGCGCGCCCGAGCACGCCGAGAACGACGACGAGGAATAAACCCCGTCAGATGTCAGATCAGCGCCTGCGCCATCCGCAGGCCATGCCGCTGCTCCGCCTCCTGCAGCGAGCGCGCAATCGACGGGTGCAGCCGCACCCCGTTCGCCGATTGCGCTTCCCGACGCTTCAACCCGCCTTCACCCGGCAGCCGCACAGGCTTGGCCGGGTCGACGGGCGCGTTGTCGCGGCACTTCGCCGCCACGTGGTCCATCTGGCGCAGGAAGGCTTCCTTGCCACCGAAGGCGTTCAGGTCGTGCAGCGTGAGGTGCACCGTCGCGCCCCAGCCTTCGGGCGGGTCGGCGCGGCCGTGGCCTGCGAGGCCGGCCGTGAGCGTCTCGACCAGCAACGCCATGCCGTAGCCCTTGTGGCCGTGGCTCAGGCCGCCCACGGGCAGCAGCGTGCCGGGCGGCTGGTCGAACAGCACCTGCGGGTTGTTCGACGGCTGGCCTGATGCGTCGATGAGCCACTCTTCGGCGAAGGTCTCGCCGGCCGCGCGCTTGCGGTTGCTCATGCCGTTGGTGGTGATCGAGGCCGAGATGTCGACCATCACGCCGCCCTGCGACAGCGGAAAGCCCATCGCCAGTGGATTCGGCGTGAACACGGCCTGCGTGCCGCCGTAGGGCGCGACGCTGGCGGTGTTGGGGTCGGAGCAGGCCAGCAGCATCAGCATGTCTTCCTGCAGTGCGCGCAGCATGTAGACCGCGAGGCAGGCGATGTGGTGGCTGCGGCGGATCACGAGCGAGGCCGTACCCAGTTCGCGGGCGCGCGGCACCAGCAGGTCCATGCCCTGGTCCATGAGCCAGGGGCCGGGCAGGCGCTTGCCGTCCCACAGCACGGCGGCGGGGCGGTCGGACAGCACCTCGGGCGCGCCGTCGCGCGTCATGCCGCCCGATTCGATTTCTTTCACGTAGCCGGCCAGCAGCGCGAGGCCGTGCGTGTCGTGGCCCAGCAGGTCGCCTTCGACCAGCGTGCCTGCCACGCTGTCGGCCATCGAGGCCGCAAGGCCCGCTTTCTGCAGCAGGGCGCTGGCGTAGTCGCGCAGCGCGTCGGCGCGGTAGAGCGGGGCGGCAGCTGCTGCAGAAGATGTCATTTCAGGATCTCCAGCACGCGGTCGAGCCCGCCTTCGTTGATCGCCACCATGGCCTGCTCGCGCACCTTCGGCTTGGCGTGATAGGCCACCGACAGCCCGGCCTCGCCCATCATCGGCAGGTCGTTGGCGCCGTCGCCCACGGCGATGGTCTCCTGCGGCGAGATGCCCATGAGCGACGCCACTTCGAGCAGCGTGCGGCGCTTTTCGGCGCCGTCGCAGATGTCGCCCCAGCTTTGCGTCACGACCTGGCCGGTGAGCTGTCCGTCGGCTTCGTCGAGCAGGTTGGAGCGTGCAAAGTCGATGCCCAGCCGGTCCTTCACGCGGTTCGCGAAGAAGGTGAAGCCGCCCGACACCAGCAGCACCTTGAGGCCGGCCGCCTTGCAGGCCGCGACCAGTTCGGTGGCGCCCGGGTTGAGCTTCAGTCGCTCGTCGTACACCTGCTGCAGCGCGGCCACGGGTACGCCCTGCAGCAGCGCCACGCGACGGCGCAGGCTTTCCTTGAAGTCCTTGATCTCGCCGCGCATCGTGGCTTCGGTGATCGCGGCCACCTCGGCCTTCTTGCCGACGGCATCGGCGATCTCGTCGATGCATTCGATGTTGATCAGCGTCGAATCCATGTCGAACGCGATCAGCTTGAAGTCGGCGAGCTTCAGCGGCGGCTTCACGCGCTGGAGGACGAGGCCGGGGGAAAATTCTGTAGCGCTCATGCGGGGGCGATTTCCTTGACGAGGGGTTGACCGAGGCTGCGAAGCACGTCGCGCACCATCTGCGCGCGGTCCTTCGGCTCTTTCAGCTCGCGCTCGATGCGCAGCTTCTCGTTGCCGGCGAGCTTGATGTGCTTGTTCTTCTGGATCAGCTGGATGATGGCCATGCCGTCGACCGGCGCGTCCTTCTTGAAGGTGATGTTGATGATGCCCGGCGCGGCATCGACCTTGATCACGCCGTAGGGCCGCGCAAGCACGCGCAGGCGGTGCGTGTCGATCAGCGTCTGGGCCTGCGGTGGCAGCTTGCCGAAGCGGTCGACGATTTCTTCGAGCAGCGTATCGATCTGGTCGGGCGTCTTCGCGGTGGCGAGCTTCTTGTAGAACGACAGCCGCAGGTGCACGTCGCCGCAGTAGTCGTCGGGCAGCAGGGCGGGCGCGTGCAGGTTGATCTCGGTCGTCACCGACAGCGGCGACAGCAGGTCGGGCTCCTGCCCGGCCTTGAGCGAGCGCACGGCCTCGCTGAGCATCTCGTTGTAGAGCTGGAAGCCGATCTCCATCATGTTGCCACTCTGGTTCTCGCCGAGCACTTCGCCTGTGCCGCGAATCTCGAGGTCGTGCATCGCGAGGTAGAAGCCCGAGCCCAGTTCTTCCATCTGCTGGATCGCTTCGAGCCGCTGCGAGGCCTGCTTGGTCAGGCCCTCGGTGTCCGGCACCATGAGGTAGGCGTAGGCCTGGTGGTGCGAACGGCCGACGCGGCCACGCAGTTGGTGCAGCTGCGCGAGGCCGAACTTGTCGGCGCGGCTCATCACGATGGTGTTGGCGGTGGGCACGTCGATGCCGGTCTCGATGATGGTCGAGCACAGCAGCATGTTGTAGCGCTGGGCCACGAAGTCGCGCATCACGCGCTCCAGCTCGCGCTCGGGCATCTGGCCGTGGGCCACGGCGATGCGGGCCTCGGGCAGGATTTCTTCGAGCTTCTGGCGCCGGTTCTGGATGGTCTCGACCTCGTTGTGCAGAAAGTAGACCTGTCCGCCGCGCTTCAGCTCGCGCAACACGGCCTCGCGGATCACGCCCGTACCCTCGTTGCGCACGAAGGTCTTGATGGCCAGCCGGCGCTGCGGCGCGGTGGCGATCACGCTCAGGTCGCGCAGGCCTTCGAGCGCCATGCCCAGCGTGCGCGGAATCGGCGTGGCCGTGAGCGTGAGCACGTCGACCTCGGCGCGCATCGCCTTCATCGCCTCCTTGTGGCGCACGCCGAAACGGTGCTCCTCGTCGATGATGAGCAGGCCCAGGTTCTTGAACTTGATCGATGGCGACAGCAGCTTGTGCGTGCCGACCACGATGTCGACCTGGCCCTCGGCCAGGCCCTTGGCGGCGGCCGAGATTTCCTTGGCGGAACGAAAGCGGCTCATCTCCGCCACCTTCACCGGCCACTTGGCAAAACGGTCGACCAGCGTCTGGTAGTGCTGCTCGGCCAGCAGCGTGGTCGGCGCGAGGAACGCCACCTGCTTGCCGCCGGTGACGGCGATGAAGGCGGCGCGCAGCGCGACCTCGGTCTTGCCGAAGCCCACGTCGCCGCACACGAGGCGGTCCATCGGCTGGGGCGAGATCATGTCCTGCACCACGGCGTGGATCGCGGCTTTCTGGTCGGCGGTTTCCTGGAAGCCGAAGTCATTGGCGAACACCTCGTAGTCGGCCGGCGAGTAGCGGAAGGCATGGCCTTCGCGCGCCGCGCGGCGCGCGTAGATGTTGAGCAGCTCGGCGGCCGAGTCGCGCACCTGTTCGGCGGCCTTGCGCTTGGCCTTTTCCCACTGGCCGGAGCCCAGCTTGTGCAGCGGCGCCTCGTCGGCGCTCACGCCGGTGTAGCGGCTGATCTGGTGCAGCTGCGACACGGGCACGTAGAGCGTGGCCTTGTCGGCGTACTCCAGGTGCAGCATTTCCTGCAGCAGCGGTTTGCCGTCGGCGTCGGTGCCCTGGCCCAGGTCCATGTGGATCAGGCCGCGGTAGCGGCCGATGCCGTGCGCGGAGTGCACCACCGGATCGCCGACGTTGAGCTCGGACAGGTCCTTGATCAGCGCCTCGACATCGCTGACCTGTTCCTGCTTCTTGTTGCGACGGCGCGTGGTGGGCGCGGTGGCGAACAGCTCGGTCTCGGTGACGAAGTCGATCGCCTGTTCGCGCCACGCGAAGCCGGAGGCCAGCGCGGCGGTGGCGATGCCGATCTTCTCGTCGCCCGAGGCTTCGAACTCAGCCAGCGAGTCGAAGGCCGGCGGGTTCACGCCGCTGGCGCGCAGGAAGTCGAGCAGGCTCTCGCGGCGGCCGTCGCTCTCGGCGATCAGCAGCACGCGGTGCGGCGTGGCGGCGATGTGGGCCTTGAGGCCGACCAGCGGGTCTTCGGCGCCGCGCACCACGGCAAAGGGCGGCAGCTTGTCGAACTCGGCGTAGGGCGCGTCGGTAGCGATGTCGCCGCGAATGGCCAGTTGGGCGTGCGGCTTGGCGCGCTGATAGAACTGCTCGGCGTTGAGGAACAGCGCCTCGGGCGGGAGCGCGGGGCGCTCGGGGTCGCCCTGCACCAGGCGGTAGCGCTCGTTGGTGTCCTGCCAGAAATGCTGGAACGCGGGTTCGAGGTCGCCGTGCAGCACCACGGTCGCGTCGGGGCCGAGGTAGTCGAACACCGTGGCCGTCTCGTCGAAGAACAGCGGCAGGTAGTACTCGATGCCGGCGGTGGCCACGCCGTTGCCCATGTCCTTGTAGATGCGGCTCTTGGTCGGGTCGCCCTCGAGCAGTTCGCGCCAGCGGCTGCGAAAGCGCGCGCGGGCGTCGTCGTCCATCGGGAACTCGCGGCCCGGCAGCAATCGCACCTCGGGCACGGGGTAGAGGCTGCGCTGGGTGTCGGGGTCGAAGGTGCGGATGGAATCGATCTCGTCGTCGAACAGGTCGACGCGGAACGGCACCAGCGAGCCCATCGGGAACAGGTCGATCAGGCCGCCGCGCACCGCGTACTCGCCCGGGCTCACGACCTGCGTCACATGGCTGTAGCCGGCCAGCGTGAGTTGGGCCTTGAGCTTCGATTCCTCGAGCTTCTGCTTGGCCTTGAAGTGGAAGGTGTAGCCGGCCAGGAACGCGGGCGGCGCGAGCCGGTACAGCGCGGTGGTGGCGGGCACCAGCACCACGTCGGCCTCTTTCTGGCTGATGCGCCACAGCGTGGCCAGGCGCTCGCTGATCAGGTCCTGGTGCGGCGAGAAGCTGTCGTAGGGCAGCGTTTCCCAGTCGGGGAAGAGGGCGCAGCGCAGTTCGGGGGCGAAGAAGGCGATTTCGTCGATGAGCCGCTGGGCGTCGTTCGCGTCGGCGGTGAACATCGCGGTGGCGCGGCCCGCGGCCTTCTCGCGCATGCCGAGCTGGGCCAGCATCAGCGCATCGGCGGACAACGGGGGGCGCGGCAGCGTGAATCGCTTGCCCGCCGGGAGAAGGGGGAGGTCCATGGAGCGGCTCGAAAAATGCACGACACCCCGCGCCGGACGGCGAGGGGTGTGCGAATGTCAATTCTAGAATGGCGGCCCCTTATTCGCTTGTCGGCCATTGGCCCGTGCCGCACCCCTCATGTCATCTTCCCGTTTCTACGTGCTGATCCCCTGTGCCGGCTCCGGCCACCGTGCCGGCGGCACGCAGCCCAAGCAGTACCGGCGCCTTGCGGGCCAGTCGATGGTGGCCCACACGGTGGACGCGTTTCGCGCGATGGCCGGGCGTTTCGCGGGGGTGGCCGTGGTGGTGTCGCCCGACGACCGCGAGGTGCAGACGGCGCTGCCGCGCTTTCCCTCGAACGGCGAGCACCTGCTGCGCGTGGGCGGCCTGACGCGCGCCGCCTCGGTGCGCAACGGCCTGGCGGCGCTGCGCCAGAAGGGCGCGGGCGCGCACGACTGGGTGCTGGTGCACGACGCGGCGCGCTGCCTGGTCACGTCCAGCCAGATCGAGGCGCTGATTGCCGCCTGCGAGCACGACGCCGTCGGCGGCCTGCTGGCGCAGCGGCTGGCCGACACGCTGAAGGTGTCGTCGACCGACAGCCGCGCGACCCAGACCCTGCCGCGCGCCGACAAGTGGCTCGCGCAGACGCCGCAGATGTTCCGCATCGGCATGCTGCTCGACGCGCTGGAGCGCGTAGGCGACGTGGTGACCGACGAGGCCAGCGCCATCGAAAGCCTCGGCCTGGCGCCGCTGCTGGTGCCCGGCAGCGCACAGAACTTCAAGGTCACGTTCCCTGAAGATTTCGCACTGGCCGAGGCGGTGCTGCTCGGCCGCAAGAAGGCCATGGCATGACAACGACCCCGTTCAACATCCGCATCGGCGAAGGCTGGGACGTTCACCAGCTGGTGGCGGGGCGCAAGCTCATCCTCGGCGGCATCGAGGTGCCGCACACCACCGGCCTGCTCGGGCATTCGGACGCCGACGTGCTGCTGCATGCCATCACCGATGCGCTGCTCGGCGGTGCCGGGCTGGGCGACATCGGCCGGCATTTTCCCGACACCGACGCCCAGTTTCGTGGCGCCGATTCGGCCGTGCTGCTGGCCGAGGCGGCGCGCCGCGTGCGTGCGGCGGGCTGGGAAATCGGCAACGTCGACAGCACCGTGATCGCACAGGCGCCCAAGCTGGCGCCGCACATTCCGGCCATGTGCCAGCGCATCGCCGACACGCTGGGCATCGCGCTCGATCAGGTCAATGTGAAAGCCAAGACGGCCGAGAAGCTCGGCCCGGTGGGCGAGGGGCGGGCGATGGAAGCCCGCGCCGCCGTGCTGCTGCACCGCTGACGCGTCAGCGTTTCAGGCGACCTGCTTCTTGCCCGGCACGTCGCTGGGCTTGCTGGTGCTCGCCGGCATCGCGCGCGGCATACGGATGTGGGCCGCGAGGCCCCGGCCCGGCGTGCTGGTGAGCGCGAAGGTGCCGCCCATGCGCTCGATGTTCTTCGCCACGATCGACAGCCCCAGGCCGGCGCCGGCCGCCGAGGTGCGTGCCGCGTCGCCGCGGAAGAAGGGCTTGGTCAGCTGCACGAGCAGGGCAGGCTCGACGCCCGCGCCGTGGTCGCGCACCTTGATCAGCACCGCGTCGTTGTTGGCCTGCGCCTGGATCGTGACGTCGGCCACGCCGGTCGACGGCGTCTTGCCGTAGCGCCGCGCGTTCTCGACCAGGTTGGAGATCACGCGCGTGAGTTCCACCTCGTCGCCCATCACCTTCAGGTCGGCGGGCACGTCGACGTGGATGTTCATCTCTTCGTAGTCCTGCACGGCGTAGGTGCATGCGTCGATCACGTCGCGCAGCAGCACGGGGCGCTGGTCGACGTGGTCGGGGCGGGCGTAGTCGAGGAACTTGTCGATGATCGCGTCGAGCTGCGCGATGTCGGCGGCCATGTGGTCGCGCGCGTCTTCGTCGGCCACGCTCATCTCGGTTTCGAGCCGCAGCCGCGCCAGCGGCGTGCGCAGGTCGTGCGAGATGCCGGCCAGCATGATGGCGCGGTCCTGCTCGATCTTGGCGAGCTGATCGGCCATGCGGTTGAAGCCGATGTTCACCGCGCGGATTTCGTTGGTGCGGGCGCGCTCGTCGAGCCGGTGCGCCTCGTACTCGCCCTCGCGCACCTGCAAGGTGGCGCGCGACAGCTGCTTGAGCGGCAGGTTGATGAGCCGCGTGATCAGCGCCGCGCCCGCGAGCGACAGCGCCATCGCCGTGCTGAGCCAGACCAGCCACGTGCGCCCGCCCACGCGGCTGAAGCGCGTGGGATCGAGCAGCAGCCAGTAGGTGTCGCTCTCGATGGTGAAGCCGATCCACAGGCCGGCCTCGTCGTTCACGCGGCTGGCCACGGTGGTGCCTTCGCCGAGTTGCGCGATCAGCTCTTCGGTGACGCGCTCGTCGAGCGCGCCGCTGGTGTAGGGCTGGAAGCGATCGTTGGGTTCGCGCGGCAGGATGCGCACGCCTTCCTGGTCGGCCAGCGTCTTGATGAGTGAGACCCGCGTGATCGCGTCCGAATACACGAGCGCCGCGCGCGTGAGGTTCACGAGCGAGGCGATCTGGTGCCCGGTCTGGATCGCGCGTGGCTCGTACTCGAGCGAGCGGAAGGTCTGCAGCCAGGCGACCGTGCAGCCGATCAGCAGCAGCGCGAGCAGAAAGAAGGTGCGCCAGAAAAGGCTGAAGCCCAGCTTGAGGCCGGGGCGGCGGTCACGTTGCGCGCTCGCTTCGAGCGGGCTCGGCATCGTGACCTGCGCACCGTCCTCCTGGGCCGGGTCAGGTCGGGCGGAATGGAGGCCGATGGCCACCTCTCAGCGGGGCGTCAGGCCGTGCCGTCCGGCACGAACACGTAGCCCACGCCCCAGACGGTCTGGATGTAGCGCGGCGCCGCGGCGTCGGACTCGACCAGCTTGCGCAGGCGCGAGATCTGCACGTCCAGGCTGCGGTCGAACGGTTCGAACTCGCGGCCACGTGCCAGCTGGGCCAGCTTTTCACGCGACAGGGGTTGGCGCGGGTGGCGCACCAGCGCCTTGAGCATCGCGAACTCGCCGGTGGTCAGCGAGAGTTCTTCGCCGTCCTTCTTCAGGGTGCGCGAGCCGAGGTCGAAGGCGAACGGGCCGAAGGTGACGGTCTCGTTCTCGGTGGAGGGGGCGCCCGGCGCCTCGAGCGGCGGACGGCGGCGCAGCACGGCGTGCACGCGGGCCAGCAGTTCGCGCGGGTTGAAGGGCTTGCCGAGGTAGTCGTCGGCGCCGACTTCGAGACCGACGATGCGGTCCACGTCTTCACCCTTGGCGGTGAGCATGATGATCGGCGTGCGGTCGTTGGCGGCACGCAGGCGGCGGCACACCGAGAGACCGTCTTCGCCGGGCATCATCAGGTCGAGCACGATCAAATCGACCGTGTCGCGCAACAGGATGCGGTTGAGCGCCTTGCCGTCCTCGGCCACGATCACTTCGAATCCTTCCTGCGTCAGGTAGCGGCGCAGGAGGTCGCGGATGCGGGCGTCGTCGTCGACGATCACGATCTTGTCGGTGCGAGCGGGAACTTGAGTCATTTCTACAACGTTGAATTTGTAACAGCGCCGATTCTGAAGGCGTTAGCACCCCATTGCTGCCGAATTCCGTAGTGGTTGACACTAAGTTACACAACTTGCGGGCGCTCGCGCTCTGGTCATCCGGGCTTTGCCCAGCGGTGGCACAGTCCGTGCTGCCTTATGACGATTGCTCGATGAGACCTTCTTTTTCTGCCTTGCCTCTGCTTTTTCTCGCCTGCGCTTGTGGTGCGACGTCCGTCGCTTCCGAAGGGTTTTTACGGGTCGGTGAAGTGCGCCGCAGCGAAGTGCGTGACGCCGTGGCTGCGCATCGGGCAGCCCAGCGCGAAGAGCAGCGCCGCGGCGAAGCGCTGGCAGGACGCCGCCTCACGGCGGGCGAGCTGTTCGAGCTGAGACAGCAGGTCCGCGGGCAGTGGGTGCCCGCAGGAACGGGCGTTCTTCTGAATTCGGCAGAATCACAGCCTGCCGAGCGCATCGTGCCGGTACCGCAGCCCGTCGCCCGTCCGCAAACCGTGCCGCGCAGCCTGCGCCACTGAAGACCGCGCGGGCGAGGGCTTTCCTCGCATCCACCAGGGAGAAAACCGTCTTGAAGACTGTTCGATTGATCGCGGCCTGCGCCGCGCTGACCTTTGCCGGGGCCGCCTTGGCCCAGAATGCCGTCATGCCTGCTCCACAAAACGTGCTCCAGCTGTCGGCCTCCGGCACCGTCGAAGTTCAGCAAGACCTGCTGAGCATGACCCTCGTCACCACGCGCGATGCCGCCGAGGCGGGCACCGTGCAGACCCAGCTCAAGACCGCCCTCGACGCCGCGCTGGCCGAAGCCAAGAAGAATGCGCAGCCGGGTCAGCTCGATGTGCGCACCGGCAACTTCAGCCTGTCGCCGCGCTACACCAAGGACGGCAAGATCAACGGCTGGCAAGGTTCGACCGAACTCGTGCTCGAAGGCCGCGACTTCGCGCGCATCACCCAGACGGCCGGACGCATCAGCACGCTCAGCGTGGGCAACGTCGGCTTCGGCCTGAGCCGCGAACAGCGCGCCAAGACCGAGACGGAGGCCCAGAACATTGCCATCGACAACTTCAAGCAGAAGGCCGGCGAGCTGGCCAAGGGCTTCGGCTTCGGCGGCTACACGCTGCGCGAGGTGTCGGTGAACGCGAACGACAGCGGTCCGATCCGCCCGCGCGTGATGGCCATGCAGGCCAAGTCGTTCTCGGCCGCCGATTCGGCCGTGCCGGTGGAAGCGGGCAAGACCAGCGTGGTCGTGAACGTCTCCGGCTCGGTGCAGCTCAAGTAAGCAAGCAGCGCACGGCGCCGGCGGGCCGATGCCTCCGGCGTTTTCCGGATCTCTCTATTTATTTACTGAGCCGTCCAGCCGCCGTCCATGGCCCAGGCGACGCCCCGCACCTGATCGGCCGCGGGAGAACTCAGGAAGACGGCCAGCCCGCCCAGTTGCTCGACCGTCGTGAACTGCAGCGAGGGCTGCTTTTCCCCAGCAATTCGTTTTGCGCCTGGAGGGCCGAAATGCCTTCGCGTGCCGCGCGGTCGTCGATCTGCTTTTGCACCAGCGCCGTGAGCACCCAGCCCGGGCAGATCGCATTGCAGGTGACGCCGGTGGTGGCGGTTTCGAGCGCCACCGACTTGGTCAGCCCCACGATGCCGTGCTTGGCCGCGACATAGGCCGACTTCTGCGCTGAGGCCACGAGCCCGTGCGCCGACGCGACGTTGATGATGCGGCCCCAGTTGGCCTCGCGCATCGCGGGAATCGCCAGGCGCGTCGTGTGGAAGGCGCTCGTGAGGTTGATGGCGATGATCGCGTCCCAACGTTCGGTCGGGAAGTCTTCGACCTTCGCCACGTGCTGGATGCCAGCGTTGTTCACGAGGATGTCGACGCGGCCGAACTTCGACGCGGCGAACTTCATCATGTCCTCGATCTGGTCGGGCTTGCTCATGTCGGCGCCGTGGTATTCGGCACGCACGCCGAGCACCTCGATCTGGGCCTTGGGGGTTTCGGCGTCGCCGAAACCGTTGAGCACGATGTGTGCGCCCTGTTGGGCCAGCGCCTTGGCGATGGCGAAGCCAATGCCACTGGTGGACCCCGTGACAAGCGCGGTTTTGCCTTTGAGCATGAAGATCAATCTCCGGATGAATTAGGATGCAACGAGACCATTATCCGCACCCGAACCCCTCCGTTTCCATGACAGAACCGACCCTTCACGACGTGGCCTGCAACGACCCCCAGGGCGGTCATCGCATGGCCTATTGGCAATGGGGCGACGCGCACAGCGCGCATGTCGTGGTCTGCGTGCACGGACTGACCCGGCAGGGGCGTGATTTCGATGTGCTGGCGCGAGCCATCGTGGCGCGCGCAGGCGGCGATGTGCGCGTGGTCTGCCCAGACGTCGTCGGGCGCGGGCGCAGCGACTGGCTGCGCGACCCCGCTTTCTATCAAGTGCCGGTGTACGCGGCCGACATGGTGACGCTGATCGCGCAGCTGCACGGCGAACATCCCATCGACACGCTCGACTACGTCGGCACCAGCATGGGCGGGCTGATCGGCTTCGTGCTGGCCGGCCACAAGGAGCTGCCGCTGCCACGGCCCATTCGCCGCTTCGTTGCGAACGATGTCGGCCCCACGGTCGAGCCCGCCGCCATCCAGCGCATCGGGGCGTATGTGGGGAAGAGCGGCCAGTTTGCGAGCGTGCAGGCCGCGGCCGACGCGATGTGGGCCCTGTCGACCACTTTCGGGCCGCACACGCCCGAGCAGTGGCGGGCGTTGTCGCAGCACATGGTGGTGCCTGCGTCCGAACGCAGCGCCGACGGTGCCGCCAAGACCGCCAGTGCCGGCCCGGTGGGCGAGGGCGCCTGGGTGCTGCACTACGACCCGGCCATCGGCGTGCCGCTGCGCGCCATCACGCCCGAAATCGCGGCGCAGGGCGGGGCGGTGATGTGGAGCCTGTACGACGCCATCGAGGCGCGCACGCTGCTCACGCGCGGCGCGGTGTCCGATCTGCTGTCGCCCGAGACGGCTGCGGCGATGACGCAGCGCGGGCCGCGTGCCACGCTCGTCGAGTTCGAGGGCGTAGGCCACGCGCCGACTTTCGTCGATCCCGCACAGGTCGCCGTCGTCACGAATTTCCTGTTCGATTGAGGGCATCGTGAAGCGAGAGTCTGCGAGCCTTCAGACGGCGCCCGTGTCCGACGGCGTCATGGTTGATTACCCGCTGTCGGCCGCCACGGCCGACCGCTCGCCGGTCATGGAGAACATGCTGGCGCGCGCCCGCGCGTTTGCCGAGCCGCTGATTGCCGATGAAAAACTCGACACCGGCGAGAACACGCTGGCGCACGCCGATGCGGTGGCCGCCATCGTCGCGAAGATGGGCGGCTCCGAGGCCATGCAGGCCGCGAGCTACCTCGTGTACTCGTGCCAGCACCTGAACCGCCCGCAGGAAGTGATCGCCAAGGTCTTCGGCGACAACTTCGCGGCACTCGCCGTCGAGACCACCAAGCTCGTGCGTGTGCAGGAGCAGGCACGCACGGCCTCGCAAGGGCACCACGCTGAAGGCGCCGGCGCGCAGACCGAGAACGTGCGCAAGATGCTGCTCGCGTTCTCGCGCGACCTGCGCGTCGTGATGTTGCGGTTGGCCTCTCGCCTGCAGACGCTGCGGCACGCGGCGGCCAGCAAGCAGCCCGCGCCGGAAAGCGTGGCGCGCGAGTCGCTGCAGGTGTTTGCACCGCTCGCGAACCGGCTGGGCATCTGGCAGGTGAAGTGGGAGATCGAAGATCTTTCGTTCCGCTTTCTCGAGCCCGACACCTACAAGCTGATCGCGCGGCTTCTCGACGAGAAGCGCATCGAGCGCGAAGGCCACGTCGAGCAGTTGCGCTCGCAGCTGGAGCACGAGCTGCAGGCCGAGGGCGTCAAGGCCACGGTGCAGGGGCGCCCGAAGAACATCTACAGCATCGTCAAGAAGATGCGCGGCAAGTCGCTCGACTTCGAGCAGGTCTTCGACATCCTTGCGCTGCGCGTGGTGGTGCAGGACGTGAAGGACTGCTATGCCGCGCTGGCCTGGGTGCACTCGCACTTCCAGCCCATCGACGAAGAGTTCGACGACTACATCGCACGACCCAAGCCCAACGGCTACCAGTCGCTGCACACGGTGGTGCGCGAGATCGTCGACGGCAAGGTGGGCAAGCCGATCGAGATCCAGATCCGCACCGAGGAAATGCACGACCACGCCGAACATGGCGTGGCCGCGCACTGGGCCTACAAGGAAGCGGGCCACAAGGGCTACGCGGGCGTTTGGGCGAGTGGCGAGTACGACGCCAAGATCGCCGTGCTGCGCCAGCTGCTGGCCTGGGAGCGCGACCTGTCCGGCGGGCTTCAGGGGCAGGGGCTGTTCGACGACCGCATCTATGTGCTCACGCCCGATGCGGCCATCGTCGAACTGCCGCAGGGTGCAACGCCGGTCGACTTTGCCTACACGGTGCACACGACGCTGGGGCATCGCTGCCGCGGAGCGCGTGTCGATGGCGCGATGGTGCCGCTCAACACGCCGCTGTCGAACGGGCAGACCGTCGAGATCATGGCGGCCAAGGAAGGCGGGCCGTCGCGCGACTGGCTGAATGCGGAGCTGGGTTATCTCGCAAGCCATCGCGCACGCGCCAAGGTGCGTGCCTGGTTCAACGCGCAGATCACGCACGAGACCGTGGCGCGCGGACGCGAGGCCGTCGAGAAGCTGCTGCAGCGCGAAGGCAAGACGGCCATGCGGCTCGAAGACTTGGCTTCGCAGCTCGGCTTCAAGTCGGCGGACCATCTGTTCGAGGTGGTCGGCAAGGACGAGTTTTCGCTGCGCAACATCGAGACGCTGTTGCGTCCGCCCGAGCCGGCACTGAATCCCGACGACGGCGTACAGATCAAGAAGGCGCGCGGCAGCGAGAAGTCGGGCAAGGGTGGCGTGCTCGTGGTGGGCGTGTCGTCGCTGATGACGCAGCTCGCCAAGTGCTGCAAGCCGGCGCCGCCCGATGCGATCCGCGGCTTCGTCACGCGCGGCCATGGCGTCAGCGTGCATCGCGCGGACTGCAGCAACTTCCGCATGATGGCTGCGAAGGACGGCGAGCGTGTGATCGATGTCGAATGGGGCCAGCCGAAGAAGGGGGCGGATGCGCCGGTCTACGCGGTCGATGTGGCAGTGGAAGCGGCCGACCGGCAGGGCCTGCTGCGCGATATCTCCGATGTCTTTGCGCGCGAGAAGATGAACGTGATCGGCGTGCAGACGCAGTCGATCAAGGGCACGGCGTGGATGACCTTCACCGTGGAAATCGCCGATGCCGCGCGCCTGACGCAAGTGTTGGGCGTGGTGACTGCGGTGACTGGTGTGCGATCTGCACGTCGGCGCTGAAAAGGGCCATTTCTCCTGCTATACTCGATGCTTCTCTTAGGCGCGTAGCTCAGTTGGTTAGAGCACCACCTTGACATGGTGGGGGTCGTTGGTTCGAATCCAATCGCGCCTACCAAATCAAACACGGGTTGCAGCGATTTCGCTGCAACCCGTTCGTCGTTTGGACGGCGTGTTTGTCTTTGGATCGGCCTGGTCGTCACGAATGATCGACACAGGCGAAAGCCTTTCACGGGCGGCCCTTCGCGCGGTGCAGGCAAAGCGTCCGAGCCATGTGGTTGTGCTACCTTGAGCGGTCTGCCAACCTTCTCGAATTTCCTTGATAAGCGATCTGATGAATACGCGATCAACGCCTGTTGATCGGGCGCACGCCGACCAGCGCGTGGCCGCATTGCTCAAGCAAGCCCCTGTTGAATTTGTGCGCGCGGTCTACGGCATCAATGACATTGCCAGTGGCCGCATTGACACCATGGCCGCACGCGAGGTGGCGCGTGCACAACGACAGAGCATGCCGGTGACCGAAGAGCGCGCCGAGCAGCGCGCACGCGCCTATCTTCCGACGGCGGGACAGGAGCACTGTCCTCGGTGCTGGGTTGTCTACGGGCAGAAGATCCCGCTGCGATTCAGGTTGTCGACCCCGGAGCGTCCTGAAACTGCGGCGTGTCATGCGTGTGGCGCCGAGTACGCGACAGCGCCGGATGCGTGAAGAAAAATCACGGTCAGGGTAAACCTTGTCGCGATGCAGCAAAACCGCTCCCTAGAATCATCCGATGACATGGGCGTCCATGTGAAGGAGTCTGTAGTGCAGAGCAAGAAGTCCGGGGTGAAGCCGGTCCAGCGTGTGATCAAGAAGTACCCCAACCGCCGGCTCTACGACACGGAGACATCCACGTACATCACGCTGACCGAAGTCAAGCAGCTGGTCATCAAGAGCGCGCAGTTCGTGGTGCGCGATGCCAAGACCGGCGACGACCTCACGCGCAGCATCCTGCTGCAGATCATTCTGGAAGAAGAGGCGGGCGGCGCACCGATGTTCACCGAGCAGGTGCTGGCCAACATCATCCGCTTCTACGGGCAGGCCATGCAGGGTTACATGGGGCCGTACCTCGAGAAGAACATCCAGGCCATGACCGAGATGCAGGCCCAGCTCACCGAAAAGGCCGAAGGCCTGACGCCCGAGATGTGGTCGCGCTTCATGACCATGCAGTCGCCGATGATCCAGGGGCTGATGGGCAACTACGTCGAGCAATCGAAGAACGTCTTCCTGCAGATGCAGGAGCAGATGCAGAAAAACACCGAGCAGGTGCTGGGCGCCTTTGGCATCAAGCGCCCCTGAGCGCCGCGCGATGGCCCGCCCGAATGGGGCGACTGTCCGATGAATGCCCCGCTGTCACCGATAGCTGGGACAATAGAGGCCTATGAGCGAAGTTGCCTCCCCTGAACGTACTGTCACGCCGACCGCCCCCAAGGTCGGCTTCGTCAGCCTTGGTTGCCCCAAGGCGTTGACCGATTCCGAACTGATCCTGACCCGGCTGAGTGCCGAGGGGTATCAAACCTCCAAGACCTTCGAGGGCGCCGACCTCGTGATCGTCAACACCTGCGGCTTCATCGACGATGCCGTGAAGGAAAGCCTGGACACCATCGGCGAAGCACTTGCCGAGAACGGCCGCGTGATCGTCACCGGCTGCCTGGGCGCCAAAACCGGCGACCAAGGCGGCAACCTCGTGCGCCAGATGCACCCGAGCGTGCTGGCTGTCACCGGCCCGCATGCCACCCAGGAGGTGATGGATGCGGTGCACGCCAACCTGCCGAAGCCGCACGACCCGTTCGTCGACCTTGTGCCGAACACCTTCGGTGTGGCCGGCCTCAAGTTGACGCCGCGGCACTATGCCTATCTGAAGATCAGCGAAGGCTGCAACCACCGTTGCACCTTCTGCATCATTCCGTCGATGCGCGGCGACCTGGTTTCGCGTCCCGTGGGCGATGTGCTCAGCGAAGCCAAGGCGCTGTTCGAGGGCGGCGTGAAAGAGTTGCTGGTGATCAGCCAGGACACCTCGGCCTACGGCGTCGACGTGAAGTACCGCACTGGTTTTTGGGACGGCAAGCCGGTCAAGACCCGCATGCTCGAACTCGTGCGCACGCTGGGCGAAATCGCCGAGCCGTATGGCGCCTGGGTGCGCCTGCACTACGTGTACCCGTATCCCAGCGTCGACGAAATCATCCCGTTGATGGCGAGCGGCCTGGTGCTGCCGTACCTCGACGTGCCGCTGCAGCACAGCCACCCTGACGTGCTCAAGCGCATGAAGCGGCCGGCCAGCGGCGAAAAGAACCTGGAGCGGATCGCGCGCTGGCGCGAAACCTGCCCTGAACTTGTGATTCGCAGCACCTTCATCGCCGGCTTCCCAGGCGAGACGGAGCAGGAGTTCGAGCACCTGCTCGACTTCATCCGCGAGGCCGAGATCGACCGTGCGGGCTGCTTTGCCTACAGCCCCGTCGAAGGCGCAACCGCCAACGACATTCCGGGCATGCTGCCCGAGGCTGAGCGCGAAGCTCGCCGCGCCCGCTTCATGGAAGTGGCGGAGGCCGTGTCGATCGCCAAGCTGCAAAAGCGCATCGGCTCGACGATGCAGGTGCTGGTCGATTCGGCGCCAGGCATGGGCCGCAAGGGTGGGGTGGGGCGCACGTATGCCGATGCGCCGGAGATCGACGGCACTGTTCGCCTCCTGCCGCCCGAGAAGATCAGCAAGACGATGAAGGTCGGTGAGTTCACGCGCGCCCGCATCGTGGGCGCCGAAGGCCACGACCTGATCGCGTTGCCCGTTTGATGCACCTGATTCAAGCGGCCAAGAAAAAAGCCACCGGAGGCCGGTGGCTTTTTATAGAAGACCTGGTAAGGGTCTGTTCAATCTTGGTGCCCAGAAGAGGACTCGAACCTCCACGATGTTACTCGCTAGTACCTGAAACTAGTGCGTCTACCAATTCCGCCATCTGGGCTATTTTTGCTTTTCAGCAAAGACTACGATTATATCCACAAATTTGGCGCGATCTTTTGGCTGCGTTGAAATTTCAGCTTCTGCGCGACATTGCTCGTGCGGTGGCTGCACTGCCGAAGGTGGGTGGGTGTGATCGTGCACGCATGGCCGGCATCGAAGGGCGTGATCTGACGATCGCGTCGCCCGTTTGATGCAGTTTCGAGCGGCCATGAAAAAAGCCACCGGAGACCGGTGGCTTCAATCGGATGACCTGGTAAAGGTCTGTTTAAACTTGGTGCCCAGAAGAGGACTCGAACCTCCACGATGTTACTCGCTAGTACCTGAAACTAGTGCGTCTACCAATTCCGCCATCTGGGCCCACATGACTGCAGAAGCAGCCACGTTTTGAATTTCAGGAAAGAAGGAGATCATATCAAAAATAATGTCACTTCCAGCAGCTTGTTGGACGAAATCGAAGGAACTGTTCAAGGACATCGCGACGGGCACGGCTTCGTGCAGCGCGACGACGGCGAGGCAGACATCTACCTCCCGCCGAACGAGATGCGCGCGGTGCTGCACAAGGATCGCGTCAAGGCGCGGATCGTGCGACAGGACCGACGCGGCCGCCCCGAAGGGCGCGTGGTCGAGATCGTCGAGCGACCCGAGCAGCCGATCATCGGCCGCTTGCTGCATGAAGGCGGGATCTGGCTCGTTGCACCGGAAGACAAGCGCTACGGTCAAGACGTCCTGATTCCGAAGGGCGCCACTGGCCCCGCCAAGGTGGGCCAGGTCGTGGTCGTCCAGCTCACCGAGCCGCCGGCACTGTTCGGCCAGCCCGTGGGCCGCGTGAGAGAAGTGCTGGGCGAGATCGACGACCCCGGCATGGAGATCGAGATCGCCGTGCGCAAGTACGGCGTGCCGCATGAGTTTTCCGCGGAGTGCCTGGCGCAGGCCAAGGCCCTGCCCGAGAAGGTGCGCCCCGCCGACAAGAAGGGCCGCATCGACCTCACCGACGTGCCGCTCGTCACGATCGATGGCGAAGACGCCCGAGACTTCGATGACGCCGTGTACTGCGAGCCCGCGAAGGTGGGCCGTGGCAAGGGCTGGCGCCTGCTGGTGGCCATCGCCGACGTGAGCGCCTATGTGCACACCGGATCGGCCATCGACATCGATGCCTACGACCGGGCCACCAGCGTCTACTTCCCGCGCCGCGTGATTCCGATGCTGCCCGAGAAGCTGTCGAACGGGCTTTGCTCGCTCAACCCCGAGGTTGAGCGCCTGTGCATGGTGTGCGACATGCTGGTTGCGGCCGACGGCGAGATCTACGCCTACCAGTTCTATCCGGCCGTGATGTTCAGCCATGCGCGCTTCACGTACACCGAAGTCGCAGCCATCCTTGGCAACACGCGCGGCCCCGAAGCCGCCAAGCGCAAGGACCGCGTCAAGGACCTGCTGAATCTTGCCGACGTCTACAGGGCCCTGCTCAAGCAGCGCGGCAAGCGTGGTGCGGTCGATTTCGAAACCACCGAGACGCAGATCATCTGCGACGACGCCGGCCGCATCGAGAAGATCGTGCCGCGCACGCGCAACGAGGCGCACAAGATCATCGAAGAGGCGATGCTCGCCGCCAACGTCTGCAGCGCCGACTTCATTGCCGAAGGCAAGCACCCGGGCCTGTTCCGCGTGCACGAAGGCCCGACGCCCGAGAAGAAGGAAATCCTGCGCGGCTACCTGAAGGCCATGGGCGTGGGCCTGAGCATCACCGACGATCCGCGCCCCGGCGAGTTCCAGGCGATTGCCGAAGCCACCAAGGAACGTCCCGACTCGCAGCAGATCCACACCATGCTGCTGCGCTCGATGCAGCAGGCGATCTACACGCCGTTCAACAGCGGTCACTTCGGCCTGGCCTACGAGGCCTACACGCACTTCACGAGCCCGATCCGCCGCTACCCCGACCTGCTGGTGCACCGAGTGATCAAGGCGATCCTCGGCAAGACGCGCTATCAGTTGCCGATGCTGCCGACGCCGGGTGAGGCGCATGCCAAGCTGGCCAAGCGCCTGGCTTCGCGTGTGAAAGCGCCAACGACCAAGCCGCAAAAAGCCACGATCGCACCGACCAAGGAAGTGCTGGCATGGGAAGCGGCGGGCCTGCATTGCAGCGCCAACGAGCGCCGCGCCGACGAAGCCAGCCGCGACGTCGAGGCCTGGCTCAAGTGCAAGTACATGCGCGAGCACCTTGGCGAGGAGTACGGCGGCGTGGTCACGGCGGCCACCACCTTCGGTATCTTCGTCACGCTCGACGCGATGTACGTCGAAGGTCTGGTCCACATCACCGAGCTCGGCGGCGAGTACTTCAAGTTCGACGAGATGCGCCAGGAACTGCGCGGCGAGCGCACCGGCATCCGCTATGCCATCGGCACGCGGGTGCGGGTGCAGGTGAGCCGCGTCGACCTCGATGGTCGCAAGATCGACTTCCGCCTCGTGCGCGAAGGCGAGGACCTGACCTCGCGCGCCATGAAGGACAAAGGCAGCGCACCGGTGAAGGCGTCGACCAAGCGAAGCGCCCGCCACAAGGCGGAGGCCGGTGGCGAGTCACGGTCGGAGCACGGCGGCGGCGGCGCTGCCGTGGCGCCCGCCGGCCCGCAATCGGCGATGCAGGCCTTCAAGTCGGCGGTGAAGAAAGCCGCCAACAAGATGCAGGGCAAGGGGCGCAAGCCCCGCCGCGGATGAGATGCGCCGTGCACACTACGTGTTTACCGTGTGTATGGACCAGCTGAAAAGGAGACATGAAGCATGAGCGTGGAAAACAACAAGGGCCGCATCGCGATCGTCACGGGCGCCGGGTCGGGCATCGGCCGTGCGGCCGCGCTGGCCTTGCTGGCTGACGGCTGGAGCGTGGCCCTTGCGGGGCGTCGCCTCGAGCCGCTGGAGCAGGTGGCGGAAGAGTCGGGCGCGGGTGCGCGCGCCTTCGCGGTGCCCACCGACGTGGCCAATGCCGACTCGGTACAGGCGCTGTTCGGTGCCACAGTCGAGCGCTTCGGACGCGTCGACCTGCTGTTCAACAACGCCGGCGTGGGCAACCCGCCGGGCCCGTTCGAGGACTGGACGCCCGAGCAGTGGAAGGGCGTGGTCGACATCAACCTCACCGGCATGTTCTTCTGCATCCAGCAGGCCTTCCGCACGATGAAGGCGCAGACGCCGCGCGGCGGCCGCATCATCAACAACGGGTCGATCTCGGCAACCACGCCGCGGCCGAATTCGGCGGCCTACACCTCGACCAAGCACGCAGTCGAAGGGCTGACCAAGACCGCCTCGCTCGACGGTCGCAAGTACGACATCGCGGTGGGGCAGGTGGACGTGGGCAATGCCATGACCGAACTGGCCGCACGCATGGCCACCGGCGTGCCGCAGGCCAACGGCGAACTCGCAATCGAGCCGCTGATCGACGTCAAGATCGTCGGCCAGTCGGTGCTCTACATGGCGAACCTGCCGCTGGAAGCCAACGTGCTCTTCCACACCATCATGGCGACGAAGATGCCCTTCGTCGGGCGCGGCTGAGTCCTGCGCTCAGCGGGGTGCGCGGCGGGCCAATGCGCTTGCTGTGAGCGGGGCCTCATCGGCCGGCCACGTCTCGGCGATGTGGCCGTGCTGCCAGACGGCTCCGCAGGCCGCCTCGAATGCCGGCCGACGCATCGCGAGCGCCGCGCCGATCATGCCGGCGAGCACATCGCCCGTGCCTGCGGTGGCAAGGCGGGCGTTGCCGGTCGCATTGATGACCGGGGGCGCGTCGCCCGCATCGGCGATCACCGTTCCGGAGCCCTTGAGGACCGTCACAACACCGAAGCGCGACGCGAGCGCGCGGGCCGCAGCCAGGCGGTTGGCCTGCACGCCGCCTGTCGTATCGCCGAGCAGGCGGGCGGCCTCCAATGGATGCGGCGTGAGCACGGTGGGTGCCCCGGTCTGGCTTCGCGCGATCAGTTGCGTTTGAAGTGATGCATCGGCGGCGATCGCGTTGAGTGCGTCGGCGTCGAGCACCAGCGCGGCGGCCGTCGACAGCACGCGCGGCAGCAGCTCGCGCACGGCGTCGCCGCCACCACAGCCGCACACGACCGTCACGCCCGCGAGGTCCAGCGCATGGGCGTCGCGCAGCATCAGCTCGGGCTGCGAGGTGTCGACCGGCGCCGCGCGGGGATCGAGCAATCCGACGAACACGCGTCCTGCGCCCGCATGGAGGGCGGCCGAGCCGGCCAGCAGTGCGGCGCCGGCCATGCCCGAGGCGCCGCCGATCACCGCGACATCGCCGTAGCTGCCCTTGTGTGAAGCGTGGGTGCGCGGCCGAATGTCGGGCGTGCCTGCAAGGCGGGCTGTCGGTCGCTCACGGATGAAAACGCTGCAGCCCAGGTCATCGAACCACACCGTGCCGGCCGCGTCGCGGCCTTGGGCCGTGAACAGGCCGGGCTTCAGTGTGAGGAGTGTGAGGGTGGCGCGAGCCGATGCCGGCGCGTGATCAACGTGAGAGGCCAGCTTGCCGGTGTCGGCATCGAGGCCCGAGGGCACGTCGAGGCTGAGCACCGGTTGCGCGCCCGCATGCATTTGCGCGAGCCATTCGGCCATGGTGCCCGAGGGTGGTCGTGCCGACCCGATGCCGAGCAGCGCATCCATCGCCAGTTCGAAGCTCGATGGAGGCTCCGAAGCGAAGGTGACGCCCGCATCCCGCGCGCGCTGCAGCGAGGCCTTCGCATCCGGTGGCAACCGACTTTCTTCGCCCACGAAAGTGACGACCGGAAAGAAGCCTCGGTGCCGCAACTGCGCCGCAGCTTCAAAACCATCGCCGCCGTTGTTCCCGGGGCCGCAGGCGATCCAGATCGTTCGCGCGTGCGGCGCGAGCGCCATTGCGAGCCGTGCCGCCGCGAGGCCTGCACGCCGCATCAGCGTATGAGGGGGCAGGGCGGAGGCCGCGGCCTGCTCGATGCGGCGCGTGGCGGCGATGTCGAACAGATCGGCGGCGCTGGCGGACGTGATGCGATGCATCGATCCATTGTGCCGCCGACGCCGCGCCTCCTATCATCGGCCGATGATGCTCAAGACCTTCGGCTGGCTGCTGGTTCTGCTGCTGGCGTGCATTGCCGGCTTCATCGGCACGGCTGCCGCGATGATCGCTGGCGCGGCCTGGGCGTTCGGGCTGCTGATCGCTGTGTGGGGGTTGTTCCTGCTGGCCGAGGTGTTGCATCGGGTGCCGCTGCGCGATGTCGCCTGGGCTCTGGGCGTGGGTTATGGGCTCGGCGTGATCCGGTGGCTCGACGTGCCGGTGGAGGCGGGGTCCGGCACGCAGTGGCTGATGCTGGGCGTGGACCTGCTGGTGCTGGTGTTCTTCGGGCTGATTGCGCCAGCTGTTCTGGGGTTGATCGCCCAGCGTTTGGCGCCCCGGCCCGAACTGCCGGCGGAAAAGCCGGCAAGCCCCGAGCAACTGCGCCGCTGGGGCCCTAAAGACTGAGTCGTTCGATCCCCAGGCCTTCGAGGTCGATGCCGGGGTCTTGTCCGCCGATCAGGTCGCCGAGCACGCGCGCGCTGCCGCACGACAGCGCCCAGCCGCTCGAACCGTGGCCCAGATTGAGCCATACGCCGGGAATGCCGCTGGCGCCCAGCACCGGTGGGCCGTCGGGCAGCATCGGCCGGGCGCCTTTCCACTGCTGGATGCCAGATTGCAGCGTGGCCGCACCCGGAAACCAGTCGTGCAGCACCTTGTAGAGCGTCTGGATCGCGGCCGGGCTCATCGCGTCCGGCGAGCCGCCGATCTCGGCGCTGCCGGCCACGCGCACGCGCTGGCCCAGGCGGGAGATGGCGACCTTGTAGCGCTCGTCCATCACCGCACTGCGCGGTGCGTTGAGCGGCTCGCGCACGGGTGCGCTGACCGAGTGGCCGTAGACCGGTGCCAGCGGAATGCGCAGCCCCAGCGGACGCAGCAGAGCGGCGGACGACAGGCCGGCGCACACCACGATGGCGTCGAACTGCAGCGCGTCCGAGCCGCTGGCGAGCGTCAGCGCGGTGGGCGCCGCGCGGCTCAGCGGCGCGATGTCGCAGTTGAAATGGAACTGTGCACCCAGCGCCTCGGCCTCCCACTTGAGCAGCAGCGCGAACTGGCGGCAGTTCGCGACCTCGTCTTCCGGCAGGTGGATGGCGCCTGCCAGTGGGGTGTCGGGGTTGAGCGCGGGCTCGATCAGGCGGGCCTCGTCGGCGTCGATTTCGCGGAACACGCTGCCGGCCGACCGCAGCACCTCGAGCCCGGGCTGCACCAGTTTTTTCTCGCGCTTGGAGCGCAGCAGCACCAGGTAGCCGTCGCTGCGTTCGTAGCTCAGCTCGCGCGCTTCGGTCACCGCGTGCAGCCGGGTGCGGCTGTAGAAGGCCAGCCGCTGCATGCGGGCGCGGTTGGCCAGGTAGGTTTCGAGCTTGCAGGCCTTCTGCCAGCGCGACATCCAGCCGAGGTCGCGCGTGCTCAGCGGCCAGCGCAGCTTGATGGCGCCGTGCGAGGACAGCAGCGAGCGCAGCACCTTGCCGCGCATGCCTGGTGCGGCCCACGGCGTGACGTAGCCGGGGGCCACCACGCCGGCGTTGGCAAAGCTGGCCTCTTCGGCGGCGGCGCCGCGGCGCTCGAACACGGTCACTTCATGACCGTCGGAAACCAGTTCCCAGGCGGTGGTGACGCCGACGATGCCGGCGCCCACGATCGCGATTTTCATTGAAATGTTCTAGATAAAAGAGGCGGCTGACGCCCGCGGGTCGGGCGGTGACAGCTGTTATTTCTGTAGCGCGCGTTCGGCCTGGAGTGCCACTGCGAGCACGGCATCGTCGTGCATCGCGGCGTGCCACAGCATCAGGCCGACCGGCAATTCGCCGGCGACGTGGCAGGGCAGCGAGATGGCGCAGCCGTCGAGCATGTTGACGATCGACGGGTTGCGCAGCAGCAGCGCGTTGACGCGGAAGAACTCGTCGTCGCGCTCGGCGCCCGGCGCCACGCTGGCGATGGACGGCGCTGTGATCGGTACGGTCGGCGACAGCACGGCGTCGAACGGCGCCAGCGCCTTTTCGACGCGGGCAATCCAGTCGCGGCGAGCGTGGACCAGGTCGATGTACTCGTGCGCCTTCATGCCGGCGCCGCGCAGGATGCGCTGCGCCACACGCGGGTCGTAGCCGGCGCCGCTGCGCTCCAGCAGCAGCCGGTGCCAGGCGTACGACTCGGCCGCCGAGAAGCCGCCGGTGGCGTTGATGGCCTGCAGGTCGGCCAGCTCCGGGAGTTCGATCTCCTGGATATGTGCGCCCGTGGCGCGCAGCGTGGCGAGGGTGCGCTCGAAGGCTGTGGCCACGGCGGGCTCGATGTCGTCGAGGAAGACGTTCTTCGCCACGGCCAGCTGGTAGGCCGACAGCGGCACCGATCCGGGCGTCACCTGCCGCGCCGAGAGGATTTCGTGCGCCGTGATGGCGTCGCGCACCGAGCGGGTCATGGCGCAGACGGTGTCGAGCGTGGTCGACAGCGGCAGGGCGCCGTCCGCCGGCGTGAGGCGGGCGGTGTTCTTGAAGCCGACGATGCCGTTCAGTGCGGCTGGAATGCGGATCGAGCCGCCGGTGTCGGAGCCGAGGCCGATGAAGGCCGCACCGCTCGCCACCGAGATCGCCGCGCCGGACGACGAGCCGCCCGGAATGCGCGGCGTGGCGGTGTCGCTCACGTTGGCCGGCGTGCCGTGGTGCGGGTTGACGCCGACGCCGGAAAACGCGAACTCCGTCATGTTGGTGCGTCCGGTCAGCACGCCACCGGCGGCGCGCAGTCGTGCCACTGCGAGCGCATCGGCCGGAGCGGCGGGCGCATGCGCGAGCACGGCTGAACCGGCGGGTGTCGGCTGGCCGGCGACGTCGAACAGGTCTTTGCTGGTGAAGGCGAGCCCGGCGAGGCGACTTTCGGGTGCCGATGCGGCCGCCGCAGCGCGCGCCTCGTCGAACAGCGTGCGGGTGAAAACGTAGGCGCAGGCCGGGGATTCGGAGAGGGCGATGGCGCGCTCCATTTCGGTGCGCGCATCGGAATCGCCAGCCAGAAGGGTGAGACGGGTGGCGTGAAGGTCGTTCATGGCTTCGAGGGTACCTTGGAACGGCTTGGTTCGAGGGAGGAGGGGGCCGCCGCCGTGCTATACTCTTTGGGTTTCGCTGGTTATGCGACAGTTTTGTCGCCGCCAGTCAAGCACATCCGCAAACCGGCCCAATCAAGGTGTTGCGCCCCCGTCGAAGGGGCGCAAAACGGGCTGGATTTTAGACCCAACCTTTGGAGTAAATTCAATGTCGACCACCATGCGCGAAATGCTGGAAGCCGGTGTCCACTTCGGTCACCAAACCCGCTTCTGGAACCCCAAGATGGCTCCGTTCATCTTCGGTCACCGCAACAAGATTCACATCATCAACCTGGAAAAGTCGCTCCCGATGTTCCAGGACGCGATGAAGTACGCCAAGCAACTCACGGCCAACCGCGGCACGATCCTGATGGTCGGCACGAAGCGTCAAGCCCGTGAAATCGTCGCGGCAGAAGCCCGTCGCGCCGGCGTGCCTTTTGTCGACACCCGCTGGCTCGGCGGCATGCTGACCAACTTCAAGACCGTCAAGACCTCGATCAAGCGTCTGAAGGACATGAAGGCCCAGCAAGAAGCCGGCCTCGACAGCCTGAGCAAGAAAGAGCAGCTCACGTTCTCGCGCGAAATCGCGAAGCTCGAGAAGGACATCGGCGGCATCCAGGACATGGCTGCGCTGCCCGACGCCATCTTCGTGATCGACGTGGGCTTCCACAAGATCGCCGTGGCCGAAGCCAAGAAGCTCGGCATTCCGCTGATCGGCGTGGTTGACTCCAACCACTCGCCCGAAGGCATCGACTATGTGATCCCTGGCAACGACGACTCGTCGAAGGCTGTCACGCTGTACGCCCGCGGCATCGCCGACGCCATCATCGAAGGCCGCAACAGCGCCGGCGGTGACGTGGTCAAGGCCGTTGCCGAAGGCAATGGCGACGAATTCGTCGAAGTCGAAGAAGGCGCTTCGGCCTGATTGGTGCTCTCGCGAGCCTGAAGAAGGGGCTTTGGTGCCCCTTTTTTTTAACTTGATTTTTGGATTTACGGAGATACACAAATGGCTGCAATCACCGCAAGCATGGTCGGCGAACTGCGCGCGAAGACCGATGCGCCCATGATGGAATGCAAGAAGGCCCTGACGGAGGCCGACGGCAACATGGAAAAGGCCGAAGAGCTGCTGCGCATCAAGCTCGGCAACAAGGCAGGCAAGGCGTCGGGCCGCATCACCGCTGAAGGCGTGGTCACGGCTTTTGTCGACGGCGCTGCCGGCGGCATGATCGAAATCAACTGCGAAACCGACTTCGTCACCAAGAACGACAGCTTCCTGGCCATGGCCAACGCTGCCGCGATGCTGGTCGCCAAGAACAACCCCGCCGACATGGCTGCGCTGGGTGCGCTGGCCTACGAGCAGGACGGTTTCGGCCCGACGCTCGAAGACGTGCGCAAGGGCCTGATCGGCAAGATCGGCGAGAACATGAGCTTCCGCCGCTTCAAGCACTTCGCCGGCAACGGCAAGCTGGCGTCGTACCTGCACGGCACGCGCATCGGCGTGATGGTCGAATTCGAAGGTGACGACACCTCTGCCAAGGACGTCGCGATGCACATCGCCGCCATGAAGCCGGTCGCCGTCCAGGCGTCGGATGTGCCCGCCGACCTGATCGAAAAAGAGCGCGCTGTGGCCGCTGGCAAGGCCGAAGAGGACCGCAAGGTTGCCGAAGCCGAAGGCAAGAAGCCGCAGCCGGCCGACATCGTTGCCAAGCGCATCGAAGGCGGCGTGCAGAAGTACCTCAAGGAAGTCTCGCTGCACAACCAGCCGTTCGTGAAGAACGACAAGCAGACCGTCGAGCAGATGCTCAAGGCCGCCGAGACCACGATCAAGGGCTTCACCCTGTACGTGGTTGGCGAAGGCATCGAGAAGAAGGTCGACGACTTCGCTGCCGAAGTCGCTGCCCAAGTCGCTGCTGCCAAGGCTGCCGCCTGATCCGGCTGGCCTCCAAGCGGCGGTGCGCGACAGCGTGCCGCCGCTTTTTCACCGCCACGTTTTACACTCGCCCTCGCCAACCCTCTAAGGAAAATGCCCATGTCTGATGCCCGCCCAGCCCACAAGCGAATCTTGTTGAAGCTGTCGGGTGAGGCACTGATGGGCGATGACGCCTTCGGCATCAACCGCGCCACCATCGTGCGCATGGTCCAAGAGGTGGCCGAGGTCGTGCACATGGGCGTCCAGGTGGCGGTCGTGATCGGCGGCGGCAATATCTTCCGCGGTGTCGCGGGAGGCTCCGTCGGCATGGACCGCGCCACGGCCGACTACATGGGCATGCTGGCCACCGTCATGAACTCGCTGGCCCTCGCCGACGCGATGGACAAGCAGGGTCTCGTGGCCCGCGTGATGTCCGCCATTGCCATCGAGCAGGTGGTCGAGCCCTACGTGCGCCCCAAGGCCCTGCAGTACCTCGAAGAGGGCAAGGTCGTGGTGTTCGCTGCCGGTACCGGCAACCCCTTCTTCACAACCGACACGGCCGCCGCGCTGCGCGGTGCCGAAATCGGCGCCGAGCTGGTGCTCAAGGCGACCAAGGTGGACGGCGTGTACACGGCCGATCCGAAAATCGACCCCCATGCCACCCGCTACGCCACGTTGAGTTTCGACGAGGCGATCGCCAAGAATCTCGGCATCATGGACGCCACGGCCTTCGCGCTGTGCCGCGACCAGAAGTTGCCGATTAAGGTGTTCTCGATCCTCAAGAACGGCGCCCTCAAGCGCGTCGTGATGGGCGAGGACGAGGGCACGCTGGTGCATGCCTAGGAGTAAATGAGATGACCATTGCAGACATTCGCAGTGCGGCCGACGCGAAGATGAACCAGTCGCTCGCCGCCTTCCAGAACAACCTCACCAAGATCCGTACGGGCCGTGCCAACTCGGCGCTGCTCGACTCGATCCACGTCGACTACTACGGCTCGCAAGTACCGCTGAGCCAGGTGGCCAACGTGTCGGTGCTCGACTCGCGCACCATCAGCGTCCAGCCCTGGGAAAAGGGCATGGGCGCCAAGATCGAGAAGGCCATCCGCGAAAGCGACCTGGGCTTGAACCCGGCTTCGATGGGCGACCTGATTCGCGTGCCGCTGCCCGCCATGAGCGAAGAGCGCCGCAAGGAAATGACCAAGCTGGTCCGCAACGAAGGCGAAAGCGCCAAGATCGCCACGCGCAACCTGCGCCGTGACGCGAACGAAGCGGTCAAGAAGCTCGTCAAGGACAAGCTGGCCTCGGAGGACGACCAGAAGCGCGCCGAAGCCGACATCCAGAAGGTCACCGACAAGCACATCGCGGAAATCGACCGTCTGGTCACCGCGAAAGAAGCGGAGATCATGGCCGTTTGAGGCTCCGCATGGCCTCCTCGCCGCAGACGACGCCCCCGCCGCACCACGTTGCCATCGTCATGGATGGCAACGGCCGGTGGGCCACCAAGCGCTTTCTGCCTCGCGTGGCGGGGCACAAGCAGGGCGTGGAGTCGCTGCGGCGCTGCGTCAAGGCCTGCGCTGACCGAGGCGTGGGCGTGCTCACGGTGTTTGCGTTCTCCTCGGAGAACTGGAACCGTCCGCCTGAAGAAGTTTCCGGCCTGATGCAACTGATGGTCGGGGCGCTGGCGCGTGAAGTGCCGCGCCTCAACGCCGATGGCGTGCGGCTGCATTTTGTCGGCGAACGCGCCGGTCTGTCCGACAAGATGGTGGCCGGACTCGTGTCGGCCGAGCAGACCACGGCCCACAACACGCGTCTGATTCTCAACATCTGCTTCAACTACGGCGGACGCTGGGACATCGCGCGCGCTGCGGCCAAGCTCGCCGAGCAGGGCCTGCCCATGACCGAGATGAACCTCGACCGTGCCATGGCGCTGGCCCACGTGCCCGACCCCGACCTGTTCATCCGCACGGGCGGGGAGCAGCGGCTGTCGAATTTCCTGCTTTGGCAGAGTGCCTACGCCGAGCTGTTCTTCAGCAACAAGCTGTGGCCCGAGTTCGACGAAGCCGCACTGGACGAGGCCATCGCCGCGTTCCAGGGCCGCGAGCGTCGCTTCGGCCAGACCTCGGCGCAGGTTTCGGCTTCCGCGGCCTGACACGGCCCGACACCACCTTCCGCATGCTCAAACAACGCATCCTCACGGCGATCGTGCTGCTCGCGATCTTGCTGCCAGCGCTGTTCTACCGGAACTACATCCCTTTCGCCTGCGTGATGCTGGTGCTGATTGGCGCCGCTGCATGGGAGTGGGGGCGCCTCAATGGCTACGGGCAGGGCATGTCGCTGTTCCTGGGCGCCGAGATGGTGGCGCTGTGCGGATTGTCGTGGTGGCTGGGCCTGTTGGAGCAGCGCCTGTTCCTGATGTGGACGCTGGCCAGCGCGGCCTGGGTGCTCGGCGGTGCGGCGCTGCTGCGCGTCGCGGTACCTGGCTGGCCGCGCATTCCGCGCGGGCTGCGGCTGGTGGGCGGCCTGCTGGCTCTGTGGGTCGCGTGGCTCGCGGCGGTGCAGGCGCGCATGGTCGGCATCAACTTTCTGCTGTCCATTCTGGTGCTGGTCTGGGTGGCGGACGTGTTCGCCTATTTCTCCGGCCGCGCCTTCGGCTTGAAATTCACGCGCGCCAAGCTGGCGCCCGCCATCAGTCCCGGCAAGAGCTGGGAAGGTGTCTGGGGCGGCATGGCCGGCGTCATCGTGCTGGCGTTTGCCTGGGTCTGGGCCGACAAGAGCCTGGGCGCCACGGTGCCCAGCCTGTACACCCGTTTGCACGAGCGCGGCTGGTGGCTGCTGCTGATCGGGGCGGTGTTCCTGGCGGCGATGAGCGTCGTCGGCGACCTGGTCGAATCGCTCATCAAGCGCAGCGCCGGCGCCAAGGACAGCAGCCGCCTGCTGCCGGGCCACGGCGGCGTTCTCGACCGCGTGGATGCCCTCTTGCCGGCACTTCCCATCGCCATGATGCTGGCTTTCCTGTGAGCACTCCCAAACAACGTGTCACGGTGCTCGGCTCGACCGGTTCGGTCGGTGTCAGCACGCTCGACGTCATCGCCCGTCACCCCGAGCGCTTCGAGGTGTTCGCGCTGTCGGCTGCCACCAAGGTCGACGAACTGCTGGCCCAATGCGCGCGCTTCTCGCCGCGCTTCGCCGTCATGGCGAGCGCGCCGCATGCTGCGCTGCTGGCTGAAAAGCTCAAGCAGAACAACCTTGCAACCCGCGTCCTGCTGGGCGACGACGCTCTCGAAAGAATAGCTTCCGACGACGAAGTCGATGCCGTGATGGCCGCCATCGTCGGTGCAGCCGGCCTCGCGCCGTGCCTGGCCGCCGCGCGCGCCGGCAAGCGCCTGCTGCTGGCCAACAAGGAAGCCTTGGTCGTCGGCGGCGAGCTGTTCATGCGCACGGTGCAGGAGGGCGGTGCCACGCTGCTGCCCATCGACAGCGAGCATTCGGCCATCTTCCAGTCGCTGCCCGAAGACCCGTCCACCTGGGCGCGGCGCATCGACAAGATCATCCTGACGGCGTCGGGCGGCCCGTTCCGCACCCGCGCTCCCGACACGCTCGGCGCCGTGACGCCCGAGCAGGCCTGCGCCCACCCCAATTGGGTCATGGGCCGCAAGATCTCGGTCGACTCGGCCACGATGATGAACAAGGCGCTCGAGGTGATCGAGGCGCGCCACCTGTTCGGTGTGACGCCGGAGCAGATCGAGGTCGTCATCCACCCGCAGAGCGTGGTCCATTCGATGGTGCAGTTCACCGACGCCTCGGTCATCGCCCAGCTCGGCACGCCTGACATGCGCGTGCCGATCGCGGTCGGCCTGGCCTGGCCGGAGCGCATCGAGAGCGGGGCGGCGCGGCTCGATTTCCGCCAGATGGGTTCGCTGACCTTCGACGCGCCCGATCCGGCGCTCTTCCCCGGTCTGGGCTTGGCGTGGCAGGCTCTGCGCGCCGCCTCGGGCACCACAGCGGTGCTGAATGCGGCCAACGAGGTGGCCGTGGCCGCCTTTCTCGACCGGCGCCTGCGTTTCGATCGCATTCATGCGGTCAACCTGGAAACTTTGGAGGCGGTCTTGCCCTCCAAGCCGGCATCGCTGGCCGACCTGCTGGCGCTCGACGCCAGCGCCCGCGAGGCGGCCAACGCCGCCGCGGCACGTTTCGCGGCCTGATTCCCTACAGCGCAGAGGACCCTGATGCTCACCGTCATAGCTTTTGTGGTCGCCCTCGGCGTCCTCATCGCGGTCCACGAATACGGCCACTACCGCGTCGCCGTGGCCTGCGGTGTCAAGGTGGAGCGCTTCTCGGTCGGCTTCGGCAAGGTCATCTTGCGCTGGCAGCCCAAGCGCCAGCATCCGGGGCAGCAGACCGAGTTCGTGATCGGCGCCTTTCCGTTCGGCGGCTACGTCAAGATGCTCGACGAGCGCGAAGGCCCGGTGGCACCCGAGGAGCGGCACCGCGCTTTCAACACCCAGCCGCTGCGTTCGCGTGCGGCCATCGTGGCGGCCGGCCCGATCGCCAACCTGCTGCTGGCGGTCGTGCTGTACACGTCGGTCAACTGGATCGGCGTCGACGAGCCTGTGGCCAAGCTGGGGCGACCGGTGGCGGCATCGCTGGCCGAAGCGGCGGGCCTGCGCGGCGGCGAGCACATCACCCAGGCCGGTTTCGACGGCGATCTGTCGCCGGTGCAGTCCTTCGAAGACCTGCGCTGGCGCATGACGCGCGGCGCGCTCGACGGCCGCGACCTCACGCTCGAAGTGGCGGGCGAGGGCGGTCGGCCCGGCCGCCAGCTGGTCCTGCCTCTGAGCCGGATGGAGGCCAAGGACGCCGATCCACAGATGTTCCGCAAGATCGGCGTGGTCGCACCGCTGACCCGTCCCGAGATCGGCGAGGTCATGGCTGGAAGCGCGGCCGAGCGTTCCGGCCTTCGCAACGGCGACCTGGTCCTTGCCATCGGCGACACCCCCATCCTCGACGGGCAGCAGCTGCGCGAGGTCATCCGTGCCTCGGTCGATGCCACCGGGCAGGCGCGCACGCAGACCTGGCAGCTCCAGCGCGACGGCCAGCCGCTCTCGCTCGAGGTCAAGCCCGAAGTGCGCGAAGAGGGCGCCGCCAAGGTCGCGCGCATCGGCGCCTACGTGGGTGCGCCGCCCGAGATGGTCACGGTGCGCCAGGGCGTCATCGACGGCGTCTGGCGTGGCGTGGTGCGGACCTGGGAGGTGTCGGCGCTCACGGTTCGCATGATGGGCAAGATGCTCATCGGCGAGGCGTCGATCAAGAACCTGAGCGGTCCCTTAACAATTGCTGATTACGCCGGCAAGTCCGCCAGCCTCGGTTTGACGCAGTATCTGGTCTTTCTCGCGCTCATCAGCGTGAGCCTCGGGGTGCTCAACCTGATGCCGCTCCCGGTCCTCGATGGGGGGCACCTGATGTATTATCTTTGGGAGGGCCTGACCGGGAAAAGCGTCTCCGACGCCTGGATGGAACGGCTGCAGCGCGGCGGTGTCGCTTTGCTGCTGGTGATGATGTCGGTCGCACTCTTCAACGACGTCACGCGGCTCTTTGGTTAACTTTCTGCCGGCCCTTTCCGTGCCGGCCCAATTCACAGATGAACACAAACTTCAGTCGCTTTCGCCTGCGTAGCGTTGCCGCGGTGGTGGCCAGCACGCTGGCGGCCACGGCCGCTTGGGCCGTCGAGCCTTTCACGGTACGCGATATTCGCGTCGAAGGCTTGCAACGCGTCGAGGCCGGCACGATCTTCGGATCGCTGCCCCTGCGTGTGGGCGACACCTACAGCGACGAACGCGGCTCGGCCGCGATCCGCGCGCTGTTCGACCTGGGGTTGTTCAAGGACGTCCGCATCGACGTCAACGGCAACGTGCTGGTGGTGATCGTCGAAGAGCGGCCCACGATTGCCGACGTCGACTTCGTCGGCGCCAAGGAATTCGACAAGGCGGCGCTGCAGAAGGCGCTGCGTGAAATCGGGCTGGCCGACGGCCGCCCGTTCGACAAGGCGCTGGCCGACCGCGCCGAGCAGGAGCTCAAGCGCCAGTACGTGAGCCGCAGCCTCTACAACGCGAACGTCGTGACCACCGTCACGCCCATCGAGCGCAACCGCGTGAACCTGACGTTCACCGTGACCGAAGGCGAATCCGCCCGCATCCGCGAAGTGCATGTGGTCGGCAACAAGGCCTTCAGCGAATCGACGCTGCTGAGCCTGTTCGACCAGGACAGCGGCGGCTTCATGAGCTGGTACACCAAGTCGAACCAGTACTCGCGCGCCAAGCTCAACGCCGACCTCGAAACCCTGCGCTCGTACTACATCACGCGCGGCTACCTCGAGTTCCGCATCGATTCGACCCAGGTTGCCATTTCGCCGGACCGCAAGGACCTCTCCGTCACGGTCAACATCACCGAAGGCGAGAAGTTCGTGGTGGCGGGCATCAAGCTCGACGGCAACTACCTGGGCCGCGACGACGAGTTCAAGTCGCTCATCACGATCAAGCCCGGCGAGCCGTACAACGGCGAGCAGGTCACCGAGACCACCAAGGCCTTCAGCGACTACTTCGGCACCTTCGGCTACGCCTTCGCTCGTGTGCAGGCGCGCCCGGACATCGACCGCGTGAACAACCGCGTCACGCTGACGTTGCAGGCCGAACCCGCACGTCGCGTCTACGTGCGACGCGTGTCGGTCGGCGGCAACAACAAGACCCGCGACGAAGTGATTCGCCGCGAGTTCCGCCAGTTCGAAGCCTCCTGGTACGACGGCGACAAGATCAAGATCTCGCGCGACCGCGTGGACCGCCTGGGCTTCTTCACCGAAGTGAACGTCGAGACCCAGGAAGTGCCCGGTTCGCCCGATCAGGTCGACCTGACCGTCAACGTGGCCGAGAAGCCGACCGGCACGCTGCAGTTGGGCGCCGGCTACTCGAGCGCAGAAAAGGTCGCACTGACCTTCGGCATCTCGCAGGAGAACGTGTTCGGTTCGGGCAACTTCCTGGGCGTGCAAGTCAACACCAGCAAGTACAACCGCACGCTGTCGTTGACCACCACCGATCCGTACTTCACGAAGGACGGCATCTCGCGCACGATCAGCGTCTACCACACGACGACGCGTCCGTACTCCACGAACGAAGACGGCGACTACAAGCTGGTGAACCAGGGGGCCGCTATCCGTTTCGGCGTGCCGTTCAGCGAGCTCGACACCGTCTTCTTCGGCGTCGGTTTGGAGCGCTACGCGTTCGACCCGAATCGCTCGGCGCTGGCCGGCATCACCACGCCGCAGTCGTACCTCAACTACTTCCAATGCGCGAAGGACGCGAGCGGCTTGTTCGTTACCGGTTGCGACCAGAAGAGCGTCTGGGGCGTGCCGCTGACCGTGGGATGGGGTCGCGACAGCCGCGACAGCGCGCTGGTTCCCACCACCGGTCGACTGCAGCGCGCCAACCTCGAGCTGGGTGTGGGCGGGGACATGAAGTACCTCAAGACCAGCTACCAGTACCAGCAGTTCTTCGCGATCAACAAGCAGTACACCTTCGCGATCAACGGCGAAGTCGGCTATGCCAAGGCCTTCGGCGGCAAGACCTACCCGATCTTCAAGAACTTCTACGCCGGTGGTCTGGGTTCGATCCGTGGCTTCGAGCAGAACTCGCTGGGTCCGCGAGACCAGCCGCTGTGGCTCCAGACCGAAGGCGCCGCCATCGGCGGCACCAAGAAGGCCATTTTCAACGCCGAGCTGAGCACGCCGTTCCCCGGCGCCGGCAATGACCGCACGCTGCGCCTGTACGGCTTTTTCGATGTCGGCAACGTGTTTGGTTCCCGTGCACCCAACGTGACGGACGAGCAGTGGAAGGCTCAGAAGAAGTTGCGCGCCTCGGTCGGCCTCGGCATCAGCTGGATCTCGCCGCTGGGCCCGCTGCGCCTTGCGTATGCCTTCCCCGTCAAGTCCCAGAAGGAAGTGCTGAATGAACAAGGCTTCGTCGTGATCCCGAAGGATAGAATTCAGCGCCTCCAATTCCAGATCGGAACGTCTTTCTAAATGAAGCAATTGATTCGCGCCGCAGCCGGCGCGTTCCTGATTCCCGCTTTTGCCCTGGTGGCTGCGCCCGCGCAGGCCCAGGAGAGCTTTCGCATCGGTTTCGTGAATCCCGACCGCGTACTGCGTGAGGCGCAGCCGGCCAAGGCAGCGCAAGCCAAACTCGAGGCCGAGTTCCTCAAGCGCGAAAAGGACCTCACCGTGCAGGGCGAAGCGCTGAAGACGGCGTCGGAAAAGTTCGAGCGCGAGGCTCCGACCCTGTCGGAAAGCCAGCGCGTTTCGCGCCAGCGCTCGCTGGTCGACCAGGACCGCGACTTCCAGCGCAAGCGCCGCGAGTTCCAGGAAGACCTGAACGCGCGCAAGAACGAAGAGCTCCAGCAGGTCTACGAGCGCGCCAACCGCGTGGTCAAGCAGGTCGCCGAAACCGAAAAGTACGACGCCATCCTCCAGGAAGCGATCTACATCAATCCGAAGCACGACATCACCGACAAGGTGATCAAGGCGCTGAACGCGTCGGTCGGCTCCTCTGCGCCTGCGGCCGGCAAGTAACGCCGCGAACCGGCGTGTCGCTGCAGCTCGGAGCCATCGTTGACGCCCTCGGGGGCGAGCTTCATGGAGATGCCACGCTGTCCATCGAGCGGCTTGCGCCGCTGCAGAATGCACAGCCCGATGCGCTCAGTTTCCTGAGCCATCCCAAATACCAGCAGGAACTGGCCGCCTCCAAGGCGGCCTGTGTCATCGTGTCTCCCGCCATGCGCGAGGCAGCCGCGGCGCGTGGCGCCTACATCGTCACGCCCGACCCGTACTACTACTTTGCCCGGCTGACGCAGCTGTGGAAAGCGCACCATGCGCGCCCGGACGCCGATCGCATCCATCCCTCTGCCGTGATTCATCCCGAAGCCCAGGTCGACGCCACCGCGCGCATTGGTGCGCTGTGCGTGGTGGAGCGGGGCGCACGCATCGGTGCGGGAACCGTGCTGAAGTCGCGCGTCACGGTCAGCGAAGACTGCAGCATCGGCGAGCGCTGCCTGTTGCACCCCGGCGTGGTGATCGGGGCCGACGGCTTCGGCCTCGCGCCGCACCAGGGTGCCTGGGTCAAGATCGAACAGCTGGGCGCAGTGCGCATCGGCAACGACGTCGAGATCGGCGCCAACACCTGCATCGACCGCGGCGCGCTCGACGACACCGTCATCGAAGACGGCGTGAAGCTCGATAACCTGATCCAGATCGGCCACAACGTGCGCGTCGGCAAGCACACGGCCATGGCGGGCTGTGTCGGCGTTGCCGGCAGCGCGACCATCGGTGCGAATTGCACGTTCGGTGGCGGCGCCATCGTGCTGGGTCACCTCACGGTGGCCGACGGCGTGCATGTGTCGGCGGCGACCGTGGTGACACGCTCCATCCGCAAGGCCGGCCAGTACACCGGCATGTTTCCGATCGATGACAATGCAAACTGGGAAAAGAATGCGGCAACGCTCAAGCAGTTGCACAGCCTGCGCGAACGACTGAAGGCGCTGGAAAAAGCCCCCTCGAACAAATGAAGACGATGCAGGAACAGAACACCATGACGGACACGACGCTCGATATCCACCAAATTCTCAAGTTGCTGCCGCATCGCTACCCGTTTCTCCTGGTGGACCGGGTGCTGAGCATGGAAAAGGGCAAGCGCATCACGGCGCTCAAGAACGTGACGATGAACGAGCCGTTCTTCAACGGCCACTTCCCGCACCGCCCGGTGATGCCGGGTGTGTTGATGCTCGAAGCCATGGCGCAGGCGGCGGCACTGCTGTCGTTCCGCTCGATGGACATCGTGCCCGACGACAACACGGTCTACTACTTTGCGGCCATCGACGGCGCGCGCTTCAAGCGTCCTGTCGAGCCGGGCGATCAGCTCACGCTGGAAGTCGAGATCGAACGCATGAAGGCCGGCATTTCGAAGTTCAAGGGCCGCGCGCTCGTGGGCAGCGAGCTGGCGTGCGAAGCCTCGCTGATGTGCGCCATGCGTCAGATCAACAGCTGATCCGGCGCATCGTTTTCTGCAAGGCATGACCCAGGTTCATTCGACCGCGATCGTCGACCCGAAGGCCCAGCTCGACGCCTCGGTGTCGATCGGTCCGTATACCGTGATCGGCCCGCACGTGCGGATCGGCGCGGGCACCACCATCGGCCCGCACTGCGTGATCGAGGGGCGCACCACCATCGGCCGCGACAACAGGATCTTCCAGTTCTCCTCCCTCGGTGCGATCCCCCAGGACAAGAAGTACGCGGGCGAGCCGACCGAGCTGACCATCGGCGACCGCAACGTGATCCGCGAGTTCTGCACCTTCAACCTCGGCGTGCCGGGGGCGGGGGGGGTGACCACCGTCGGCAACGACAACTGGATCATGGCGTACACGCACATTGCGCACGACTGCCATGTCGACAACCACACCACGTTGGCCAACCAGACGACGCTGGCCGGCCATGTGCACCTGGCCGACTGGGTCACCATCGGCGGGCTGACCGGCATCCACCAATTCGTGTCGATCGGCGCGCATGCCATGGTCGGCTTTGCCAGCGCGGTCTCGCAGGACGTGCCACCTTTCATGCTGGTCGATGGCAATCCGTTGGCCGTGCGTGGCTTCAATCAAGTGGGCCTGCGCCGGCGCGATTTTTCGGCGCAGCGGCTCGCCGCGGTCAAGCAGATGCACCGCCTGCTGTACCGCCAGGGCAAGACGCTCGAAGAGGCGCGCGCCGGCATCGCCGCGCTCGCGGCGGAAATGCCCGAGGCCGTCGGCGATGTTGCGCTGATGGAGGCCTTCCTCGCCAGTTCAACGCGCGGCATCGCGCGCTGACATGGGCGCGATGAGCACGAACGAGCAGCGCCACTTCGCGCTGGTCGCGGGCGAAGCGTCCGGCGACCTGCTCGCGGGCCTGCTGCTCGACGGCCTCGAAGCCCGCTGGCCTGCGCTGCAGACCGCCGGCATCGGCGGTCCGCGCATGCTGGCCCACGGTTTCCAGAGTTGGTGGCCACAGGAAAAGCTCGCGGTGCGCGGCTACATCGAGGTCTTGCGGCATTACGCCGAAATCGCCGGCATCCGCCGCCAGCTCAAGGCCCGGCTGCTGCGCGAGCGTCCCGAGCTGTTCATCGGCGTCGATGCGCCCGATTTCAATCTCGATCTCGAAGCCGGCCTGCGTCGCGAGGGCATCAAGACCGTTCATTTCGTCTGTCCCTCGATCTGGGCCTGGCGCGCCGATCGCATCGACAAGATCCGCGCCGCGGCCGACCACGTGCTGTGCATCTTCCCGTTCGAGCCCGAGCTGCTCGAAAAGCAGGGTGTCGCCGCAAGCTACGTCGGCCATCCGGTTGCCGACGTGATCCCGATGACGCCCGACCGCGCAGCTGCCCGCGCCGCACTGGGGCTGGATCCCGACGCACAGATCGTTGCGCTGCTGCCCGGCAGCCGCCGTTCCGAAATCCGCTACCTCGCCGCTCGTTTCTTTGCCGCTGCGGCGCTGATGCTGAAGGCCAAGCCGAAGCTGCAGCTCATCGCGCCGATCCTGCCGGGGCTGCGCGCCGAGGTCGAAGGCCTGCTGCAGGCGGCCGGCATGGCGGGGCGCGTGACGCTGCTCCACGGGCAGTCGCATGCTGCGCTCGCCGCCTGCGACGTCACGCTGATCGCCAGCGGCACGGCCACGCTCGAGGCCGCGCTGTTCAAGCGGCCGATGGTCATTGCGTACAACATGAACGGCCTTTCGTGGCGGCTGATGCAGCGCAAGCAGCTACAGCCCTGGGTCGGGCTGCCGAACATCCTGTGCCGCGAGTTCGTGGTGCCCGAGCTGCTGCAGGAAGCCGCCTCGCCCGAGGCGCTGGCACAGGCCACGCTCGAATGGCTCGACGCGCCCGCGAAGACGCAGGCGCTGCAACAAAGATTTTCCGCGCTGCATGTGCAATTGCAGCGCGACACGCCCACACTCTGCGCCGATGCGATCCAGAAAGTTCTTGAAGGCTGAACAGGTCCCGCTCGTGTGGGACGCGCCGGGCCTGATGGCGGGCGTCGACGAAGCCGGACGCGGGCCCCTGGCCGGCCCGGTGGTGGCCGCGGCCGTGATCCTGGACGATCTGCGCCCGATCCGCGGCCTGGCCGACTCCAAGACGCTCACGGCGCTGCAGCGCGAACGCCTGCACGACCAGATTCTTGCCAAGGCGCTGTGCTGCTCGATCGCGCAGGCGTCGGTCGAGGAGATCAACAGCCTGAACATCCTGCAGGCCACGATGCTCGCGATGCGTCGCGCGGTCGAGGGCCTGCGACTGAAGCCGGTCAAGGTGCTGGTGGACGGCAACCGGCTGCCCCGGCTCGACGTGCTGGCCGAGGCCATCGTCAAGGGCGACGCGCGGGTCAAGGCGATTTCGGCCGCGTCAATTCTTGCCAAAGTGCACCGCGACCGGCTCTGCACGCAGCTGCACGACGAATTCCCTCACTACGGCTTTGCCGGCCACAAGGGCTACGGCACGCGTGAGCACCTGGAGGCGCTTCAACAGCATGGCGCCTGCGTGCACCATCGCCGCTCCTTCAGCCCCGTGGCGGCGGCGCTGGCGCGCACGGCCGCTGCGACCTCGGGCGCCGCCGTCGTGACCGGCGAGATGCCGGTGGCCCTCGTGATGGGTGCCGCCGAAAACCTCGGTGCACGCCTCGATCCGCGCGCCGCCCCCTGAACCCCTCATGACCACCGACACCGGCCCGAGCCACATCAGCTCGCGCGACAACCCTTTGCTCAAGGACCTGCGCAAGCTCGCGCAGGACCCGGGCGCCTACCGCAAGCTGGGCCGGCTCTGGCTCGAGGGCGATCACCTGTGCCGCGCGGCGCTGGCCCGCGGCGTGAAGCCGGCGGTGGCGGTGTTTTCGGAGGCGTTCTGGCCCTTGGCGCCCGCTGAATGGGTGCAAAGTGCTATCAAAACGGTAGTGGTCGCCGATGACTTGCTGCGCGCGGTCAGCGGACTGGAATCGCCCGCACCGATGGGGTTCGTCCTCGACCTGCCGACGCGGCCCGAAATCCTGCCTGACGCCCCGACCGTGGTGCTCGACCGCCTGCAGGACGCCGGCAACGCCGGTTCCATCCTGCGCAGCGCGGCGGCTTTCGGCTTCACCCAGGTGATCGCTCTCAAGGGCACAGCGGCGCTGTGGGCGCCGAAGGTGCTGCGCGCCGGCATGGGAGCCCACTTTGGCCTGCGGCTGGTCGAAGGCGTGGACATCGGCGCCCTCGACGTACTCCGGGTGCCGCTGGTGGCCACGAGTTCGCACCGGGGCGAATGGCTGCACAAGGCCAATCTGCCGCACCCCTGCGCCTGGCTGATGGGCCACGAAGGGCAGGGCGTCTCGGCCGCGCTGGAGGCACGCGCCAGCCACCACATCCGCATCGCGCAGCCCGGCGGCGAGGAGTCGCTCAACGTCGCGGCCGCCGCCGCCATCTGCCTGCACGCAAGCGGAGCGGCCCTACAGGCCAAATAACACACCCAGTCCGAGCTACAATCGGGGGCTTACTCGCAAATCAGCGTCGCCCGGCCGCCTTCAACGCCAAAATCCCCTTAAGCAGCAGTCCGCAGGCAACGCGCCTGGGGCTCCGGGCGACCGTAACCATCCGGAGAACCCAGTGCTTTTGTCTCTCAAGGGAAGTTTCCCGCCCGCCATCCTGGCGCTCGCAGACGGCACGGTCTTTCTCGGCAACTCGATCGGAGCCGCCGGCTCCACGACCGGTGAAGTGGTGTTCAACACCTCGATGACCGGTTACCAGGAAATCCTCACCGACCCGAGCTACTGCCAGCAGATCGTCACCCTGACGTATCCGCACATTGGCAACTACGGCGTCAACGATGAGGACATCGAAGCCGACAAGATCCATGCCGCGGGCCTCATCATCAAGGACCTGCCCCTCGTCGCGTCCAACTTCCGCAAGACCGCCACGCTGACCGAGTACCTCGTGTCCGGCAACACGGTGGCCATCGCGAACATCGACACCCGCAAGCTCACGCGCCACCTGCGCACCCACGGCGCGCAGAATGGCTGCATCCTGGGCCTGGCCGCTGGAGAAGCCGTGACCCAGGCGCTGATCGACAAGGCCATCGCCGCCGCCAAGGCCGTGCCGAGCATGTCGGGCCTCGATCTGGCCAAGGTGGTGTCGGTCAAGCAGACCTACGAATGGACCGAAACCGAGTGGAAGCTCGGCGCTGGCTACGGCGTGCAGATCACGCCGCAGTTCCATGTGGTCGCCTTCGACTACGGCGTCAAGAAGAACATCCTGCGCATGATCGCGCAGCGCGGCGCACGCATCACCGTGGTGCCGGCGCAGACGCCCGCGGCCGACGTGCTCAAGCTCAAGCCCGATGGCATCTTCCTGGCCAACGGCCCCGGCGACCCGGAGCCCTGCGACTACGCCATCGCCGCGGTCAAGGAACTGATCGAAACCGGCATCCCGACCTTCGGCATCTGCCTGGGCCACCAGATCATGGCGCTCGCCTCGGGCGCCAAGACCTTCAAGATGAAGTTCGGCCACCACGGCGCGAACCATCCCGTGAAGGATCTGGACAACGGCCGCGTGAGCATCACCAGCCAGAACCACGGCTTCGCGGTCGACGAGAAGTCGCTGCCGGCCAACCTGCGCCCCACCCACATCAGCCTGTTCGACAACACGCTGCAGGGCCTGGCACGCACCGACAAGCCCGCGTTCTGCTTCCAGGGCCACCCGGAAGCCTCGCCGGGCCCGCATGACATCGGCTACCTGTTCGATCGCTTCACGGCACTCATGGAAAAGAACAAGACGGAAAAGACGGAGAGCAAGAATGCCTAAGCGCACAGACCTCAAATCGATCCTCATCATCGGCGCCGGCCCGATCATCATCGGCCAGGCCTGCGAGTTCGACTACTCCGGCGTGCAAGCCTGCAAGGCGCTGCGCGAAGAGGGCTACAAGGTCATCCTGATCAACAGCAACCCCGCGACGATCATGACCGACCCGGCCACGGCCGACGTCACCTACATCGAGCCCATCACCTGGCAGACGGTTGAGAAAATCATCGCCAAGGAACGCCCCGACGCGATCCTGCCGACGATGGGCGGCCAGACCGCGCTGAACTGCGCGCTGGACCTCTGGCGCAACGGCGTGCTCGACAAGTACACGGGCGCGGCCACCAACAAGCCGGTCGAACTCATCGGCGCCACGCCCGAAGCCATCGACAAGGCCGAAGACCGCCTGAAGTTCAAGGACGCGATGACCAAGATCGGTCTCGGTTCGGCGCGCTCGGGCATCGCCCACACGATGGACGAAGCCTGGGCCGTGCAGAAGACGCTCGGCTTCCCGACCGTGATCCGCCCCAGCTTCACGCTCGGCGGCACCGGCGGCGGCATCGCCTACAACCCCGACGAATTCGAGACCATCTGCAAGCGCGGCATCGAAGCCTCGCCGACCAACGAGCTGCTGATCGAAGAGTCGCTGCTCGGCTGGAAAGAGTACGAGATGGAAGTCGTGCGCGACAAGGCCGACAACTGCATCATCGTCTGCTCGATCGAAAACCTCGACCCGATGGGCGTGCACACCGGCGACTCGATCACCGTGGCCCCCGCGCAGACGCTGTCCGACAAGGAATACCAGATCCTGCGCAACGCCTCGCTGGCCGTGCTGCGCGAAATCGGCGTGGACACCGGTGGCTCGAACGTCCAGTTCTCCATCAACCCGAAGGACGGCCGCATGGTCGTCATCGAGATGAATCCGCGCGTGTCGCGTTCGTCGGCGCTGGCCTCCAAGGCCACGGGTTTCCCGATTGCCAAGGTCGCGGCCAAGCTGGCCGTGGGCTACACGCTCGACGAGCTGCGCAACGAAATCACCGGCGGTGCCACGCCCGCGTCGTTCGAACCCTCGATCGACTATGTGGTCACCAAGATCCCGCGTTTCGCGTTCGAAAAATTCCCGCAGGCCGACTCGCGTCTCACCACGCAGATGAAATCGGTGGGTGAGGTGATGGCCATGGGCCGTACCTTCCAGGAGTCGTTCCAGAAGGCCCTGCGCGGCCTTGAAGTGGGCGTCGACGGCCTGAACGAGAAGACACAGGACCGCGAAGTGCTCGAAAAGGAACTGGGCGAGCCCGGTCCCGAGCGCATCTGGTACGTGGGCGATGCCTTTGCCATGGGCCTGAGCGTGGACGAAGTGTTCGCGCTGACCAAGATCGATCCGTGGTTCCTGGTGCAGATCGAAGAGATCGTGAAGATCGAGCTCGAGCTGGAAACCAAGTCGCTCGACGATATCGACAAGGACACGCTGCTCGCGCTCAAGAAGAAGGGCTTCTCCGACCGGCGCCTCGCCAAGCAACTCAAGACCACCGACACGGCCGTGCGCGAAAAGCGCCGCGCCCTGGGCGTGCGTCCGGTCTACAAGCGCGTCGACACCTGCGCGGCCGAGTTCGCGACCAACACGGCCTACATGTACTCGACCTACGAGGACGAGTGCGAAGCCGAGCCGACGGACAAGAAGAAGATCATGGTGCTCGGCGGCGGTCCCAACCGCATCGGCCAGGGCATCGAGTTCGACTACTGCTGCGTGCACGCCGCGCTCGCCATGCGCGAGGACGGCTACGAGACCATCATGGTCAACTGCAATCCCGAGACCGTGTCGACCGACTACGACACCTCAGACCGCCTGTACTTCGAGCCGCTGACGCTCGAAGACGTGCTCGAGATCGTCGACAAGGAAAAGCCGCTCGGCGTGATCGTGCAGTACGGCGGCCAGACGCCTTTGAAGCTCGCGCTCGACCTCGAAGCGAATGGCGTGCCGATCATCGGCACCTCGCCCGACATGATCGACGCGGCCGAAGACCGTGAGCGCTTCCAGAAGCTACTGCACGAGCTGGGCCTGCGCCAGCCGCCGAACGCCACCGCGCGCACCGAACCCGAAGCGCTCGAAAAGGCTGCGGCACTGGGCTATCCGCTGGTGGTGCGCCCGAGCTACGTGCTTGGCGGTCGTGCGATGGAAATCGTGCACGAGCAGCGCGACCTCGAGCGCTACATGCGCGAAGCGGTCAAGGTGAGCAACGACTCGCCCGTGCTGCTCGACCGCTTCCTGAACGACGCTGTCGAGTGCGACGTCGACTGCATCCGCGACGCCGAAGGCGGCACGCTGATCGGTGGCGTGATGGAGCACATCGAACAAGCCGGCGTGCACTCGGGCGACTCCGCCTGCTCGCTGCCGCCCTACAGCCTGAACGCCGACACCATCGCCGAACTGAAGCGCCAGAGCGCCGCGATGGCCAAGGCACTGAACGTGGTCGGCCTGATGAACGTGCAGTTCGCCATCCAGCAAAAGGATGGCAAGGACGTCATCTACGTGCTCGAAGTGAACCCGCGTGCGTCGCGCACCGTGCCTTACGTGAGCAAGGCCACGGGCATCCAGCTCGCCAAGGTGGCGGCACGCTGCATGGCCGGCCAGTCGCTCGCATCGCAGGGCATCACGAAGGAAGTCACGCCGCCGTACTTCAGCGTGAAGGAAGCCGTGTTCCCGTTCGTCAAGTTCCCGGGCGTGGACACCATCCTCGGCCCCGAGATGAAGTCGACCGGCGAAGTGATGGGCGTGGGCAAGACCTTCGGCGAAGCCTTCGTGAAGTCGCAGCTGGGCGCGGGCACGCACCTGCCGAAGTCGGGCAAGGCCTTCATCTCGGTGAAGAACAACGACAAGGCGCGCGCCGTCGAAGTGGCGCGCGGCCTGGCCAAGCTGGGCTTCGAACTGGTCGCCACCAAGGGCACCGCCGCGGCCATCAGCGCCGCCGGCATCGCCTGCGAGACGGTCAACAAAGTGACCGAAGGTCGTCCGCACATCGTGGACATGATCAAGAACAACGAGATTGCCTTGGTCATCAACACGGTGGAAGAGCGCCGCAACGCGATCACCGATTCGCGCCAGATCCGCACCTCGGCACTGCTGGCCCGTGTGACCACCTTCACCACGATCTTCGGCGCCGAAGCCGCGGTCGAAGGCATGGGCTTCATGGACGAGCTGGGCGTGATCTCGGTGCAGGAGATGCACGCGCAGCTGGCTGCTGCCTGATCGGGCACCGCCATCATGGAAACGCAGCTGGTCGAACTGGACTTGGCGGACTGGAACGCGGCCGCGCCCAACGAGGCGTGGATCGCGGAACTGGAAGCCGGCAAGGTCCTGTACTTCCCGCGGCTGGGCTTCGAGCTGCGGCCTGAAGAGCGCAGCCTGCTGACGCCCAGCCTGCTGTCGCCCGACGTACGCAACATCAGCCTCGACGCCCACGGCAAGCTCAAGGGCGCCGTGGGTGACGAGGCGGTGCAGCGTGCCACGGCGGCGATGGTGAAGCGGTTCCGTACGCAGGCGCAGCAGCTCATTCATGGCCTGCTGCCGCACTACACGCCGGCTTTGCGCCTGGCGCCGACCAGCTACCGGCCGGCCCAGGTCGAGACGCGCGTGCAGTCGTGGCGCGCCGACGACCGGCGCCTGCACGTCGATGCGTTTCCGTCGCGGCCCAACTACGGCGAACGCATCCTGCGCGTTTTCACCAACGTCAATCCCGACGGCGCGCCGCGCGTGTGGCGCGTGGGCGAGCCTTTCGAGGACATCGCCAAGCGCTTCCTGCCGCGGGCCAAGCCCTATGCGCGCTGGCAGGCCAAGCTGCTGCAGGCACTGCACGTCACCAAGTCGTTCCGCAGCGAGTACGACCACCTGATGCTGCAACTGCACGACGGCATGAAGTCGGACATGGCGTACCAGGACAACTCGCCACAGGAGAAGGCCGAATTCCCGCCGGGTTCGGTGTGGGTGTGCTTCTCGGACCAGACCTCGCACGCCGTGATGGCGGGCCAGTACATGCTCGAGCAGACCCTTCATCTGGCCGCATCGAAGCAATACAATCCAGATTCGAGCCCGCTCGCCATCCTGAGCCGGCTGACCGGACGCAATCTCGTCTGATCTGTCCCCCCAATCGACCGCCGAACGGCATCGTTCGGCGGTTTCGCTTTATGGAGAACCAACAACATGGCCACCATTCCCATCACCAAGCGCGGCGCTGAAAAGCTGCGCGCCGAACTGCACCAGCTCAAGACGGTCGACCGTCCCTGGGTCATCAATGCCATTTCCGAAGCGCGCGCCCAGGGCGACCTGAGCGAAAACGCCGAATACGAAGTCGCCAAGGACCGCCAGGGCTTCATCGAAGGCCGCATTCAGGAAGTCGAAGGCAAGCTCTCAGCCGCGCAGATCATCGACCCGAGCGAACTCGACGCCGGCGGCAAGGTGGTGTTCGGCTCGACCGTCGAACTCGAGGAAGAAGAGTCGGGCGAAGCCGTCAAGTACCAGATCGTCGGCGAAGACGAAGCCGACCTGAAGCTGGGCCTCATCAACATCTCCAGCCCGATCGCGCGCGCGCTCATCGGCAAGGAAGAGGGCGACACGGCCGAAGTGCAGGCCCCGGGCGGCCTCAAGCGCTACGAGATCGTGGCGGTCCGCTACCTCTGAGTCGGATGAAAGACCGCGTCGCGCTGATGCTGGCAGCCCTGTGGTGGGGCAGCCTCACCACGATCGGTTTCCTGGTCGTGCCGATGCTGTTCGCGAAGCTCGGCAACCCGGCGGTGGCGGGCAATTTCGCCGCCCAGCTGTTCGAGGCGCAAAGCTGGATTGCCATCGGCTGCGGGCTGATCCTGCTGATCCACTTTCGCCAGAAGGCCGACGACGGCATGACCCCGCCTGTGCTGACGGCCATCTTCCTGGTGCTGGCGGCGTTGTTGCTGGCGCTGCTGCAGCAGTACGCCGTGGCGCCGCGCATCGTGGCGCGCGACAACCTCAAGCTGTGGCACGCCGTGGGCACGGGCATGTATTTCGTTCAGTGGGTGTGCGCCGGCACGCTGCTGTGGCGCATGGGCGGCGCCGCTCGCGCGCCACGCTGAACCGGGGCGGCAGCAGCGACAGGTGATGTCGCCGCGGCCTCCGGCTCAATTACTCTTTCCAGTGCTTGGCGACCCAGCTCGCCGGCCGGATGTAGCGGAAGGCGCGGTTGCGCCGTCCCGCCAGCGCATCGGGCGGGTTGCACTCGCCGTGGAACACCATCACACGGGCGCCTTCGGGCACGAAGGGCTCTTCCCAGTAGTTGGTCGGCCAGGTCGGAATGCCGTGGTACTTGAAGCTCGGGCACCAGGCGGCCGGCCAGTAGGCCAGCTTGCCCTGCTTGTGCAGCACGTCCGACAGGTAGGCCTGCTCGTTGCGGTATTCGGCCTGCACCTTGTCCATGTTGGCGCGGAAGTACGCCAGCACGTCGGCGTGGGCGCCCAGTTCGAAACGGTAGACCGATGAATTGCCCGTGATCCGCTCGCGCCGCCAGGGGCGGGCGTAGTCGTGAATGATCAGGAACTCGCCGGGCTGCTCGAAGAAAGCGTCCAGGCTGCCGACGATCACCACGTCGACGTCCAGGAAGAGGGCGGTGCCGCGCAGGCCGTGCAGGTCCTGCTCGAAGGTGGTGAGCTTCTTCCACGCGCCGTCGCGCTGGCCCGGGGCCAGTTGGAGGTTGAGCGGCGGAATGGGCAGGCACGTCACTTCGGGTCGGATGCCGTTGCCGTCGTCGGTCAGGCAGACGAACTTGAAGTCGCCGCTGAGGTGGCGGCGCACCATGGCGTAGAGCCGGTTGACGTACTCGGGGCCGTACTTGGTGCCCCACTTCATGCAGAGGATATGGCGCTGGGCGCCTTGCGCTGCCACCAAGCTCAGTCCGCCTGGTTGCGTTTCTTGGCCGACAGCGGACGCTTGGCCTTGGCGCGCTTGATGGTGCCGCCAGGGGTGAGGCGCTGGTTGCCGAGCACGCGCAGGGTCTTGATTTCAGGGCGTTGGCCGCCGCGCTTGCTGTACTTGACGATTTTCACGTCGCGCGGGCCGGGCATGCGGTCTTCGTCGACCACACGCTCTTTTTCGGGCTTCGGGCGCCACAGCACGAGCAGCTTGCCGATGTGCTGGATCGGGGCGGCGTCGAGCTCGTCGGCGAGCTCCTGGAGCATGGCGTCGCGGGCGAGGCGGTCGTCGGAGAAGACGCGCACCTTGATCAGGCCATGGGCCTTCAGGGCCGCGTCGGCCTCTTTTTTTACGGCAGGGGTGAGCCCGTCTCCACCGACCATGACGATCGGATCCAGGTGGTGAGCTTCGGCGCGGTGCACCTTGCGCTCGGCAGGGGTAAGTTGAATGGCGGGCATCCCCGTATTATCGACGCGTACACGAACACCCTCATGAGCACCAAAGCCAAAAGCAAAAAAGTCAACAAGGCGTGGCTTCACGACCACATCAACGACCCCTACGTGAAGCTCGCGACCAGAGAGGGCTACCGTGCCCGCGCGGCTTACAAGCTCAAGGAAATCGACGAGTCGCTCGGGCTGGTCAAGCCCGGCCAGCTCGTGGTCGACCTCGGCTCGACCCCGGGGGCCTGGAGCCAGTACCTGCGGCGGCGCATGTCGCCGGGCGGGGCGGCGGCCGGCGACCTCAACGGCACCATCGTTTCTCTCGACCTGCTGCCGATGGAGCCCATCGAAGGCGTGACCTTCCTGCAGGGCGACTTCCGCGAAGACGCACTGCTGGCGCAGCTCCTGGCGGTACTGGCCGGCCGCAAGGCCGACCTTGTGGTGTCCGACATGGCGCCCAACCTGTCGGGCATCCACTCGGCCGATGCGGCCCGCGTGGCGCACCTGATCGAGCTGGCCATCGACTTCGCCCAGAACCACATGAAGCCCGAAGGGGCGCTCGTGGCCAAGGTATTCCACGGCAGCGGCTATGACGACCTGGTCAAGATGTTCAAGGCCAATTTCCGCGTCGTGAAGCCGCTCAAGCCCAAGGCGTCACGCGATAAATCGGCAGAGACCTTCCTCATCGGCAGGGGATTGAAGGCGCTCGATACGCATTGATACCTTGCCGCAGAGCGCCCTCCAGGGGCGCAAACCCTTGTCAGCCTATGGCTGCTATAGGGAAATGTCCGCTTTTCGCAGCTTGAAAAGCCTAAAATGGGGCGTAATTGCGTACCCTCAGCGCGTATTTCATATTCCCGTCACGCGCTTTCGACTGGAGCTTCGTTTGAACAATCAGTGGTTTTCCAAAGTTGCCGTATGGCTCGTCATTGCCATGGTGTTGTTCACTGTGTTCAAGCAGTTCGACACCCGCGGTGGCGTCGGCTCGGGAACGGTGAGCTATTCCGAGTTTCTGGACCAGGTCCGCAACAACCAGATCAAGAGCGCCATCATTCCTGAAGGCGCCGGCGGCGGCGAGATCGTCGCTGTCACCAACGACGATCGCAAGATCCGCACGACCGCGACGGTGCTCGACCGCGGCCTCGTGGGCGACCTGATCGACCACAACGTCAAGTTCGACGTCAAGCCGCGCGAAGAAGGCTCGCTCCTCATGACCCTGCTGGTCAGCTGGGGCCCGATGCTGCTGCTGATCGGCGTCTGGATCTACTTCATGCGCCAGATGCAGGGCGGCGGCAAGGGCGGGGCGTTCAGCTTCGGCAAGAGCAAGGCCCGCATGATGGACGAGAACAACAACACGGTCACTTTCGCCGACGTCGCAGGCTGCGACGAGGCCAAGGAAGAAGTCCGTGAAGTGGTCGACTTCCTGAAAGACCCGCAACGTTTCCAGAAGCTCGGCGGCCGCATTCCGCGCGGTCTGCTGCTGGTCGGCCCTCCAGGCACCGGCAAGACGCTGCTGGCCAAGTCGATCGCCGGCGAAGCCAAGGTGCCGTTCTTCTCGATCTCGGGTTCCGACTTCGTTGAAATGTTCGTCGGCGTGGGCGCGGCCCGCGTGCGCGACATGTTCGAGAACGCCAAGAAGAACGCGCCTTGCATCATCTTCATCGACGAAATCGATGCGGTGGGTCGTCAGCGCGGCGCCGGTCTTGGCGGCGGCAATGACGAGCGCGAACAAACCTTGAACCAGATGCTGGTCGAGATGGACGGCTTCGAAACCAACCTCGGCGTGATCGTCGTGGCTGCCACGAACCGCCCCGACATCCTTGACGCCGCGCTGCTGCGTCCGGGCCGTTTCGACCGTCAGGTGTACGTCACGCTGCCCGACATCCGCGGCCGCGAGCAGATCCTGGCCGTCCACATGCGCAAGGTCCCGTTGGGCCAGGACGTGAACCCGAGCGTCATCGCCCGCGGCACGCCCGGCATGTCCGGTGCCGACCTGGCCAACCTGTGCAACGAAGCCGCCCTGATGGCGGCCCGCCGCAATGCGCGTGTGGTCGAGATGCAGGACTTCGAGAAGGCCAAGGACAAGATCTTCATGGGCCCCGAGCGCAAGAGCATGGTCATGCCCGAGGAAGAGCGCCGCAACACGGCCTACCACGAGTCCGGCCACGCGCTCATCGGCAAGCTGCTGCCCAAGTGCGACCCGGTCCACAAGGTCACGATCATTCCGCGTGGCCGCGCCCTCGGCGTGACCATGAGCCTGCCGGCGCAAGACCGCTACAGCTACGACCGCGAGTACATGTTGAACCAGATCAGCATGCTGTTCGGTGGCCGCATCGCCGAAGAAGTGTTCATGCACCAGATGACCACCGGCGCCAGCAACGACTTCGAGCGCGCGACCTCCATTGCCCGCGATATGGTCACGCGCTACGGCATGACCGACGCGCTGGGCCCGATGGTCTATGCCGAGAACGAAGGCGAAGTGTTCCTGGGCCGCTCGGTCACCAAGACCACGAACATGAGCGAGCAGACCATGGAAAAGGTCGACGCCGAAGTGCGCCGCATCATCGACGAGCAGTACGCCCTGGCGCGCCACCTGATCGAAGCCAACAGCGACAAGATGCACGCGATGGCCAAGGCGCTCCTCGAGTGGGAAACCATCGACAGCGAGCAGCTCGACGACATCATGGCCGGCCGCGCACCGCGTCCGCCCAAGGACTGGACGCCGCGCATTCCGCCTTCGGGCAGCGGCGGCAGTGGTGGCACGCCGGCCGTCACAACCGACCCGGCGCCCACGGCGGCCTGAGTGGGTTCAATGGCAAACAGCAACGGGGCCTCTGGCCCCGTTTTTCATGGCGCGGCGGTCTGGCAGACCTCGCGCTTTCGCATCGACCTCGCGCAGCCGCGCGTGATGGGCATCGTCAACGTCACGCCCGATTCCTTTTCCGACGGCGGCGCGCACGCGTCCACCGCGACCGCGCTCCGGCATTGCGAGCAGCTGCTGAAGGAGGGCGCCGACATCCTCGACATCGGCGGCGAATCGACCCGCCCCGGCAGCCCGGCCGTGCCGCTCGACGCCGAACTGGCGCGCGTGCTGCCCGTGGTTCGTGAGGCGGTGAAGCTGAATGTGCCGCTGTCCATCGACACCTACAAGCCCGAGGTGATGCGCGCCGTGCTCGACCTGGGCGCGGACATCGTCAATGACATCTGGGCGCTGCGCCAGCCGGGCGCGCGTGAGGCCGTGGCGGCGCACCCGAATTGCGGCATTTGCCTCATGCACATGCACCGCGATCCGCAGACCATGCAGACGCTGCCGATGCAGGGCGACGTGATCCCCGAGGTGCTGGCTTTCTGGGACGCGCAACTGGCGCCGCTGAAAGCGTTGGGCATCGACCCTGCACGCGTCACGCTCGACCCAGGCGTCGGCTTCGGCAAGAGCGTGGCGCAGAACTTCGCACTTCTGGGGCGCCAGCCCGAATTGTTGGCAGCCGGTTACCCCTTGTTGCTAGGTTGGTCCCGCAAGTCCTCCATCGGGGCGGTCACGGGCATCGACAATGCGTCCGGGCGTACCGTGCCCAGCGTGGCAGCCGCCGTGCTGGCCGTGGACCGGGGCGCAGCGGTCGTGCGGGTGCACGACGTGCGCGACACCGTCGCCGCCCTCGCCGTATGGCGTGCCATGCGCGCGGAAACACCGCAGAACCAACAAACTTCACAAGAGCAATAAGAGGAAATGACCCGTAAATACTTCGGCACCGACGGCATCCGCGGCACGGTCGGCCAATCGCCCATCACCCCCGACTTCGTGCTGCGCCTCGCGCACGCCGTCGGCCGCGTGCTCAAGAAAACCCAGGCCCGTCCCACGGTGCTGATCGGCAAGGACACCCGCATCTCGGGCTACATGCTCGAGTCGGCGCTCGAGTCGGGCTTCAACTCCGCCGGCGTCGACGTCGTGCTGCTCGGCCCGCTGCCCACGCCGGGCGTGGCGTACCTCACGCGCGCTCAGCGCGCCAGCCTGGGCGTGGTGATCAGCGCCAGCCACAACGCCTTTCCCGACAACGGCATCAAGTTCTTCAGCGCGCAGGGCACCAAGCTCGACGACGCCTGGGAGCTGGCCGTCGAGGCTGCGCTCGAAGAAGCGCCGGTCTGGGCTGCCTCCGCCGACCTCGGCAAGGCACGCCGCCTGAACGACGCGGACGGCCGCTACATCGAGTTCTGCAAGAGCACCTTCGCCAACGACCTGTCGCTGCGCGGCATGAAGCTGGTGGTCGACGCGGCCCATGGCGCGGCCTACCAGGTGGCGCCGAACGTGTTCCACGAACTGGGCGCGGACGTCACGAGCATCGGCTGCTCGCCTGACGGGCTCAACATCAACGAAGGCTTCGGCGCCACGCACCCCGAAGCGCTGGTCGCCACCGTGACGGCGCAGAAGGCCGACTACGGCATCGCCCTCGACGGCGACGCCGACCGGCTGCAGCTGGTCGATGCCAGCGGCCGCCTGTTCAACGGCGACGAGCTGCTGTACCTGATGGTGGCCGAGCGCATTGCGCGTGGCGAAAAGCCGGTGGGCGTGGTCGGCACGCTGATGACCAACAAGGCCGTCGAGATGGCCCTGCGCGCACAAGATATCGAGTTCGTGCGCGCCAAGGTCGGCGACCGTTATGTGCTTGAAGAGCTCGACAAGCGCGGCTGGCTGCTTGGCGGCGAAGGCTCCGGCCACCTGCTGGCGCTCGACCGCCACACCACGGGCGACGGCATCGTGAGCGCGCTGCAGGTGCTGCAAGCCTGCGTGCGCAGCGGCAAGACGGTGGCACAACTGCTCGAAGGCGTCACGTTGTTCCCGCAGACGCTGATCAACGTGCGCCTCGCACCCGATCAGGACTGGAAGAGCAACGCAGCGCTCGCCAGCGAAACCAAACGCATCGAAGCCGAACTGGGCGACGAGGGCCGCGTGCTCATCCGCGCGAGCGGCACCGAGCCGTTGGTGCGCGTGATGGTCGAGGCGCGCGATGCCAAGCAGTCTCAGTCGTGCGCCGAGCGCCTCGCGGCCACGCTCAAGCCCGCTGCATGACGATGACAACGACAGCGGGCCGCATCGAAACCCGCCTGGCCGACTACCGCGATCCTCTGCAGGCTGCGGCCGTGGTCGATCTGCTCGACAGCTACGCACGCGACCCCGCCGGCGGTGGCATGCCGCTGCCGGCATCCGTGCGCGAAGGCCTGCCTGCCGCGCTGGCGGCGCGTCCACAGGCGTTCAGCGTGCTGGCCTTCGACGGCGACATGCCCGTGGGCCTGATCAACTGCATCGAAGGGTTTTCGACCTTCGCCTGCCAGCCGCTGGTCAACGTGCACGACGTGGTCGTGCGCGCCAGCCACCGCGGCCAGCGTGTGGCGCAGCAGATGTTCGCGCTGGTGGAGCAAGAGGCTCATCGGCGCGGCGCCTGCAAGCTCACGCTCGAGGTGCTGTCGGGCAATGCGCCTGCGCTGCGCAGCTACGAGCGCGAGGGCTTCGTCAGCTACCAGCTCGATCCGGAATTCGGCCACGCCGTCTTCCTGCAGAAGAAGCTCTGACCGAATCAGGCAAATGAAAATGCCGCCGACGCGCAAGGCGTGGGCGGCATGACCGAAGCAGAAAGAGAAGGGCGCGGCGATCGCGCCCTTTCTTGTTTCTGGATCAAAAGCGCGTGACAGGCGCGTCGGCGGTGGCGCCCGACTTGTCGGCGGCGTACTTGCCCAGCTCCCACTTGGCGATCGCGTTGCGGTGCACTTCGTCCGGACCGTCGGCAAAGCGCAGCGTGCGTGCCTGCGCGTAGGCCGAGGCCAGCGGGAAGTCGTCGCACATGCCGCCGCCGCCGTGGACCTGCATGGCCCAGTCGATGACCTGGCAGGCCATGGTGGGCGCCACGACCTTGATCATGGCGATCTCTGTGCGCGCGACCTTGTTGCCGGCCACGTCCATCAGCCAGGCGGCTTTCAGCGTGAGCAGGCGGGCCATGTCGATCTTGCAGCGCGCTTCGGCGATGCGTTCCTGCGTGACGGTCTGCGAGGCGACGGTCTTGCCGAAGGCCACGCGCGACGAGGCGCGCTTGCACATCAGCTCGAGCGCGCGCTCGGCCAGGCCGATCAGGCGCATGCAGTGGTGGATGCGTCCGGGGCCAAGGCGACCCTGGGCGATCTCGAAGCCGCGGCCTTCGCCCAGCAGGATGTTGCCGACGGGCACGCGCACGTTCTCGAAGTGCATCTCGACGTGGCCGTGCGGCGCGTCGTCGTAGCCCATGACGTTCAGCGGACGCACGATGCGGATGCCCTTGGTGTCGGCCGGCACGATGACCATGCTCTGCTGCGAGTGCCTGGGCGCCTCGGGGTCGGTCTTGCCCATGGTGACGAACACGGCGCAGCGCGGGTCGGCGGCACCGGAGATCCACCACTTGTGGCCGTTGATGACGTACTCGTCGCCTTGGCGCTCGATGCGCGTGGCGATGTTGGTGGCGTCGCTGGAGGCTACGTCGGGTTCGGTCATGGCGAAGGCCGAGCGGATCTGGCCTTCGAGCAGCGGCTTGAGCCAGCGCGCCTTGATCTCTTCCGAGCCGTAGCGGGCGATGGTTTCCATGTTGCCGGTGTCCGGCGCGGAGCAGTTGAAGGCTTCCGATGCCCATGGCACCCGGCCCATGATCTCGGCCAGCGGGGCGTATTCCTGGTTGGTCAGGCCGGCGCCCTCATAGCCCGAGGCCGAGGCGCTGTCGACCGGCAGGAACAGGTTCCACAGGCCCTGGGCCTTGGCCTTGGCCTTGAGCTTCTCGACGGTCTGCAGCGCGGTCCAGCGCTTGCCGGCGACCGTGTTGGCGGCCAGTTCGGCGCTGTACTCGGCTTCGGCCGGGTAGATGTGGTCTTCCATGAAGGCGAGAACGCGCTTCTGAAGCTCCTTGGTTTTGGCCGAATATTCGAAATCCATGCTGTCTCCTGGTGGGGTTAAGGGGGAGGGCTGGCTATGCCTTTTGGGCAAATTGCCAAGCCATCTCGGCCATCGGCCGTGCGCCACGGGCGGACGCCACGGCTTGCTCGCTCGATGCGGTACCGGCTTCGACCCGTTTCGCAATGCCCTGCAGGATGGCAGCCATGCGGAACAGGTTGTAGGCCTGGTAGAAGTTCCAGTCGGGCGCCAGCGCCTCGGGCGTGCTGATGCGCGTGCGCTCGCAGTAGCGGCGGATGTATTCGCTCTCGGTGGGAATGCCCAGCGCCGCCACATTCACGCCGCCGATGCCGCGGCCAGTGGTGGGGGGCATGTGCCACGACATGCAGTGGTAGCTGAAGTCGGCCAGCGGGTGGCCCAGCGTGGAGAGTTCCCAGTCGAGCACCGCGATGATTCGCGGCTCGGTGGCGTGGAACATCACGTTGTCCAGGCGGTAGTCGCCATGCACGATCGAGACCTTGGTCTCGTCGCGTGCGCTCGCCGGCATGTGGGCGGGGAGCCAGTCGATGAGGCGCTCCATGGCGTCGATGGGCTGCGACAGTTCGCCGGCACCATCGGCCGAGGCCTTGTACTGCTTGCTCCAGCGGCCGATCTGGCGGTCGAAGTAGTTGCCGGGCTTGCCGTAGTCGCCCAGGCCGCGCGCGGCGAAGTCGACCGTGTGCAGCGCCGCAATGACGCGGTTCATCTCGTCGTAGTGGGCCGCGCGTTCGGCGTTGCTGAAGCCGGGCAGCGACTGGTCCCACAGCACGCGGCCCTGCATGAACTCCATGATGTAGAAGGCGCGGCCGATGATGGCTTCGTCTTCGCACAGGCAGTACATGCGCGGCACCGGCACGTCGGTGCCCTGCAGGCCGCTCATCACCTTGTATTCGCGCTCGACCGCATGGGCCGAGGGCAGCAGCTTGGCGACCGGGCCGGGCTTGGCGCGCATCACGTAGCTCTGCGTGGGCGTGACGAGCTTGTAGGTCGGGTTGGACTGGCCGCCCTTGAACATCTCGACCGTCAACGGACCCTGGAAGCCCTCGAGGTTCTTTTCGAGCCAGGCCGCAAGCGCGTCCACGTCGAAGGTGTGCTGTTGGGACACCGCGCGGGTGCCGATGAAACTGGAGAAGTCCTGGCTCATGTCGATTCTTTTAGTTGTCTGCTGCGGAGATTTGCATCAGCGCCGAGCGGTCCAGCACGACCAGTCCGGCCGGCTCGATCCGGATGGTGCCCTCGCGCTCCATCGTCTTGAGTTCCTGGTTGACCCGCTGGCGCGAGGCGCCGAGCAGCTGCGCGAGTTCTTCCTGCGCCAGTTGCAGGCCGATGCGCGTCTGGCTGCCGTCGTCCAGGCTGGGCACGCCGTAGCTGCGCACCAGATGAATGAGCTGCTTGGCCAGGCGTGCGCGCAAGGGCAGGGTGTTGAGGTCTTCCACCAGCCCGAACAGTGTGCGGATGCGGCGTGCCTGCAGCCGCATCAGCGCTTCGTACAGCTCGACGTGCGTGGCCAGGATTTTCTGGAAGTCGGCCCGCGCCACGCACAGCACGGTGGTGTCGCCGTGCGAGTACGTGTCGTGCGTGCGCCGTTCCCCGTCGAACATCGCCACGTCGCCGAACCAGATGCCCGGCTCGACGTAGGTCAGCGTCACCTGCTTGCCCGACACGGCGGTCGAGCTCACGCGCAACGCCCCCTTGGCACAGGCGATCCAGTGCTCGGGCGGGTCGCCGCGCGCGGCGAGCAGGTCGCCGTCCTTGTAGCGTTTGACAAAGGCGCATCGGAGGATGTCGTGCCGTAGTGATGGAGATAGGGAAGAAAACCAGCGACCACTGTTGATCGCTTCACGTTCTTCGATGGTAAGAATGGGGTCGTCCATGGTCTGTCCTCTCGGCGACTGAAAAGCTGGGGGGTGTCACGGGAGCGACGCCGTCAGGCGTTACTCGTAGCGTGGCGGTGTCTTGTCGAGGAACGCGGCAATGCCGATGCCCGCGTTCGCGTGGTGCAGGTTGCGCACGAAATGATCGCGCTCCTGCGATAGCTGCGATGCCAGTGTGGCGCCGCGCGCCTCGCTCAGCAGCTCCTTGATGCTGGCCAGCGAATTCGGGGCGCGCGTGTTCAGGCGGGTGGCCAGGGCCATCGCGCCAGCCAGCGCCTGCCCGCTGTCGGTGAGTTCGTTGACGAGGCCGAAGGCATGCAGGCGCGCGGCCTCGATGCGCTCGCCGTTCATCAGCCATTCGCTCGCCAACTGGCGCGGCAGCGCCTGCCCCAGGTGCCAGCTGAGGCCGCCGTCGGGCGAGAGCGCCACGTTGCTGTACGAGGCCGCGAACACGGCGTCGCGCGCGGCCACGACGAAGTCGCAGGCCAGCGCGAGCGAAAAACCGGCGCCGGCCGCCGCACCCTCGACGGCCGCGATGACCGGCTTGGGGAAGGTGCGGATCGAGTCGATCCAGTTGTGCAGGCCCTCGATGCTCTCGGCCTGCACCGAGCGGTCGAGCTGGCGGTTGGCCAGCAGCCGCTGCAACGAGCCGCCGGCGCAGAACCAGGCGCCTTCGCCCACGATGACGACGCTGCGGATCTCGTCGCTGCTCTCGGCGCCGTTCAGCGCCTCGATGCCGGCGGCATAGATCTCGGGGCCCAGCGCATTGCGCTGGGTCGGGTTGACGATGGTCAGCACCATGGTGCTGCCTTCGCTGGTGCTCTTGAGTTCGGCGGTCATGGCGTGTGTGCCTGTTCGGTTGTTATTTATTCTTCTTCGTGCAGCAGGCTCAGGCCCAGCGCGCCGCGGCGGCGCAGCCACGGGCTCGGGCGATAGCGCGGATCGCCGTACACCGTCTGCAGGTTGAACAGCACTTCGAGCATGTTGGTCGGCCCGTAGAGGTTGCCCATGGCGAGCGGGCCGCGCGGGTAGCCGAGGCCCAGCTGCACGGCGGTCTCGAGGTCGGCCGGCGTGCACACGCGTTGCTGGCACATGTCGGCGGCGATGTTGACGATGGCGCCGACCACGCGCTGCGTGACGAAGCCGCCGCTGTCGCGGATCACGCTCACGGCTTTGCCGTCGCGTGCGAAAAGGGCGTGCGCGGCGTCACGCACGTCGCGGCGCGTGGCCGGGTTGGTGGCGAGCACGCGGCGCTTGGTGGCGGCGTCGTCGATCAGCATGTCGATGCCGACGGTGCGCGTGGCGTCCAGCCGCTCGACCGCCGCGACCGTCGTCACGTCGAAGCCCAGCGGCGCGACCAGGATGATCGACTGCGGTGCGGGGGCGCTGCCGGTGTCGATCTGCGCACCCAGCGTGTTCACCAGGCGCAACAGCTCGGCGCGGCGCGCAGCGCGCGGCGACACCCAGACCGCGGGCGTGCCCTCGACCACGGGCGCCGGTGCTTCGGGCGTCTGCTGCATCACGCCGTTGTCGTAGCGGTAGAAGCCTTCGCCGGTCTTGCGGCCCAGCGCGCCGGCGGCCAGGCGCTGCGCGGTGATCACGCTCGGGCGGAAGCGCGGCTCTTCGAAGTACTGGTGGTAGATCGACTCCATCACCGGGTGCGACACGTCGAGCGCCGTCAGGTCGAGCAGCTCGAACGGGCCAAGGCGAAAGCCCGCCTGGTCCTTCAGGATGCGGTCGATGGTCACGAAGTCGGTCACGCCTTCGCCCACGATGCGCAGCGCCTCGGTGCCGTAGCCGCGGCCCGCGTGGTTGACGATGAAGCCGGGCGTGTCCTGCGCCTGCACGGCGCTGTGGCCCATCTGCGTGGCATAGCCGGCCAGCTGCTGACAGACCTCGGGCGAGGTCTTGAAGCCCGCCACCACCTCGACCACCTTCATCAGCGGCACCGGGTTGAAGAAGTGAAAGCCCGCAAAGCGCGCGGGGTGCTGCAGGCCGGCCGCGATGGCCGTGACCGACAGCGACGAGGTGTTGGTGGCCAGCGTCGCGGTGGGCGCGACCACGTCCTCGAGTTCGCGGAACAGCGTGCGCTTGACCTCGAGGTTCTCGACCACGGCCTCGACCACGAGGTCGCAGCCCGCAAGCGTCTGCATGCCGTCGACCGCCTTGACGCGCGCCACGTAGGCGTCGCGCGTGGGGGCGTCGATCTTGCCCTTCTCGTGCAGCTTGTTCCATTGGGCGGCGAGGGCTTCGCGGCCACGCTCGGCGGCGCCTGCGAAGCTGTCGAGCAGCAGCACTTCGCTGCCGGCCTGGGCGGCGATCTGCGCTATGCCGCGCCCCATGGCGCCGGCGCCGATCACGCCGATTCGGGGGTAGTTCACTGTCATGGGATCAAGGTTCTCATGGGTTGGTGGGAGTCCGGGACGGCCGCGCCGGCGCGAATGCGCGACGCGGACGGAAGCTCCGATTTTGCAATCTCGCGGGAGGCCCGCGCCCCGGGTGTTACGCGGGGCATCGGAATCAGGCCGGGCGGCGGCTGCGGTCGATGGCGATGCTCAGGCCCATGGCCAGCAGCATCAGAGTGAAACCGACCCGGCTCATCCAATCGGTGGCGTCGTTCGCCAGCAGCCAGCCGCCGAGCGCCGCGCCCAGGGCCTGGCCGATGTAGATGCCCGAGCTGTTGAGCGCCACCGAGCCCGGCGCCAGGGCGGGCGCCAGCCCCACCAGCCGCGCCTGCTGCGAGGAGTTGGTGGCAAAGCAGCCCAGGCCCCAGGGCACGAGCACCACCGCGAGCCACGCCAGCGTGCTGGCCAGCGGCCACAGCAGCAGGCTCAGCGCGATCAGCCCGGTCGTCAGCAGCACCATGCGCCCGGCGCCGACGCGGTCGATGTAGCGGCTCACGACCATGTTGCCCAGCAGGCCGAAGGCGCCGAACAGCGCCCACATCAGGCTCAGCGTGTTGGCGTCGGCGCCGAAGCCCTGCTTGAGCAGCGGACCGAAATAGCTGAACAGCACGAACTGGCCGATGCCCTGCAGCGCCGTGACCGACACGATGCCCATCAGCACCGGGCTGCGCAGCACGCGCGACCAGGCCGCGGCCGTGAGCGCGGCGGGCCGGATGCCGTTGGGCAATGTGAGCCACACCGAGGCGGCGCTCACGACGCTGAGCGCCGCGATGGCCATGAAGGCCATGCGCCAGCCCAGGTGGCCGCCGATCAGTGCGCCGATCGGCAGGCCCAGCACCGAGGCGACCGACCAGCCGAGAAAGACGAAGGTCACGGCGCGCCCGCGCTGCTCGGGCGGCACCAGCATGCCGGCGCAGGCCGCGGCCTGGGGCGTGAAGATGGCGGGCGCGATCACCGTGAGCATGCGCACTGGCAGCAGCGCGCCGAAGCTGGGCATGAGCGCGGCCACCACGTGCCACGCGGCGTACCAGAGCAGGGTGAGGGCCAGCAGCTTGCGGCGATCCCAGCCGGCGACCGCGGCGGCCAGCAGCGGGGCGCCCAGGCACATCACGAAGGCGGCTGCAGAGATCAGCTGGCCCGCCGTGGCGACCTTGATCGCCAGTGAGACGCTGATTTCATTGAGGGTGCCGGGCACGACCATCACGCCCGTGCCGATCACGAAATTGCCGGCCAGCAGCGCCCAGAGCGCGCCTCGCTGCGGCGCGGGCCGGCTCATGCGTTCACCGCCGGACCTGCAGCGCGCCGGGGTTCACGATGTTCGTGGGGTTGCCCTTGATGAAGCTCACGACGTTGTCGAACGCCTGGCCGAAGTAGCTTTCGTAGCTTTCCTGCTCGACGTAGCCGATGTGCGGTGTGCAGATGCAGTTCTCGAGGCGCAGCAGGGCATGGCCCTGCAGCGGCGGTTCGCTCTCGAACACATCGATGGCCGCCAGCCCGGGGCGTCCGCGGTTGAGTGCGGCCAGCAGGGCATCGGCCTCCACCAGCTCGGCGCGCGACGTGTTGACGAACAGCGCCGTCGGCTTCATGCGGGAGAGGTCTTCGAGCTTGATGAGGCCCTGCGTGTCTTCGTTGAGCCGCAGATGCACCGACAGCACGTCGGCCGCGGCAAAGAACTCGTGGCGGTTCTGTGCCACCTGGAAGCCGTCGGAACGCGCCTTGGCGCAGCTGGCTTCGCGGCCCCAGATCACGACCTGCATGCCGAAGGCCTGCCCGTAGCGCGCCACCAGCTGGCCGATGCGCCCGTAGCCCCAGATGCACAGCGTCTTGCCCTTGAGCACCGAGCCCATGCCGAAATTCGGCGGCATCGACGCCGACTTGAGGCCCGACTGCTGCCAGGCCCCGTGCTTGAGGTTGCTGATGTACTGCGGCAGGCGGCGCATGGCCGCCATGATCAGCGCCCAGGTGAGCTCGGCAGGCGCCTGCGGCGAGCCCGAGCCCTCGGCCACCGCCACACCGCGTTCGGTGCAGGCCGTGACGTCGATGTGGCCGCCGACGCGGCCGGTCTGGGAAATCAGCTTGAGCTTGGGCAGCTTCTCGATCAGTTGGCGGGATATCTGGCTGCGCTCACGGATGAGCACGATGACGTCCGCATCCTTGAGGCGAACCGACAGTTGGCCAATGCCCTTGACCGTGTTGGTGTAGACCTTGGCGGCGTACGCGTCCAGCTTGGCAGCGCACTGCAGCTTGCGCACGGCGTCCTGGTAGTCGTCGAGGATCACAATGTTCATGGCATGCCATTGTGCCTCGCAGCATTGGCAGGTCGCACGTGTGAACGTTTGGATACCCGGTGCCACGTGGCGCCCGGGAGGCCTGTTTCAGGCCGTTGTCGGTGAATCCGCCGTGCTCATGGGGAGTGCGCAGGTCGCGCAGGCACGGCGGGGTCGTTCGCACTTTCTCAGTGCAGGTGGCTGGGGCGGTGCGTGCCGCTGCCGGTTTCTGCGGCTTCCAGTGCGGCGAGTCGTTCGAGTTCGGCGCACACGTCGGCCATGCGGCCGGAAATCACGACCCGGTTGGCGCAGCCGCGCTGCGAGCCTTGCCGGTCGACCACGCGGACGACGCGCAGCGGGCGGGCGGGTGTGGCTGCAGTGGATGGCGACGTGGTCGGAGCAGGGCTGCCCGCGGTGCGTGCCGTGCAGGCCGGGCGGATGGCCACGTAGCGCAAGCCAGCGGCAGCGTCGCTGCTGTCACCACGCGACGGACGGCGGGCGGGCATCCAGCGGGTGGCCAGCGATTGCAGGGGTGACCAAAGGTCGGCGATGGCGAGGAGGGCGATTCCCATGTGAACTCCAAAAAAGTATGAGGTTGAACACAGGCAGGATTTCTTGAATCGGCCGCAACAGGGTGATGGCGACTTCGCGCCATACGCCCGCCACCTGTCGCGGCCGGATGAGGTGCTGCTGCGTGTGGGCAGCAAGCCCGGGGACTACATCAGCATGGTGTTGCGGATGAGGCCGACCGCGAGGCCTTCGATTTCGAAGGGCTCGCCGGGTTGGACGAAGATGGTCGGGTAGTCGGGGTTCTCGGCGTGCAGCTCGATCACCTGCTTGTTGCGCTTGAGGCGCTTCACGGTGACTTCTTCGCCGAGACGGGCCACCACGATCTGGCCGTTGCGCGCTTCCTTGGTGGCCTGCACGGCGAGCAGGTCGCCGTCCATGATGCCGGCGTCGCGCATCGACATGCCGCGCACCTTGAGCAGGTAGTCGGGCTGGCGCTGGAACAGTGTGTTCTCGACGTAATAGGTCTGGTCGACATGCTCTTGCGCAAGGATGGGCGAACCCGCCGCCACGCGGCCGATGAGCGGCAGCGCGAGCTGGGCCATGCCGGGCAGCGAGAGCGAGAACTGGTTGCCTTCGCGGTGGCGCGTTTCGTGGAGCGAGCGCAGCGCATCGCCCTTGAGCCGGATGCCGCGCGAGGTGCCGCTGACGAGTTCGATGACACCCTTGCGGGCCAGGGCCTGCAGGTGCTCTTCGGCGGCATTGGCCGACTTGAAGCCCAGCTCATTGGCGATTTCGGCGCGCGTCGGCGGCGCACCGGTGCGTGCGATGGCGGCCTGGATCAGGTCCAGGATCTGCTGCTGGCGGGCGGTAAGCTTCACTGCGAACTGCATAGTGGTTTCCTTGCGGCACTGGCTAGATATCCAGTACCTGTATTTTTAACCAGTTTTCAAAAGTTGACAAGCCATGACTCATTCCTCTTTGTCCGAGACGCGCCGCGTGGTGGTGCTGGGCACCGGCGGCACCATTGCCGGCAAGGCCGCCAACAGCGGCGACAACATCGGCTATACAGCGGGGCAGGTGGGTGTGGCGGACCTGCTGGGCGGCATCGAGGCGCCGGCCGACGTGACGCTGGTCGCGGAGCAGGTGGCGCAGCTTGACAGCAAGGACATGGACGCCGACACCTGGCGCCAACTGGCCGCGCGCTGCGCACACTGGCTGGCGCAGCCTGACGTGGCGGGCATCGTGGTCACGCACGGCACCGACACGCTGGAGGAAACCGCCTTCTTCCTGCACGCCGTGCTGGCGCCGGCCAAGCCGGTGGTGCTGACCTGCGCGATGCGTCCGGCGACAGCCTTGTCGCCCGATGGTCCGCAGAACGTGCGTGACGCGCTCGTGGTGGCTTCGACGCGGGGCGCCCAGGGCGTGACAGCGGTGTGCGCGGGCACGATCCACAGCGGTGTCGATGTGCAGAAGGTGCACACCTATCGCCTCGATGCCTTCGCGTCGGGCGATGCGGGGCCGGTCGGCTATGTGGAAGAGGGCGAGGTGCGGCGTGTTCGCGCGTGGCCGCAGGGAGCGGCGCTCGATGCTTCAAGGTTGGAGGCGGTGTCGAAACCGTGGCCTCGTGTCGAGATCGTCGTGAGCCACGCGGGCGCAAGCGGTGCGATCGTCGAGGCGCTCCTGCTTCCTTCGGTTGAACCCTTGCGCGGGCTGGTCGTGGCAGCAACCGGCAACGGCACGGTGCACCACGCCCTGGAAGCCGCGGCGCTGAGGGCGCAGGCCGCCGGCGCCGCGGTGCTGCGCGCCACGCGCTGCGCGAACGGACGCATCCTGCCGAAACCCGGTGACGGGCTGCGGGATGCAGGCGCACTCACGCCGGTGAAGGCGCGGGTCGCGCTGGTGCTGGAACTCTTGGGAGTGGCCGCCCTGCCAGAGTCGGAAGGCGGCTAGGAGAGCGGCTGACGGGGCAGCCGCTGCTGGATCAGCTGTTCAATGCGGCCAGGGCGCGCTGCGTGATCTCGTCGACCGTGCCCACGCCCTGGATGGCGCGGTACTTCGGCGCGGCGGCCGGATCGGCCTTGGCCCAGGTCGAGTAGTACTCGACCAGCGGACGGGTCTGCTGGCTATACACGTCGAGCCGCTTGCGCACGGTCTCTTCCTTGTCGTCTTCGCGCTGGATCAGCTCTTCACCGGTCACGTCGTCCTTGCCTTCCACCTTCGGTGGATTGAACTTGACGTGGTAGGTGCGGCCCGATGCCGGGTGCGAGCGGCGACCGCTCATGCGCTCGATGATGTCGCCGAAGGGCACATCGATCTCGAGCACGTAGTCGAGCTTCACGCCAGCCGCCTTCATGGCGTCGGCCTGCGGAATGGTGCGCGGGAAGCCGTCGAACAGGAAACCGCCGTTGCAGTCGGGCTGCGCGATGCGTTCCTTCACGAGGTTGATGATCAGGTCGTCGCTGACCAGCGCGCCCGAGTCCATGATCGCCTTGGCCTGCAGCCCGAGGGGGGTGCCGGCCTTGACGGCGGCGCGCAACATGTCGCCGGTCGAGATTTGGGGAATGCCGTATTTCTGGCAGATGAAGGTCGCTTGCGTGCCTTTGCCTGCTCCGGGCGCGCCCAGCAAAATAAGTCTCATGGTGTCCTCGGAAGGTTCTTAGATTTTGTGTCGCACCCCATGCGCACCCTCAGGCGCGCCGAGGCGGAATTGCGTCGAGGATAGCATGCGTGCCCGTGACAAATTGCCGCCGTTCCCCTCGGGGCGGCGGGCAGTTCACGCAGGCAAGCCGGCCGCGAAGACCGCGCGCACGCGCGCCAGGTCTTCGGGCGTGTCGATCCCGGGGCCCGGTGCCACGTCGCTGACATGCACCGCGATGCGGTGTCCGTGCCACAGCGCGCGCAGCTGCTCGAGCGCTTCGGCGGCTTCGACAGGCGCAGGCGACAGCAACGGAAATTGCCGCACGAAGCCCGCGCGATAGCCGTAGATGCCGATGTGGCGCAGCGGTGCGGGGCTGGGCAGCGCCGAGGGTGCCGCGCCGCCTGAAGAGCCGTCGCGCCACCAGGGGATCGGGGCGCGGCTGAAGTAAAGCGCATGGCCTTGTGCGTCGAGCACGGCCTTCACGACGTTCGGGTTCATGAAGTCGGCCAGCGAATCGATCGCATGGACGGCGGTGCTCATCGCGGCATGCGGTCGCGCGGCCAGCGTGGCGGCAACGGCGTCGATCAGCGCGGGGTCGATCAGCGGTTCGTCGCCCTGCACGTTGACGACGATCGCGTCGCCGTCCAGCCCGAGCTGTTCGCAGGCTTCGGCCAGCCGGTCGGTGCCGCTGGCGTGGTCCTGGCGGGTCAGTAGGGCTTCGACGCCGTGCGCCTTGCAGGCGTCGATGATGGAGGCGTCGTCGCCGGCCACCACCACGCGAAGGGCGCCGGACTGGCGGGCGCGTTGCGCCACGCGCACGACCATCGGCAGGCCGGCGATATCGGCCAGCGGTTTGTTGGGAAGTCGCGTCGAAGCCAGCCGGGCCGGCACCAGAACGGTGAAGCTCACAGGCCCAGCTCTTCGTCGGACAGCGTGCGGGCCTCGTTCTCGAGCAGCACCGGGATGCCGTCGCGGACCGGGTAGGCCAGGCGCGCGCTGCGCGAGCAGAGTTCCTGCTTCTCGGCGTTCCAGGTCAGCGGGCCCTTGGTGACGGGGCAGACGAGCAGTTCAAGCAGCTTGGTATCCATCGAGCGATGATAGCTTTGCGTCGAGGGCGGCGAAGAACGCCGGCGAGGGTTCGAAGTGCAGCGGCACGGCGAGCGCGTCGGGCGCCTGGTGCCAGAGCTTGACGGCGTCTTTTTCGGTGCAGATGAGCGGCAGGGCGGGGCCGGCCGGGCGTTGCCAGCCGCTGAAGTCGTGGTGGTCGGGCAGCGCGAAGGTGTCCGCGAGCGTCAAGCCGCGTGCGCGCAGCATCGTGAAGAAGGCTTCCGGCCGCGCGATGGCGGCGAGCGCGATCACGGGCTGGCCGGCCAGCGTGTCCAGCGGAATGCGACGGCCGTCCTTCGCGAGGGCGTACGGCGCCAGTTCGCGGGTGGCGGTGTAGCCGCCGGCGAAAGCAGGTCGTTCGCCGCTGTGCAGCAGCAGGTCGCAGGGGCGGGGCCATGGCTCGCGCAAGGGGCCGGCGGGCAGGAGCCAGCCGTTGCCGACGCCGCGGTCGTCGAACACGCAGATTTCGATGTCGCGGGCCAGCGCCAGATGCTGCAGGCCGTCGTCGCTGACGATGATCTGGGTGTCCGGATGTCGGGCGAGCAGGGCGCGCGCAGCCTCGATGCGCTGCCGGGCCACGAAGACCGGCGCGCCAGTGGCATGGTGGATCAGCGCGGGTTCATCGCCGACGTCCTGCGGATCGCTGTCGGCCTGGACTTCGCGGCAGTCATCGGTGCGGCGGCCATAGCCGCGCGACACCACGCCTACGCGCAGCCCGCGCGCCTGGAGATGGCGCACGACCGCCATCACGACCGGTGTCTTGCCGGCCCCGCCCGCAATCACATTGCCGACCACGATCACGGGAACCGGCACGCGCCCGGTCTTTTGCCAACCCCATCGGTAGAAGGCGCGCCGCAGCGCGAAAAGGGCGCCGTAGACCTGCGACAGTGGCCACAGCACGCAGGCCAGCGCACCGCGGCGCAGCCAGGCATCCTGCAGCCGCACGCCGGTCGACACTCAGTGACCGGCCTGGGCCGTCGACTGGGCGGCGAAGGTGATCTGCATCAGGCCGGCGCGGCGCGCGGCCTCCATCACCGTCACCACGGCCTGGTGCGGGCTGGCCGCGTCGGCGCTGATGATCACGACGCTGTCCTTCCCACCGGTGGCGGCGGCGGCGAGCGCGGCGGCGACGGTGTCGACGCTGCGGTCTGCAAGCGGCGATTTGTTGATCACGTAGCGGCCGTCGGCCGACACCGCCACGATCACCTCTTTCGGGTAATCGCGCTGGGCGTCGACGTCCGCCGTCGGCAGTCGCAGCTGCATCTCGGTGAACTTGCTGTAGGTGGTCGACAGCATCAGGAAGATCAGCACAACCAGCAGCACGTCGATGAACGGGATCAGGTTGATCTCCGGCTCGTCGCGCGCGCCATGGCGAAACTGCATGCGGCCCCGCGAGCTCATTTGCGCAGGGCGTTCAGGTGGCGGGCAAAGCGCTCGCCCGAGAGTTCGAGGTTCAGCAGGTACTCGTCGACGCGGCTGCGAAAGTAGCGCCAGAAAATCAGCGTCGGAATGGCCACGATCAGGCCGAAGGCCGTGTTGTACAGCGCGATCGAGATGCCGTGCGCCAGCTGCGCCGGGTTGCCCGAGCCGACGGCACCGCTGCCGGGTGACTGCGAGCCGAAAATTTCGATCATGCCGATCACCGTGCCCAGCAGGCCGAGCAGCGGCGCGGCCGAGGCGATGGTGGCCAGCGCCGGCAGGTAGCGCTCCAGCTTGTGCGCCACGGTGCGGCCCGAGGCCTCCATGGCGGCGCGCAGGTCTTCTTCGGTGCAGCGCGGGTTGGCGTTCAGCGCGCGCAGGCCGGCGGCCAGCACCTGGCCGAGCATCGAGTTGCTTTCGAGTTTGGTCACGACATCGGGGCCGGGAACCGCGCCGCGCGACACGGTGATGGTCTCGTCCAGCAGCTTCGGCGGCAGGACCTTGACGGTCTTGAGGCTGGTGAAACGTTCAATGACCAGCGCGAGTGCGATGACCGAACAGGCGAGCAATGGCCAGATTGGCCAGCCCGCGGCAACAATGATGGAAAACAAGAAAATCCTCCGGCCCGTAGACTGCAAATGCGCGGCGATTATCCACCGAGCCACCATCGGCTCGCGGCTTGTTTGTGTGTCGGCAAGGACGCACAGATTCTGTGGATAACTTTGTGATTAACCCGTGGCGCAATGGCTCCGAACCCGCATGGGACGGGCTTTCCGTTAGATCGATTGAATTTTGAGCAGCACTTTTTTCAATGAAATCAACAGCTTGCACGAGAACTCGTGCATCTGTTCCACCATACCCCTCCAAAGTGGGGGGCGCAGCGCCCGTTGTGGAAGAGTGGCGCTCGACGGCGGAGGGGCGCGATGAGCTTCAGGGAGCCGAATGCAGCGCCCGGGCCGCGTGTGTGGGCCGTGGGCGCGCTGTGCCGCGCGGTGGCCGACGCGCTCGACGCGCGCTTCAACCCTGTCTCCGTGCGCGGGGAAATCTCGGGTTTCTCGCGCGCATCGAGCGGTCATTGCTACTTCTCGCTCAAGGACGAGTCCGGCCAGTTGCGCTGCGCGATGTTCCGCCGCGCGGCGAGCCTGCTCGACTTCACGCCGCGTGATGGCGATCAGGTCGAGGTGCGCGGCCGGCTGGCGGTGTACGAACCGCGTGGCGATCTGCAACTGGTGGTCGAGAGCCTGCGGCGCGCGGGGCAGGGCGCGCTGTTCGAGCAGTTCCTGCAGCGCAAGGCGCGCCTCGAAGCCGAAGGCCTGTTTGATCCGGCGCGCAAGCGGGCGCTGCCGTCGATGCCGCGTGCCGTGGGCGTCGTCACTTCGCTGGGCGCTGCGGCACTGCATGACGTCGTGACCGCGTTGCGGCGGCGCGTGCCCCACATCCCCGTGGTGCTGGCGCCAGCGACGGTGCAGGGCGTCAACGCACCGGCCGAGCTGGTGCGCGCCTTGCAGTCGCTCTACACGCTGGAGCCGGCTGTCGACGTGATCCTGCTGGTGCGCGGTGGCGGCTCGATCGAGGACCTCTGGGCCTTCAACGACGAAACCCTGGCGCGCACCATCGTGCAGAGTCCCGTGCCGGTGATCAGCGGCGTGGGACACGAAACCGATTTCACGATCGCCGACTTCTGCGCCGACCTGCGCGCGCCCACGCCCACGGCCGCCGCGGAACTCGTCAGCGCGCCGCGCGACCTGTGGCTCGGTGCGCTCGATCTGCTCGACGAACGGCTCGGTGACGCGCTTGGCGCACGCTTGGACGTACTGGGGCAGCGACTCGATCAAGCGGCGGGGCGTCTTGGCCGGCCCTCGAATCTGGTGGCTCGCCAGCAGCTTCGCCTCGCCCACCATGCACAGCGCCTGCACTTCGCGGTGCTGTCGCGACGTGAGCGCCTGGCGCAGGTGCCGGGATCGATCGCCGCCGACTTCCCTTCGAAATTCGACCGCGCGCTGGTGCAGCGGCGCGAGCGCCTGGAGCGCGTGGCGCTGCGCTTGCGGCTGCTCGATCCGGCGCTGGTTCTGCAGCGCGGCTACGCCTGGCTCAGCGATGGCTCCGGCCGCGCGGTCATCAGCGCGAAAAAGCTGCATGCTGGCGATGCGGTCGTCGCTCGGCTCGCGGATGGCGAGGTCGGCCTGACCGTGACGCATGGAGGGAGCAACAACGGGAACACGTCCGACGCGCCCTCGAAAATTACTTCCTAGAATCCTTCATTCCCCACAACCAACCCACGAGAAAAAACCATGGAACATGTGCTCCCACCCCTGCCGTACGCCATCGACGCGCTGGCCCCCGAGTACTCGAAGGAAACGCTCGAGTACCACCACGGCAAGCACCACAATGCCTACGTGGTGAACCTGAACAACCTGCAAAAGGGCACCGAGTTCGAAGCGATGACGCTCGAAGAGATCATCAAGAAGTCCAGCGGCGGCATCTACAACAACGCCGCGCAGATCTGGAACCACACCTTCTTCTGGAACTGCATGAAGCCGCAAGGCGGCGGCGCACCGACGGGCGCGCTGGCCCAGGCCATCGATGCCAAGTGGGGCAGCTACGACGCCTTCAAGGAAGCCTTCGTGAAGTCGGCCGTGGGCAACTTCGGTTCGGGCTGGACCTGGCTCGTGAAGAAGGCCGACGGCTCGGTGGACATCGTGAACACCGGCGCCGCCGGCACGCCGCTGACCACCGCCGACACCGCCCTGCTGACGGTGGACGTGTGGGAGCACGCGTACTACATCGACTACCGCAACATGCGCCCGAAGTTCGTCGAAACCTTCCTGGCCAAGCTGGCCAACTGGGACTTCGCGGCCAAGAACTTCGGCTGAAGCCGGCGCTCTCGCCATGAAAAAGCCGACCTGCGGGTCGGCTTTTTTACGGGCGCTGAGTCCAGAGTTAGCGCTTGGCTGTGGAGAACAGCTCGCCGCCGAGCTTGGCCCCCTTCTTGATGTTCTTCTTGGCGAACCAGCCTTGGTTCATTTCGAGCACGTAGCGCACCGGTTCTTCGGAGCAATGCGAGTTCTCGGTCATCGGCTGCATGTCGACCAGGTTGACGATGCGGCCATCGTCGGCCACGAAGGCGGCGGTCAGTGGCAACAGCGTGTTGCGCATCCAGAAGCACTGTGTGGCCGGCTGATCGAACACGAAGATCATGCCTTCGGCCTGCGGCATCGTCTTGCGAAACATCAGGCCGATCTCGCGTTCACGGGGCGATTGCGCCACCTGTGCGTCGATCTTGTAGAGGCCGACCGACAACTGCGTGCGTGCCAGATCGGTTTGGGGTTGCGGTTGGATTTGCTGCTGCGCGTGGGCCGGCGCCAGGAAGGACGCGGACACCAGAAGCAGCGCGGCAAGACGCTGGAACATCGGATGACTCTTTCGGGGCCGCCATACACAGGGTCGGCCCGTGACCAATAAAAATGCCCGCTGAAGCGGGCATTGCCGGGAGCTTGAAAGCTTACACCTTCTTGGCGGCGGCCGCGTGGGCCTTGGAGACGTGACGCACCTTGTGCTTCTTGACCGTGTGCTTGGCCTTCGCCTTGTGGACGGCGGGGGCGGCCGGAGCGGCAACTGCGGGGGCGGCGGCTTGCGCAAATGCACCGGCTGCGAAGAGGCCGACGACCAGGGCTGCGATCAGCTTGTTCATGAGAAATCCTTTGAGATTGTTGATATGGATCACCTCCCTGCGGAAGGCTTCCATTCAACGGACCTCAAGAGCCCCGGTTGACAGTGGTCGAGCAAAACTGCAAACGAAAAAAAGCGCTCCTAAGAGCGCTTTTCTTGAGGGGACCGACCAGCTTACTTGGCGCCGGCCATGTCGGGCGTGCCGCCCTGGGTGGCCTTGCGCTTCACGCTGCCGTCCTTGTTGCGACGACGATCGTCGCGGGTCTTGGCGCGCTTTTCGCCAGCAACGCCAGCCTTGTCAGCGCCGAATGCGCCGCCTTCGGGCGTCTTGGCTGTGTCGCCAGCAGCGGGAGCCACTTGGCCAGCGGGCTTGGCTTCCTTCTTGGCTTCAGCGCGAGCTTGCGGCTTGCTGTTGGTCGCGTTGCCTTGTTCGGGCGTGGTACCGGCCGGGTTTTGGGCGTACGCGCCAGCGGCGAACAGGCCAGCGATCATGACTGCGAGAAGTTTGCTCATTGATGATTCCTCTATCGAGAATTGGTTGGAAACGCCTCCCGGCGAGCAGAAGGTCAGCCAGTAACGGGCGCTATCGCCCTACGGTTGACAATTGTCCGCTGATGGGTTGCGTCTAAAATGTACAGCGATTTGTTAGCGCGCTGTACAGCGATTCTCCTCGCTGTCTGAATTCGCAGACAGTCGTTCGAATTACGTCATTTCCCGGAGTCAAGCCCCCTCATGTCCAGCTATCAGCACATCAAAGTCCCGACCGAAGGCCAGAAGATCACGGTCAACGCCGACAATTCGCTCAATGTGCCCGATCAGCCGATCATCCCGTTCATCGAGGGCGATGGCACGGGGCTGGACATCACGCCGGTGATGCTCAAGGTGGTGGACGCCGCAGTGGCCAAGGCCTACAGCGGCAAGAAGAAGATCCACTGGATGGAAGTCTACGCAGGCGAGAAGTCGACCAAGGTCTACGGCCCCGACGTCTGGCTCCCCGAGGAAACCCTGCATGCTGTGCGCGACTATGTGGTCTCCATCAAGGGTCCGCTGACCACGCCCGTGGGCGGCGGCATCCGCTCGCTGAACGTGGCGCTGCGCCAGGAACTCGACCTGTACGTCTGCCTGCGACCCATCCAGTACTTCGAGGGCGTGCCCAGCCCGGTGCGCGAGCCGCACAAGACCAACATGGTCATCTTCCGCGAGAACTCGGAAGACATCTACGCCGGCATCGAATTCGAGGCCGAAAGCGACAAGGCCAAGAAGCTCATCAAGTTCCTGCAGGACGAGATGGGCGTCAAGAAGATCCGCTTCCCGGACACCTCGGGCATCGGCGTCAAGCCGGTCTCGCGCGAAGGCACCGAGCGCCTCGTGCGCAAGGCCTTCCAGTACGCGATCGACAACGACAAGCCCAGCGTGACTCTGGTCCACAAGGGCAACATCATGAAGTTCACCGAAGGTGGCTTCCGTGACTGGGGCTACAACCTGGCCGCCAAGGAATTCGGCGCCGAGTTGATCGACGGCGGTCCGTGGATGAAGTTCAAGAACCCGAGGACGGGCAAGGAGATCACGGTCAAGGACAGCATCGCCGACGCGTTCCTGCAGCAGATCCTGTTGCGCCCCGCCGAGTACAGCGTGATCGCGACACTGAACCTGAATGGTGACTACGTGTCCGACGCACTGGCCGCACAGGTCGGTGGCATCGGCATCGCTCCGGGCGCGAACCTGAGCGACACCGTCGCCATGTTCGAAGCCACCCACGGCACGGCCCCCAAATACGCCGGCAAGGACTATGTGAACCCGGGTTCCGAAATCCTGTCCGCAGAGATGATGCTGCGCCACATGGGCTGGACCGAAGCGGCTGACCTGATCATCAGCTCGATGAAAAAGTCGATCGCCAGCAAGAAGGTCACCTATGACTTCGCGCGCCTCATGGATGGCGCAACGCAAGTGAGCTGCTCTGGTTTTGGCCAGGTCATGATCGACAACATGTGATTGCAACCGCGGACGTTGCGACACGTCAGAAGCCTCTCAAGCCCTCGAGTTTCCGAAAGGACTCGAGGGTTTTTTCTTGCCTGCGGCGGTTTCGATATCGTTGTCGAATGACCTCCTTTGTCTTCTGAACGTAAGGAGCGGCGGGCAAACATCACAGATCAATAGGCGGCCTCTTGCGTTTAACTATTGGTAGAAACTGTGCTGCGATTTGCCCTGCAACGAGCCGCCAGAATCGCGCCCATTCCAAGAAGCATAGGGGCGCGAAGTGGGGAAAAAGAACGCAGAAATCTGCTCGACGACATCGGGCGTTGCAGATGAATCGATCGAACAAGGCGTGTACACCGCACGACAGATCGCGCAATGACGATCTCTCGGCGAGCGCTGTTCGGCAAGCTCAATCTCACCTTGTTTCGCGGCATCGAATCTGCCACTGCATTTGCCAAGCTGCGCGGTAATCCGTACGTTGAACTGACGCACTGGATTCATCAGCTCTGGCAGCTCAACGACAGCGATCTGCACCGCATCTGCCGGTACTACCAGATCGACGCGCAGGTCATCGAGAAAGACTTTGCATCGGCGTTGTCCAGCCTGCCATCTGGCGCAACGTCGCTGACAGATTTTTCCAGCCACATCGAAGCAGCCATCGAGCGCGCGTGGGTGCTCTCGAGCCTCGAGTTCGGCGCGCATTGCGTGCGTGGTGCCTGGCTGCTTGCTGCGCTGCTACAAACGCCGGAGCTGCGGCGCGTACTTCTTGGCATCTCATCTGCGTTCCAGCGAATCCCTGCGGATCAGCTGACGGAAGCCGTCAGCGCGATCGTGGCCGGTTCCCCCGAAGGGAAGGAAGGACCGCATGACGGCTCGGGGCTTCCGTCTGCGCTGCCAGGCGAGGCCAGCGCCGCGTTCGCCGATGCGGCGTCGGATGGCAAGTCGGCGTTGCGTCGCTACTGTACGGACCTGACCGAGCGCGCTTCTCAAGGGCAGATCGACCCCGTCATCGGGCGCGGGCACGAGATCCGCACGATGGTGGACATCCTGCTTCGCCGTCGCCAGAACAATCCCTTGCTCACGGGCGATGCGGGCGTTGGCAAGACAGCGGTTGTCGAAGGCTTGGCACTGGCCATCGCCCAAGGCGAAGTTCCTCCTGGCCTGAAGAACTGCCGGCTCTGGAGTCTCGACGTCGGTGCGCTTCTGGCCGGCGCGAGCATGCGGGGGGAATTCGAGTCGCGCCTCAAGGCCTTGTTGGAAGAGGCGAGCAAGTCGGCGCAGCCCGTCATCCTCTTCATCGACGAAGTGCACACGCTGGTCGGCGCGGGCGGGCAATCGGGAACTGGCGACGCAGCCAACCTGCTCAAGCCGGCGCTTGCGCGGGGAACCTTGCGCACCATCGGCGCCACCACCTGGAGCGAGTACAAGCGCCACATCGAAAAGGACCCCGCGCTGACGCGGCGCTTTCAGACGCTGCAGGTGGCAGAGCCCGATGAGATTTCCGCGATCGAGATGGTTCGCGGCCTCGTCGCCACATTTGCCGAGCATCACGGCGTGCTTGTGCTCGACGAAGCCGTGCGTGCCGCAGTGACGCTGTCACATCGCTACATTCCTGCACGCCAGCTGCCCGACAAGGCGATCAGTCTGCTGGACACCGCTTGCGCGCGCGTCGCCATGTCACTCCATGCGCCTCCGCCCGAAGTCGATCAATGGCGGCATCGCATCACAGCGCTTCAAGCCGAGCTTGAACTGCTTGGCCAAGAAGGTGTTGTCGTCCAAGGCAGGCACGAAAGAGTGTTGCGCCTCGACATCGCCCAGTCAGAACTCAACGCAGCGCAGCACGCGTTGTCCCAGCATGAGGCGCGGTGGCAGGACGAGCTTGTCTTGGTTCGCACGATCCATGGATTGAGAACAAAGAAGAGGGAGGAGGCGGAAGAGGTGAGCTGCGCCGAGGGCAATGCACCCTCGGCGCAGTTGGCGGCCCTCGAGCTTGAACTTGCCGCGCATCAGAAAGACACGCCGCTGATATTCCCTCAGGTCGACGAAGCGGTGGTTGCTGGCATCGTGGCCGACTGGACCGGGATTCCGGTGGGGCGAATGGTCACCGACGAGGTTGCTGCAGTCGTCGCGCTTCAATCCCGCCTGGAAGCGCGCGTGATCGGCCAGGGGCCCGCACTTGCAGCGATCGCGGAGCGCATGCAGACGGCGCGGGCGCGCCTCACAGATCCGAACAAGCCCGTCGGCGTGTTCCTGCTGGTCGGCCCCTCGGGCGTGGGCAAGACGGAAACCGCATTGGCGCTGGCCGAGGCCATGTATGGCGGGGAGCAGAACCTCATCACCATCAACATGAGCGAGTTCCAGGAGTCGCACACGGTCTCGACCTTGAAGGGGGCGCCCCCGGGGTATGTCGGCTATGGCGAGGGCGGCGTGCTCACAGAGGTCGTGCGTCGAAAGCCCTACAGCACGATCCTTCTCGACGAGGTGGAAAAAGCCCATCCCGATGTGCACGAAATCTTTTACCAGGTGTTCGACAAAGGGTGGATGGAGGACGGCGAGGGACGGCGCATCGACTTCAGGAACACCACGATCCTGTTGACGAGCAACGCCGGTGCGGAACTCATTGCCGCGCTGTGTAACGACCCTTTGTTGATGCCGGACGTCGAAGCCTTGCGCGCGGCGCTCCAGCCGTCGCTGCGAACGGTCTTCCCCGCCGCCTTCCTGGGCCGATTATCGGTGGTGCCTTACCTTCCTTTGGCCACGAGCGCACTGCACGACATCGTGAGCTTGCATCTGGATCGCGTGGCCGAGCGCATGCGTATGCAGCATGACATTGCACTGGACTACACACCCGCGCTGCTGGCCGAAATTGCGGGCTACGGCGGCGCCCATGAAACGGGGGCTCGACGCTTGATCGGCTTCATTGAACAACGTCTTCTGCCGGTTCTTTCCCGGCAGTGGCTGGATGCAGTTCAAGCGCGGCGAAAGATCCGGCGCATGACTGCCGACATGAAACCGAGCGACAGCAGCAATCCGGCGTTGCAAGGAGGGGGTGCCATCGTCTGTCACACCGAGTTCGCCTGAGACCCGCGAATGGCCTCGTTGGCCCTAGAGACGCATCACCGTGTTGAAACGGCGTGATGCCAGGTTCTTGTTTGCTTTTTTCACCAGGGAGTTTTCATGGCTACCATTAACAACAGCAGTCAGAAGTTCATTGCCCGCAACAGGGCTCCGCGCGTGCAGATCGAGTACGACGTGGAAATCTACGGGTCCGAGAAGAAGATCGAACTGCCCTTCGTGATGGGCGTCCTGTCTGATCTGTCCGGCAAGCCGACGCAGGCCTTGCCTCCGGTGTCCGAGCGAAAGTTCCTCGACATCGACATCGACAACTTCGACGAGCGCATGAAGGCGATCCAGCCCCGCGTGGCTTTCGCTGTGCCCAACACGCTGACGGGTGAAGGCCAACTCATGGTCGACATCACGTTCGAGAGCATCGAAGACTTCTCCCCGGCGGCTGTCGCACGAAAGGTGGAGCCACTCAGCAAGCTCCTCGAGGCACGCACGCAACTGGCCAACCTGCAGACCTACATGGACGGCAAGGCGGGGGCCGAAAACCTCGTCAACAAGCTGCTTCAAGACCCCTCGTTGATGAAGTCGCTGGCGAAGTCCGCCAAGACCCACACCGACGTCCAAGAAGGCGCGCCTGCGTCCGATTCCGCCGCATGACCTTCAGATCAAGGAACTTCAGATGACCACACTCATGGACAACGTGCTCGAGGCACCCGACGCGGCGCGCTACACAGATCCCACCGATTTCTCAGCCTTGCTCGACAAGGAGTTCAAGCCCAAGACCGACGAGGCGCGAGACGCCGTCGAGGCGGCTGTCCGGACGCTGGCGGAGCAGGCGCTCGTCAACGCCGCGACGATGACCGACGACGCGTACAGCAGCATCGAAGCGATCATTGCCGAGATCGACCGCAAGCTGTCGGAGCAGATCAACCTTGTGCTCCACAAGGAAGACTTCCAGAAGATCGAGTCGGCTTGGCGAGGCATGCATCACCTGGTCTACAACACCGAGACGGACGAGAAGCTCAAGATCCGTTTCATGGACGTCTCCAAGGACGAAGTCCGTCGCACGCTGCGTCGCCACAAGGGCATTGCATGGGACCAGAGCCCGATCTTCAAGCGCATCTATGAAGAGGAGTACGGTCAACTCGGTGGCGAGCCCTACGGATGCCTGGTTGCCGATTACTACTTTGACCACACCCCCGCCGATGTCGAGCTGCTGGGCGCGATTGCCAAGGTGTCTGCCGCCTCGCATGCGCCGTTCATTGCCGGCTCGGCGCCGTCGCTGCTCGGCATGGAGTCGTGGCAGGAGCTCGCGAACCCGCGAGACCTTGCAAAGATCACGTCCAACCTCGAGCACGCGCCGTGGAATTCGCTGCGCAGCACCGAGGACTCCCGCTACGTCGGCCTGGCCATGCCCCGCTTCCTCGCACGGCTGCCCTATGGCATGAAGACCAATCCCGTCGACGAGTTCGACTTCGAGGAAGAAACCGAGGGCGCAGATCACCGCAACTACGTGTGGAGCAACGCGGCCTATGCCATGGCCGTCAACATCAATCGCAGTTTCAAGCTTTACGGCTGGTGCACGATGATCCGCGGCGTGGAGTCAGGCGGCACTGTCGAAAACCTGCCATGCCACACCTTCCCGACCGACGACGGCGGCTTCGACATGAAGTGCCCGACCGAGATCGCGATCTCCGACCGCCGCGAAGCCGAGCTTGCGAAGGCCGGCCTGATCCCTCTGGTGCACCGGAAGAACACCGACCATGCCGCTTTCATCGGTGCCCAGTCGCTCCAGAAACCGCAGGAGTACATGGACCCGGATGCGACCGCCAACGCCAATCTGTCGGCACGGCTGCCTTACCTTTTCGCCAGCACGCGATTCGCTCACTACCTGAAGTGCATCGTGCGCGACAAGATCGGTTCCTTCAAGGAGCGCGACGAAATGCAGCGCTGGTTGAACGAATGGATCATGCATTACGTCGATGCTGATCCTGCGAATTCGTCCCAGGAAACCAAAGCCCGGCGGCCCCTTGCAGCGGCCGAGGTCGTAGTGGAAGACGTCGAGGGCAACCCCGGCTACTACAGCGCCAAGTTCTTCCTGCGTCCGCACTTTCAGCTTGAAGGTCTGACCGTTTCTCTGCGCCTGGTCGCCAAGCTGCCGTCGCTCAAAGAAGCGGCCTGACCAGCAACTGCCCAGCAAATTGTTCGAGGAAGTGGCGCACAGACGCCACGGCATCAAGGACGCGCCACCAAGAGCGCTCATGCATCCGTTATTTACCGACAAATTCAAACACAGGGAGTTTTTTCATGTCACAAGACATTTTTCTGAAGATCAACGGCATCGAAGGCGAATCGCAGGATTCGGACCACAAGAACGAGATCGAGGTTCTGGCCTTCAACTGGAAAGCCTTCCAGGAATCCACCATGCATGCCGGTTCTGGCGGCGGCGCGGGCAAGGCGACGGTCGAAGATCTGGAGTTCGACCACTACATCGATCGTTCGAGTCCCAACCTCATGAAGTATTGCCTCACCGGCAAGCACGTGCAGGAGGCCAAGCTCACGGTCCGCAAGGCTGGCGGTAACCCGCTCGAGTACCTGAAGTTCACATTCTCCGACGTGATCATCACCTCGATCCAGCCCTTCGGTTCGAACTCGGACGAGATGCGTGTCAAGGAGCGCGTGCGCCTTTCCTTCTCCAAGATCAAACAAGAGTACTCCGTGCAGAACGCGCAAGGCGGCAGCGGCGGTGCTGTCACCGCAGGCTACGACATCAAGGGCAACAAGGAATCCTGAAGCCTTCGCTTCGCTCCGGACCCGTCCGGGGCTTTTCGACTTCGGTTCGCGCAAGGGGGTTGAGGAGGCGCGAACCGAAGTCGGTTCTTTTTGAGTTCCTTTTTCAGTTTGATTCCCACATGAATCTCTCCATGCCATGGCTCTACCGAAGCGTCGTCTCACGATGCAGGTCGCCCATGCGGCCACTGCGTTTCGCATTTCTGTGCCTGTGGGGCTTTGCAGTGGCCGCTGTGTGGGTGGTGCCTTCTCTGGCGCACGCGCAGTTCTCGCATCCGAGAGAGCAGACCAAGCTCGACATCACGGTCACCGCAGAAGCAGGTGTCAATCCCGATGACAAGGGCAGGGCAGCGCCCATCCTGGTTCGCATCTACGAATTGAAGTCCGAAGCAAGCTTCGAAGCTGCCGACTATTTTTCACTGAACAGCAGCGACAAGACGGTGATGGGTGCCGACTTGCTGGTGCGCGACGAGTTCATCTTGCGACCCGGTGAGGTCAAGAAGATCCGACGCATGTCGCACCCCGAGCTCGCAGCGATCGGTGTTATCGCTGGCTATCGGGAGCTTGCGCAAACCGAATGGCGTGTGGTGCAGAAATTTGATCCCGCGCCCGAAGCGGCGTGGTATCGCGCAGTTCTCCCCGCCAACAAGGTCAAGCTGGAGATCGCCTTGCAAGGCAAGGGCATCCAACTGACTCCCATCAAGTAGCAAGTTCGCAGCCCGAAAGCACAACGATCGAATTCATGAGTTGGTACAACAAAGTCGCCTGGAGCGAAGGGCTCTTTCTGCGTCCGCAGCTGTTTCAACAGCAGGAACGCTATCTCGAACACCTCGCGCACAAGCGGGCCGCGTCATTGACTCCCTTCTATTGGGGATTCAATCACTACAGCATCGATGCGGAGTCACTCTCGTTGGGCAAGCTGGTGCTGGCCAGCGCGGCCGGCATTTTTTCCGACGGTACGCCCTTCGATGCACCGGGCCAGACGCTGCCGCCCGCGCCGCTCACGATCTTGCCGGAGCACCTGGAGCAGGTCATTCACCTGGCCGTGCCGATCCGGACACCCAACGGCGAAGAAACGACGTTCGACGACACCCGCATTTCCGCGTCGTCGCTGGCGCGATTTTCCGTGTTCGATGCGGAGCTGCGCGATGCCAACTCCATCGGACAAGGCTCGAAGACCGTGCAACTGTCCCGTCTTCGCCTGCGCCTTTTGCCCCAGCGCGAACTGACCGACGCCTGGATCGGCCTGCCGCTCGCGAAGGTGACGGTGCTCCGTTCGGATGGAAGCATCGCCGTCGACCCGAACTTGATCCCTCCCGTCGCTGGCTATGGGGCAAGCCCCTTGCTGGCAGACTGGGTCACCAATCTGCACGGACTGTGCAAGCTGCGTGCGCAATCGCTGGCGGCGCGATTGAGTGGCAACGACGGAAAATCCAGTGAAGCCGCCGAAGTGTCCGACTTCCTTCTGCTTCAGATCCTCAATCGCTACGAGCCCATGCTCGAGCATTGGCTTCGGGTCCGGGAAACCTCTCCGGAGACGCTCTATACCGCATTGCGCACGTTGAGCGGGGAGTTGGCGACCTTCGTGCGGGGAACCACGCGTCGTCCGCAAGCACATCCCGCTTACCAACACATCGACCCATACCTCTCGTTCAAGGAGCTGATCGCCGACGTGCAGGCCCTCCTGAACGACGTGCTGGTGCGAAGTGCACAGAGCATCCCCTTGGCCTCAAGGCCCAACGGCGTGCGCGTCGCGAGCGTCGAGCCTGCCGAGCTGCAAGGTTTCTCCAGTTTGGTGTTTGCGGTCGCGGCACACACACCTCCAGAGCAGTTGGCAAGTCAGTTCCCCGCTCGCTGCAAGGTCGGGCCCAGCGACCGGTTGACCGAACTCATCCGGTCTCATCTGCCAGGTATCCCGCTGCAGACCTTGCCCGTTCCTCCGCGTCAGATTCCTTTCAATGCGGGTTTTGTCTACTTCCAGATCGACCCTCGCGGCCCGTTATGGGAGCACATGGTCAAGCACGGGGGCCTTGCGCTTCACGTCGCAGGCGAGTTTCCGGGGCTGCGCATGGAGCTTTGGGGCGTGAGAGAGAAATGAGCTCGCCGCGTTTCTTCCACCTCCTGTACGAGGGTGCCGTCCACGAAATTCGCAAGGGAGCCGAACTCGCGCTGTCGCATGGGCCTTTGCGACCAAGCAAGGGGATGGTCAGTGGAATGATCGCGCTGGTGCTGGCCAACTTCAGCATGCTGGGCGTCTTGTTGTTCCAGTTCCCCGATTTTCTCAGCACGCCCAAGGTGCGTGAGTACCTGAGCTTCGACATGATGCGGACCGTGCTGCTGACTGCGATGGTGTTGTGTGGTGTGTTGGCGCTGTTCAACATCGCCTTCGGGCGTGTTCGACGTTTGTCTGCGTGGGCGCTGTTTTGGCTGGCGGCGGCCGTCATGGGATCGAAGGTCGGCGTCAGCGCAACCGGCAACGGCTGGCTTCCGGTCGCCGGACAGCTCGCTGTCGTTCCCTACCTTGGAATCGACTGGCTGATCTTTGACTTGTTGGCCACGACCTTGCTTTTCACCACGATTGAAAAACTGAGGCCTTTGAAGCCGGAGATGCCGGTATTCAGGAGGGACTGGCAGATCGACTTCATGTACTTCGTCACCGGCCACTTGCTCATCGGCGTGACACTGTTTTTGGTCTATGCCATTTTGTACGGTGTGAGCGGTGCGCTTGCCGATCTCAGCCCCGCGGCACAGGGTTCGTTGCGCGGATGGGTTCGGCAGCTTCCATTTGGCTGTGCGCTGCTCTTGCTTCTGCTGATCACCGATTTCGGTCGGTACTGGCTGCATCGCTTCTATCACGAGACAGCCATTGGATGGCGACTGCACTCGATCCACCACAGTGCCGAGCACATGGACTGGATCTCGGGAAGCCGAACCCATGGCGTGGAAACAGTGCTCTCGACGGTGGTGATCCTGGCTCCTGCATTTCTACTGGGGTTTTCTCAGAACGTGATCAACGTCTATGTCTTGATCGCAGGTGTGCAGGCGGTGTTCAACCACACCAATGCATCGGTGCGGCTCGGGCCTCTGCGTTACCTCATCGTGACGCCGAACTTCCACCATTGGCATCACAGCCGAGACGCGGAAGGACTGGACCGATGCTATGCCGCGCATTTTGCGTTCTGGGACCATCTGTTCGGTACCGCAGTCAAAGCCGACAAGAACAAGATATGGCCGGATGGCTACGGCGTGGTCGGCGACTACGTACCGCGCGGGTTCTGGGCCCAGCAGCTGCATCCGATCCGCTGGTCGGGGCGCTGGATCGATGCGCACGGCGTCGAGCACCGAGAGAACCGTTGATCGAAGATGTACATGACCACACCCATCACCAGTCTCCAGAAAGCGTACATCCGCTTGCTGGATGGCAGTTCGGCCGCGATGACCATCGCCAGCGCCCACATGGGGCCAGGCGCGTTCGTCGGCGTGCCTTGGCAGAACCTCACTTTTGTGGATTGCGACTTCGCGGGCGACGGAAACATCAAGCTGGCATCGATGTCAGGTTGCAATTTCATCGATTGTCGGTTCCTGGCACCTCATCACGACTTCGGCGTGATGACCGACGTGCGCTTTACCCGATGCAGATCGGTCGGTCGTTCGATCGTCGGCGGAGGTGATGGAAGCACAGGCGTTCTGTTTCAGGATTGCGGCTTTGAAGGCGGCGGTTCGGCGCCCGCGGCGCATGAGGGCATCGGGTGCATGGGGGAGGTCACCTTTCGCCATTGCACGGGACGCGGCGAAGTGCTGGTGGCCGGAACCCGCCTCACCATCGACAACTGCCAGTTCAGCGATATGACCTTCGCTATCGGCCGCCAGCGCAAGCGCGGGACACCACTGGCGGCCACGGTCCTGATCGACAACTCGCAGGGCACGGGCGTGTGGCGCATGGTCGATTGCCGCATGAAGACCAGCCACATCCAGAACAGCAGTTTCGAGCAGATCGTCAACGACAGCTCCGAGTGCGAGGCCTGAACAGGCCTTCGTTCTTTCATCGGGCCTGGCCCGTTCATTTTTCCAACGCTCCAATGCTCTACAAAGAAGAACTCAACGAGGCGCCTGCGGGAGGCGATGGACCGGAGCCTCGCGACGGATTCGGCGATGGCGAACTGTTCGGCGGCTCGGCCGACCTTGCGCCTCTGGTGTCCGAGTCCTCGACGCGGGAGCGTCTGACCGCTGTCGCAGCAGCACAGAATCCCTTGTTGGAGGCGGCTCAGCCCTTGCTGCGGGCGCTGGCCGACATGCCCGAGACGCTCGAAAGCGACGGTGTGGCGGTGTTTCACCAACTGCTCGAGCGCGAGGTGGCAGTCTTTCAATCCATTTGTACGAGCGCGCAGGTCCGGCACGAGCACGTGGTGGCCGCGAGCTATGCCCTGTGCACTGCACTTGACGAAGCAGCCAACAGCACGTCATGGGGTGGCGGGCAGGGCGCGGAAGCCGGCGTTTGGGCTGGCCAGCAGCTGGCCGCGAAATTTCACGGCGATACCAAAGGCGGCGATAAGTTTTTTCTTCTGGTCGGCCGCCTGGCCGCCAGTCCGCAGGAGCACGTAGACCTGCTCGAAGTGCTTTACCAAATTCTTGGCCTGGGTTTCGAAGGGCGCTTCAGCACCGCAACGAACGGGCGCCGGCAGCTCGAAACGGTCCGGCATCGCTTGTTCTCCCTGCTGGGCAATGCGCGTGGCGACGTACCGCGCGACTTGTCTCCGCACTGGAAGGGCGTGGGAGCGGGCAAGTTTCGCTTGTTGCGCAGCGTGCCGGTGTGGGTGACGGGCTCGGTGCTGACGCTGATCCTGTTCGGCCTCTTCGCTTGGTACAAGTACCAGCTGTTGCAGTCGAGCACCGACCTGCAGCAGCGCATTGCCGCCATCGGCCGGCTGCGTCCCCCGCCGGCGCCGCCAGTCAAGCCGTTGCGCTTGAAGGAGTTGCTGGCGAGCGAGATCGAGCGAGAGACGGTCAGTGTGGACGAAGACGAACGCCGCAGCATCGTCACCTTCAAGGGCGACGAAATGTTCGTGCCCGGCCAAGCGCGTCTCAGTGTCCGGATTCTTCCCGTATTGGCGAAGGTGGCCGACGAGATCAATCTGGTCTCCGGCACGGTCCTGATCACCGGCCATTCGGACAACCAGCCGATTCGCACACGAGAGTTTCCCGACAACCAGATCCTGAGCGAGAAGCGCGCTGCGGCGGTGGCCGAAGTGCTGACCGGCAAGGGCGTGGTGCCATCGCGCATCCAGACCGAAGGGCGGGGCGCCACAGTTCCCATCGCCGACAGCGCGACCGCTGCGGGACGCGCCCGCAACCGGCGCGTCGACATCATGGTCACGCAGGGCACTGGCGCCAGTGCGGGTACGGTGAAACCGCCCGCTGTCGCCACCCGCTAGTCGCAAGGCAGGAATCGATCACTCATGCAATACCTCAAACAATTCCTGGCATTCTTGTTTTCCCGACAGATGCTGGCCTTCCTCGCGGTGGTGCTGCTGGCCCTCGCGATCTGGTTCATCGGCCCGCTGCTCGCCGTGGATGGACTTCGCCCGTTCGCCTCGGCCGGGGTGCGCGTGACCATCATCGTGATGCTGCTAGTACTTGGCCTTCTCTGGATGGTGTCGGGTCCGTACAGCCTGCTGGGAGTGGCAGCGCTCTGTCTGCTCGTGTGGCATGCAGGACCCTTGTTGGCAATCGGGGCCGCGAAGCCGCTGGCGCCGCTGTGGGTGCGCACGATGGTCATCTGCGCCATCCTCGTGCTGTACGCCGTGTATTGGCTCTACCGGCTCTGGCAGGCCTTGCGCAACAACGACGATCTGCTCGCGAAGTTCCTGCGCTTTGGGCAGGATGCCGACAAGGACGACAGCGCGAAGGAAGAGCTCAAGACAGTCACTGCCACGGTCACCCGCGCCCTGGCGCAGCTCAAGGGTTTGCGTGCGCGCGGCGGGTTTCGCCAGATCCTCGAAGGCAAACGCTACCTCTACGAGTTGCCGTGGTACATGATCGTCGGCAGTCCGGGAGCGGGCAAGACCACGGCCCTGCTGAATGCTGGCCTGCAGTTTCCTTTGGCTCGGCAGATGGGGCATGCATCCAGGAGCATGGTGCTCAAGTCGGAGGGCGGCACGCTGAACAGCGACTGGTGGTTCTCTAACGAGGCCGTGTTGATCGATACGGCCGGCCGCTACACCACGCAGGAAAGCAACCCGGTCTCGGACCCCATCGAGTGGCGGGGATTCCTGGGGCTGTTGCGCAAGCACCGAACGCGCGCGCCGCTCAATGGCGTCATCGTCGCCCTCAACGCGGCCGAGTTGCTCACGATGTCCGAGATGGAACGTGCTGAGCATGCAAGCATGGTGCGTGACCGATTGGCCGACCTGCGGCAGGAGCTTGGCATCCGCTTCCCGGTCTACGTGATCGTGACGAAGATCGATCTGCTGCGGGGCTTCAGCGAGTACTTCCAGTCGCTCACCAGCGAAGGCCGTACCCAGACCTGGGGCTTCACGTTGCCGTTCCACGGCATCCAGAGTTCGCGTGCCGCGCTGCGCGATCGCGAGCCGCTGCGCGCACAGGTCGAAGCGGAGCTGGCACTGCTCAAGGAGCGTCTGGCGGCGGGCTTGCGCGCCAGGTTGAACGAAGAGTTCGATATCGACCGCAGAAAGCGGCTGTTCGCATTGCCTCAGGAACTGGCCGGCATGTCGGCGCTGCTGGTCCCGATGCTCGACGAGATATTCCTGGCCTCGCGTTTCGATGGAACCCAGGTGCATGACACGCTGCGTGGCGTCTATTTCACGAGTGGTGCGCAGGCTGACCTGGAGGTGCCCGCCGATCCCGGCACGCTGTTCCAGCGCCTGCAACGCAGTCTGGGCTTGGGAGGCGGCAGGGCATCCGCGTCCGATGACGAGGCGCGAGCCAGCCAGCCGCGCAGAACGGCATCGCCCATGCGGGGCCAGCAAGGTTTCTTTCTGCAGGACCTGCTGACCAAGGTGATCATCCCGGAGGCGCATCTGGTGCGACCGAACTTGCGCTGGGAGTTTCGCTTTCGACTGCTGCGCCTCACGGGACACCTGCTGGCCGTGGTGGTCTTTCTGTGGCTCGCCGGCGCGTTGGCCTTGAGCTTCGGCAACAACCGCCAGTACCTGAGCGCGGTGGGCCAGCGCGCCGAAGCGCTCACCGTGCAGGTGCGCCAGCTGTTCGCCGAGTTCAAGCCTGCGGGCGTTCCCGATGTGCTCAATGGAGCGCGGGAGTTGCCGGGCTATTCGGGCCTGGACATCGACAACCCGCCCGGCAGCTTTCTGTACGGCCTCTACACGGTGCCCCCGGTGCTGGACACGGCCAGTGACACCTACGCCCAACTGCAGGACCACACCTTGCTCCCTGCCGTCCTGCAACGGATGGAGAGCGTGCTCAAGCAAAGCGTGAGTGATGGCGATGCCAAGACTGCCTATGAGGTCTTGCGTGTCTACAAGCTGTTGCACGACAAGGACCGCTACATGCAAGGCGGCGCGCAGGACGTTCGCAACTGGGTGCTGAAAGACTGGGAAAAGGCCGACAGTGCCGCCGCCTTTGGTGGCCGTGCGTCAATGGTGGGACATGTCACGGCGCTGTTCTCCGGGGTTCGACCGGTGCAGTCGGCGTCGCTACCCAACGACGCGCTGGTGCGCGCGGTGCAAGATTTCCTGAACAGCAACACCTCGAGTCAACGCGTTTATGAGCGGGCCAAGGCCGCCATGCTGCCCGAGGCGCCACAAGAATTCACGTTGGTGCGCGCGGTGGGGCCTCAAGCTGGCACCGTATTTTCGCGTGCCGGTGGCTTGCCTCTGGAAAAAGGCGTGGCGGGCCTTTTTACCTATGACGGCTACCACGAGGTCTTCAACAAGCGCCTGCCAGAGTTCGTCGCCCGGGCCCTCGACGACGACGCATGGGTCATGGGGCGCAGCGGGCGGGAAGGCGCTGCCTCGGTGGGGCAAAGCAAAACGCCAGCGCTGCTGGACGAGGCGGCCCGCAAGCTGCGAAATGACCCTCTGCTTGACGACATCAGGCGCCAGTACCTGATGGAGTATGCCCAGCATTGGGAGTCTTTCCTCGAATCGATTCGCACGGTGAGTGGCAGCGACACCACGGGAACGAGCCTGGGATTCGACCTGAGCGTGCTGCGGCAGTTCGCCGCGCCAGACTCGCCGCTCGCGCGGTTGGCGCGCGCGGCTGCGCGAGAAACCACCTTGTCCCGCCCGCTGGTGGTTCGCACGCAGGAGGAAAAGGGATTTCTCGACAAGGCGACCGACGAACTGAACAAACAGACCAACGCCATCGGCAGGAACCTCGGGATTCGGGCCGAGGAGCGGCTCGAAAAGCAGATCGTCGACAACCGCTTTGCCGCACTGCGCGAGGTGGTCACGGGTGAGGCGGACATCGGAGCGGCCAGCGCCGGTGCCACCGGGGCCAAGCCAGGACTGGAGAACATCTCGGGCCTGCTGAACGAGTTCTACACCTTGCTGGTCGTGGCCGACACGGCGCTGACCGCCGGGAGCTTGCCCCCCGGTGGCGCCGAAGTCGGTGCGCGCTTGAAGCTGGAGGCCGGCAAGTTGCCGGCGCCTTTTCGCGAGGTGCTGACGGCGCTGGCCGCCAGCGGCGGCGACAAGGTGATGCTGGGCTCCACCGGCATCCTGCGCAACCAGGCGCAAATGCAGCTCGATCGCATCATGGGACTGATGGCCATGCAAGTCAGCGAGCCCTGCAAGCGCGGGGTAGAAGGGCGCTACCCGCTGGCGGCCGTGACGCAGGACGCATCCATCGAAGACTTCTCGCTGGTGTTTGCCGTCGGCGGTGCCGCGGATGAGTTCTTCAACAAGCACCTCGCGCCTTATGTGGACATGAGCGTGCGGCCCTGGCGCTACAAGGACCCGAACGTAGCGAATGCCATGGTCGGTATCGACACGGCGGCTGCCAACGGCACCGGATTGAAACCGGCCACTTCGGGCCCCACGTTGCTGGGCGAACTGCTCAAGCTGCTGGCCCTGAATGGGCCCAACCTCGATGCCTTCTACCGCGCACAGCAGATTCGCGACCTGTTCTTCCGCGATGCGGGTGGCAAGAAACTGGCCTGGAAGATCGATCTGCGCGTGCTCGAACTCGAACCCAGCATCACCGAGCTGGTCATCGACATCGACGGGCAAGGACAGCGCTACGTCCATGGGCCGGTGCAGGCCTTTGCCGTCAACTGGCCAGGGCCGCGGGGCGGGGCGATGGCAGAGCTCACGGCCAACCCGCGCATTTCGAATCCGACCTCGACCTTGCTGGCCCATGGTCCATGGGCCTTGTTTCGCCTCTTGGAGAAAGGCCGCATCGTGAACACGGCCACGCCCGGCCGATTGAGCGTCGAATATGTCTTCGACGGCCGCAAGGCGTTGATCGATGTCAGTTCGGGCAGTCAGCCCAACCCCCTCGGTAGTGATGTGCTCAAGGGCTTTCGTTGCCCTGGACGAGCCGCCTGACCCATGCGGATGTGGAACACGCTGCGTGCCGCGTGGCACGTCACCCCGCCCGCCATCTGGGGAAAACTTCCCGGTCATGCGGATTTCGTTCGCAGCGGTGTGCGCCACGGCGAGGCGGACGCCTGGATGCCCTGGCTGGCCCAGCAGTGTCCCCATGGAGGAAGCGGCGCCAGTGCGCGTGCCGTGGCCATCCCTGTCGCATTCGCGCTACCGCCGGGGACGCTGGCGTTCGCGCGGCGACGTTTCGTACTGGGTGTGATCGCACCGTCCTGTGACAAGGTGGGGCGGCATCACCCCTTGCTCGTCTACCAGCTGGCGCACCCGCGCTGGACGCAGGCACATTTCAGCGCTCAACTGCAGGAGCCGCTGGATTGGCAGTTCTCTCTCGCGCGCGCGGTGGCCCGTCATACGCATGCCCAGGGGCTGGCCGATCTTCGCGCGCTGGAGCGCACGGTGCGGGCGTTGTGGCGCGCGCAGCAGTCGCAGGACGCGCGTGCGGAGCCCGAGGGCAGCCGCGAGCACCGGGGCAAGCAGAATCAGGCGTTGCTCGAACGATGGGCGGGGCCACCCTTGCCGGACGATCCCGCTGCGGCATTGCAGGGCGTTCGCTTCCTGCCATGGACCGACTGGCCAAACCGCCTGCAGGGGCCTCGAGCGGAGATGGCGTTCTGGCAGCAGGACGCCCAGGGCCGATTCATTGGTGCGGCCAACCGGCTGCAAACGCTGTGGGGGGGCGCGCCATGAGTCGCACGGAAACGCAGAGGAACGGCTCTCGGTTGCGCTTGAAGCTCACGCACGGCAACGGCGAAGCGCGCAGCGGGGCGCTGTCGATTCCGCCGTCCGGCGCCGGCATGGCCGATGCGCTCCAGCTGTGTGGAGAGCGCCAGAGCGAAGCGCAATGGCGTGCGGCCAATCTGTGCCGCATTGCATGGAGCGACAGTGCGGGAGAGTGGCGCCTGACGAACAGCAGCCAGACATTGATGTGCGTGCGCGAAGGCGAACGCGTGCTCGCGGGAGCAAGCGTGCCGATCACGCCAGGGGACACCCTGGAGCTCGGCTTGCTGCGTTTCATCGTGGAGCAAGACCTCCCGGCGGACCCGACGTGGCCGCGTGTGCCGACTCCGGAGCGGCGCTGGGTTGCCGATGTCGAGCCGCGTGGCCTGTCGCCCACGCCAGCAGTCGAGGCATCGCCTTTCGATCTGCGTGCACTGGCTTTCGACGACCGTTCCGCAGGAGATGGCAGCGCGCAGGAGTCGCACGTGGATGTGCTGGTGAACCCTTTCGGCATCCTCGATATCGCGGGCGCGCAGCCTTCGCCGGTTGCCGACGTCCTGGCGGGGCTGCTCGGTGAGGCGCCTGTGGCTGTGCAAGCACGGCCCGCTGCGCGATTGGCGAGTCCGCCGACCCGTGGCGATGGCCGACCGGCAAGTCTGCTTGAGGAGTTGCACGAGGAGTTCGTTCGCGTGGTGCGCGACCCTGCGCAACTCGCCGGGCGTGTCGACTGGGAGGGGTTGCTGGCGTCCGGGAACGAAGCCGCCCCCACGCTGGACGAGTTGCGCAAGCAGGCCGAACCGTATCCCTTGCTGCGTGACATCCTGCTGCCGCGCGAGGGCATCGACCGGATCATCGAGGACTTCGAGCCCCTCATGAGGTCCGGATTGCTTGATCCGGAGGTACCCGAGGACGTGCTGGGCCTGTTCGCTCCCGAACTGGCGCGCGACAGCCGTGCACCGTTGCCCAGCCTGACACGGCAAGAGCACCACGACCTGTCGCCCGACAGCCATATCCGGTTGGGAACTGCGCAGCAACGGGACGCCGGCAGCGAAGGCGAGGAGAGGTCATGACGAAAGCCCGCGAGGCCGATCCCGGTGGACCACTTCACGAGATGCTTGGACGGCTGCGTCGCACGCCCTGGAAGTTTGGCTTCCTGTCGCTGTTGAGGCGCTTGGGTGCATCCCATCTGCAGCATCCCTCCGTTGGATTGGCCCGACGCCCTCAGCAGGAGTCGTTCCGGCTGGGGCAGGCGGCGGCCTTGACTTTCGCGCCGCGTGAAATCGCCAGCGTGGTGCTGCCCGGCGAGTCGGAGCGCCGGATGTTGGGGGCTTCTCCGACGCGGTCCGGGAACAATCCGGCGCTCCCGGTCGTGCGCCTGTACAGCCTCGGCCTTCTCGGGCCCAACGGCCCGCTGCCGCTGCATTTCACCGAACTGGTTCGGGACCGCACCGAAAACCACAACGACAGCACCCTGGCGGACTTCCTCGACCTGTTTCATCACCGCTACCTGACGCACATGTACCGGGCATGGGCGCAAGGGCAGGCCGCCGCCGGGCTCGACCGGCCGGAGGACGAGGCGTTCAGCCGCTACATCGCACGCCTGACAGGCCACGACCCGCTGGAGATCCGTGATTCGGTGCTGCCGTCGCATGCCCGGCTGGCGGCCTCGACCCATCTGGCCCGCGAAGCTCGCAATCCCGATGGGCTGGCGGCCACCCTCGCGCAATTCTTCGCCGTGCCCGTCCAACTGGATGAGTTCGTGCGCCACTGGATCCGGATCGATCCCGAGGACCAGAGCCATCTGGGGCTCGCGCGCAGCTCCAGCATCATGGGCCTCGGAGCCATTGCGGGGGAGGTCGTGGCCGATCGGCAGAACAAGTTCCGGCTGGTGCTCGGCCCGTTGAGCCTGGCGCAGTACCTGCGTTTCACGCCGCAGGGGCAAGACCTGGCGCTGCTCGTCGAATGGGTCCGTGGCTTTGTCGGCTACGAATTCGTCTGGGAGGTGGAGCTGCGCGTGCGCAACGACAGCACGCCGCCTGCGCGGCTCGAGGACACCGAAAAGCTCGGGTGGTCCACGTGGCTTGGCGGTTCCGGGGGCGCGGAGGAGGGGCGCCGGGCCGTCGATGCGGCGCGTTCATCCCCAGGCTACACCGTCGGGATGGTGTTCGAGCCCGAGGCCTACATCGGTTCGTGCCATCACGGCAACGCGACCGTGGCACGTTGATTTTTTCCCTGTGAGAACCTGCCATGACCGCTCCCATTCACACTGACGCCGAGCCAACCGTCTATGCCATGCCTGCCCGCATCGAGGCCGACAACCGGCTGTCGCCCTTCAGTGCCGCAGCCCCCTGCGGCCCGAGCCTGGAATACGACGCGGAATACGCCGTCTTGCTGGCACGCATGGCCCCGCGCGGCGATGCCCAGTACGGGCAGTTCGTTGGAGCGCCCGATGCGCCCAACTGGGCCGAGATCGAACGGGACTGCCGTCGACTGTTGCTGCGGACCCGGGATATCAATCTCTTTGTCTGGCTGTGTCGCGCGCGCACCCGGTTGGCGCAGGCGCCAGGGCTTGCGCAGTCGTTGGTGCTGCTGGTCGAGGCGCTCAAGACGTGGCCTGACGCGGTGCACCCTCAGTTGATGATCGAAGGCGAACGCGATCCGGCTGTGCGTGCCAATGCGCTTGCAGCGTTGGCCGATCCGGAAGGTCTGTTGAGCGACATACGAGAAGTCGTCGTCGCGGCCAATGCCGCGCGGCACTTGACGGTGCGCGAAGTCGAGCGCGCGTTTGCAATGCCCCGGTCGCCGGACGCCGCCAGTCCCGAGAGCATGACGCAGCAATTGGCAGACCTGGCGGTTGCCGCTTCGGGCGGTGACCAGGCGCCGCTACGCCTTCTGGCGCAAGCGGGCGAGGCCGCTGCGCAGATCGTCGCGTGGGCCACGCAGCACCTGGGACAGGACGCGCCGCCACTGCACACGCTGGTGCGGTTGCTGGCCCCGTTCCAGCGAACCGGGTCATCGGTGTCACCTGATGTGGTCGCAACAATGCCTGGCCCGCTGCCGCCGTGGCCGGCCACTCCGCCAGTCGGCGAAGGGTTGGTGGCACGCGACGACATCCTGCGCGACATTCGCAAAGCCCGTCGATGGTTCGAAAGCCATGAGCCGAGCAGCCCTGTCGCCGTGCTGCTCAAGCAGGCCGAACGCATGACCGGTCTGCGGTTCTCACAGGTGGCCGATGCCATCCCGCTCGATCTGTTGCGCAAATGGGATGCCGACGAGGAGGTCTCGCTGTGACGCTGATCCAGGCCAATTTCCTTGTCGTCTGCTTTTCGGTCGGTGCTGTGGGCGCCTTGCTGGGGCTCTGGGCGTTTTCACACAGGCTCGGCAGGCAACTCGACGCGCAGCGCCGTGCCTTGGATTCGGAGCGCGAACAGACGCGGCAGGCAATCTGCGCCGAGTTGGCGCTGCTCGGACAGCAACAGACCGCGCACCAGGAAGCGCAGCGCCTCGCGCTGGCGCACTGGCAATCTGAGCAAGACGCGCGGCGGCGGGCTGAATGGCAGGCGTTGTGGCCAGCGCCCCCCTCCTTGCCGGCCAGACGAGCAGGGCTGATTGCCCCGCCCGTTGCACCGTTCCCAGCACAGCGGACGCGATCGTCGCCACCCACACCCGCCTTGCACGAGGATTCAGAACCGCAGAAGTCGCCGGTCCCGCTCGTGCTGCCCCCTGTCTCTCACTGGGAGGCAGAGACAGAGACGGCACCCGAGCGCGAACTCTCCGACGAAGAAATCGACGCCTTGCCGCCCGATTTACCGATCCCGACCCGGGTACCGGGTCGGAAATTGCCGGCGCCCAAGGGCCCCGTTCTGCGCAATCTGTAAAAAAAGACCGGCAATCTGCCGGTTTTTTTACGTCTGTCTTCGTGCTGTCGTACACGACGCATGCCCCTTGATTTGTCGAATAGGCGTCACCAAGTCTGTTGGCGTCGGCACGGTGCTTGCACGCTCTATAGAATCTTTTTCATGGCAACGAGAATTCCCAAAACTCCCAACACCCCACCGGCGCAGAAACCGGCGGGCGACGACGGAGATTCGGTCGTTCTGGAGCGCCGCCCGCAAAAAACGGCACCGCCCCAGATGTACCAGGTCGTCATGCTGAACGACGACTACACACCAATGGAGTTCGTGATCGTCGTCCTGCAGGAATATTTCAGCAAGGACCGGGAAACGGCGACCCAGATCATGCTCAAGATCCACCTCGATGGCCGCGGTGTTTGTGGGGTCTATTCCCGCGACATGGCGGCCACCAAGGTCAATCAGGTGATGGAGGCCGCGCAGCAGGCTGGGCACCCGCTGCAATGTGTCAGCGAACCGGTCGCGTGAACCAGTTGAATTGCACGCGCTCCAACCCATCTGAGAACTTATTTACAGCAAGGCAAAAGGAAATCACATGATTGCCCAGGAACTGGAAGTCAGCTTGCACATGGCCTTCGTCGAGGCCCGGCAGCAACGCCACGAGTTCATCACCGTGGAACATCTGCTGCTCGCTTTGCTGGACAACCCGAGCGCCGCGGAAGTTCTGCGTGCCTGCTCGGCCAACGTCGACGACCTGCGGGCGTCGCTCACCAACTTCATCAAGGACAACACGCCGCAGGTGGCGGGCTCCGACGATGTCGACACCCAGCCGACCCTGGGTTTCCAGCGCGTGATCCAGCGCGCCATCATGCATGTGCAGTCCACCGGCAACGGCAAGAAGGAAGTCACCGGCGCCAACGTGCTGGTCGCGATCTTCGGCGAGAAGGACTCGCACGCCGTGTACTACCTGCACCAGCAGGGCGTCACCCGCCTGGACGTGGTCAATTTCATTGCCCACGGCATCAAGAAGAGCGATCCGCCGGAAGCCGTCAAGGGCAGCGGCGAAGCGCCCCAGGGCGAAGGTGAAGAGGGCGGTGGCGAACGCAACGAGAAGGCCTCGCCGCTCGAGCAGTTCACCCAGAACCTCAACCAGCTCGCCAAGGACGGCAAGATCGATCCGCTGATCGGCCGTGAGTACGAGGTCGAGCGCGTCATCCAGATCCTGTGCCGCCGGCGCAAGAACAATCCGCTGCTCGTGGGCGAGGCCGGCGTGGGCAAGACCGCGATTGCGGAAGGCCTGGCATGGCGCATCACCCAGGGCGACGTGCCCGAGATCCTCGCCGAGGCGCAGGTCTACTCGCTCGACATGGGCGCGCTGCTGGCCGGCACGAAGTACCGCGGTGACTTCGAACAGCGCCTGAAGGGCGTGCTCAAGTCGCTCAAGGACAAGCCGAACGCCATCCTGTTCATCGACGAAATCCACACCCTGATCGGTGCGGGCGCCGCCTCGGGCGGCACGCTCGATGCGTCGAACCTGCTCAAGCCGGCGCTCTCCAGCGGCCAGCTCAAGTGCATCGGCGCCACCACCTTCACGGAATACCGCGGCATCTTCGAGAAAGACGCGGCCCTGTCGCGTCGTTTCCAGAAGGTCGACGTGGTCGAGCCGTCGGTGCAGGAAACCGTCGACATCCTCAAGGGCCTGAAGTCGCGCTTCGAGGAACACCATGGCGTGAAGTACGCCGTGGCGGCGCTGCAGGCCGCGGCCGAGCTCAGCGCCAAGTACATCAATGACCGTCATCTGCCCGACAAGGCGATCGACGTCATCGACGAGGCCGGCGCCGCCCAGCGCATCCTGCCGCCGAGCAAGCGCAAGAAGACCATCAGCAAGACCGAGGTCGAGGAAATCGTCGCAAAGATCGCGCGCATTCCCCCGGCCAACGTCAGCAACGACGACCGCAGCAAGCTGCAGACGATCGAGCGCGACCTCAAGAGCGTGGTGTTCGGCCAGGACAAGGCACTCGAAGTGCTGGCCTCCGCGGTCAAGATGGCACGTTCGGGCCTGGGCAAGGGCGACAAGCCGATCGGCTCGTTCCTGTTCTCGGGTCCCACGGGCGTCGGCAAGACCGAAGCGGCGAAGCAGCTGGCTTACATCATGGGCATCGAGCTGATCCGTTTCGACATGTCGGAGTACATGGAGCGTCACGCGGTGAGCCGCCTGATCGGCGCGCCTCCGGGCTACGTCGGTTTCGACCAGGGCGGTCTGCTGACCGAGGCTGTCACTAAGAAGCCGCACGCGGTGCTGCTGCTCGACGAAATCGAGAAGGCGCACCCGGACATCTTCAACGTACTGCTGCAGGTCATGGACCATGGCACGCTGACCGACAACAACGGGCGCAAGGCCGACTTCCGCAACGTCATCATCATCATGACGACGAACGCGGGTGCCGAGACCATGAACAAGGCGACCATCGGCTTCACGAACGCGCGGCAGGCCGGCGACGAAATGGGCGACATCAAGCGCCTGTTCACGCCTGAATTCCGCAACCGTCTGGATGCCATCGTCAACTTCAAGGCGCTCGACGAAAACGTCATCCTGCGCGTGGTCGACAAGTTCCTGCTGCAACTGGAAACCCAGCTCAGCGAGAAGAAGGTCGAGGTCACCTTCACCGACAAGCTGCGAAAGCACCTGGCGAAGAAGGGCTTCGATCCGCTGATGGGCGCACGTCCGATGCAGCGCCTGATCCAGGACACGATCCGTCGTGCGCTGGCCGACGAGCTGCTGTTCGGTCGCCTGACCGACGGCGGTCGCCTCGAAGTCGACCTCGACGAGAAGGACGAAGTGCTGCTCGACATCCAGCCGATCCCGAAGAAGGAAGGCAAGTCGAAGCCCGAAGCAGAGGAAGCAGCAACAGGCTGATTCCGCCTCTTCGAGGAACCCCGTCAAAGGCCGGTAGCATTCGCTGCCGGCCTTTTTCTTTGGGCAGGCCCCAAACACTTCGCCTTCATCCGCTTTCGCCTTGATCCTTCCCGAACTCAGCCACGAATGGAAAACCGGCCTCTCCTTGGCGTGGAGCGGCTACATCGCCGTGCTGTCGGTCTGGATCGTGATGCAGAAGCGCGCGCCGGTGTCCACCATGAGCTGGATCCTGTCGCTGGCGCTGCTGCCGTTCGCGGGCTTCATCGTCTATTACTTCCTGGGACCGCAGCGGCTGCGCAAGCAGCGGGTCAAGCGGTTGCGCAGCCGGGCGAGCGCGCATGCGCAGGCCGACCTCGCGCGGTTGCGGGACGCGTCGCAGCATGCGCCGCCGGCGCTGCAGCAGATGGCGCGGCTGGGCACCGCCGCCTGCGGGTTGCCGGTGTCGAGCGCCACGAACGTCGAGTTGCTGTCGGGCGGCGCGCGCACCTTCGACGCCATCTTCGAGGCTGTGCGCGCGGCGCGTGACCACATCCACCTCGAGTACTACATCTTCGAGCCCGACCGCATCGGCACCGCGCTGCGCGATCTGCTGATCGAACGCGCGCAGGCCGGCGTGACGGTGCGTCTTCTGATCGACGCGCTCGGCTCCAAGCGCATCGGCCGCAAGTTCATGGCGCCGATGCTGGCGGCGGGCGTGCAGGTGGCACTGTTCCACGACACCAAGATCGGCCGGCGCCTGCGCCCCGTGACCAACTACCGCACCCACCGCAAGATCGTGGTGTGCGACGGCCGCGTCGGCTTCACCGGCGGCGTGAACATCACCGACGAGGAAGACAAGCGCACGTACCCGGAAGACGCTTACCACGACGTGCACCTGCGCGTCGAAGGCAGCGTGGTGCGCTGGCTGCAGACCACCTTCCTCGAAGACTGGACCTACGCCACCGGCGATGACGTGCGTCGCCTCGACGACACCATGGACCTGCTGCTGCCGCGCGTGGATGCGGGCGACATTCCGGTGCAGATCGTCACGAGCGGGCCCGACAACGCGCTCGAGGCCATCCACCGCATGCACGTCGAGGCGATCCACTCGGCCACGCAGCGTGCCTGGCTCACCACGCCGTACTTCGTGCCGGGCGAGCCCGCGCTGATGGCGCTGACCAGCGCAGCGTTGCGCGGCGTCGACGTGCGACTGCTCGTGCCGCGCCGCAGCGACTCGGCCATCGTGAGCGCTGCGGCGCGTTCGTACTTCGATGAGCTGATGACGGCGGGCGTCAAGGTCTGGGAGTACAAGGCGCGCATGCTGCACTCCAAGACGCTGGTGGTCGACGACCATTGCGCGATGATCGGCACCGCCAATTTCGACAACCGCAGCTTCCGGCTCAACTTCGAGGTCTGTGCCGTGGTCTACGGACCCGCGCTGACCCAGCCGCTGGCGGCGCAATTCGAAACCGATCTGCACAGTTCCGGCGCCGTGCGCGCCCACCGGCCGCAGAGTTTCTGGCGCCGCCTCGGCGACGCCATCGCGCGACTGTTTTCTCCCTTGCTCTGAATGAACCACACCTTTCTCTGGCACGACTACGAAACCTTTGGCGCCGTGCCGCGCCGCGACCGTCCCTCGCAGTTCGCCGCCATCCGCACCGATGCCGAACTCAACGAGGTCGGTGAGCCGTTGATGATCTACTGCAAGCCCGCGCCGGACTACCTGCCCAGCCCCGAGGCCTGCCTGATCACCGGTATCACGCCGCAGATCTGCCTGGAGCGCGGCATTCCCGAGCACGAGTTCGCCGCGCAGATCGAGCAAGCCTTCTCGCAGCCCGGCACCGTCGGCGTGGGCTACAACACGATCCGCTTCGACGACGAGGTCACGCGCTTCCTGTTCTGGCGTAACCTCATCGACCCGTACGCGCGCGAATGGCAGAACGACTGCGGGCGCTGGGACCTGCTCGACGTGGTACGCCTCACCTACGCGCTGCGCCCCGACGGCATCGAGTGGCCGAAAAAAGAAGACGGCAAGCCCAGCTTCAAGCTCGAAGACCTGGCGCGCGCCAACGGCCTGTTGCACGAGTCGGCGCACGATGCGCTGTCCGACGTGCGCGCCACCATCGCGCTGGCCCGGCTCATCCGCGACAAGCAGCCCAAGCTGTTCGACTTCGCCTTCAGCCTGCACAAGAAGGACCGCGTGGCGATCGAACTCAGCCTCCCTGCCATGCGCGAAACCGCCAAGCCTTTCCTCCACGTGTCGGGCATGTTCCCGGTCGAGCGCGGCTGCCTGGCCGTGATGTGGCCGCTGGCCAGCCATCCGACCAACAAGAACGAGCTGCTGGCCTGGGACCTGTCGCAAGACCCGAGCGAGCTGCGCGACCTCGACGCCGAAACGCTGCGCCTGCGCCTGTTCACGCGCACCGCCGACCTGCCCGAGGGCCTGACGCGGCTGCCGATGAAGAGCGTGCACCTGAACAAGTCGCCGATGGTGGTCGGCAACCTGCGCACGCTGGCACCGGCCATGGCCGAGCGCTGGGGCGTCGACATGGACACCGCCATGCGCCACGCCGCCATCGCGCGCGACCTGCCCGACATGAGCGCCATCTGGTCGCAGGTTTTTTCGCGCCCGAAGGAGGCGACGCCCGATGTCGATGAAGACCTCTACGGCGGCTTCGTCGGGAACGGCGACCGCCGGCGGCTGAACCAGCTGCGCGGACTGTCGCCCGAAGGGCTCGCGAAGGAGCGCGTGGCCTTCGACGACGGGCGGCTCGACGAAATCCTCTTTCGCTACCGGGCGCGCAACTGGCCCGAATCATTGAACGAGGAAGAAACCGAGCGCTGGGAAGCGCTGCGCGTGGCGCGCCTGTTCAAGGGCGAGGGCGGGGCGCGCACGATCGAGGCGCTGTTCAGCGAGGTCGATGCGTTGTCCGAGAACGCCGACGAGCGCGGGGAGGAAATCCTCGGCGCGCTGTACGAGTACGCCGAGATGATCGCGCCCGAGGCCTGAAAGACCGAGGTGCCGGCATGAACATCGCCCGCCACAGACTGTCTCGCGCAGGCGTGGCGGGGGCGTTGTTCGCTGCGGTGCTCGCAGGCTGCGCCACGCGCCAGCCCGGCAACTGCGCCACGGGCTTCGAAGCCTTCGAGCGCGACACCCTCTATTTCGGCCGCGCCATCCCCACGGGCGGTCAGGTGTCCGACACCGACTGGGCCGGCTTTCTCGACACCCGCGTGACCCCGGCGTTTCCGCAAGGCTTCACCGTGATCGACGCCGCCGGTCAATGGCGGGCTGCGTCGGGGCAGGTGGTGCGCGAACCTTCGAAGCTGGTCGTGCTGCTGCACCCGCGCGACACGAAGACTGACGCGGCCATCGCCACGTTGATCGACACCTACCGCCAGCGCTTTGCGCAAGAGGCGGTGTTGCAGGAAAGGCAGTCCGTCTGTGCCCGTTTCTGAAGTCGTTCCCACAGTTCGCCGGTTGGTCCCCGCCGACGCGCCGGCCTACCGCGCGCTGATGCTCGACGCCTACGCGCGGCACCCCGAGGCGTTCACTTCCACGGTCGAGGAGCGCGCCAGCCTGCCGCCGGCCTGGTGGGAGACGCGCCTGCGCACGGACGCCGACGCGGCCGAGGTGGTGTACGGCGCCTTCGATGCCGAGGGCGCGCTCATCGGCGCGGCGGGCCTCGGTCGCGAATCGCGGCAGCGCACACGCCACAAGGCCAGCTTGTTCGGCATGGCCGTGGCACCGACGGCGCGGCGCGTCGGCGCCGGACGGCAACTGGTGCTCGCCTTGCTCGCGCATGCGCGCACGCTCGACGGCGTGCGCGTGGTGCAGCTGACCGTGACCGAAGGCAATCGCCCGGCGCAGGCGCTGTACGAGCGCTGCGGTTTCGAGGTCTTCGGCGTCGAGCCGATGGCCAACCTTCTGAATGGTGCGTTCTTGTCGAAGCTCCACATGTGGTGCGACCTCGACACTGCACCGCCTGCGATTTAAGCGTCTCGCTCGCGCACCATCAGCAGCGCGGGTCCGTCGGGCGTGACCACTTCGCCCAACGCGCGGAAGCCGGCCTTGGCGTAGCTGCGGATCGCGCGTGCGTTGCGTGGTGACGGATCGGTCTGGATGCGCGTCACGGCCGGGTCGGCGAACAACTGGTCCGCGAAGGCTCGAACCATCGCGCTGCCGAGGCCGCGATTCAATTGGTCCGCCTGCGCGAGGAACTGGTCGATGCCGCGCGCGCCCGGGTCGCGTTCGTCTTCCCACCAACCATCGCCCGAACCCATCACCACGTAAGACTGGATGAACCCCAGCGGCTGCCCATCAAGCAGCGCGATGTAGCCGCGCTCGGGCGAGTCGGGCGCCAGCATCGGCGTGAAGTCGGCCTCGACCTCGTCGAGCGTGGGCACGGGCGTCCACCACTCGGCCACGTGCGGGCGGCACAGCCAGTCGTGGAGCATCGCGAAATCGGTGGCGTGTAGCGGTCGGAACGAAATCGAATGCATGGCGGGAGTCCTATCGGCAAAGCCGGTCGGCAATGTCCTGCGCCAGCGACGCGATGGTCAGCGGCGCGCAGCCTTCGGCGTTGTTGCTCACGGTGACGAAGGCGTTCTGCCCGGCGCCCGTGGTGCCGGCGATCACCTTGGCCAAGGCTGCGCGCGTTTCGGGGTCGGGGTCGAGCACCTTGTCGAAAGGGCCGTAGAGCTTCTCGGCGTCTTCGTAGCCGAAGCGGCCGTGGCGGCGGTGCAGGTTCCAGCGGCACACGAGCGGTCCGGGCCACAGCGCGCGCAGCATCGGCAACTGGTCTTCGATGGGCGGCATCTTCGCGTGCAGCCCCATGCAGAAGGTCGCGCCCACGCTGCGCAGCATGTCGGCGAAGGCAGGGCACAGCAGCTGCGGGTCGCGCACCTCGACGGCGAGCACGGCGTCGGGCGCAGTCGGCTTCAGGTCGGGCATCGCCGCCAGCACCGCGCCGATGCGGGCGATCAGCGCGGGCTGGTCGGCCAGCAGGTGCGCGGGAATCGGGCTCAGCTGGAACACCAGCGCGCCGATGCGATGGCCCAGTCCGTCGAGCGCCGGCTGCACGAACTCCTGCAGCGCGATCTCGTGGCTCAGGAACACCGGGTTGGCCTGCGTGCCGCGGCCGCTTTCGTCGCGCACGGTGGCGTCCGTGACGAGGCTCGGGGCCTTCACGACGAAGCGGAAATCGTCCGGCACCATGGCCGCGTAGCGCGCGTACTGGCTGGCGGTGAGGGCGCGGTAGAAGTTGCGGTCCAGGCTCACGGTGCGAAGCAGCGGGTGCTGCGCGAGCGCCGACAGGCCGTTCTTCGAGAGCACGGCTTCGGCGTAGTCGCCATCCCAGACCAGGCCGGCCCAGCCGGGGTAGCTCCACGACGAAGTGCCCAGGCGCAGTTGCGGCGGCAACTCGGCGGCGAGGGCGACCAGTGACGCGTCGGGTGCCACGGGCTTCACGGTCGCGCCGCGCGATTTCTTCGGCGAAGGCGCCGGCGCCTCGGCCGCTTCGTTCACCTGGGTCGGGCGCGGAAGTTCGGGGAGATCGGAAAAGAGGGAGTCCTGCACGTCAGCCATGTTTGGGTCGGCATTTTCGGCCAAGCGGGGAGGCCTGTCGGCGCCGGGCACAATCCGCGCCATGACACAGTGGTTGCGTACGCGGGGTGGTTGGTGGCTGGCGTGGGGGGTGCTCACGGCCGCCGGGGCCGTGTGGTTCGCGCGCGCCGAGCTGACGCAGCTCCAGCAGGATTTCGAGACCGATGCGCGCATCGCGCACAGGCTCATGAGCCAGCAAGTGGTGCAGTACGACGCCGTGCTGGCCACGCTCGCGCTGCTCGAGCCCAACGCCGGCGCCGACTACCCGGAGCGGCGCCTGCCGTCGGTGTACTCGTCGATCCTGCGCGTGCAGCGGCGCGCGGCCGACGAGCCCTGGCCCGATGCCGAACACGCCGACGCGCTGGCCGCCGCAGAGGCCCGCTCGCGCGCCGAGCGCCGCGCCGACCTGGCCGTGCTCGACCTGCCGCATGGCCGCTACCAGCTCGTGATCGGCTCCGAGCCGCTCAGCTACGCGCTCGAGATCGACCTCGTCGGCTCGGTGCCCTGGCGCGACTGGCCGATGAACCCGCAGCGCAGCCCCGTGCGCCTGATCCTGCAACGCGACGGCCAGCAACTGGTGCTGCAACCCGGCCAATCGGCCGAACATGGCTGGCGCTACAGCCTGAGCAAGGCGCTCGCGTCGCCGAGCCAGCCCTTCGAATTGGTGGCCGAGCGCCAGGTCGGCTGGGCCGAGCTGCCGTGGCGCGCCATTGGCGGCTGGGCCGTGGCGGTGGCGCTGTTGCTGGCCGGCCTCTGGGCCGCGCAGCGCCAGCGCATCGCTCGGCGCCGCGCCGAAGAGCTGCTGCGCCTGGGCCAGGTCGCACGGCTCAATGCGCTGGGCGAGCTGTCGGCCGGCTTGGCGCACGAACTCAACCAGCCACTCACGGCCGTGCTGGCCAACGCGCAGGCCGCGCGCCGCCTGCTCGACGACGACCCGCCCGACCTCCCCACCGCGCGCGACGCGATGGGGCAGGCCGTCGAGCAGGCCCGCCGCGCGGCCGGCGTGGTCGGCCGCCTGCGCCGCGTGATCGAACGCCCCGAGGCCGGTGGCGACGTGAAGCCGCTGGTGCTGCAGGAGGTGGTGCGCAGCGCCATGCACCTGCTGGCGCCCGAGTTCGCACGCCATGGCGTCGCGGCCCAGTTCGACGCCAGCGCGCAGGCGCCCGTGCGCGTGCAGGCCGAGGCCGTGGCGCTGGAGCAGATCGTGCACAACCTGCTGATGAACGCGACGCAGGCGCTCGACCTCGTGCCTGCGGCCGAGCGGCGCCTCGTGGTCTCGGTCGGTCGCAACGGCGAGGAGGGGGTGCTGACCGTCACCGACAACGGCCGCGGCATCGCGCCCGAGGCGCTGCCGCGCCTGTTCGAACCCTTCTTCAGCACGCGCGAAGGCGGCCTGGGCCTCGGCCTGAGCCTGAGCGAAACGCTGGCCAGCGGCATGGGCGGCAGCCTGAGCGCGGCCAACGCCTCGCCGCGCGGCGCGCGCTTCACTTTGCTGCTGCCGCTGGTGGCACCCTCCACATGAACACGTTGACCGCCACCGCCGACCAGCCCCAATCGCCCCTGATCCACCTGATCGACGACGACCAGGCCGTGCGCGACAGCCTCTCGCTGCTGATCGGCACGGTCGGCCTGCGCGTGCAGGGCTGGGCCGATCCGCAGGCCTTCATCGACGGCTTCGACCGCGCGAGCGTCGGCGCCATCGTGCTCGACGTGCGCATGCCCGGCATCAGCGGCCTCACGGTGCTCGACCGGCTGGTGGCGCAGGGCGTTGACCAACCCGTGATCATGCTGACCGGCCACGGCACGGTCGAGATGTGCCGCCGCGCCTTCAAGGCCGGCGCGGCCGAGTTCCTCGAGAAGCCGGTGGACGACGAGCAGCTGCTCGAAGCCCTGCAGCAGGCCGTGCGCCAGCATGTGCGCACGCGCGAGCGCTCGCAGGCCGACAACGCGGCGCGCGAGCGGGTGGCGCAGCTGTCGGAGCGCGAGCGCGAGGTGCTGGCCTTCATCGTGCAAGGGCTCACCAACAAGGAGATCGCGCGCGTGCTGGCGCTGTCGCCGCGCACCGTCGAGACCCACCGCGCGAACCTGTTCGCCAAGCTCGATTGCGATTCGCTCGCGCAGCTGATCCGGCGCTATGCCGTGCTGGCGTCGAGTGCAGGGGAAGAGGGCGCTCCGTAGAACTACGGAGTGCCGGGCGTAGCCGTACGAATGGCCGCGGCGGGCCGTATTTTTTACAGTGACACCGTGGTCGGCACAGGCCGGCACGAACCCTCTCATCACTGGAGAAAAAACACATGCAATCGATCATCCGCGTGGGCGGCCTCGCCGTTCTGCTCGCTGCTTCCGTCGCCCAGGCCCAGACGCCGGCCCCCGCTGTTCGCACCGAGAAGAACATCTCGCTTGCGCTGGCCAACCAGATTGCCGCAGAAACCGTGGCCGCTTGCGCCGCCAACGGCTACAACGTCGCCGCGACCGTGGTCGACCGCGCCGGCCTCGTGCGCGCCGTTCAGCGTGCCGACAATGCCGGCCCGCACACGCTGGCATCGAGCGAACGCAAGGCCTGGACCTCGGCTTCGGCCAAGAGCCCCACGCAAGCCATGATGGAAGGCGCCCAGAAGAACCCCGGCGCCGCCAACCTCGTCTACCTGCCGGGCTTCCTGCTGCTGGGCGGCGGCGTGCCGATCAAGTCGGGCAACGAAGTGATCGGTGCCGTGGGCGTGGGCGGTGCGCCGGGCGGCCACCTCGACGAGCAGTGCGCCAACGCCGCGCTCGAGAAGGTCAAGGGCCAGCTCTGATGACGGCGCGCGGTCTCTGGTCGGCGGTGCTCGCCGCCGCAATCGGCTGGAGCGCCGCGCCCGGTGCGGCGGCCCAGGTGCCGCCGCTGGCTGCCGAAGTGCTGGCCTACGAAGGCCTGCATCGCGCGGCCTGGCACGGCGATCTGCCGAAGCTCAAGAGCCTGATCGCCTCCGGCGCCAGCCTCGATGTGCGTGACGCACGCGGCCGCACGCCGCTGCAGGTCGCCACCTATGCGCGCCAGCGCGACGCCGTGAAGCTGCTCGCCAAGGCGGGCGCGAACCTCGACCTGTTCGAAGACGATCGCTACGACGCCGTGACCATCGCGTCCGTGGCCGACGACGTGACCACGCTCACGCTGTTGCTGCAACTGGGCGCCAAGCCCGGACAGACCACCAGCCGCTACGACGGCACCGCCTTGATTGCCGCCGCGCACCTGGGGCACGACGAGGTCGTGCGCCGGCTGGTCGCAGCGGGTGCGCCGCTGGACCACGTGAACAACCTGCACTGGACGGCGACGATCGAATCGATCGTGCTCGGCGACGGCGGTGCACGCCACCAGCGCACCCTGGCCGCATTGATCGCCGGCGGCGCCAACCTGCAACTGGCCGACCGCCAGGGCCTCACGCCGCTGCAACTGGCGAAGGCGCGCGGCTACAAGGAGATGGTGAAGCAGCTGGAAGCGGCACGCGCCAAGTAGCCTGTCGCATCGGAGTCTGGGGCGACTCGGGGACAATCGGACCTCCCCACGAGGAACCCGCCCCATGTACATGCCTCCGCAGTTCAACGCCAAGGACCCGGCCGTCGCGCTGGGCCTGATGCGCGCGCATCCCTTTGCCAACCTGATCTCGAACGACGACGAGGGCTTGCCCTTCGTCACCCATCTGCCCATCGTGGCCGAGCCGCGCGAGGGCGATGCGCTTGTGTTGCTGGGGCATTGCGCCAAGCCCAATCCGCACTGGCGCTACCTGCAGGCGCGACCGCGCGCAGTCGTGGTCTTCCAGGGCCCCCACGCTTATCTTTCGCCTTCGGTCTATCCCGACCTGGCGCGGGTGCCGACCTGGAACTACCTCGCGGTCCATTGCACCGTCGAAGCCCGGCTCGTCGAGACGCCCGAGGCCAAGGACGTGTTGCTCAAGAAGCTCATCGGCGACCACGAGCCGGCCTACGCCCAGCAATGGAAAGACCTCGGCGAGGAGTTCCAGCGAAAGATGCTGGCCGGCATCATGGGCTTCGAGCTGCACGTGACGGCGCTGCAATGCAAGATCAAGCTCAACCAGCACCGGCCCGAATCGCATGCGGCGATGGGCGAGGTCTACCGCGCCGGTTCTCCGGACGAGCAGGCGCTGGCCGTGTGGATGGAGCGGCTCGGCATGGTCGCCGCAACGGAAGCGCGCTGAGATGCGGATGTTCGGCTTGATCGGCCTCGTGCTGGCGCTGGTCGTCGTCGGCCTGCTGGCGAAGCAGCAGTTGTCGCGTCCCACTGCGGCGACCGCCACGCAACCGGCTGCGGTCGATGCGCGCGCGCAGGCGCAGCAGGTCCAGCAACAGGTCAAGGACGCCCTCGACGCCGCGGCCCAGGCCCGGAAGATGCCCGATGACAACTGAGCCGGTCGCATCACCATCGGACGCGCACTGGATGGCGCTCGCGCTGCAGGAAGCGCAGCGCGCAGCCGATGCGGGCGAGGTGCCGGTGGGCGCGGTGCTGGTGAAGGACGGGCAGGTCATCGCGACCGGCCGGAACACCCCCGTGGCGCAACACGACCCGAGCGCGCACGCCGAGATCAACGCATTGCGTGCCGGCGCCACTGCGCTCGGCAACTACAGGCTCGACGGCTGCGAGCTGTTCGTCACGCTCGAGCCCTGTGCGATGTGCGCGGGTGCGATGCTGCATTCGCGGCTGTCGCGCGTGGTGTTCGGCGCGGCCGATCCCAAGACCGGCGCCGCGGGCTCGGTGCTCGACCTGTTCGCCGAGCCCAAGCTGAACCACCACACGCGCGTGCAGGGCGGCGTGCTGGCCGACGACTGCAGTGCGTTGCTTCAGCGCTTCTTCCAGCAGCGCCGCAGCGCCGCGCGCGCACAGGCCGAGCCGCTGCGTGACGATGCCTTGCGCACGCCCATCGAGCACTTTGCCGCGCTCATCGATTTCGACTTCGCGCCGCATCACGTCCAGGACCTGCCGATCCTGGAGGGCTGGCGTCTGCATTGGGTGGACGAAAGCGGTCCGCCGGGCAGTGATGGCCGCGTGGCTGATGCGCTGTGCCTGCATGGCCCGGGCGAATGGGGCTACTTCTTCCGCCACCTCGTCGGCACGCCCGGCGTGCGCACGCTGGTGCCCGACCTGATCGGCTTCGGCAAGAGCGACAAGCCCAAGCGCGAAGCAACGCATCGGCTCGAATGGCACCGCGACGTGGTGCTGGCGTGGCTCGATCAGATTCATCCCGAACCGCTCGTGCTGGTCCACAGCGAAGCGGGCGGCGAACTGGCAACGCTGCTGCAAGCGGCAGCACCGGGCCGCTTCGTCGCGACGCTCGTCGCCCCCGACGGCGGCGTGCGCGCCAAGGACGCCTGGCGCGCGCCGTTCCCCGACCGCGGCTACGAAGCCGCGCTGCGCGCGCTCGGTCCGCGTGCCGCATCGGGCGGGCCCAGCGCCGCGCAGGCCGCGACCCTGGCCCGGCAGGTCCGGGACGCAATGGGATACTCGACGCCGTGACTTCGCAACATATCTACATCTACTCCCCCTCCAGTGCCATCCGCGACAAAGCCGCCTTCCGGCGCGGCGTGGCCCGGCTCAAGGCCCTCGGCCATGAGGTTGAAATCGACGAAGCCGCGCTCACGGCGCACCAGCGTTTCGCGGGCGACGACGCCACGCGGCTCGCCGCGATCTCGCGCGCAGCCGCGAGCGGCGCCGACGTGGCGCTCATCGCGCGCGGCGGCTACGGCCTCACGCGCATCCTCGAGTCGCTCCCGTACAAGGCGCTGGCCAAGGCGATCGACAAGGGCACCGAGTTCGTCGGCTGCAGCGACTTCACGGCGCTGCAGAACGCACTGCTGGCCAAGAACGGCGCCATCACCTGGTCCGGCCCGGCGGTCGGCGAAGACTTCGGCGCCGAAGGCGGCCCCGACGACATCATGGAAGCCTGCTTCGACGACCTGTTGAGCGGGCAGGGCGAGGGCACCGGCTGGCGCATGCCGGTGCGCGATGCCGAGCTCAAGGTCAAGCCGATCGAAGACGCCGTGCTTTGGGGCGGCAACCTCTGCGTGCTGACCAGCCTGCTGGGCACGCCGTACTTCCCGGTGGTCGACAAGGGCGTGCTCTTCATCGAGGACACCAACGAACACCCGTACCGTGTCGAACGCATGCTCGACCAGCTCAAGCTCGCGGGCGTGCTGGCGCGCCAGAAGGCCGTCGTGTTCGGCCAGTTCACGGGCGTGCGCAACATCGCCGGCTACGACCGCGGTTTCGGCATGAACACGGTGATCGATCGGCTGCGCGCCAGCCTGAAGAAGGTGCAGGTGATTGCCGGCCTGCCGTTCGGACATGTGCAGACCAAGGTGCTGCTGCCGGTGGGTGCGAAGGTGGCGCTGGCCGCCGAAGGGCGCGACGTGTTCCTGGTGTGGGGCCATCGGCATGGCCACCATGACCATGGCGATCACCACGGTCACGACCATCACCACGATCATTGAGCCGCGACGCGGGCGGCTCTCGATGCCGCTCGCTCGCTCAGGCCGCTTACTGGTTCGTGAAACGCTGATGGACGCGCGGGCCCATCGAGCCGGGCAGGCCGCCCTTGAACATGCTGTTGATTTCTTTCATCTGGCGCCGCGCAGCCGATTCGCCGTCGATGGCGCTCAGCGCGACCATCACGTCCTGGCGCAGGTACCAGAGGGTTTCCACATCGACCGCAAAGCGCACGCGTTGACTGACACGCTGAACCGATTGGCCGCCGCGGCCCTGGAGCACCGACAGCATCGCGGTGCGGATGCGGCCGAGCTGACTTTCTCCCGCCTGCCGCGATCCCAGGCCGGGTACGTTCAGAAGTTGAAAAAGGCGGCGAAAGAGCAGCATGTCACGAAAAGCGTATTGCCCGGAACTGGAACGGTCGCTACCTTAAGCCTCAGTTGGCCGAGACACAAGATGTGAAACACCGTTTCTTGTTTGCAAACAACAAGCTTTAGCGGTCTCTTTTGTTGTCATTTGAGTTTTGAGTTCAAAAGTATTAAAAAACTTTAGCGCTCATCGGCACGATGCGGCGGTGGGCCCGCGTCGTGCAGCGTCAACAAGAAGCTTCTGCGGATCGTTCCTTGCATGTGATGGCGCATGTCGGGGAAACTTCCCGCAGGAGCGGCGAAAGGTCCAGAGCAACATAACCAGCGCTTGCTGCCAAGAAAAAACAGTATGGGTGTCAATTCCACAGTCGTTTTCGCGGACTTGACCGGAAGTACCAGGGTCTTCGAGGCCATGGGGAATGCACGTGCCACCGAAACCGTGACGCGGCTGACCCAGTGGATCGGGCGTGTGTGCGAGGCCCACGGCGGCCGGGTCGTGAAGTCGCTGGGCGACGGTGTGTTCGCCATCTTCACGGGCGGCGCCGCCGCCACGCACGCGGTGATCGAGTTGCAGCGCTACCACCAGAAGCGCCTGGCCGGCTGGCCCGTGCCGCTGCGCATGGCGCTGCAGATCGGCGTGGCCAGCGGCGACGTGGTCGAGGTCGAGGGCGACTGCTTCGGCGATGCCGTCAACCTGGCCTCGCGCCTGAGCGACCTGGCCGGCCCCGGCCAGATCTGGGTCACCGAGACGGTGATCTTCCAATTGCACGAGGGCGCCGTGCAGCACCGTGACCTCGGGCCCATCAGCATTCGCGGGCGCACCGAGATGTCGATCGTCCACCGCATCGACTGGCAGGAAGACCTCACGAGCTTCCTCACGGTGCCGGCCGCGCTGCTGCCGGCGCGGCTGCCCGACTCCACCTTCGGCCACATCGAGCTCGCGTGGCTCGATGTGCGCTCCATGTTCCGCATCGACCAGCTGCCCATTCACCTGGGCCGCGTGGGCGACGCGCAGTTCGTGGTCAACGATCCGCGCGTGTCGCGGCTGCATGCGCGCATCGAAGAGCGGCAGGGCAGTTGCGTGCTGATCGACGTCAGCACCTACGGCACGTGGGTGCGCTTCCATGGCAACGGCGGCTCGAGCCACGAGATTGCGCTGCGGCGCGACGAATGCGTGCTGCACGGCCGCGGCGAGATCGGCCTGGGCGCGCCGCTGAGCGACTTCAGCGCGCCGACCATCGCCTTCAACACGACCGGCGACGACGTCATGCTGTCGCGCAGAGCGATCGTCGACTGAGAATTCTGTTCACGTTTGGCAACCAGCTGGTGACCTTCGGCGTGCACCATGCGGAGGCGAGCCACGTTGCATGACCACCCCGGCGCCGTTCGCGCCGGGCCTGGAGTCCCCATGCATTCCCCCAATGATTCTTCTGTTTTCAGATGGGCCGCCGTTGCCGCCATCGCGGCCGGCGCGCTGCTCGTCACGGGCACTGCCAGCGCACGCACGAACTGGTCGGTGCAGATCGGCACGCCCGGCGCGGTCTATGCGCCGCCGTACTACGTGCCGCCGCCCGTTTATGCATACCCGGCCCCGATCTACTACGAGCCACCGCCGCCGCGGGCCTACTACCGGCCGCCGCCGCCCGTGTACTACCGGCCGGCTCCGATCTATGCGCCACCGCCCGGACGCCCGTACTACGGCCCCGGCTATCCCTACCGTCCGCCGAACGATGACGACGACGAGGATGACGACCGCGATTGATTGATCCCGTCGCCGCATGCTTTCGGGCATGCCAATTCTTGGCGTGACTCCTGACGAAAACGTCACAATCAGTCACATTTGTAAGTTCAAAGAATTCAATTCATGCCCGGAGGAGGGTTTCAGTCCGGGGCATGACACTTGCCTTTCATCGTTCAACAGGCGCGCAGAGTGCCCAAGGAGCGACAAAAAATGCAGACCAGCGTTCGGCCTTTCACCGATGTCGAGGCCGCCATGGCGGCGGTGGAGGCCCTGGACGGGGAGCTTCGCAAGTTCGAGCTGGCCGTGGGGGACAACCTCCAGGACAGCATCGGCCTGCAGATGGCGCAGATCACCGATCGCGCGCTCGCACGCGGCTGGGAGCCCAGCGGCTTCATCCAGAAGGAAGGTTTTCGCCTGTATCGCTACCGCGCGATGCGCTGAAGGCGAGGGCGCCGGTCAGCCCGGCGCCAGGATGCGCTCGAGCGCGTCGATGTCGATCGGCTTTTGCAGGTGGTGGTCGAACAGCACCTCGCCCGGCGCGGCATTCGCCGCGTCCCGTTCCGAAAAACCAGAGATCGCCACCAGCAGCCGCGGCGTGCCTTCGGCTGCGGTGGCACGCAGGCGTCGCGCCACCTCGGTGCCCGGAAAGTCGGGCAGGGTGAGGTCGATCAGCGCCGCATCGAAGCGCTCGCCGGCCGCTGCATCGAGCGCCTGTTGCGCCGTGTAGGTACAGCGGGCGGTGTGGTCCTGCAGTGTCAGCAGCTCCCGCAGCAGGTCGGCCGCAGCCTCGTTGTCGTCGACGATCAGCACATTCACAGTTGTTTTCTCTCGGCATCCATTGATTGCGATCCCCAGTATCGGCGCAGTGCCTACGGGAAGCCGTAACAAGGGCTTCGTTTGTTACTTCCCGCCGTCCTGGGTGGCAGCAGGCGTCTGCAGCGGCAGTTCGACGAAAAAGCGCGCGCCCTGGCCCTGCGTGCTCTCCACCCCGATGCGCCCTGCATGCAGCGTCACGATCTTGTGCGTGATGTACAGCCCCAGGCCCAGGCCGGCCGCGTGCTTGCGGCTGACGTCGGTGCGCTCGAACTGCTCGAAGATGCGCTGGTGGTCCTCGGGCGAAATGCCGATGCCCTGGTCGCGCACGCTCACCACGGCGTTGTCGCCTTCCCGCCGCACCGTCATCTCGACCGGCTTGCCGCCGCCGTAGCGCAACGCGTTGGTCAGCAGGTTGGTCAGCACCTGTTCGATGCGGAATTCGTCCCACACGCCGCGCAGCGTGTCGGGCGCTTCCAGCGCGATGGTGCAGCCCGCGGCCTCGGCCTGGTGGCGCAGGTTGTCGACCACGGCGCGCGCCAGTTCTGCCAGATCGACCGGCTTGGTCTGGATCGACAGCGCATCGCGCCGCAGCCGCGTCACGTCGAGCATGTCGTCGATGAGGCGCACCATGTTGCGGATCTGCCGCTGGTCGCGTTCGATCATGGTGGGCAGCTTCTCGGGCGAAAAACTGTCGAGCTTGCCCTTGGACAGGTGCAGCTGGCGCAACTGTGCTTCGAGGTACAGCGTGTTCAGCGGCGTGCGCAGTTCGTGCGACACCATCGACATGAAGTCGTCGCGCATGCGCACCGCGCGTTCCAGCTCGCGCTGCGTGTGCTGCAGCTGCTGCACCAGCTCCTCCTGCTTGCGGTGCGCGGCGGCCAGCGATTCCATTTCGTGGCGCAGCGCCTTGCGGTGCTGGTGCAGGTCGACGAACACGCTCACCTTGCTGACCACCGCGTGCGGGTCGAGCGGCTTGTGCAAAAAGTCGACCGCGCCGCTTTCGTAGCCCTGGAAGGCGTAGTTCATCTCGCGCCCGGCGGCGCTCACGAAGATGATCGGAATGTGCCGCGTGCGCTCGGTGCCGCGCATCAGCTCGGCCAGCTCGAAGCCGTTCATGCCGGGCATCTGCACATCGACGATGGCGAGCGCGAATTCGTGCTCCAGCAGCAGCGTCAGCGCGGCCTCGGCCGAGCCGGCGCGGTACACCAGCCGGCCCGGCGCGCGAATCAGCGCTTCGAGCGCCAGCAGGTTCTCGGGCAGGTCGTCGACGATCAGCAGCTTGCTTTCGACCTCAAAGGGCATGGACGGGCTCCAGTTGCTGCAGCAGCGTGCGCAGGTCACGCAGGGGAAGCACGTGGTCGGGCGTGTGGCGCGCGATGGCGGCGAGGGGCATGGTGGAAACCAGGGCTTCTTTCGGGTCTTGCACGGCGGTGAGTCCGCCGGCGCGGTGGATGCACAACAGGCCTTCGGCGCCGTCTTCGTTCGCGCCGGTCATGAGAAAGCCCGCCACCGACGGCCCGTAGGCGTCGGCGGCCGAGGCCATGAGCACGTCGATGGAGGGGCGCGAATACAGCACGGGCGGCTCGCAGCTCAGCGAGAAGCGGCGCCCGCGCTCGATCGACAGGTGGTAGCCCGGCGGCGCGAAGTACAGGCAGCCGTCGGTCAGCGGCATCTTGTCGAGTGCCTCGTGCACGGGAATGGGCAGGCGCTGCGCAAAGATCTCGGCGAGGTGGCTGTCGTGCGATTCGGGCAGGTGCAGCACCACCGCCATCGGAATGCGCCAGCCCGCGGGCAGGCCGTCGAGCACCGCACTGAGCGCGTCGATGCCGCCCGCCGAGGCGCCGAGCACCACGGCCTCGACGCGGCGAAGCGGAAACGAACGGTGCCGGGTGCTGTCGCGCTTCATGCGACCTTGCGGTAGATGCGCTCGGCGCGCGCGTGCGTGTCGAAGCGGTCGGCGTAGCCCGAGAAGTCGATGCTCTCCTTCGAGCCCAGCCCCAGAAAACCGCGGTGCGACAGCGACTCGTGGAACAGCCCGAGCGCACGGTCCTGCAGCTGGCGGTTGAAGTAGATCAGCACGTTGCGGCACGACACCAGCTGCGTCTCGGCGAACACGCTGTCGGTCGCCAGGCTGTGGTCGGCAAAGATCACGTCGGCGCACAGCGAGGGGTCGAAGCGCGCGGCCTCGTAGGCGGCGGTGTAGTAATCGGAGAACGCACTGAGCCCGCCCGCGCGCTGGTAGTTCGACGTGTAGCCGCGGATCGCTTCGAGCGGAAAGATGCCCTGGCGCGCCTTTTCGAGCGAGGCCGGGTTGATGTCGGTGGCGTAGATCTGCGTGCGTTCGAGCAGGCCTTCCTCGCGCAGCAGGATGGCCAGCGAGAACACCTCTTCGCCGGTGCTGCAGCCCGCCACCCACACCTTCACCGACGGGTAGGTGTGCAGGATCGGCACCACGTGCCGGCGCAGCGCCAGAAAGTAGGCCGGGTCGCGGAACATCTCGCTCACCGGGATCGTCAGGAACTGCAGCAGCCGGCCGAACAAGGTCGCGTCGCGCAGCACGCGGTCCTGCAGCACCGAGATGCTCGGGAACTCCAGCTGCTCCAGCGCGTACAGCACGCGGCGCTTCTGCGAGGCCGTGGTGTAGTTGCGGAAGTCGTAGCTGTACTTCAGGTAGATGGCCTCCATCAGCAGGCGCAGCTCGATCTCGGTGTCGCTCAGCGGCTGGGCTTGCGCGGGCGGCGTGCCCGACGCCGGAGCGGGGAGGGGCTTGCGGGTCACAGGCGCTCCATCTTCGGCATCCACACGCGCAGCAGGGAGAACAGGCGCTCCAGATCCACCGGCTTGGCCAGGTAGTCGCTGGCACCTGCGGCCAGGCATTGGTCGCGGTCGTCCTTCATGGCCTTGGCGGTGATGGCAATCACCGGCATCTTCGCGAAGCGCGGGTCGGCGCGCAGGCGGCGCGTGGCTTCCAGGCCGTCCATCTCCGGCATCATGACGTCCATCAGCACGAGGTCGATCTCGCTCACCTGGTCCAGGCGCTCCAGCGCTTCGCGGCCGTTGCGGCCGATCTCGACCGTGGCGCCGCGCTGCTCCAGCGCGCTGGTCAGCGCGAAGATATTGCGCACGTCGTCGTCCACCAGCAGGATGGTGCGGCCCTCGAAGATGCGGTCGCGCCCGCGCGCCGTCTTCAGCATGCCCTGGCGCTCGCTCGACAGTTCCGCCTCCACCTTGTGCAGGAACAGCGTCACCTCGTCGAGCAGCCGCTCGGGCGAGCGCGCGCCCTTGATGATGATCGAGCGCGAGTAGCGCTGCAGCTCCGTCTCTTCGTCGCGCGTGAGGTTGCGCCCGGTGTAGACGATGACGGGCGGGAACGACACGATCTCTTCCGCCGCCATCTGCTTGAGCAGCTCGCTGCCCTGCATGTCGGGCAGGCGCAGGTCGGTGACCATGCAGTCGAACACGCGCGTGCGCAGCAGCTCGAGCGCCTCTTCGCCGGAGCCGACCGCGACGATCTCGATGTCGTCGTCGCCGATGAGCTTGATCACGCTCTCGCGTTGCCGTGCGTCGTCTTCCACCAGCAGCACGACCTTGACCTTCTGCGTGAGCTTTTCTTCCAGCCGCGCGAACACCTTGGTCAGCTCTTCGCGCGTGGCCGGTTTCAGCGCGAAGCCGATGGCGCCCATGTGCAGCGCGGCGGCCTGCGCGTTGTCGGCGGCCGAAACCACGTGGATCGGAATGTGGCGCGTGTGCGGCGAGTCCTTGAGCTTTTGCAGCACGTCCAGGCCGGTGCTGTCGGGCAGGCGCATGTCCAGCAGGATCGCGTCGGGCACGAACTGCGTGGCCAGCTCGAAACCATCGGCCGCGCCGTGCGCCACCAGGCAGCGATAACCCAGCTCGTGCGCCAGGTCGTAGAGGATGTGGGCGAACTGGGGCTCGTCTTCGATCACCAGCACGCGGCGCACCTGGTCGCGCGGAATCGATCGGTCGTCCGCGAAGCGCGGGGCCGGCACCGCCGGCGCCGGGGCAGGGGGCGCGAGCGGCGGCGGCGACAGCACGGCCGGCGCATGGGCCGGCGAAGGCGTCGGCGTGGCGCGCAGCGTGCCCATCGAACCCAGCGGCGTGGCCGGTGCGAGCGGGGTCTGCGGCGCGCGCGCCGGCAGCTGCAGCGTGAAGGTGCTGCCCTGGCCGGCTTCGCTCTTGACCGTCAGCGTGCCGCCGAGCAGCTGCGTGAGGTCGCGCGAGATCGACAGGCCCAGCCCCGTGCCGCCATAGCGCCGGCTCGTGGTGCCGTCGGCCTGGCGGAAGGCTTCGAAGATCAGCTCGTGCTGCTGCGGGTCGATGCCGATGCCCGAGTCGTGCACCGCAAAGGCCGCGCCGCCATCGGCCGTGGCCGACACCGTGAGCGCCACCTCGCCGCGCTCGGTGAACTTGATCGCGTTCGACAGCAGGTTCTTGAGAATCTGCTCGACCCGTTGCCGGTCGGTGACCAGAAAGGCCGGCGCGTCAGGCCGCAGCTCCAGCCGGAACTCCAGGTTTTTGTCCGTCGCGAGCGGGCGGAAGGTGTTCTCCAGGCTGTGGGCGAGCTTGTCGAGCGGCACTTCTTCGGGCACCAGCTCCAGCTTGCCGGCCTCGACCTTGGCGATGTCCAGGATGTCGTTGATCAGCACCAGCAGGTCGTTGCCCGAGGCGTAGATCGATTCGGCGAACTTCACCTGTTCCGACGACAGGTTCCCCTGCGGGTTGTCGCCCAGCAGCTTGGCCAGGATGAGTGCGCTGTTGAGCGGCGTGCGCAGTTCGTGCGACATGTTCGCCAGGAACTCCGACTTGTAGCGGCTGGCGCGCTGCAGCTCGTCGGCGCGGTCTTCGAGGTCGCGCTGCACGCGGCGCAGCGCGGTGTTGCGCTGGTCGAGCGCTTCGGTGCGTTCCGACAGCTGGCTGTTGGTCTGCTCCAGTTCGGCCTGCTGGTTCTCCAGCATGGCCTGCGAAGCCCGCAGGGCGCGCGACTGTTCTTCGAGTTCTTCGTTGGCCGTGCGCAGCTCTTCCTGCTGCACCTGCAGCTCTTCGTTGAGCTGCTGCGTTTCGGCCAGCACGTCCTGCAGTTGTTCGCGGTAGCGCGCCGCCGCCAGCGAGGTGCCGATGTCGTCGGCCACCAGGTCGAGCAGCTGCTCGCTGCGAGGGTCGGGCGCGCCCGGCAGGCCGAGTTCGATCACGCCGTTGGCGACGCCGTCGGCCGCCACGGGCAGCAGCAGCACGGCCTTGGGTGCCATCTCGCCCAGACCCGAATTGACCTTCAGGTAGTCGGCCTGCACCGGGTCGATCAGCATGCGACGCTGCTCGGCCGCCGCCTGGCCGACCAGGCTTTCGGTGGGCGAGAACACCTGCGGCGAGGCTTCGGCCTCGCTCGAAAAACCGTAGCTCGCGGCACGGCGCAGCGGACCGTGGCGTTCGCGCACATACAGCGCACCGACCGAGCTGCCGAGGTGGCGCGAGAAAAACGCGAGGATCTTGCGGCCCATGTCGGGCGCACTGAGTTCGCCGACCAATTCGCCGACCAGCTCGGTCTGCGCGCTGCGCAGCCAGGCCTCCTGCGCCAGGCGCTCGGCATGCGCCGCCTGCTCGCGCAGCACCACGTCGTAGCTGTCGGACAGCCGCATCAGCTGCCGGCGCCCGAAGAACGCGACCAGTCCCGAGAACACCAGCGTGAACAGCAGGAACAGGCCGACGACCCACCAGCTGGTGCGGTTGGCCTCGGTGTTGCGCTGGAAGCGCAGCGTCTGCTCGGTGTCCATGAAGGCCGTGAACTCGGCGCGCAGCTCGTCGGTCAGGCGCTTGCCGCGGCCCAGCCGCACCGTGGCCTGCAGGTCGACGCCATTGCGCCGCGCCTCGATCATTTCTCGCGCAAACGTCAGCCATGACTCCTGCAGGCCCGCGATGCGGTCGACGCGTTCCACCTGCTGGCGGTTGTCCGACACTTGGCGGCGCAGCGCGTCGGTGTCGGCCTTCAGGCGCGGCAGCGCGGTCTGGTAGGGCTCGAGAAAATTCTCCTCCCCGGTGATCAGGTAGCCGCGCATGCCGGTCTCCATGTCGATGGAGCGGCGTTGCAGTTCGCTGGCGGCGCGCGTCACCTGGTCGGTGTGCTCGACCCAGCTCAGGCTCGACAGCAAATACAGGATGAGCGCGACGAATGCCACGGCGCCGATCAGGCCCCCGAGCAGCGGCAGCTTGAGGTTGCGGCTGAGCAGGCGGTCGAATTCGACGGGGTCGATCGCGGAGGGAGTTTTCATGGGCGCATTTGTAAGCAAAACTTGTCAAGTCTTGCCGAAAAAGTGCATTTGACCTGTCGGAGAACACCCCGATAGCACTTTGTGTGACGTATTGCCGCATTCGGTGCTCGGTATACTGTGGTTTCATCCAGTATCGGCAGCATGCCTTCCGAACCCCAATCTCCGTCTCCCGCCGCGTCTGCCACCGTCTCGGCGGCGCACGTCGTGTCCGTCAAGGCCTTGTGCGCGTTCGGCGCCAAGGCAGGCGATCTCGACCTGCGCTTCGTGCCCGCGCCCAGCGCGCTCGAAGGCATGGCCGGCCACGCGCTCGTGCAGGCCCGGCGCGGTGGCGACTACCGCAGCGAGGTGCCGCTCGACACCACCTGCGGCCCCTTGCGCGTGCGCGGCCGGGCCGACGGCTACGACCCGTCGCAGGCGCGGGTGGAAGAAATCAAGACCTTCCGCGGCGACTTCGACGCCATCCGCGCCAACCACCGCGCCTTGCACTGGGCACAGGCGCGCTGCTACGGCTGGATGCTCTGCGAACAGGAAGGGCACGACAGCCTGACCGTTGCACTGGTCTACCTCGACCTGGCCAGCGGCGATGAAACCGTGCTCGAGGAGCAGCACACGCGCGACACCTTGCGCACGCACTTCGAGACCTTGTGCGCCTGCTACAGCGACTGGGCGCAGCGCGAGGCTGATCACCGCGGCGCGCTCGACGCCGCACTGGCGCGGCTCGAATTTCCCCACGCCACGTTCCGCACCGGCCAGCGCGAACTGGCCGAGGCGGTCTACCGCGCGGCGGTCAGTGCGCGATGCCTGCTGGCACAGGCGCCCACGGGCATCGGCAAGACGCTGGCCACGCTGTTCCCGCTGCTCAAGGCGCGCGCGGCGCACCGGGTCGACAAGGTGTTCTTCCTCACCGCCAAGACCTCCGGCCGGCCCGTGGCGCTCGATGCGCTGCGGGTGCTGGGGCAGGGCGGCGCACGCCCGCGCGTGCTCGAGCTTGCGGCCCGCGAGAAGGTCTGCGAATACCCCGACCGCGCCTGCCACGGCGAGGCCTGCCCGCTGGCGCGCAGCTTCTACGACCGCCTGCCCGCCGCGCGTGCCGAGGCCGCACAGACGGGCTGGCTCGACCGCGAGGCCCTGCGCCAGGTCGCGCTCGCACACGAGGTGTGCCCCTATTTCCTCGCGCAGGAAATGACGCACTGGAGCGACGTCATCGTGGGCGACTACAACTACTACTTCGACAGCAGCGCCTTCCTGTTCGCCAGCATGAAAGACGCCAACTGGCGCGTCGCCGTGCTGGTCGACGAGGCGCACAACCTGCTGGAGCGGGCGCGCGGCATGTACACCGCGAAGCTCGAAGGCGCGGCCCTCGAAGAAGCGCACCGCGCCGCGCCGGCCGCCGTGCGCGGCCCGCTCGCACGGCTGTTCCGCGAATGGGACACGCTGCAGCAGGCGCAGACGGCTGACTACGACACCGCCGACGAGATCCCCGAGCGTTTTTTGCGCACGCTGCAGGCCGCCAACACCGCAATGGCCGAGCACTTCGCCGCCACGCCGGAGGCCGCGCAGGGGCCATTGCAGCGCTTCTTCTTCGACGCGCTGCACTTCGCGCGGCTGGCCGAGGTCTTCGACGACCACTCGGTGTTCGAGCGCACCCTGGGCAGCACGCAGGAACAGCGCGGCCTGGCCATCCGCAACCTCGTGCCCGGGCCGTTTCTCGAAGGCCGCTTTGCCGACGCGGTGTCGGTCACCTGCTTCTCGGGCACGCTGTCGCCGTTCGCGTTCTACCGCGACGCGCTCGGCCTGCCCGAAGACACGGCGCTGCTCGACGTGGCGTCGCCGTTCAGCAGCCGGCAGCTGCGCGTCGAGGTGGCGACCGGCGTGTCGACGCGATTTCGCGACCGCGCCGGTTCGCTGCGCCATGTGGCGGACATCATCGGCGCGCAGTTCGAGCGCCTGCCCGGCAACTACCTGGCCTTCTTCAGCAGCTTCGACTACCTCGACAAGGCCTGCGCCGCGTTCTCGCTGCGCCACCCCGGCGTGCCCGTGTGGGCGCAGACGCGCGGCATGCGCGAGGCCGATCGCCACGGCTTCGTCGCGCGCTTCGAGGAGGGCGGACAGGGCATCGGTTTCGCCGTGCTCGGCGGCGCGTTCGGCGAGGGCATCGACCTGCCGGGCAGCCGGCTCATCGGCGCTTTCGTCGCGAGCCTGGGGCTGCCCCAGTACAACGAACTCAACGAGATCACGCGCGAACGCATGCAGTCGCGCTTCGGCAAGGGCTACGAGTACACCTACCTCTACCCGGGCCTGCAAAAGGTGGTGCAGGCCGCGGGCCGCGTGATCCGCACCGAGGCCGACACGGGCGTGCTGCACCTGCTCGACGACCGCTTTGCGCGCGCCGAGATCCGCGAGCTGCTGCCGAGCTGGTGGCATGTGCAACTGGCCGGGGAAACCGAAAACGATGCGCGCCACCCGACGCCTTGAACACGCCGGCCAGCCCGACCTGTTCGGCGAGGCGCCCGTCGCAGCCATCGAGGGCCTGCGCTACGAAAGCGAGTTCCTGTCGCGCGACGAAGAGGCCGATCTGCTGCGCATCGTGCAGGGCCTGCCGCTCAAGGAGATGCGCTACAAGGAATACACCGCGCGCCGGCGCGGCACCAGCTTCGGCGGCAGCTACGACTTCGACACGAACCGCCTCAAGCCCGGCGCGCCGCTGCCCGAGGTGCTGCACCCGCTGCGGGCCAAGGCAGGGGCCTGGGCCGGCGTCGCGCCCGAAGACCTCACGCACCTGCTGATCGCCGAGTACCGCCCCGGCACGCCGCTGGGCTGGCACCGCGACGTGCCCGATTTCGAGGACATCGTCGGCGTCTCGCTGCACGGCGATGCGGTGATGCAGTTCCGGCCCTACGTGCCCGGCGCGCCCGCCTCGGGGCCGGCCGCGCTCGAGTTGCTCATCGAGCCGCGCTCCGTGTACCTGCTGCGCGGGCCGGCGCGCTGGGCATGGCAGCACGCCATTGCGCCGACCGAGGCGCTGCGCTACTCGATCACCTTGCGAACCCGCTCGCACGACAGACTGCGCTGACGCGCAGCGCCTGTCTCCTCCGACCCACGGCCCCGCACAGGCGGCCAGCATGAAGGCTTCTTTCATCCCTTTGATCGAAGGAGCACGACATGCCAAGAGGCGACAAGTCGTCCTACACGGACAAGCAGAAACGCAAGGCCGAGCACATCGAGGAAGGCTATGAGCACCGCGGCGTGGCCAAGGGCGAGGCCGAGCGCCGCGCCTGGGCCACGGTGAATGCCGAGACCGGCGGCGGCAAGAAGAGCGGCTCGGGGCGCGGCAAGGCCGAGCACCACGGGCCGTCGCGCAAGGGCGGCCGCCTCGGCGGCGCGGCAGCGGCGAACCGCACCGCCGCCGAACGCTCCGCGTCCGCGAAGAAGGCCGCGGCCACACGCAAGCGCAACGCCGAGAAGCGCAGCTGACCCCGCACGAAGGGCCACCATGCACATCATTCTGGGCGCGACGGGCCATGTCGGCTCGGCGCTGACGCAAGCATTGCTTGCGCAAAACCAGCCCGTGACGCTGGTCACACGAGACGCCCGCAAGACGCGGGCGCAGCAGGACAAGGGCGCACGCGTGGCGGAGGTCAACATCTTCGACACGGCCGCGCTGCACCGCGTGATCGCCGGCGGCACGCGGCTCTTCGTGCTCAACCCGCCGGCCGCTCCGTCGACCGACACCGTGGCCGAGGAGCACCGCAGCCTGCGCGCCATCCTGGCCGCGATCGAAGGCTGCAAGCTCGAGAAGATCGTCGCTGCGTCGACCTACGGCGCGCAGCCCGGCGAGGGCATCGGCGACCTGGGCGTGCTCTACGACATGGAGCAGGCGCTGGCCGCCGGGCCCGCGCCGCTGAGCGTGCAGCGCGCGGCCTACTACATGAGCAACTGGGACGCCTCGTTGGAGACCGCGCGCACCGAGGGCAAGGTGCACAGCATGTACCCGCCCGACTTCAAGCTGCCGATGGTGGCGCCGCACGACATCGGCGAGGCCGCGGCCAAGCTTATGCTAGCCCCGCCCGAAGCCTCGGGGTTGCATCACGTCGAGGGGCCGAAGCCGTATTCGCCGGCCGATGTGGCAGCAGCCTTTGCCGCCGCGCTGGGCCGGCCGGTCGAAGCCGTGCAGACGCCGCCCGCGCAGTGGGAGCAGGCCTTCCGCGCGATGGGCTTCTCGGAGCCGGCGGCGAAGTCCTATGTCGAGATGACGCGGCTCACGCTCGAAGAGGCCTACGAGCCGGCGCATGCGCCGAAGCGCGGGGCCGTGTCGATGGATGCGTACATCGCCGCGCTGGTGAAAAAGAGCAGCAACTGAACGGTGTTTTTTAATAGTGCGATTTCCACCTGGACGTCGTATCCGCTCCAAGTTCCACCAAAGGGAGCGAGTAATTTCAGTTTTGAATTGAGGTTTTCAATCTCGTCGGAGGCTGAGATCGCCGCCTGTTTGCAACGTTCGACGTCGATCTTCTGCGTCAACGAATTCGTTGTCGATGAAATGACATTCAATTGCCTGCTATGGCAAGAGTCCGCAATATTTCATGGGGGCGATTTTTTCGAGGTTTGACCTGTTGCGGGCAACTGAAAGGCTACGAAAAAAAGACAAGCCTTTTTATTGAAGTCTCCTTTTTCCCGCTCGGATGGGGCGACGTGGAGCGCGCCAAGCCTGACCCTCAATTCGAAATCGTCTACTGCACCAACTCGATAGATCGGAATAGTTTTTCAACAGTGTCGACCTCTTCGAGCGCCACACTGTCGTTGATCCGCAATAAAGCAGAGCTATAGACTGCGGAAATCCTGTTTCTTTTGAAAAAAGAAAAGTGCCTCTCCATGAACTTGGGTTCATTTTTCTGATTTCGATAAGTTATGGCACACACCAAAAAATCCCCGGAGTTATTCTTCCAGTGCTGAATTTTTGCATCTGGATTTATTGCGCCCTCAGACTCTTTCGCTACCTCTGCCGCTCTCTGCTGGTACACAGGCCATTCATTGATTGCCTGCAGGAATTTATTTTCATCAAAAAAATATCTTCTCCCGGCAGCTTCATATCTTACAAAATCAAAAATTGGCCCCGGAGGAGTTGTTCGATCCTTCCTTACATACAAGTAAGGTTTCTTTTCTTTTTGAATTTTCTGCTCTAACTCTCTGTCGCCCTTCTCCAGATTTATAACCAGAATCCGTACTTCGGCGTTTTTCCACTTTTGGCACATCCCCTCTTCGAGAGAGGATTGCAATTTCTCCAAACTAAAGCCGAAAGTTTTGAATTTTATGGAGTTGCATAAATTGAAGCTTTCAGCTTCGCCGGCATGAAGGCACGCGGAAAAAATTAAGCTCAAATGCAGAAGGAGAAAAATACGGAGAAATTTTTTCATTGCACCGATTGGAAGCTCATAGATCTACTGTCAACGCTGCAATGACTCTGGGGTTGGTGGGGTATCTTCCAAAAACTCTATCCCGCGCAATATTGCTAATGCTCGAGAGGTCAAATCGATGTTGCCTTTCCTCTTTAGAAAATCAAGATGCCCAACCACGCTTTCACCACACACGGCTTTCATTTCACGGGTAAAACAATAAATCAGGCGTCTTTGTCGATATTTTTCCTCCCCTATCGTGTCATCCACGGCGACCGCCCAGCCATTCGAGTTTTTCGCGGTCAAGGAAAAAAGTCGAAGTGCTTTATTCTCAAGAAGCTCCCTTCCACCGTTTTCATGATTTGGCGCCCATCCTCCCGTTGGCAAACGAACAGCCCACCCCCTTTGAACTTGGTCATCGTCAATTTTGTAGCAGTTGAAGTCAAAACTCCAGTCGCCGCTGCTGGAAAAATCGGGAGTCATTTTTAAAGAAAATCCTGCGACACCTGGGCCTTGACTGGATTCGTGGCCCGATCTGAAGTTGGCACCGCTTGGAATCTTCAACTCGATGCGGCAACCCGGACCGAGATTGGCAATTTTTGATACGTTTGCCTGAATTTTTTTCTGCTGCGACTCTTTCGACACTTGCCCGCTTGCCAACAAGTGAAAAGCCATGAAAAAACAAAAAATCAACTTTCTCATCAGAATTTTAGTAGGAAAAAGTTCGATGCATCATGGATGCTAAAGTCATTGGCGGCACTCTTTTGTCAATGCATTCATGACGGTGTTTTTTAATAACGCGATTTCCACCTGGACGTCGTACCCACTCCAGGTTCCATCAAAGGGGGCGAGTAATTTCAATTTTGAGTTGAGGGCTTCAATTTCATTAGAAGCCACATCGACTGATTGCGCGCACCGCCCAGACTTTAGGTTTTTCACCAAAACGTCAGTCGCTGAAGAAATCGAATTCACCTGCCTTTCATAGCAAGTTCCGGCTATATTTCCGCATCCTCCAAAATTGCATTGCTCTCTGTCTTTTTTTGTTTCCTTCATGCATGCATTGAACTCTCTATTTGCCTCTAGTCGGACGTCTTTTGCGAAAGCCAGGAGGGGTAGTGCGAAAATAATTGCAAAGAGTATGGACTTTGATTTCATGGTCGTTGCGGCTGATAGTTAACCGAAATGCTGGCGGTCATTCTGCCATGGGAGATTTGAATTTGAACCTCGTCGGTGCGAGGTGAAGCCTCACTCAAATACTGAATGGCGAACAAGGCATAGCCTTGTCTCTCGAAGTAGCCATAGCCACCACCATTCACAAGAACTGAGGCTCGTCCTATGGCTGCAGAAGTCATGCCTTGATCGCAAACTTGATTGATGTTGGTTTGACGATTGCCTATCGCTTTTGAAACCCAATACCAACCGGCAGAGTCGCAGGAATTATGAGCATCACTTGCAATGATATCCGGGTCATACCGAGGAAACCATAGCTGCTGAACTCCACCGTCACGAGGGTTCGCCCAATAGTGAGTCGAGGTTGTAGTAATTCTTCCCCATTGATCTACATAGCTCCCTCCTGAGTCAGGGAGTGAGGCGGCAGTTCGAAAATTCCGATATCCGTCGTAGTTTGCAGGCCATGTCAATTGCATCATGCCGCGGCCAAAGAAGACGGTATAGAACTCCATGGCTGGTGCGGGCCAGTTTCCATTCGAACTTTTTCGCCCTTGCCCAACCTCCCTCATTGTTCTGACAATATCGGTCTCGATGTATATTTGCCCCAAAAAATGGGCTAGCCGGAATCCAATGGAAATTCCATATTTTCTGATCGCCTTGTTGAATTCGATCGAGTAGATCGAAAATCGCTGCAGGGCAGTGGCCCAGCCAATATTCACCGGATCGGCCCTGAATGGAGTGAATCTGTACTTATAAGAACGACGAGGCAATAGCTGCGCCAATTCTTCCTTTCCGAGCCACCCGCATTTCCTGAAGTGTTTGATGAACTCCCGCGGATGAAAGTGCCAGTGCTTGATCGTCAGGCGCGCCTTGTCTTCCGCGGGCAGTTCCTCCCAGAAACAAAGCTTTTGCGCAAAGTCGGACATTTCCGTGAAGTCCGTCTCGTCCTCCAACGGGTATGGCATGTGAGGGTTGCCCTTGTCGCGTGTCCACGCCCAGCGCTTGCGCACTTCGTCCTTGGCCCACTCCGTGGGGAACTTGCAGACGGTCTTGGCCAACTTCGCTTGAACCGCGGGTTTGCACAGGTTCTGCTTTCGGTTGGCTGCCTTTTGCTCTGGCGTGGTCGTGGCGTTCTCCGGCGCTTGCGGTGTCGGCACGGATGGGCCGTTCATGTTCGGGGGCCCGCTGGGTGGTGTCGTGGGCTGGGCCGCTGGGGCCAGCATGGCATCGATCAGGGCCGAGCTGCACTGGCTGTTGTCGTCCTGGGTGTCATCGTCAATGAGCTTCCAGCCAGACCAGTGGGGGAAGTCGGCATCGCTGAATTTCCGGGTGTTGCTGGCATTCAGGTCGAGCCAGACGCCCCCCGGCTGTCCGGGGACAGCGACCTTGCGCCAATGGGCCGCATCGTTGGGCAATGGGTCGGTGCCCAGCTTGCGGCCGAAGCGCAGCAGCTCGTACCAGCCGCTGGGGCTGCTGGTGGTCTGGACGCTTGCGCTGAGGCGACCATGCCGCGTGTTCGCTTCGGTATAGAGGTTGTACTCGGCGTCGGTTTCCACGATGGCCGCACCGACGACCTCGCCCGTCAGTTGGTAGGTGGTCAGCGTGGCGTTGGCGGCCTCGTACCTGATGCCGACGATCAGATCGGCACCGCCGCTGTCACCCGCCGCCGCAGGCAGGGTCGCGCCGGTTGGTTGCGCGCTGTGGTAAGGGCTCTTGGCGGGCACCAGCACGTAGACCTCGCCGTACACCGCGTCGGTGCGACCGTCACTGGTGAGCGGCAAATTGCCGGTGTCGCGACCCACGAGATTCCGGGTATCGGCATCGCCAGCAACGATCTCCAGGTGGATGCAGTTGGCCCGACCGTAGATCGTGCCGGCCAAACCCAGCTTGTCCTTGCGGTAGACGGCCTGATTGACGGCCGGCAGATTGGCATCGAGCAGGCGCAGATGCTGATAGATGGAGTAGTAGACAACCTCGACGGCGTTGGCGCCGTTGGCACCGATCTCCGTCTTGTGGCGAATGACGACACACCCCGTCGAATGGTCTTGCGCGTCATAGCGCGCGGTACCGCCATCGCGCCGGAAGATCACGATGCCATCGGCGATGGCGCGCACCGGTTCGTCGGCTGCGGGGGCGTTGATGTGGATGCCGCCGTGCCAGGCCATCGCCTGGCTGACGGGAAAGGCGCCGCTGCCGACGATACCGCCGGGCATCACGTCGCTGACGCATTGGTCGCTGTAGACGGGGATGTTCGGCTGGGACAGAAAGGGTGGGCTGATGATCATCGCGTGCTCGCCTAAACCGAAAACTTGAACTTGCGGGGCGGCGGTGCAGTGCTCGGCGGCTCTTCGAACACCGCGATGCCCGTGGGCAGGGCCGGCAACTTTGCGGGCTTCCCTCCCGGCCCCACGAAGCTCTTGCTCGTCCCCTTGATGTCCAGCAGCCCCGGCATCTTCAGCGTGATGTTCATCCCATCCAGCTCGATGCTCGTCTGCCCACCCTTGAGCGTGATCTTCTTCTGGGCCAGCACATGGATCTCGTCGTTGCTGCTGGTGACCGTGAAGCCTTCCTTGGCCAGCCATTCGAGTTCGTCGGTGTGCGCCTGCACACTCACCGGCCCGTCCTGCGCGATGACCTGGATGCCGCCTTCGTGGCTGTACAGGCCGATTGATTTGCCAGCCGCCAAGCTCACGGTCTTTCCCGCTGCCAAGTGAGCTTGCGCCTGCGCAGTCCAATGGATCGCCTCGCCCGCGAACACCGTGGCGCTGGCGGGTGTGGCCATGTTCAAGCTCATGGCCGCATCGAGCACCATGAGCGGTCGCGCGAAGGTAGGCACTGGGTCTTGCCCTTCGCGCGAGCCTGCGCCTTCTCCACCCTTGGGCTCGCGGGCGTCCTGGCCGTTGACGCTGCCCGGGTAGTGCCCGTTCTTCTGCGGATCGATGTCGTCGATGAGCGGCTGCAGCAGCGCCGTGGCGCTCAATGCCAACGCCTTCGCGCCGCCGGCCGCATCGGACAGTTTCTGCGCCTCGCGCAACGCGCCCGCGAGTTGGCCGCGCACGCTGGTGGTGTCCTGCACGCTGCCCGCCGCTCGTTCCTGGGCCAGCGTGGAGATCAGCAGGCCTTCACCAGCGCGCGTGGCGACCCAGGCGTCGGAGCGCAGCTCTGCGCCGCTGCCGCGCCAGGCGCCACGGCTGCTCTCGTCAGGAGACTGGGCGTTGAGGTGGCCCAGGTTCAGTTGACTGGCCGCGTGCGAGCTGGCCAGGCGGGTGCGCACCTGTCCGGGCGCGTCGTCGGCGATCCACTGGTTGTAGCCACTGCCGTCGAGCGCGCGGCTGTGCCAGCCTGAGAGTACGCCGGCATGATTGGCCGACGAATCGGTGCCGGCCGACCAGGGCGGCAGATCCTGTCCGTTGTAGAGCTGTTGGGCGACCACCGGTCGGTCGATGTCGCCTTCGATGAAGGACACCAGCACTTCGGAGCCGACGCGCGGCAGGTGGTGGGCGCCCCAGTTGGGGCCGGCCACCGGTGCGGCCACGCGCAGCCAGACGGACTGGCGGTTGCTGGCGTGGCGGCCGGCGGCGACCAGGCTGCCTTGTCCGCTGCTCGTCGACTGCTGCTGGCCCGCACGCTGGGTCTGCCAATGGAAACGGACTTGCACGCGATGGTCACGCTGTGTGTGGACGGCGGTCGGTGCCTCGTCGTCATCGGCCCCGACCACGAGCGCGACCATGGCTTCGGGAGCGGTGGGCTTGGGTCGCCACAGCGGCACGACCTGCGCTTCGGCCGGCTGGGCCTCGAAGCTGTTGCGGTAGCTGCCCTTTTCGAGTTCGCCGGCCTCCAGCACCTGCGCGGCTTGCGCGCCCAAATTGTTGGCTGCTTCATGGCGCACGCGCAGTGCGAGAAATTTGCGGCCTTCGTAGCGGTCGTGCTGCGTGAGCGTGAAGCGCTCGCCCGCACCGAGCTGTCGCACGCTGCTTGCGGCGCCGTAGCGCTTGATGCGCGACTCGAAGGCCACGAGCTGCTGCTCGGCGCGCCGGGCGGCGGTGGCGCTGTCGGCGTAGCGCTGTGCGCCAGCGCCGTCGTAGTGCTCCAGCACGGGCACGTCGCCCATCGACAGCGCGCTCTGCACGGCGCCGGTGGGAGCCTGCAGCACGCTGGCGTCCCAGGCGTTGCGCATGACGGCGTTGGTCGCAACCTGGCGCCGACTGCTCCAGGCGATGATGGCGTCGGTCGACTCGGTGGCGTCGACGCGGTGGAAGCGGATCTGCGGCAAGCCGCAGTCGGGCGGGGTTGCCGCGCGGTCGAAGATCACCAAGCGGTGGTGCGAGGGCGTGGTGTTGGTCCCCGTGCTGCTGCCATTGGGCGACTGCTGTTCATGCTCGAAGCGAAAGCTCAGGCCTTCTTCCGCGAGCAAGCGCAGCACGAAGGCCAGGTCCGACTCGCGGTACTGCACGCAGGTGGGCCGCACGGGCATCTCCTGTGTGACTTCGAAACTGAAGCTCGCGGTCGTGTGGTCGGCGAACACTTCGCTGACGATGTCCTGCACGTGCTTGGCGGCGTACACGAAGCTGTCGCGGCGCAGACCCAGCGCAGCAAGCCAGGGTTGCAGGTGCAGCCGGTAGCGCGCCAGGCCGCCGTCACCGCCCAGCGCATCGACGGCCGTGAGGTAGCCGTGCCAGGTGCGAAAGCTGCCATTGGCCAGCAGCAGGCGCAGGCTCAGCTCTTCTCCGATCAGCGCGAACGGGTCGAACTCGCTCGACGTGGCGAGCGTGTCGATGGTGAAGTCGAAAAGCTCGTTGAGGCCTTCGGTGCCGGTGAAGCACTCGACGACGACGGCGTTCTGCGGCGCCGACGCGGGCAGCTGCAGCTTGATGAGCCGCGCCTGCTCCGAGAGCCGCGCGACGCTCAGGCCTTCGAGCTTCCATGGCGCAGCGCCATGGAAGATGTTTGAACTGTCTGACATGGATAACCACCTCCCCGGTGTCACTGCCGGTATGCCCGGTCTTGGTCTATTTCTTCACATGCGTGATCTTCCCGCCTGCCTTGTCGATTCAAAGATCGGCCTCGGAAGTGCTGCATGAATCCGGACAACTCTACTTCAACGATGAAGCATCAAAGCGCCCCCAAAGTGAGTGCTTCTGGATGCATTTCTTCGGAAAATTTGTTCTCTGCTTCGCAAAGGAAGGCGTTCGTTCTCATGCCAATTTCTGGATGAAGTTTTTTCTGACAGCGACAGGTCGATGGATGCGCATTGAAGTCGGCCACGTCTGTGTCTGAAAAGCGCAGACGCAGCGGCCGACACCCCGAGAACCGGACACACGCTCGCTATCTTTGGCGGCAGCCGGACAACTTGCGGGAGCGCCCCTGCGAGCGGGGCAGGGGCGACGCTGCTGCGCCGCTTGCCTCAGCGACGAACGCCCACGCTACGCCACACAACGTCGCCCAAACCTCCCTCATCGCGCCCGCGAAACACCCGCCCGAAGCGCGTTTGCCGCACCGTCTTTCCGTCGATACGATCCCGCGCCTTTGCCCCTCGTTTCTCGCGAGGGGTAGTGCTTTTTTCGAACAAGAAAGGAATGCGCGGGTGCCCTCAACGACCACTGCTTCTCCGAACGCCAATGCCGGCTGGCAACAACGCAGCCGCCAACACGTCTGGCACCCCTGCACCCAGAGCATCCGCCTCGACGTCGCGCCGCCGCTGCCCATTGCGCGCGGCGAGGGCGTCTGGCTGACCGACCACGAGGGCCGGCGCTACCTCGACGCCACCAGCTCGTGGTGGGTCAACCTGTTCGGCCACGCGCACCCGGTGATCAACGCTGCGCTCAAGGCGCAGCTCGACACGCTGCCGCACGTGATGCTGGCCGGCTGCACGCACGCGCCGGCGGTCGAACTCGCCGAGCGGCTGGCGGCGCTCACGGGCCACGCGCTGGGCCATTGCTTCTATGCCTCCGACGGCGCCTCGGCCGTGGAGATCGCGCTGAAGATGAGCTTCCACGCCTGGCGCAACGCGGGCCGCGCCGACAAGCGCCGCTTCGTGGCGCTGCGCGGCGGCTACCACGGCGAGACGCTGGGCGCGCTGCATGTCACCGACGTGCCCGTGTTCCGCGACGCCTATGCGCCGCTGCTCGCCAGCGCGCACCTCGTGGCCTCGCCCGACGCGCGCGCCGCACAGCCCGGCGAAGACGCCGCCGCCGTGGCGAATCGCGCGGCCGACGAGCTCGAGGCGCTGCTGGCCGCGCAGCACGACAGCATCGCCGCCGTGATCGTCGAGCCGCTGGTGCAGTGCGCCACCGGCATGGCGATGCACGATCCGGCCTACCTGCGCCGCCTGCGCGCGCTGTGCGACTGCTTCGGCGTGCACCTGATCGCCGACGAGATCGCGGTCGGCTGCGGGCGCACCGGCACTTTCTTCGCATGCGAGCAGGCCGGCATCTGGCCCGACTTCCTGTGCCTGTCGAAGGGAATCAGCGGCGGCTACCTGCCGCTGGCGCTGGTGATGACGCGCGACGCCATCTACCTGGGCTTCGTCGACGACGACGCCGCGCGCAGCTTCCTGCATTCGCATTCCTACACCGGCAACGCGCTGGCCTGCCGCGCGGCGCTCGCCACGCTCGATCTGTTCGACCAAGAAGACGCGCTGAACCGCAATCGCTCGCGGTCCGCGCGCCTGTTCGCCCGCCTGCGCGAGGGGCTGGCCGGCCAGGCGCATGGCGTTGATCACCTGCGCCAGCGCGGAATGATCACAGCCTTCGACGTGCGCGCGCCCGGCCCGCGCTTCGCCGAGCGCTTCCACCTCGCGGCGCGCGACCACGGCCTGCTGATGCGGCCCATCGGTGCGACCGTGTACCTGATGCCGCCGTACGCCATCGCCGACGACGAGATCGATCAACTGGTGGACGGCACGCTCGCGACGCTCAAAGCCGTCACCACCGCATCCGGCCCCGTTGCCGAAGAAGGAGCCCGCGATGCTGCGCTTGCTTGAACGCCTGCAGGACGAGATCACCGCGCTCGACGCGCGCTCGCTGCGCCGCCGCCGGCAGATCGCCGAGACCGCCTGCGCGCCCGAGCAGATCCTCACGCTGGCCGGCGCCACGGCGCCGCGCACCATGCTCGGCTTCAGCAGCAACGACTACCTGGGCCTGGCCGCGCACCCCGCGCTGGCCGAGGCGCTGGCCGAAGGCGCGGCGCGCTACGGCACGGGCAGCGGCGGCTCGCACCTGATCCTGGGCCACTCGCGCGCCCATGCGCAACTCGAAGAGCGGCTGGGCGAATGGATGGCGCCGCACATTCCCGAGGCGCGCAGCCTGTTCTTCTGCACCGGCTACATGGCCAACCTCGCGGTGCTGTCGGCGCTGGGCGACGCCGAGGCGGTGATCTTCTCGGAGACGCTGAACCACGCCTCGCTGATCGACGGCGCGCGGCTGGCCCGTGCCCGCGTGGAGCGCTACCCGCACTGCGACCTGCAGGCGCTCGACGCGCAGCTTGCCGCCTGCGATGCGCCGGTCAAGATCATCGTGAGCGACGCCGTCTTCAGCATGGACGGCCACATCGCCCCCGTGGCGGGCCTGCTCACGCTGGCCGAGCAGCACGACGCCTGGCTGGTGATCGACGACGCGCACGGCTTCGGCGTGCTCGGCGCCACCGGGCGCGGCGCGCTGCAGGCGCTGGCGCTGCGCTCCGAGCGGCTGGTGCTCATCGGCACGCTGGGCAAGGCGGCCGGTGTGTCGGGCGCCTTCGTGGCGGCGCACCGCACGGTGATCGACTTCCTGGTGCAGCGCGCGCGGCCCTACATCTTCACCACGGCTGCGCCGCCAGCGGTGGCGCATGCGCTGCTGACGAGCCTGGCGCTCATCGAAGGCGAGGAGGGCATGCGTCGCCGAGCCCAACTGCGCGCCCGCATCACGCAACTGCGCAGCGGCCTGAAGCAGGTGCTGCCGGCCGACGGCAGCGCCTGGCTGGCCGATTCGCCGACCGCGATCCAGCCGCTCATCGTGGGCGACAACGCGCGCGCCATGCAGACCATGGAACGGCTCGATGCGCACGGCCTGCGTGTCGGTGCGATCCGTCCGCCGACCGTGCCCGCCGGCACCGCGCGGCTGCGCATCGCGCTCTCGGCGAGCCACACCGAAGCCGACGTGGCACGGCTCATCGGTGCGCTGGGCGAAGCCCTGGCCGAACCGTGGCCGGAGGCCGCATGACGACGACGGCTGCGGCGACACAGCGCCGCTGGTTCGTCACCGGCACCGACACCGGCGTCGGCAAGACGCTCGTGAGCAGCGCCATGCTCGCGCTGCTGGCCGCCTCGGGCCTGCGTGCGGTCGGCATGAAGCCGGTGGCGGCGGGGCTCGATGCCATCGACGGCGAATGGCGCAACGAAGACGTCGAGCGACTGAAGGCGGCGGGCAATGTCGATGCGCCGCTCGCCTGGCGCTGCCCCTATGTGCTGAAGGCGCCGATGTCGCCGCACCTGGCGGCACGGGCAGAGGGCGTGCAGGTCGCGCTGCCCGTGCTGCTCGATGCCTTCGAGCGGCTGTCGGCGCAGGCCGATGCGGTGGTGGTGGAAGGCGTGGGCGGTTTCTGCGTGCCGCTGGGCGACGACCTCGACACGGCCGATCTCGCGGTGGCGCTGGGCCTGCCCGTGATTCTCGTGGTCGGACTGCGGCTCGGTTGCCTCAACCATGCGCTGCTCACCGCCGAGGCGATCCGTGCGCGCGGGCTGGTGCTCGCAGGCTGGGTCGCGAGCGTGGTCGAGCCGCAGATGCTCTCGCCCGAAGGCAACCTGCAGACGCTGCGCGCGCGGCTAGGTGCGCCGCTGCTGGGCGTGGTGCCGCACCTGGCCGAGCCCGAGGCTGCGCGCGCCGCCGAGCATCTCGACCTGCGCGCGCTGCGTGCGAGCGCGGCTCATGCCGCGCGTCGCACCGAGGTCCCGCTCGTGTCAGCCGCGACGGCCTGAATCCACCAGCCGCTGGGCGCGAACGCCGCCCTGGCGCGTGAGCATCCAGCCCGGGTACTCGGGCGCCAGCGCGCTGGCCTTGTCGATGGCCGCGAGCTCGTCGGCCGTGAGCCGCACGTCGGTCGCGGCAATGTTGTCGTTCAACTGGTCGATGCGCTTGGCGCCGACGATCACGCTGGTCACCACGGGCTGGTGCAGCAGCCAGGCCAACGCGATCTGCGCCACCGACACGCCGCGCGGTTCGGCGAACTGGCGCATCAGGTCGATGCAGTCGTAGGCGCGCTCCACACTCACCGGCGGAAAGTCGAAGCTCGCGCGGCGGCTGCCTTCTGCGGTGGCGGTGTGGCGGTCGACCTTGCCGCTCAGCAGGCCGCCGGCCAGCGGGCTCCAGACCATCAGGCCGAGCTGTTCGCTGCGCAGCATGGGCACCAGCTCGCGCTCCAGATCACGCCCGGCCACGGTGTAGTACGCCTGCAGCGACTCGAAGCGCGCGAGCCGGTCGCGTTCGGCAATGCCCAGCGCCTTGGCGATCTGCCACGCGGCCCAGTTCGACACGCCCACGTAGCGCACGTGGCCCTGGCGCACGAGGTCGTCGAGCGCGCGCACCGTTTCGTCGATGGGCGTGAGCGGGTCGGTGCCGTGGATCTGGTAGAGGTCGATGTGGTCGAGCTGCAGCCGCTTCAGGCTGGCCTTCACGCCGTCCATGATGTGATAGCGCGAGGCGCCGGCCGAGTTCACGCCCTTGCTGCCGGTTTCGCCGAGCACCTTGGTCGCGACCACCACGCGGTCGCGCGGCACCTTGAGGTTCTTCAGCGCCTGGCCGGTGATGGTCTCGGACAGGCCGTCGGAGTACACGTCGGCGGTGTCGATGAAGTTGATGCCGGCGTCGAGCGAGCGGCCGATGAGGCCTTCGGCCTCGCCTTGCTGCAGCTGGCCGATGTGGTCCCAGATGCCGGGTGCGCCGCCGAAGGTCATCGTGCCGAGGCAGAGTTCGGAAACCAGGAGGCCAGTGCGGCCGAATTTGCGGTAGTGCATCGAAAGGGGTCCTTTGCGTGAGGAGGGGCCGTCCGGCGATCAGGCGTGCCGGGGGTTGCCAAAAAGTATCCGGCCGGCGGCCCCTGTCGGGCGAGCGCGTTTCTGCAAAGTCTTTGCCTATTCCTCCAGACCTCGTGCCCGGACCGTGCAGATTCGCAGGCACGACGCTAAGCTCGGGCAGCCCAATCCTCCATGGCCGTTGCCACGGCCGCGCTCCTTCAGCAGAGGCTCATTCATGTCCGACGAAACCCCCGACACCGCCACCGTCCTCGCCATGCCGATGCCGCTGGACCCCGAACTCGATGCCGCCCGCGAAGAGCTGGTGCAGCTCATCCGCCACATCACGCGCGGACAGGACGGCACGGTGGAGTGCGCCGTGCCCGGCCTGCAGGTGCACTGCATCAGCAAGCCCGACGGCCCCAAGCACGGCTTCGCCACACCGGCGCTGGGCCTCATTGCGCAGGGCTCCAAGCGGGTCATCGTGGGCGACGACATCTACGTGTACGACCCGATGAACTACCTCGTCACCTCGGTCGACCTGCCGGTGTGCGGCCAGGTGTGCGTGACCAGCGAGAAGGAGCCCTACCTGGGCGTGCGGCTGGAGCTGGCGGTCGACGAGATCGGCGACCTCATCGGCGACGAAAAACTGCCGGCCAAGGCCAACGCCCCGGCCTCGCGCGGCATGTACGTGAACCGCATCGCCATGCCGGTGCTCGAGCCCGTGCTGCGCCTGCTGCGGCTGCTCGACACGCCCGAAGACATTCCGATCATGGCGCCGCTCATCAAGCGCGAGATCATGTACCGCCTGCTGGTGAACGGCGAGGGTGCGCGGCTGCGCCAGATTGCGCTGCACGACAGCCACACGCAGCGCATCGCCAAAGCCATCAGCGCGCTGCGCACGAACTACGCGCAGTCGCTGCGCGTGGAAGACATGGCGCGCGCGGTGCACATGAGCGTGTCGTCGTTCCACCACCACTTCAAGGCCGTGACGGCGATGAGCCCGCTGCAGTACCAAAAGCAGTTGCGCCTGCAGGAGGCGCGCCGCCAGATGCTGATCGCCGGCACCGACGTGGCGAGCGCCGCGCACAACGTGGGCTACGAAAGCCCGTCGCAGTTCGCACGCGAATACGGCCGCATGTTCGGCGCGCCGCCGCTGCGCGACAAGCGCCGCTGGCTCGGCGAGGCCGGCAACGACGCGTTGGGTGCGGCGTCGATGGAAGCTGCCTGAGGGAAGCGGCCGCCGCACCCTGAGCAACGGCACGTTCAGCAGAGCGAGCGGTACTGCGAAGGCGTGAGGCCGCAGGATTGCTTCCACGCGCGCACCAGGTGCGCCGAATCGAAGAAGCCCGAGGCATGCGCGATGGCGGTGATCGATTCGCCGCTCGTGCTGCACATCGCATGGCTTGCGAGCGTCAGGCGCACGGCCTGGCGCAGCAGGCGAAAGCTCAGGCCGGCCTGCGTGAAAGCGCGCTGCAGCGTGCGGCGTGAAGCGCCCACCGCATCGGCACATTGGTCCAGCTCGGCGAAGGGGTCGGCATACAGGCTGTCGACGCTGTCTCGCAACGCGGCGTTCGCATAGCCGAGTTCGCCGAAGTGGCGTGCGAGCGGCCTGATTTCTTCGTTGCGCTGGCGCAGCGGGCTGTCTTCGGCCATGAGGTGCGACACGCAGATTGCGCCCGCCTGCTCGCGCATTTCGTCTTGCAGCCCTGCAGCGCGCGTCTCGCGTTGCAGGCGAAGACCGGCATCGCAGGAGACCCGCGTTTCCACGCCCAGCGGCGCCATGCGGTTGAAGCCGTTCCATCGCATCTGGAAAGCGGATGCATCGTGGGCCGTGCGCATCAGCTCTGCGACGGGGTCCGCATCGAGGGCCAGAAGCCGCAGCATGCGCCGCTCCGCGCGCTGCATGGCACCTTGCCGCGTGGCGGCCTTCGCCACGGTCTGCGAATAGACATCGTGATCGGTGAGGCCATCGACCACGCGCTCGACCGCCCAACGGAACAGCGAGGCCGGGGCATCGTCCGTGTCGGCAAAGGATTCGCCGAGCAGGTGATAGCTTTTCCAGTGCGTCATGGTCTTGGGGAAGGTGGACGGAATTCTAGTGACGGCCCGTGGCGCACAGATACAAGCCTCGGACGCAGGCCGCGAAAAACAATGCGGCTCCATTCATCAGGAGCGCATTCACCGTGGACAGACGTCAACTTCTTTCAAGCGCCGGCGCCAGCCTCGGCGGCATCGCCCTGGTCGGCTGCGCCGCCTTCGAGCGCCCGACGGCCGCGCGTCGCGACGACTTCGCAGGCCTGGACGCCACCGCGCAGGCCGAGCTGGTGCAGCGCCGCGAGGTCACGCCCGGCGAACTGCTCGAAGCAGCGATCGCGCGCATCGAGGCGCTCAACCCCAGGCTCAACGCCATCGTGACGCCGCTGTACGAGCGTGCGCGCGGCGAGGTTCGCACACCGCTGCCGGCAGGACCATTCCAGGGCGTGCCTTACGCCATCAAGGACATGTTGGACCTGCAGGGCACGCGCCGCACATCGGGCTCGCGGCTGCTGGCGCGCAACATCTCGCAAGACACCAGCGCGATCGTTGCGCGCTCCACGGCGGCAGGCCTCGTGATCCTGGGCAAGACGAACACGCCGGAGTTCGCCCTCAACGGCTCCACCGAGCCGGTGCTGTTCGGGCCTTCGCGCAATCCGTGGGACGCGGCGCGTTCCTCCGGCGGCTCGTCGGGCGGTGCCGCCGTCGCGGTGGCCTCGGGCATGGTGCCGATCGCGCATGCCAGCGATGGCGGCGGCTCGATCCGCATTCCCGCGTCGTGCTGCGGCCTTTTTGGTCTCATGCCGAGCCGCAGCCGCATGGTCGGCTCGCGCGCCACCGATTCAGGTGTGGATCATTGCGTGAGCCGCTCTGTGCGCGACAGCGCGCGCCTGTTCGCATGGAACCAGCGACAGGATGCGCAGGCACCACTGAAGCCCGCGCCGGTGCTCGAACCGCTGGGCGCACGGCGGCTGAAGATCGGCTTCTCGACCGCCAATGTGTTCGGGCAGCAAGCCGCGCCTTCAGTTCGTTCGGCGCTCGAAGAAAGCGCAAGGCTCTGCGCGAGCATCGGCCACCACGTCGAACCGGCGCGCCTGCCCGTGGACGGCGAAGCGTTTTTCACGCATTTCATGGTGGCGTGGAGCAGCGGTGCCGATCACATGCGGCGCATGGCCGAGACGCAGGGCCTGCGAGCCGAAGACGTGCTGGAGCCCTGGACGCTGTACCTCAGCGCGCATTTCCGCAGGCAACCCGCCGATGCCGGTGCGAAGGCCGGTGTGTATTTCGCGGAACTCTCGCGGCGCTTCGACGCCTTCTTCCAGAGCTTCGATGTGATGCTGACACCGGTGCTTCACGAAGAGCCGCCCCCTTGGGTTTCCTGGGGCCGGACGTGCCCGGTTCGCAGTTGTTCGAGCGGCTCCTGACCTACGTGTCGTACACGCCGATCCACAACGTGGCGGGCACGCCCGCGATGTCGGTGCCACTCGGCCAGAGTGCATCGGGCTTGCCCATCGGCAGCCAGTTTGCGGCACGCGTGGGCAACGAATCCATGCTGTTCGGCCTGGCCTTCGAGCTGGAGCGCGCCGCGCCCTGGGTGCAACGCAAGCCGGGAGCCGTGTAACAGGGCTCTGAGCGAGGGCTCTGAGAGGGCTCCGGGCCCGCCCGGTCAATCGTCCAAACTAGCACTTGCCGCGATTTCTTGCGTCGTCGTGGAAATGCAGATTTCGCAAAATCTCGTTATCGTTTTGTTGCTGCAGCACCCGTCCGCCCATGGGGGCGGAACTACTCAACAACTCGGAGAGATGCATGCTTTGGGAAAAGAAGCTGGCGCAGTGGAGCGCCGCGGTTCGCGCACGGGCCAACCTGCCCGCGCGGCTCACCTTGTGGGACGGCCAGTCCTACGACTTCGGTGACTTCAGCGGGCCGGCGGTCACGCTGCACGTGAAATCGCCCGCGGCGCTGTCGCTGATGCTGCAGCCCACGCTCGACAACCTGGGCGAGGCCTACGTCAAGAGCAAGATCGACATCGAAGGCAAGCTCAGCGACGTGATCGACATCGCCTACGGCCTGGCCAGGACCTCGATGGACAAGCCAGGCGGTGCGCTGCGGCACATGGCGCGCTACTTCGCGCACACCAAGTCGTCGGACAAGAAATCGATCGAGTACCACTACGACGTGTCGAACGCCTTCTACCAACTCTGGCTCGACGCGAACATGGTCTATTCGTGCGCCTACTTCGAGAACGGCGACGAAGACCTGGCCACCGCGCAGTTGAAAAAAATCGACCACATCCTCACCAAGATCGAACTCAAGCCGGGGCAAACGCTGCTCGACATCGGCTGCGGCTGGGGCGCGCTGGTGATCCGTGCGGCGCAGAAGTTCGGCGCGCGCTGCGTGGGCGTCACGCTGTCGCAGAACCAGTTCGACCTCGCCACCGAACGTGTGAAGGCCGCCGGCCTGCAGGACCGCATCGAAATCCGCCTGCAGGACTACCGCGACGTGACGGGCCAGTTCGACCGCATCACCAGCGTCGGCATGTTCGAGCACGTGGGCCGCAAGAACCTGCCCGAGTATTTCAAGCGCGTGCAGCAGCTGCTGGCCGACGACGGCATCGTCATGAACCACGGCATCACCTCGTCCGACCCCGAGGGCGGCGGCGTGTCGTACGGCGGTGGCGACTTCATCGACCGCTACGTGTTCCCCAACGGCGAGCTGCCGCACATCAGCCTCGCATTGCAGGCCATGCAGCAGGGCGGGCTCGAAGCCTTCGATGTGGAGAACCTGCGCCGCCACTATGCGCAGACACTGCGCCACTGGAGCGACGCCTACGAGGCCCATGCCGACGAGGCACGTGCGCTCGTCGACGAAGAGAAGTTCCGCATCTGGCGCATCTACCTGGCGGGCTGCGCCTATGCCTTCGAGAACGACGATGTGGCGATCTACCAGATCGTGGGGCGCAAGGCGGGCAGGGCGGCGAAGACGCTGCCGTGGTCACGCCGCTATATCTACGAAGGCACGTCGGCGTTGCGCGCCTGAGCGCCTCAGCGGCCAAGGCCGCGTTGCGGCTACTCCAGCGTGAAGCCGATCTTCACCGTCACCTGCCAGTGCGCGATCTTGCCGTCGACCACATGGCCGCGCGTCTCGGTGACGGTGAACCACTGGATGTTGCGCACCGTCTCGTGCGCCTTCGCGATGGCGGTCTGCACCGCATCTTCGATGCTCGTGGGGGACGAGCCGGTCAGCTCGAGCGACTTGTAGACATGGTTCGACATGGCACTTGCTCCTTGGGTGGTTTCGCATCCATCGTAGTCAGTGCACGGGGTGCGGCGCAACCCTTGGGCGCGCGCGGATGCGATGCAAAACGCATCAGCACATTCGCAATCCGTCGTTGGCAAGGGCGCGGGTGCTTCGCAGAATCGGCGGCATCGATCCAGAGAAACCGTCCGCCATGCCGCTGCACACCGTCGTCTCTTCGTCCCCGGCCGCACGGGCCCGCCACATCCTCGCGCTGACCGCCGTCGCGTGGCGCATCGCGCCGGGCTCACCATCGGTTTTCATGCGCGTGACGGAGCCGCAGTCGCTTCGCCCTCGAAAGATCAACGCGCCTGCGTGCCACCTGCGCGCGAGCTGCGCAGCTGCTCCCTGAGAATCCGCCGGATCTCCAGAATCGCCAGCGGGTTCTCCTGCACGCTGTGCGCCGACGGAATCACCAGCTCGGACACCGCGCCGTCGAGGTGCGCGCTGGCGTAGGGCACGATGCCGTCGCTCGAATCGGCCTGCGCCACGCCGGGCGTGTCGTTGCCGATGATCGAGTGGTAGCGCACCTTCGGATTCATCGGCAGCCCTGACGACAGGCGCACGAAAGGGTCGCGGTCGCTGAGGTTGTCGATGCTGTTGGGAATGCGCAGCGGGCCCAGCTCCTGCGAACTGGGCGCCACGCGCATCAGCTCGCGCGACAGGTCGTTGAGCTGGCCCAGCATCGCCACCGGCAGCGTGATGAGGTTGGCCACCCAGCGCGAGATGCGCTTGTTGGCGAACGAGGTGCCGCGGTGCGGCGACGCAATGAAGATGGCGTCGCTGACCTGGGGCAGCGGCTCGAATCGCAGGTACGGGCCCAGCCCTTCCTCGATGCGGCGGCGCTGGGCGGCCGGCATCGGGTAGCCCTCGCGCAGGGCGTTCCACAACACATCGCCCGACGACGACACCAGCAGGCGCGACAGCACGCCGCCCATGCTGTGGCCGATGAGCGTGACGTTGCGCGACGCCTCGGCGCGGCCCTGCGGATCGAAATGCGCCAGCGTCTGCGTGATGGCTTCGCGGATGGCGAGGTTGTTCAGCGGCAGCGGCGCGTTGGTCGGGTAGTACACCTGCCAGATCTGGTAGCGGCGGCGCAGCGTTTCGTCGCCGAGCACTTCGTTCGCCACGTTGATCCACGCCTCGGGGCTGCTGGCCAGGCCGTGCAGCATGACGATGGTGCGGCGCTTCGGGTCGTAGGGCTGCATCAGGTAGATGTGCGGCCGGGTCAGGCCCTCGGCGCCGCCGAACAGGCTGCGCAGCGCCTGCAGCGCGAAGTCGGAGCGGGCCAGCCACAGCCCGTAGCCCGAGGTGAAGTTGGCGGCCAGCGGAATCTCTTCGCCGGCCAGCTGGATCGTGCTGGTGCGGTAGGGGTCGAACACGGCGATGCGCAGCGTGCGCGTGGCCAGCACGTCCTGCAGGGTGGCGCCGTCGAACTGCAGCAGCGCGGTGAGGGCGGGGAAGGGCGTTTCGCTGAAGGGCGGCGCGTCTTCGTCGGCCTTGGCCTGCGCATCGGTCGGGCGGTCGCTGCCCGCGGCGACCAGCTCGGCGCCGAAGCCGTCGCGGCGGTAGATGTTGCGCAGGCCAGAGAACGTCAGCGAGGCGGCGGGAATCAGCTCTTTGGGCGGGGGCGCGTCGGGCGCGAGCTGCACCGCCGACAGATCGGCCTCGATGCGCCAGCCGCTCACCTGCGGAATGCTGGCCGGCGGCATCTCGTCCTTGCGGTAGCGGCTGAACAGGCCGGTGATGGCGCGCTGCACCGCGTAGTTGTAGTAGTCGCGCACCTGCGTCTGGCGGTCTTCGAAGGCGCGGTCGCGCGGCTTGCGTGCGGTGAAGAACAGGTAGGCGTAGGCATGGCGCGCGGTCTCGAGCCAGGCCTCGATGGCCTCGGGCGCCATGGGCTGTGCGGCCGAGCCGCCGTCGCCGCCCGCCAGCGCGAGCTGCAGCCACACCTCGGACAGCGCCGACATGCGCTGCTCGTCGCTCAGGCCGGCCGAGGTGGCGAGGTTCTGGCGGCAGGCGCGGCCGTCCTGGCGGCACTGGTCGGCGTCGGAACCGATGACGCGCAGCACCTCTTGCGCCGAACTGCTGAGCTTGCCTGTGGTGAGCACGTCGCCGCGCCGTTGCGCGAGGTACTCGGCCGGCGAGATGGTGCCGACCGTGACGCCGGCGCAACCGGTGAGCAGCGACAGCGCCAGCAGCAGGGACGAGAAGCCGATGCGCCTCATGGCGCAGCGTCCGGCAGGCCGTTGCGGATGGCTTGCGAGAAGTTCACGCCGGGCTGCTTGTCGGTGGCAATGGCCCGGTCGGTGATGCGGCCGGCGGCGCGCAACGCGTCCATGCGCTGGCCCGGCGTGAGACCGCCGACGTCGTACAAATATTCGGGCAGATAGCCCGAGGCCAGCAGGCGATAGTCCATCGGCAGGCCGGGCACGACATGCTTGGCGAGGTCGTAGACGATGGTCGTGCAGTTGGCCGTGAGCGTGTTGTAGAAGCTCGGCGCGCGCGCCAGGGCCTCGGCCTCGCCCACGTAGCCGAGGAACAGCGAGCGCATCTCGGCCTGCGGCAGCTGCACGCGGTACATGTAGACGTCTTCGCCGCGCACGTTGGTGCGCACGCGCAGGATGTCGTGCTCGTCGGCGGCCACGAGGCTGTTCTCGAACTGCTTGAAGAAGCCGCCGATGGACGAGAAGCTTTCGCCGCGCTCCTTGCGGATTTCGATGGAGAAGGTGACGTACTGGCCGTCGTCGAAGCCGAAGGACACCAGCGTGTGGGCGATGGCGGGGCCGGTCCAGTAAGACAGCGACACGTCGACCGAGCGCAGACGGTCGAGGTCGTAGCGGCGCGTGTCCCAGTGCACGGTGTAGTCGGTGTTGCTGCGCCAGTCGAAGTTGCGCACGTTCTCCATCGTGACCACGCTGCCTTCGACGCGAGGCTTCAGGTGGCGCGCCACGTCGTCGGCCCATTCGCGGTTCTGCGAAGGCGCGATGGTGTTCCACCAGCCGAGCAGCAGGGCGAAGCCGATGGCATACGACAGCAGCGGTCGGGCGGCCTTGCCGCGCCACACGAGCACGATCGCCGCCAGGCCGAAGAGGCCCCACAGCACCATCGCGCCGACCTTGACGAGTGTCGCCACCGGCAGCTGGTACCAGAGGGCCGCGCAGGCCCAGGCGGCGGACACCAGCACGGCGAAGCTCAGCAGCAGACGGCCGAGGGAGCGCAAAAGGATTCGGAGCATGAAGAAGCGCGGAGATGAAGGGCGGCCGATTCTCGTCGAGTTGGGGCCGCCCATTCCGCTGTCGCCGGGCTACAGCGGGTAGGTCACGAGCTTGAAGTCCGGGTCCTCGGGGAAGGACTTCACCGTGAAGCCCAGCCGGCGCACCAGCTTGAGCATGTCGGGGTTGCCGGCCAGCACCAGCCCGTCCATCTCGGACAGGCCGCGGTCGCGCGCCACGTCGATGATGCTTTCCATGAGGCGCGAGCCGATGCCCTTGCCGCTGAACTCGTCGGCCACCACGAGCGAGAACTCGCAGCTGGTCTGGTCCGGGTTGGTGATGTAGCGCGACACGCCCACGATGCGCTCGGTGTCGAGCACGGTGCCGTCGGGCGCGGTGCTGCGTTCCATGATGGTGGCGACCAGCGCCATCTCGCGGTCGTAGTCGATGAGCGTGAAGCGCGACAGCATCGACGGCGGCAGCTCATGGAAGCGCGAGACAAAACGGAACCAGCGGCTCTCGGGCGACAGGCCCTGCACCAGCGCCTGCAGCATCTGCGCGTCGTTCGGGTGCACCGGCCGCACGACGTACGCGCCGCCACCGGGCAGCGGCCATTCGCGCCGGTAGCGCGCGGGGTACGGCATGATGGCCAGGTGCTGGTAGCCGTTGCCCGCGAGCCCGGCCACCGCCTGCGTGCTGCTGTCGACCACGATGCGCGCATCGACCGACACCGCGCCGTGCTCGTCCACGATGATGGGGTTGATGTCCATCTCGCGCAGCTCGGGCAGCTCGCACACCATTTCGGACACGCGCAGCAGCACGTCTTCGAGGGCTTCCATGTTCACCGCGTTGGCGCCGCGCCATTCGCCCAGCGTCTCGGCCACGCGCGAGCGCTCGATGAGGTGGCGCGCCAGGAACTGGTTGAGCGGCGGCAGCTCCATGGCGCGGTCGTTCATGAGCTCGATCATCGTGCCGCCCGCGCCGAAGACGATCACCGGGCCGAAGGGCTGGTCGGTGACGAGGCCGACGTAAATCTCGCGCCCGCGCCGCGCGCGCACCATCTTCTGCACGGTCACGCCGTTGATGCGGGCGTCGGGCGCGAGCTGCGCCACGCGCTCCATCATCTCCAGGTAGGTGTCGCGCGCGCTGGTGCCGTTCATCACGTTCAGCGCCACGCCCTCGACGTCGGACTTGTGCGAGATGTCGGGCGAGTCGATCTTCAGCGCCACCGGAAAGCCCAGTTGCGTGGCGATCATCATGGCCTCGTTGGCGCTGCGCGCCAGCAGCGTGCGCGTGATCGGGATGTGGAAGCACGACAGCAGCGACTTCGACTCCATCTCGGTCAGCACCTTGCGCCGCTCGGCCAGCACGCTTTCGATGAGCAGGCGCGCGCCGTCGATGTCGGGCTTGGCCAGCGCCGAGAGCGGCGGCGGCGTCTGCTGCAGCAGCTGCTGGTTCTGATAGAAGGCCGCGATGTTGCCGAAGGCGCCCACGGCCGCCTCGGGCGTGCGAAAGCTCGGGATGGTGGCCTCGGCCAGCACGGCCCGCGCGTTGCCGACCGAGGCATCGCCCATCCAGCACGCCAGCAGCGGCTTGGGCATGGGGCGCGGAATGTCGGCCAGCGCACGTGCCGTGGCGGCCGCGTCGACGCCGGCCTTGGGCGAGAAGATGGCGAGCACGCCGTCGATCTGGCTGTCGGCCGACGCGGTGTCGATGGCCGCGCGGAAGTGCGCGGGCGTGGCGTCTTCCGACAGGTCGATGAGGTCGGTGAGCGAGGCCAATGCGGGCAGCGAGGGCTGCAGCAGCTTCTGCGCGGGCGCGGAGAGGCGTCCCAGGTCGAGCCCGATCTCGTTGATCCAGTCGGCCGCGAGCACGCCGGGGCCGCCGCCGTTGGTGACCACGGCCAGCCGCTTGCCCACGGGCCGGTAGCGCGAGGCCAGGCACTTGGCGGCCGAGAACAGCTCGACGAAGGAGCGCACCCGCACCGCGCCCGCGCGGCGCAAGGCGGCGTCGAACACGTCGTCGCTGCCCACGATGGCGGCACTGTGCGTCTGTGCGGCCTCGTTGCCGGCCGGCTTGCGGCCCGCCTTGAGCACCACGACCGGCTTGGCATGCGAGGCCGAGCGCAGCGCGCTCATGAAGCGGCGCGCGTCGGCAATGCCTTCGAGGTACACGATGATGCTGTGCGTGGCGGCGTCGTTGGCCAGGAAGTCGAGCACCTGCGGGATGTCGACCGAGGTGTGCGGCCCGAGCGAGACCACGCTCGAAAAGCCCACGCCGTTCTGCCGCGCCCAGTCGAGCATCGATGCCGTGAGCGCACCCGATTGCGATACCAATGCCAGCGGCCCGGTGCGCGCGAGCGGGCCGGCCACGCTGGCGTTCAGGTGCAGCGGCGGGCGCTGAAAGCCCAGTGAGTTCGGGCCCAGCAGGTGCACGCCTTCGCGGCGCGCGATCTTGCGCCACTGCGCGGCCTGGTCGGCGGCGATGCCGGTGGAGATGACCACCGCGGCCTTGCAGCCGATGCGGCCTGCGATTTCGAGGGCGGCGGCCACGTCGCGCGGTGCGAGTGCGATCAGCGCCAGGTCGGCATGCGTCTGCGCCAGCTCTTCGAGCGTGCCCTGCGTGCGGATGTCGATGAAGCGCAGCGTGCCGTCGAAACGGTCGGCGCGGAAGGCTTCGCGCAGCGTGCGGCCCAGGGCGGTCTGGCCGCCCGGATCGCTGGGCTCGCCGACGAAGGCCGCGATCGACGTGGGGGCGAACAGGGGGGTCAGGAAATGCTTGTCCATGCCCTAGTTTGCCCGTATCGGGGCCTGCCGCAAGCACCGCGTGTACACTCGCCGGCTCATGTCGTGCCTTTCACTTTCCCCTGTTGCAGCATCCAGCGCCGCCGTTTTTGGCCGCACGATGCCGTTCGCCGCTTGCGTGCGAACGAGCGACGCCGTGAATGCACGAATGATTACCACCATGACCGCCGCGGCCCCCTAGCTCGCGCAGGTGGCCGCTCCGGCAGCCACCTGGTGTCTCTTCTCCCGAATGAACGAAACCCAGCTGGCAGCTGGGTTTTTTTGTTTTTGTCCTGTTCGTTCGTCGTTTGGAGAAGCCCATGTACCGCGATCCCGTCTCGTCCTTCCTGCCCCAGCCCAGCCACGGCGCGGCCATTCGCCCCTTGCGCGTCGGCATGATCGGCATCGGCACCGTGGGCTCGGGCACCTTCCGCGTGCTGGCCCGCAACCAGGACCTCATTGCCGCCCGCGCCGGTCGCGGCATCGAGGTGACGGTGGTGGCGGCGCGCAACCTGGCGCGCGCCCAGGGCATCGTGGGCGAGGGCGTCGCGCTCACGGCCGACCCGATGCAGGTCGCGACCGATCCCGATGTCGATGTGGTCGTCGAGGTGGCCGGTGGCACCGGCCCGGCGCGCGACTGGGTGCTGGCGGCCATTGCGCACGGCAAGCACGTGGTCACGGCCAACAAGGCGCTGCTGGCCGTGCACGGCACCGAGATCTTTGCCGCCGCCAGCGCGCACGGCGTGGCCGTGATGTACGAAGGCGCGGTGGCGGTGAGCATCCCCATCGTGAAAGCGCTGCGCGAGGGCCTCACGGCCAACCGCATCGAATGGGTGGCGGGCATCGTCAACGGCACCACCAACTTCATCCTGAGCAAGATGCGCGACGAGGGCCTGGACTTTGCCGACGCACTCGCGCAGGCCCAGGCGCTGGGCTATGCCGAGGCCGATCCAGCCTTCGACATCGAGGGCGTCGACGCCGCCCACAAGACCGCGCTGCTGGCCGCCAATGCCTTCGGCATGCCGGTGCGCTTTGCCGATGCGCAAATCGAAGGCATCACCGCGCTGCAGCGCCTCGACGTGGCCTGCGCCGAGCAACTGGGCTTTCGCGTCAAGCTGCTGGGCGTGGCACGCCGCCGGGAAGACGGTGTGGAGCTGCGCGTGCAGCCCGCGCTGGTGCCCGCGACGCACCTGCTGGCGCAGGTCAACGGCTCGATGAACGGCATCATGGTCAAGGCCGACGCGGCGGGCATCACGATGTACTACGGCGCGGGCGCCGGCTCGGAGCAGACCGCCTCAGCCGTGATCGCCGACCTCGTCGATGTGGCGCGCCTGGACGGCACCCACGCCGGCCAGCACGTGCCGCACACCGGTTTCCACGCGCATGCGGTGCGCGAACTGCCGGTGCTGCCGCGCGCGGCGGTGCGCAGCGCGCACTACCTGCGCGTGCCGGTGCAGGCGGCGACCGACATCGCGGCCGTGGCCGAGCTGCTGGCCGCGCAGCGGCTGCCGGTGCGGCAGCTGGTGCTGGCGAACGGGCCGGCCGATGCGGCGCCACAGGTGCTGGTGATCACCGAATCGGCGGTGCAGGGCGCGGTCGATCTCGCGCTGCATGCGTTGCAGGCGAGCCCGGTCGTCGCAGGCCCGGTCGTTGCATTGCGCGTGGAAACCCTGGACGACTGAGGGCGCTCAGGTATCGGATGCGGGCGCGCGCAGGCGCGGCTCCCAGTCTTCGACGCGCCCCGCATCCACCCGCTTGCGGAACGTGGCGCGCCAGCGTTCGGCCAGCGCGGGCAGGGCGGCGGCCTGTTGCCATTCGGGCACGAAGCGCGCGTCGCGCGAGAACAGCAGCGCGATGAGGCGCGACAGCGGCCACTCAGGATGCGGCCGCTCCACGCGCGTCGCCATCGCGCCGGCCCGCACCCAGCCGGGTTCGAGCACGCGGTAGTACCAGCCCGTGCAGCCGCGCGCCTGCATCTCGCGCGCCATGCCGGGCACGCCGAAGTGCGCGTCGAGCTTCCAGCAGGGTTGTCGGCCTTGCGACACCTGCACGAGCGCATCGCCGAGCTGGATCACGTCGCCGATGCACACGGTCGATTCGTCCCAGCCGGTGGTCGAGATGTTCTCGCCGAAGGCGCCTGCGTGCGTCAGCAACTCGCTTGGGTGGCTCGCAGAAGCCCAGCCCGCGTAGTGCTCGCGCGGGTAGTGGTGCACGGCCTTCTCGACACGCCATGGACGCGCAGGTCGGCCTGTGCGTCGCCCTGCAGGCCCGTGGGTGACAGCCACAGCGCATCGGACGTGGCCGTCTTGCGGATGCCGCTGCGTGAACGGCCGGCGGGCAGCAGGGCCACGGGGCCGACCAGCAGCGCGTCGATGGGCAGGGTGGTCTGTGAGGTCATGCGGGGCAGCCGTTGTCGTTGCACGCGCCATCTGGCGGCGCACCGTCCGCCGGTTGCGCGATGAGATGCGTGGGTACATCTTCAGCCGCGAGCTGCCCGATGGCGGCACCCAGCGCCATGTCGTCGATCACCCCGAAATGGCTCATGCGCAGACGGCCCCGCCGGTCGATCAGCACCGTGCTCGGCGTGCCCTGCCACTGGTAGTCGCGCATCGTGGCGGGGATGATGCCGGTAGGCGAGGGCCGGTCGATGCCGATCGGGAAGCCCAGGCGGTACTCGCGCACGAAGGCGTCGAGCGCAGCAGGCGTCATGACGTCGTGGTGCTCGAACACCGAGTGCAGGCCGATCACCGCGACGTCTTTTTCCGCGAACAGCTGCCGCGTCTTCTTCGCCTGCGGCAGGCCGTGCGACACGCAGGTCGGGCAGAGCATCTGGAACGCGTGCAGCACCACGACCCGGCCCCGCAGCGACGCGAGCGTGACGGGCGTGTCGGTGTTGAGCCACTGCGAAACCTGCAGCTCGGGCGCCTCGGGGTGCGGCCAGGCCATGTCAGGCGACCTCGGTGCGCAGCTTCACCTGCGGGAAATCGACCGGCACCTGGAAGGCCACGTTCACGTAGTTGGTGAACAGGTTCAGGGCGACGTGGGCGAGGATCTCGACGATGTGTTGGTCGTCGAAGCCCACGGCGCGCAAGGCCTGCACGTCGGCGTCGTCGATCTGTCCGCGTGCATCGACGAGCTTGAGTGCAAAGCGCAGCGCCGCCGCCGTGCGCGGGTCGGCCGATTCGCCGGCCTGCGCGGCCGCCATGTCGGCGGCCGACACGCCCGCCTTGCGGCCCAGCGCGGTGTGCGCAGCCAAGCAGTAGTGGCAGGCGTTGCGGTCGGCCACCGCCACGGCGATCTGCTCGCGGAGCTGCGCCGGAATGACGCCGCCGCCGAGCGCGCCGAACGATCCCCACAGGCTGCGCAGCGCTGCAGGCGAGTTGGCGACGGCGCGGAACATGTTGGGCGTCGCGCCGAAGGCGCCGTGGATCTGGGAGAGCAGGGCTTGGGCGTCGCCGGTGGCGGCGGTGTCGGAGACGAGGTTGATGCGGGGCATGAAGACTTCCTTTCGGTGATGACAGTGAGAACGATGGACGCAGTGTCTTCCCGAAATCCGTATGATTTGAATGCTTTCATCCATTCAACATACCTTTTCGTCCAATGCCGACACAGACTCCTCCGCCCATCGACAGGCTCTCGTCCCTGCTCGAGCGCTTCCGCGTCCGGGCCCATCTGTTCCACACGGGGCCGCTGTGCGGCGTGACGCACTTCGCGGCGAAGGAGGGGCGCAGCTTCCTGCATGTGATGCGGCGCGGCGAGATGGTGGTCACGCACTCGGCGCCGTCGGTGCGCTCGGCCGGCGTGCCGCGCAAGCTGGTCGTGAAGGAACCCAGCCTGCTGTTCTATCCACGTCCGCTGGCGCACGACTTCCACAACGCGCCCACGGAAGGCTCGGATTTCGTCTGCGCCACGGTCGACTTCGACGGCGGCGAGGCGCACCCGCTGGTGCGCGCCTTGCCGCCGCTGGTGCAACTGCCGCTGCATGCGGTCGATGGCCTCGAAGCGTCGCTGGCGCTGCTGTTCGCGGAAACCGGGCGCGTGCTGTGCGGGCACCGGCTGCTGGCCGACCGGTTGTTCGAAGTGGTGCTGATCCAGTTGCTGCGCTGGCTGCTCGACCATCCGCAGGAGAGCGGCGTGCCCGCGGGTTTGCTGACGGGCCTGGGCGACCCGCAGCTGGCGCGCGTGCTGGTCGCGCTGCACGAGCGGCCGGGCGAGCCGTGGCCGCTCGAACAGATGGCCGCGGAAGGGGGCATGTCGCGCAGTGCGTTCGCGGCGCGCTTCAAGTCGGTGGTGGGCGCCACGCCCGCGGACTACCTCGCGCAGTGGCGCCTGACGATTGCGCAGGCCGAGCTGCGCACGGGCGCGTCGGTCAAGACGATTGCCGATCGCCTCGGCTACGCGAATGCGTCGGCGCTGTCGCGCCTGTTCGCGCAGAAGGTGGGCGTGTCGCCGCGCGAATGGCGCGCGCGGCAGTCTTTTTGAACGATCAGCCTGCCACGCCCAGGAAGCGCTCGGTCAGCAGCACCCAGTAGGCGCCGCCCACCGCGACATTGCTGTCGTTGAAGTCGTAGCCGGGGTTGTGGACCATGCAGGCACCGTGCGCGTCGCCCTCGCCATTGCCGATGAGCAGGTAGCAGCCGGGCACGCGCTCCAGCATGAAGGCGAAGTCTTCGCTGCCCGACAGCGGCGGTGTCTGCCAGGTGACCTGCGCCGTGCCCACGAGTTCTTCGGCCACGGTGCGCGCAAAGGCGGTTTCTTCGGGCGTGTTGACCAGCACGGCATAGCCGGGCCGCCAGTCGATCTGCGCCTGCACGCCGAAGCTTTCGGCCTGCGCGGCCACGAGCGCCTTGACGCGGGTTTCGATGGTCTTGCGCACGTCGCGGTCGAGGGCGCGCACGCTGAGTTCGAGCACGGCGCTCTGCGGGATCACGTTGTTGGCCTTGCCCGCGTGGATCGCGCCCACCGTCACCACGGCCATCTGCAGCGGGTCGATGTTGCGCGAGACCACGCTCTGCAGCGCCATCACGGTGCTGGCCGCAGCCACGACCGGGTCGGCCGCGCGGTGCGGCATGGCGCCGTGGCCCCCCACACCGGTCAGCGTGATCGTGGCGTAGTCGGACGAGGCCATGGCCGGGCCTTCGCGCATCGCCAGCCGGCCCTGCGCCAGGCCGGGCATGTTGTGCATCGCGAAGATGGCGTCGCAGGGGTAGCGCTCGAACAGGCCGTCGTCGATCATGCGCACCGCGCCGCCACCGCCTTCTTCGGCGGGCTGGAAGATCAGGTTCAGCGTGCCGTCGAAGCGCCCGCGTTCGGCCAGGTGTTGCGCCGCTGCCAGCAGCATCGCCGTGTGGCCGTCGTGGCCGCAGGCGTGCATCACGCCGGTGTGTGCGCTGGCGTAGGCCAGGCCCGTGGCCTCGTCGATGGGCAGGGCGTCCATGTCGGCGCGCAGGCCGAGGCGACGCGTGCCGTTGCCGCGCACCAGCCGGCCCACCACGCCGGTGCCGCCGATGTGGCGCTCGACGGTGTAGCCCCAGGCTTCGAGCTTCTCGGCCACCAGCGCCGAGGTGCGGTGCTCGTCGAAGCCGAGTTCGGGGTGCTGGTGGATGTCGCGGCGGATGCCGATGAAGGTGTCCGCGGTGGCGTGCAGGTCGTTCAGGAGGGCGGTGGTGGTGCTCATTGGGGTTCCAGTCGGATGGACTTGGCGATGTCGCGGTAGCGCGCGGTTTCGGCCTCGTAGAACTTCGCGGAGTCGGCCAGCGTGGTCGATGGCGAGGCCTGCTGCGTCTGGGCGGCGAGCTGCTCGCGCACGCTGGTTTCCTTCAGCGTCGTGCCGATGGCCTGGTGCAGCTTCTGCACCACGTCCTCGGGCGTGTTCTTGCGCACGAAGAAGCCGCTCCAGGTCTTGTAGTTGACGTTCTTCAGCTCCTTGCCTTCGCTGGCCGTGGGCACGTTCTTCAGCAGTTCAGAGCGTTGTCCGCCGAGCTGGCCGAGGATCTTCAGCCGGCCCTGTTCAGCCAGCGCGCCCATGGCGGCGCTGTAGACCAGCACGGCAAAGTCGACCTGCCCGCCGCCGATGTCCTGCAGCAGCGGCGCGTTGCCCTTGTAGGGCGCGTGCATGAGCTTCACGCCGGTGTCCAGCTGCACCTTCTCGAGGATCAGGTGGTAGAGCGAGCCGATGCCCACGCTGCCGTACGACAGCGGCTTGTCGGCCGACTTGCGCGCCAGCGCGATGAGCTCGTCGACGCTGTTGGCCGGCAGGTCCTTGCGGGCGACGAAGACCATCACGGCCTCGGCAACCGGATGGACCATGCGGAAGTCTTCGGCCTTGAGCTTGACGGCCGCATTGGCCAGCGGCGACAGGATGATCTCGTTGGGCGAGCCCTGGAAGATGTAGTAGCCATCGGCGGGCGCGGCCAGCACCTTCTGCGCGGCCATGGCGCCGCTCACGCCGCCCAGGTTCTCCACGATCACCTGCTGGCCCAGCGCCTTGCCCAGCGGCACGGTGAAGATGCGCGCGGTGGCGTCCGAGGGGCCGCCGGCCGGGTAGGGAACCATCAGGTTCACGGGCTTGGTGGGAAAGCTGTCGGCGCTGGCAGGGCCCGCGGCCAGCATCAGCCCGCAGGCGAGGCCGAGCGCGGATCGGAAGAACGAAGTCGTCATCAAGTCATGTCTCCTGGGGTGGTGCCGGCTCGTGGGGCCGGATGCAGGGGAATGCTAGGAGTGACAAGAACGAACGTCCAATGCATTGTTGTCTGCATTAGCATGAGTCCAATGCATTCATGAAAACGAGGCTCCCGCCATGACGCTGGTTCAACTGAGGCACCTGATTTCGCTGGCCCACACGGGCTCCTTCAGCAAATCGGCGCAAGCCCTGCACCTGACGCAGCCCGCGCTCAGCCGCAGCGTGCGCGCGCTCGAGGACGAGCTGGGCATGCCGCTGTTCGACCGCATCGGCCGGCGCAACGAGCTCACGGCCTTCGGGCGCGAGGTGCTGGAGCGCGCGCGGCTGCTGGTGTCGGAAGCCGAGGCGCTGCGCGACCGCGGCCGGCAGATGCGCGAAGGCGAGGGCGGCACGGTGCGCATCGGCCTCGGTTCCGGGCCGGGTGCGCTGCTGATGACGCCCTTCCTGCTGCACATGGCCAAGCACCATCCGGCGGTGCGCACGGAGATCGCGCGCGGCAGCACCGACCTGCTGGCGCAGGCGCTGCGCGAGCGCAGCCTGGATGCGCTGGTGGTCGATGCGCGCGCACTCAAGCCCGCCCCCGACCTGGCGCTGACCCACGTGTACGAGCTGCGCGGCGCCTTCCTGTGCCGCCGCGGCCATCCGCTCACACGGCTGCGCAAGGGCGTGAGTTTCGACGCCGTGCAGCGCTACCCGATCGCCTCGACGCCGCTGAGCGACGAGGTGGCGCGCGGCCTGGTCGAGACCTACGGCCCGCAGGCGCATCCTGCCAACTGCGTGACCCTGCAGTGCGAGGAGCTGCCCAGCATCGCCGACGTGGTGCGCCAGAGCGACACGGTGCTGCTCGCGGTGCACGAGTCGGCGCCCGACCTGGTCGAACTGCGGATGGAGCCGCCGATGCACGGCACGGCGCGCTTCGGACTCGTCACCCTGCGCCAGCGCACCGAGGCGCCGGCGCTCGCGATTCTTCGCCGGTTGATGGAAGCGCAGATGGGCGGGCAGCGGCCCGTCAAGAAAAGAGCCTAGGCGGCCCGTGCGTCCGCGGGTGCGGCATCGGGCCGCGCCAACCCCGACGCCACCGCCGCCAGGATGCCGCGCAGCCAGCGGTGCGCCGGCTCGTGCTGCGAGCGGTCGTGCCACAGCTGGTAGAAGCGCATGCGCGGAAAGCCCTGCGGTGCGGGCACGGCCACCAGCGGCAACGTGTCCACGAACTGCATCGCGAAGTGGCGCGCGGTGGTGAACACCAGGTCGGTGCCCACCAGCAGGTGCGGCGCCACGGTGAAGTAGGGCACGGCAATGCAGGCTTCGCGCGTCTGGCGCAGCGTGGCCAGGTGCGTTTCGACCACGCCGCGCTGCGACGCCGCGTACGGCGTGGGCACCACGTGGCGCGCCGCGATGTAGCGCTCCATCGTCATCGCGCCCTTGGCGGCGAGCGGGTTGTTCCTGCCCATGAGGCACATGAGGTCGTCTTCGAGCAGCAGCGACAGGTGCAGGCGGTCGGGCGGCTGCGGCCAGTTGCCGATGACGATGTCGAGCTCGCCCTGCGCCAGCGCACGCTCGTAGTCGTAGGTGACGCTCAGCGGGTGCACCACGAGCCGTGCGTGCGGTGCCTCGGCGCGGAACCGCGTGGTCACGTCGGCCAGGAAGCTCATCGCCAGGTAGTCGGGCAGCGCGAGGTGGAAAGTCATCGCGCTGGAAGCGGGCTCGAACTGCTCGGGGCCCGAAAGCATGCGGTCGATTTCGAGCAGCGCGCCGCGTGCGCGGTCGCGCAGCTGCAGCGCCCGCTCGGTCGGCACCATGCCGCTGCGCTCGCGCACGAGGATGGGGTCGGCGAACACCTCGCGCAGCCGGCGCAGCGCGGTGCTGATGGCGGGCTGGCTCTGGTTCATGCGCACCGCCACGCGGGAGACGCTGCGTTCGGCCACCAGGGCGACCAGCACGCGCAGCAGGTAGGTGTCGATCGGGGCGTGGGAGCGTGACATGGCGAAGAGAAATGGCCTCTGGGGGCGGTGCCGGCGGCAGGCCCCACATGGCAAACCGTTATGTCGCACATTCTAGAGAGCGTGATCCGGCGCGGCGATATCTGCCTACAGTTCGCCACCCACGGGAATGGCAGCGGCAAGCGGGCTCACAGAAGGCCCCAGGCGGCGCATCCCGTCCACACCCAAAATGGAGACAACCATGAGCATGGACGCCACGCTGGCGCCGATCCGGGAACACACCGCCACGGCGGAACTGGACGGCATCTACCGCAAGATCATCTTTCGCCTGATTCCCTTCTTGATGCTGCTCTGGGTGCTGGCCTGGATCGACCGGGTCAACATCGGCTTCATCAAGCTGACGATGCTCGACGACCTGAAATGGAGCGAGGCAGCGTACGGGCTGGGCGCGGGCATCTTCTTCCTGGGCTACTTCTTCTTCGAGGTGCCGAGCAACCTGCTGCTGCAGAAGATCGGTGCCAAGAAGACGATCATGCGCATCACCATCGGCTGGGGCCTGACCTCGATCGCCACGATGTTCGTGAAGAGCACCGAGGCGTTCTACCTGCTGCGCTTTCTGCTGGGCGTGTTCGAGGCGGGCTTCTATCCCGGCATCATCCTGTACCTGACCTACTGGTTCCCGGACAGCCGGCGCGCCAAGGCCTTCGGCATGTTCATGTCGGCCTCGGCTTTCGCGGGCGTGATCGGCGGGCCGCTGGCCGGCTTCATCATGAACAACATGCACGGTGTGAACGGCTGGGCCGGCTGGCAGTGGGTGCTGTTGCTCGAGGGCATTCCCTCGGTGCTGGCGGGCATCGCCACCTACTTCTACCTGACCGACCGGCCCGAGCAGGCCCACTGGCTCACGGCGCGTGAACGCCAACTGGTGCACGACGACCTGGAGCGCGACCGCAAGGCGCTGGGCCATCGCGAGCACAGCATGCTGGCCTCGCTGAAGAACGGCAAGTTCTGGCTGTTGATCCTGATCTTCTTCTGCATCATCGCGGCCAATTCGTCGCTCACCTTCTACGGCCCGACGCTCGTCAAAGAAATCGGCTTCACCAACCCGCTGACCGTCGGCTGGATCATGGCCGGCGCCTACCTGTGCGGCGCGGCCGGGATGATCTGGAACGGCTTCCACTCCGACCGCCACCAGGAGTCGCGCTACCACTGCGCGCTGGCCGCGGCGCTCGGTTCGGGTGCGTTGCTGGTGGTTGCGCTGTTCCTGCGCCAGAGCCCGGGCCTCGTGCTGGCCGGCCTGACGCTGGCCATCGTCGGCACCATGAGCGCGATCCCCGTGTTCTGGCAGATGCCCAACCGCTTCCTGGCCGGCACCGCTGCCGCCGGCGGCGTGGCGCTGATCAACTCGATCGCCAACCTCGCGGGCTTCGGCGCGCCGTGGATGCTGGGCCTCATCAAGACCGCCACCGGCAGCCTTGCACCGGGGCTGTACGTGGTCGCGGCGGTGGAAGTCTGCGCCGCCGTGCTGATCCTGCTGTTCGTGCCGCGTCTGCAGAAGACGAAGACGCCCGCGCGCTGATCAGCGCTCCCTCGCTCAACCCTCTGTCTGAAACAAGGAGATGCTCTCCATGCCTTCCCACGCCTATCGCCTGGACCTCCAGGCGCTCAACGCCATGGACTGCGACGCGTTCGTCGCCGCGCTCGGGCCGACTTTCGAGAATTCGCCCTGGGTCGCACGCACGGCCTGGTCGCTGCGGCCCTTCGCCAGCATCGACGCCTTGCACGATGCCATGCTCGACGTGGTGCGCCGCGCCCCCGACGCCCAGCAACTCGCCTTCCTGTGCGGCCACCCCGAACTGGCGGGCCGCGAAGCCCAGGACGGCACGATGACCGCCGAGTCGGTCGGCGAGCAGGGCAGCGCGGGCCTGAACGCACTGAGCCGCGAAGAGATGGCCGAGATCCAGCGGCTGAACCGTGTGTATCGCGAGCGGCACGGCTTTCCTTTCATCATCGCGGTGCGGCGCAGCACCAAGGGCCAGATCTTCGAGGCGATGCGCAGCCGCGCCGCGGAGTCGACCGAAGCCGAGCGCCGCGCGGCGCTGGCGCAGATCGGTTTGATCACCCGCGGGCGCATCGACACGCTGCTGGGTTCTTCGATGCCTCAAGGAGCGGTCCATGCCTGAGAACGTCATCTCCCTTGCGGCGCGTCGTCGCTTCGCGCTGTCGGGCCTCGCGCTCGGCGCCGCCGCCCTGGCACCCCACGGCGCTGTTGCGCAAACGGCCGCACCCGCCGGCCCGGCCCAGGCCAGCGGTCCGATCGTGCTGCACGGCGTGAGCCCGCGCCTGACCGTGCATGCGCTCGACACCTTCCACGGCAGCGCGGCGACCGGACTGCGCATCGATTTCTCGGTGCGCGAGGGCGACAGCTTCAAGCTGCTGCGCACCGTGACCATGAACGGCAACGGGCGCTCCGACGAGCCACTGCTCATCGGCGACAGCTACCGCACCGGCGACTACGAGTTGCTGCTGCACGTCGACGAGTACTTCGCGCGCAAGCAATCGCGGCTGCCCACGCCGCCGTTCCTGTCGAAGCTGCCGGTGCGCATCCGCGTCGCCAACGCGGCCGAGCGCATCCACCTGCCGATCCAGTTCGGCCCGTGGAGCTACACCTACTCGCGCGGCAGCTGACGCAGCGCCGTTCGTACCCCATCGCCTGCAAGGAGTTTTCTTCTCATGACCGGCATCACGACCCATGTGCTCGACATCACCACCGGCCGCCCGCTCGTCGGGATGAAGGTCGACCTCTACGACGTGGCGACCACGCCGCCGACGCGCCTGAACAGCACGCGCACCAACGCCGACGGCCGCACCGACGCGCCCATGCTCCCCGGGGCCGCGGCGCGCGCCGGGCAGTTTGAACTGCAGTTCCACGTCGGGGACCACTTCAAGGCGGACGATGCGCTGTCGGACGTGGTGCCCGTGCGCTTCGCCATCGCCGACGCCACGCAGCACTACCACGTGCCGATGCTGTGCGCGCCCTGGTTTTTTTCCACCTATCGCGGCAGCTGACCGCGGGAGCTTTTTCTGAATGACCACACCCCATGACCCGAACGCAGGCGCGTACCTGCTCGACTCCATCCGCCTCGCCATGGGCAACATCCGCGAGCGCAAGACCTGGCCTTTCGGCGCGGTGATCGCGCGCGACGGGAAGGTGATCGCCACCGCCGTCAACGAGGTGGACGCCCTGTGCGACCCCTCCGCGCATGCCGAGATGCAGGCCGTGCGCGCCGCAGCGAAGGCACTGAAGAGCACCGACCTGTCGGGCTGCACCGTGTACGCCAGCGGCTACCCCTGCTCGATGTGCCTGACAGCGATGTACCTGGCGGGCGTGAAGGAAGTTTTCTACGCCTACTCGAACGAGGACGGCGAGCCTTTCGACCTGTCGGCCGAGCGCGGCTACATCGAGATTGCGCGGCCGCCGGAACAGCGCGAGATGAAGCTGCATTCGATGCCGGTGCGCGACGAGAGCGACGAAGACTTGTACGAGGCCTGGCGCAAGGTGGCTGGCTGAAAGCGCCTCGGCAGAGCAGGGCGGTTCAGGAGGAGGGTGCGCCGGGGCGACCGATGACCGGCGCATGCTGCGCCATCAGCCCGGCGACCCACTCGATGAAGGCGCGCAGCTTGGCGCTCACGTGCCGGTTCGGCGCGAAGGCCACGTACAGCGGCATCGGGTCGAGCTGCCAGTCTTCGAACAAGGGCACCAGTTCGCCGCGCGCCCGGTGCGGCGCAGCCATGTAGTCCGGCAGCCAGAGGATGCCCAGGCCCGCGAGCCCGGCTGCAAGGTACGCGTTGCCGTCGTCGACCGAGAGCACGTAGCGGCCCTGCACGTCGATGTGTTCGCCGCCCCGGCGCATCGCGTACGGAAAGGTCTTGCCGTTGCGCGACCAGACGAAACCGACGATGCGGTGGTGCGTGTCTTCCAGCGCGCGCGGGTGCACGGGCATGCCGGCCGATTCGAGGTAGCCCGGCGCCGCATAGACCCCGAGCCGCAGGTCGCCCACGCGGCGCGCCATGAGCGACGGATCGGTGAGTTCGCCGCCGCGCACGACGCAATCGACGTTCTCGCCGATCACATCGACCATGCGGTCGCTCACGCCCATGTCGAGCTGGATGTCGGGGTAGCGCGCATGAAAGGCCGGCAGCGCGGGCACGAGGATCGTGCGGGCCAGCGGGCTGGGCACGTCGACGCGCAGGCGGCCCCGGGGCAGGGCGGACGCGCTCGACAGGCTGGTCTCGGCGTCGTCCAGGTCGGACAGCAGCCGCACCGCGCGTTCGTAGTACGCCGCGCCATCGGCCGTGACGTTCACCTTGCGCGTGGTGCGGTTCAGCAACTTCACCCGCAGCCTGGCCTCGAGCTGCTGCACCAGTTGCGTCACGGTGGTCTTGCTCATGTGCAGTGTGTCGGCGGCCTTGGTGAAGCTGCCGGCTTCCACCACGCGGGTGAAGGCCTGCATTGCGTCGAAACGGTCCATGGATGGGCTCCTGCGGGGCGGTTGCCGTGATTGTTTGGGATCTGCAAACAGTGATTGTTGGCTTTGCCCGTTGATCGATGGCGAATGGCTTTCTAAAGTCCCTGCATCGTCATCACTTACCGCAGAAAGAAAGCAGCCATGGCCTCACGCGACGTCGTTTTTCCCCCCGGGCGCCAGGCGCTCTATGAACGCAACCGGTATTCGCCGGCGGTTCGCTCCAACGGTTTTCTGTTCGTGTCGGGGCAGGTCGGCAGCCGCGAAGACGGTTCGCCGGAACCCGAACTGGAGGCGCAGGTGCGGCGCGCGTTCGACAACCTGAACGCCATCCTGAAAGCGGCGGGCTGCACCTTCGACGACGTGGTCGACGTGACGGTCTTCATCGTCGATCCGGCATCGAACTTCGAAACCATCTGGAAGATCGTGCCCGAGTACTGGGGCGACGCGCCGCACCCGACGCTGACCGGCATCGGCGTGACGTGGCTCTATGGCTTCCAGTTCGAGATCAAGGTGATTGCGAAGCTGCCGTAGGCCCTGGGTTCCGCACTCAGATCAGGCCGATGTGGACGGCGAAGCTCACCGCCTGGGCGCGCGAATGCACGTGCAGCTTCTTGTAGATGCTCTTGATGTGCACGTTGACCGTCTGGCCGGTGATGCCGAGCCTGGCGCCGATCTCCGCGGAGACGTAGCCCGAGGCCACGCAACGCAGGACCTCGCACTCGCGCGGCGTGAGCGTCATGTCGTGCGACGGCGCTCTTGGTGGTGGTGGTGCGTCGTCCGCAAACGACTCGCGGGAGCGGTAGTCCAGGCGGTGCAGCAGGCGCCGCGTGAGCCGTGGCGTGATGGCGGCGCCGCCGTTCACCACGTGCAGCACCGCATCGGCGAAGCTCTGCAGCCAGGCGTTCTTCAGCAGGTACCCCATGGCGCCCAGCTCGAAGGCACGCAGCACGTGGGCATCGTCCTCGAGCGAGGAGATCACGATGACCTCGCTGTTGCGATGCAGCCGGCGTGCCTCGGTGATCAGCTCGAAGCCCATCTCGTCGCCGAGTTGCAGTTCGAGCATCAGCACGTCGAAGGTGTGCGTGGCCAGCATCCGGCGTCCCTCGCGCACGCTGTCGGCCTGGCCTTCGAGCTGGATGCGCAGGTCCGACAGCAGCTCCTGGGCGATCACGCGGCGCATGTACTCGTCGTCGTCGATGAGCAGCACGCGCACCGGCGAATTTTCCTGGCCGACCAGGAAGTCGGGCCACAGCCTCGCGGCGGGCGCGCAAACCCCGGCGGAGGTCTTGTCGCCGGAGCTGATGAGCCTGTGATCAACCATGTGCTGCCCCCGGTTGGCGTGAGCGACGGATGCGGGTCGCTTCGAGCGCGGGCTGAAAGACGAAAAAGCCGGGCGCGTGTCAGTGCGCCACGGCGTCGAGGTGGTGCTTGACCGCGTAGATGTACAGCTCGAGCCGGTTTCCAACGCCGAGCTTCTGGTAGATCGACGTGAGATGGTTGCGCAGCGTGTGTTCGGTGACGAAGGCCTGTCCGGCCAGGGTCTTGTTGGAGGCGCCGCTGCCGCGCACCACGGTGCGGACGATGTCGCGCTCCTTCTGGGTCAGGCTGGCCTGCTTCGTGGACTCGGGGTCGGCCTTGGGCGGTTTCTTCACCGCGGTGAGTTCCGAGAGGACGCGGCCCATGGTCTGGGCATCGACGCAGAGTTCGCCGCGGTGCACGCGTTCGATCGCATCGAGCACCTGCTCGGCCGAGGCGTCCTTGCGCATCACGCCGCGCGCGCCGCGCAGGACCGCAAGGTCCAGGGTGCGCTGCTCGCGTTCGCCGGTCAGCACGACGACGCGCGACACCTCGTTCGACAGCAGCTGCGGCAGGATCTCAAGGGCGCACTGGCCGTCCAGGTCGAGGTCGAGCACGATGACGTCGGGCACCAGGCTCTGCGTGTGCGCCACGGCTTCTTCGCAGCAACTGGCGGTGGCGACGACCTTCATGCGCGGCTGTTCGCCGTCGATCAGCCGGGACAGGCCCCACAGCATGGTCTGGTGATCGTCCACCAGCAGGACGCCGATGGGATGGGCTTCGGTTGGCATGGGGAGCTCCTGGGGGTGTCGTCGTGTTTTTTTGCTCAGATGGGGATCTCGATCAGCACCTCGGTGCCGCCGCCCCTGCACCGGCTGACCTGCGCGCGACCTCCGAGCGCCGCGGCGCGGTCGCTGAGGGAGCGGGGCCGGAAATCCGCGAAGTTCTCTTCGCCGCCTTCGTTCACGATGCGCAGGTGCAGGCAGCCGTTGCGGCAGCCGATGCGCACGCTGCCGTGCCGCGCCTGCGTGTGCTTGCAGATGTTGTTGAGGCCTTCGCCCACCATCTGCAGGACCTCCGCGGTCATGCGGTCGTCCAGGCGCACCTGGCCTTCGACGTTGACCGAAATCTCGATGCCGTAGAGGCCCTGGATGCGGGCGGCCTGGCGGTAGAGCTGGGGCAGCACGAGCCCGCACGAACTTTCTGCGCCGTCCTTGACCGCGCCGGCAAAGCGCCGCAGGTCGGCGATCACGCCGTTCGCCACCTCGGCGAGCTTGTCGAGGTCCTCAAGCAGCGGGTTGTCGGCGGCGGCCTTCTTGCGCAGGGCGCACAAGCCCATGCGCAGCCCGATGTAGGGCTGCACGGCCGTGTCGTGCAGGTCCAGCGAGATCTTCAGGCGCTCGGTCGCGGCCGCTTCGGAGGCCATACGGTCGAGCACCTCGATGGTCTCGATGACCGGGAAGATCTGCTCCATGAGATGCGCGAGAAACAGCGCGTCGGACTTGCTGAAGTGGCCGTTGCGCGACGAGATGAACACGCGCCCCTCGCCCAGGCGCAGCGGCAGCGCGGCGCTGATGAACGCGCGGGCCTCGAGCATGGCGGCCACGGCGGCGCTGCGCAGGGCGCCGTCGCGGTCCTCGGGGCGCCAGCCGGTCGTGCCGGGTCCGTGCATGTGGCTGCGTGCAAAGAACAGGTTCAGGGGCCAGGGCAGGCGGTTTCTCAGCACGGTGTGCGGATGCCCGAGCGCCATCAGCGGCGAGTCGGCGATGCCCCCGAGCGTCTCGACACCGACGTGCTCGCACGTGTCGTCCCTGCGCAGCGTGCGCAGGGTCCAGTTGCCGGTGGCGGTGTCGCGCATCATGAGGATGCAATGGCTGGCCCTGAAGAAGGCCAGCGTCTTTTCCATCGTGCGGGCGATGGTGCGGCCCGCGCCGAAGCGCGGGTTCGACAGCTGGCTGATGTCGCCCAGCAGGGCCAGGCGCCGCTGCAGGATGAGCTTGGAGCCGCCCCAGTGCACGATCATGTGGCCCAGCGCCAGCAGGAAGGTCGTGCGCATCAGCAACTGCGGGGCATCGTCGCCGGTGCTGGTGCCGAGCCCGCAGGCGGCGAACGATGCGACCGAGACCACCGTCACGCGGGCGCCTTCCTCGAAGCCCCAGCGGAACGAAGAGGTCAGGATGGCGAAGAAATAGAACAGGAAGAACAGGCTCTGCACGCCACCCGTCACGAAGACGATCAGCGTGAACCACATCACGTCGGTCCAGTGGACGGCCTTGCCCTGCACATAACGCCAGCCCCCCTGCGTGCAGGCGTGCACCAGCACGCTATGCAGGAGGTACCCGCAAAAGGCCAGCCACACCGCGCCGGCCACCGGTTGCCGGGCCGGCCCTGCATCGACCGCCATCGCCAGCACCGCCGAAATCGACAGCACGAGCCGCATCCGGGCGGCCATGAGGGCATCCGTCGACAGGCTGCTGTCGAGGCTCGGGGCGGAGACGGGGGCACGCATGGAATGGCATCCTTCGCATGAACGGGTTCATGCGCCGCAAAGTTCGAAACCGGGCTGTAACAGCGTGGCGTTCATTTCTTCTTGCCGATGACGTCGTGTATGTGAAGGTTTCACATTACTGCTTTGGTTTTCGAAAGGAACCTTGCCGGTGATCTGTGACGTCTGTTGCGCCTGGTTGCACTTGCGTCGCCGACGGGCCTTTTCGATCGCCGCACGAGGAGCGTCCGCCCCAACCGGGGGCCGCTGCATGGCGAACGGGTACCCGTTTCATGGAGGTAGGGGGGAGGGCGCGCGAAGGGCGATGGGGCGTGTGCGCCGGACGCGCACATCCATCAGCGTGCCAGGACCGGCATGCCGCGCGACTCGGGCCGGGATTCAGGTTCGCCGTGGCACCAGCGCCGTCCGTCCCAGGGGCGTGACCCGCAGAACGGTGGCCTGCCGCAGCTTCTGCCGTGCGCGGCAGATCGGGGGGAGGGTGGCTTCCACCATGCCGGCGGCTTCAAGAACCGCCACGGAGTTGATCTCCGACGGGTCCTCGGTGTGGAGGGGAAAGGTCGAGTTGCCGATCCTGCGCAGGTAGTCGAGCGGCATCACGCTCCATTGCGGGCGTTCTTCATGAACCGAAGCGCCGCCGCCGCACAGCGTGGCGGCCTCCGCATGGCCTTCGTCCGTGATGGCAAAGACCTGGGCGCTTTCGTACCGCTGGTAACCGAAGTTGTCGACGTGGAACTCGGCTTCGATGAGTCCGGTGGCGACCAGCACCGAGGCGTGCCGGATGTCTGCTTCCGCAGTGAGCATGACCGGAAAACGCTTGTTCAGAAGCCGAAGAAGAAGGACGAGCGGCATGCGGTGCTCCTCGCAGTGTCAGCGGTGCCGGCTGCGCCGGCAACGAACAGTCATCCGATGCGCAGCCCCGCAAGGGGTGGCACCCATCAGGCATCGGCCTGCGGTACCAGCGGGGAGCAACGGTCGCACTGAACTCGCAGGAACAGACACGGAAGCCACCAATGTGAAAAATGTGATTTTTTCACTTTAGTCCCTTTTTCGTACTTTCGCCACGAATTTGGCGATAGATGGCCAAAGGTGCTAGATGGCCCGCGTGCACACAGCCACCGCGGAGTGGCGAGGTCGAGCCGAATGGGGGAACGCCCCGCCAGAGAGGAGGGACGGGCGGTGCGATCAGGCGCGGGGCGCTCTGCCGCTGCTTCAAGGGGTGAATTTCACCCGCTGGGCGATCAGGATGCCGTTGATCACGCGGTCTCCCACGACGGTCACGCTCCGGCCGTTGGCCAGGTTTGCAGCGGTACCGTTCTCGAACACGGTACCCGGGCCACTGGCGTCCACCGGCTGGCCCTGGACCCTGAAACTGGCAGGGGAGAGATAGCTGCCGATGGCGCCGATGAGCATGAACGAGGCCGGCCCGCCCGTCCCCGGCACATGCCGGATGCGCAGCTTCTTGACCACCAGCACGCCGCCGGACATGAAGCCGTCGACCTCCACCTTCACGCCGTTGCCGAGCGAAGCGACGGGGCCGCCCGTGATCAATGCGTTGGTGGCGTCCACCGGCGTGCCCAGCACCTCGAAGGCGCCGCGCGAGGCGAAATCGGTGATGACCCCCGCGAGCTGGAGCGCGATGCCGTTGCTCGCCGGTATCGCGTACCAGCCCTCCACCTTGGTCGCCGCGAACGCATTCCCGATCGGCGCGGCCGTGCCCCGGGCGCGCACGATGCCGCCGTTGGCCAGCGAGGAGGCGTCGATGCCCGCGAAGCTGGCGCCGCTGTAGTTGACGGTCAGCTCGCCGAGCATGAAAGTCTGGTTCGCTGCATCGAGGTTCTGGACGGCGGCCGTGACCAGCGGGGCGGTCAGTGGGGGCGCAATCTGCACGCGGGTGGCGCGCAGCGTGCCGGGCGCGCCGGGCAGGCCCCACACCTGGATGAGGCTGCCGTCAGCCACGCTGGCGAGCCCGCTCGCGTCGGCCCAGACCGTGGCCGAATCGATGCTCACGCGGATGCCCATCACGACGAAGCTGCCGGTTCCCACGTCGATGCGTGAGACGGCACCGCGCAGTTCGGCCCCCGACACGACCTGCGTCGCAATGCCGCGGGTGAAGTCGGGGTCGACCTTGCCGGCGACCCGCGCGCTCATGCCGATCTGGAGTTCGGTGGCGTCCTCGACGGTGATCGTTGCGGTGCCCGTCGTGTAGCGCAGGCCGTTCAGGATGATGCTGCCCAGGCCGTCCGCCGCGCCGATGCCCGCGGCGTCCGCCGTCACGCCGGTGCCGCCCGAACCGACACCGGAGCCGTCGGTGTTGCTGTTGCCGGCGGTGTCGCCAGAGCCCGTGCCGGTGCCTGCACCGGTCCCGGTCGCATCCCCGCCTGAACCCGTGCCCGCGCCGCCCGGGCTGTCGCCGCCGATTGCGGTGCCCGTTCCCACGCTCTGGTGCGTTGCCGACCCGCGGCCATCGCCTCCGCACGACATCAACAAGGCCGTGAGTCCGACAGATAACAAGCCAAGCATGAGCCGGCGGGGTGTCTTCATCGTGCTCATGATGTGCGCTCGCTTTCAGAGGACGTGGACGTGGACGTGGACGGTGTGCCCTCGTCTTCGTAGTACGTGTAGATGCCGACCCGGATTCGCCCCTTGGCGCGGGCCGGCGCACGACTGACCGCCTGCGCCATTTCCTGCGCGAGGTCGTGATGCAGGGCGGACCAGCGTTCTCGCACCAGGCGGTGGATCTGTTCGCAATCGTTCAGCGACAGCCCGCGCGCGTACACCGCGCGCTCGAGCATGCGGGGCTGCTCGCCCAGCGTGTTGGCGACAGCCGCCAGCAGATGGTCCCGCCCGTTGTCGCCCAGGAAAGCCAGCATCGATTGCAGGTCTTGCACGGGCACGAAACCGTCGGTGGTGAGTTCGGCCACGCCTTCGTTTTCGGTCACCATGTTCAACCGGATCAACTCGTCGAGGATCGTGCGGTGGTGAACATTGCCGCGGCTGCTCAGGCGCGCGACCGCCTCGAACGAGGGCGCTGTGTGTCCCGCCGTGACGGGCAGGCGCCGGAACGAGGCGTCTTCGGTGAGCATCTGCAGCCACAGCGTGAACGTCTTGGCAGCGGCCGACAGTTCGGTGTGGGGCAGGGGGTCGCCGGTGGAGCGGACCTTGGCGGTCACCGCCTTGCGGTTCAGGCCCGTCGTGACGGACAGCTGGCTCAGGTTGGGCTTGGGAACGCCCTGGGTCCGCCACGAGCGCTGGGCTTCCTCGATCAGCAGGTCGCGCAACAACTCCTCCAGGTGGGGATGCTTGACCCCCATCGCGAGGGCGAGCCTGACCACGGGTCGCAGGATGCGTGAGCAGGCCGCAAGGGCCCAGTCCAGCCGTTGTTCCATGAAGCCGCTTCCTGAACGTGCGATTCAAGCGGGACTTGGAGGCGTCGCCGCTACGCCATCAACGTGACATTGTCCTGCGTAACCCCGTTGAAGTGAACGCTTTGGACTACGGCGTCCGGCTGGTAGTACGGATGCAGTCCCGTGAGAGCGGCCTGATCAGGTTTGCGGCGTGCGGCCGTCAGCTTCTTGAATCCCACCTTTGTGGATTTGAACCTTGGCCTTGGATTATGTGATTTTACATAATGCACATTGTGTCCATTAAATGCAGGCTGACGTACAGTTCGAGAAAGCCCAAAGCCTCCAGTCAGATCCATGAGCCTGTCAGCCTTTCAACCTGTCGAAGAATCTCCGTCGGCATCAAACGCCCTTACCGAGCGACGCGAGTCATCGATGGTCATGCCAGATGGGCTGCTCAGCCGATGAAACGGACGTCCGCCGATCGACGGGCATCTCGCAGAAGCAGCAAAGAGATCAGCCCCTGTTTTTCCTGGCAATCAGACGCAGAAGAATCGACCGCGCGTTTTTCCCTGTTGATGGCGGTTGCCGTCTCCCTGGCAGCGCTTTTCATCGTCACCCCCGTCTATCTTTTCGGGCTGGGTCTGGCGAGCGTCGCCTCACTCGCGAAAGGCGTGAACACTTTTTCATCCGGCGTGTTTGCGGACCCGATGATCTGGTTTCCACTGTTCGGAACGAGTGGCCTCGCGGGGCTCATCGTTCTGGTCTTGGCCTCGAGAAAAACAATCGTTGCCTTCCGATTCGATGGGAAAACCGAGCAGCTGAGTTACGTCGAGATGGCGCCGCTGCGAAAGCCGCGCACCACCGTGGTCCCGTTTGAGTCCATCCGCTCAGTGACTCCCACCACGCTCACCGCCAACGCCACCGTGGGCCATCTGAGTGTGGTCACGCGCCAGCCAGGACGCGATGAGAAGTCCTTGTGGCTGGGACACCGTATCCCGGTAGTGAGCCTTGAGGAACACTCCACGTGGTTGTCCGGCTACCTGGGCGACCGTGTGCAGCCTCTTTTTCGTCAGGATTGTTGAGGCCCGCAGGCACTCACCACTTCCCGTCCTTCGGCACCGCCTTCACCGCATTCGCCTTCGCATCCCCAGCCGCCTTGATCAGCTCCGCCGACTCCGTCCGATTCGCTTTCACCGCAAAGTCGACCGCCGTCATGCCGAGCTGGTTCTTCATCGCCGTGTCCGCGCCTTCGGCCAGCAGCAGCTTCACGGCGTCGTTCGATCCGTACATCGCGGCCATCATCAGCGGCGTGGTGCCGTTGGGCGACTGGGCGTCGATGAAGGCGTGGTTCTCGAGCAGCAGTTTCATGATCGACAGTTGCCCGCTGCTGGCCGCGTAATGCAGCGGCGCCCAGCCGGTCTTGTTGACGGCGGCGTCGCGCTTGAGCAGTTGCACGACCAGGTCTTGCTGGCCCTTGATCGACGCCAGCATCAGCGGCGTTTCGTCCTTGGCGTTGGCCAGGTCGACGTTGAGCTGCGGCGATTCCATCAACACCTGGACGACCTTCGGCGACGGCTCGCGCAGCGCGAGCATCAAACCGGTCTGGCCGTTCTCGTCGCGTGTATTCGGGTCGAAACCGCGGTTCAGCAGGGTGCGGACACCACTGGCGTTGTCGCCGCGCACGGCCCGGAAAAAGTCTTCAAACGACCCGGCATGCGCTGCAAAAGATGCAGCCATGACAACAAGATATATCGACTTCTTAAAGTAGTTTTTCATAATTTGACTTCCCTGAACAAAGCTTCGAAGTTGTCGCTTGTCGCCTTGGCGATGTCCTCTACGGGCACGTGTCGCAGTTCGGCGATCTGTTGCGCCACGAAGGGCACATACGACGGATTGTTGGTCTTGCCGCGGTACGGCACGGGCGCGAGGTACGGGCTGTCCGTCTCGATCAGCATGCGGTCCAGCGGCACGAAAGCCGCCACGTCGCGCAGGTCCTGGGCCTTCTTGAAGGTCAGGATGCCCGAAAAGGAAATGTAGAAACCCAGGTCGAGTGCGGCGCGTGCCACCTCGGCGGTTTCGGTGAAGCAATGGAACACGCCGCCGGCCGCCCTGCCCGCGCCGTCTTCGCCCTCCTCCTTGAGGATCGCCAGCGTGTCGGCCGATGCGTCGCGGGTGTGGATGATGAGCGGCTTGCGCGTTTGCTGTGCGGCGCGGATGTGCACGCGGAAGCGGTCGCGCTGCCATTCCATGTCGGCGATGCTGCGGCCGCCCTTGCGTTCTTCCATCTGGTAGTAGTCGAGGCCGGTTTCGCCGATGGCCACGACACGCGGCCGGGCCGACAGGCGCACCAGGTCTTCCACGGTGGGTTCGGCGATGTCCTCGTTGTCGGGGTGCACGCCCACGCTGGCCCAGAAGTTGTCGTAGCGGGCGGCCAGGGCCTGCACGTCGTCGAACTCTTCGAGCTTGGTGCAGATGCACAGCGCCCGGTCGACCTTGGCGGCGGCCATGGCAGCGCGAATCTGCGGCATCTGGTCCGCGAACTCGGGAAAGGTCAGGTGGCAGTGGGAGTCGGTGAACATCGGAAAGGGTGAAGTGCGGCGCGCCTGTGGGAGATCGCGCCGTGTCCGGAGTTCCGCGCCACGAGGCGCGGCGGAGAAAGAACTCAGATGGTCTGGGTCGCGCGGTCGGAGGCCATGGAGCCACCGAGCGCGGCTTCGATGCGCGCCTTCAGCTGGCGCGACTTCTCGTCTGACGGAAAGCGCACGCCGACGCCCGGCGCCCGGTTGCCGGCGGCACGGGCCGGCGTGATCCAGGCGACCTTGCCGGCGACCGGGTAGCGCTGCGGGTCTTCGGGCAGCGTGAGCAGCACGTAGACGTCGTCGCCGAGCCGGTACTCGCGCGTGGTCGGAATGAAGATGCCGCCTTCGGCAAACAGCGGGATGTAGGCCGCGTAGAGCGCGCCCTTTTCCTTGATGGCGAGCTGGATGACGCTCGGCCGGGCCGGCGTGGCAGACAACGCGGCAGCGGCGGCAGAGGCTGGAACAGGCGCGGCAGGTGGGTTCATGGGCGGCGAGCGGCAGAGTTTAGGGTGCTTCGCGCTTCGCTCACAAGCGCTTCGAGCATGAGGCCGGCGTTGAACGGATGTTCGGCGGTTCGCGCGGCGCTGGCGAGCGATTTCGACCAGCGCGCCAGCGCCAGCTTGTGCGGCACCGGCGGCAGGTCGGCCGCGTCGAAGAAACGGGGTTCGGCGCCGTGGCCCACGGCCATGAGGTCGTGGCAGAGCTTCTGCAGCGCGACGACGGCCTGGGCCGGCGCCTGGTCGGCCAGCGCGCCCACGTCGCCGCGCGACACGGCCTTGGGCAGCAGCGACCACGCCTTGGGCGACTGGCCCGAGCGTGCCAGCCGCAGCGCATCGCTGGGCCGTCCGCCCGCGGCACGCAGCAACTGCGCGGCATCGGCGGGCGGCACGTCTTGTGCCACCAGCCAGGCTTCGGCCTCGGCGGTTTCGGGCCACGGCAGCGTGAAGCCCAGGCAGCGGCTGCGGATGGTCGGCAACAGCTGCCACGCGGCCTCGCTGGCTAGCACGAAGCGCACATCGCCGACGGGCTCCTCGAGCGTCTTGAGCAGCGCATTGGCAGTGATGGTGTTCATGCGCTCGGCCGGATACACCAGCACGACCTTGCCGCGGCCGCGCGCGCTCGTGCGCTGCGCAAAGCCGACCGCGTCGCGCATCGCTTCGACGCGGATCTCGCGGCTGGCCTTGCGCTTCTTGTCGTCGATGTCGGACTGGGCTTTTTCGTCGAGCGGCCAACCGAGTTCGCCCATGGCGACTTCGGGCATCAGCACGCACAAATCGGCGTGGGTGCGAACCTCGATGGCGTGGCAGCTGGGGCAGTGGCCGCAGGCGGCACCGCCCTCCTCCACCGGCCGCTCGCACAGCCAGGCGGCGGCGAGCGCCAGCGCGAGTTCGTACTGGCCGATGCCCGACGGGCCTTGCAGCAGCCAGGCATGGCCGCGCTGGCGCAGCAGTTCGGCGAGCGGCTGGCGCAGCCAGGGCGTCAATGTGTTCACCGGCTCGCTCATCGGGCGGCTCCCTGCACCGGCGACAGCACGCCGCGCGCCACCAGCGCCGTGTCGATCTGCTGCCAGACCTGGTCGCGGGCCTGGCTGGCGTCGATGCGCACGAAGCGCGACGCATCGGCGGCGGCGCGGGCCGCATAGCCCTGCGCCACGCGGCGGAAGAACTCGACCGGCTGGGCCTCGAACTTGTCGGGCACGCGCGCGCCGGCCAGGCGCTGGGCGGCGATTTCGGGGGCGAGGTCGAACCACACGGTCAGTTGCGGCTGCAGCAGTTGCGACGCCGGCACACCGGCCCGGCCCGCCTGCACCCACTGCTCGAGCGTCGAGAGCACGGCGGTGTCGAAGCCGCGTCCCGCGCCCTGGTAGGCGAAGGTGGCGTCGGTGAAGCGATCGCACAGCACGACCTCGCCGCGCGCCAGCGCCGGTTCGATGACCTGCGCGATGTGGTCGCAGCGTGCCGCGAACACCAGCAGCGATTCGGTCAGCGGGTTCATCGGCTGTTCGAGCACCAGCCCGCGCAGCGTTTCGGCCAGCGGCGTGCCGCCGGGTTCGCGCGTGCGCACCACCGTGCGGCCCTGCGCCTGGAAGCGGGCTTCCAGCGCGTCGAGGTGGCTGGACTTGCCCGCGCCGTCGATGCCTTCCAGCGTCAGAAACAGGCCTGAGTCACTCATTGGGTCGCCTTGGGTTGGGAGCTGCTGCCACCGCCACGCTGGTAGCGGTTGACCGCGCGGTTGTGGTCGTCGAGCGAGCTGCTGAACTGGCTCGTGCCATCGCCGCGCGACACGAAGTACAGCGACTTGCTCTGCGCCGGCTGAACCGCCGCCAGCAGCGCAGCCTTGCCGGGCATGGCGATCGGCGTGGGCGGCAGGCCGCCGCGGGTGTAGGTGTTCCAGGGCGTGTCGGTCTGCAGGTCGCGCTTGCGCAGGTTGCCGTCGAAGGTGGCGCCCATGCCGTAGATCACGGTCGGGTCGGTCTGCAGCGGCATGCCGACGCGCAGCCGATTCGTGAAGACAGCGGCAATCTCTGAGCGGTCGTTGGCCTTGCCTGTCTCCTTTTCGACAATGCTGGCCAGAATCAGCGCTTCATCGGCCGATTTAAGCGGCAGATCGGCTGCGCGGGCCGCCCAGGCGGCTTCGAGCTTCTTGTCCATGGCCCGCATGGCGCGCTGCAGCAGCGCGATGTCGGTCGAGCCCTTCGAGTAGGTGTAGGTGTCCGGGAAGAAGCGGCCTTCGGGGTGCACGCCCGGCTTGCCCAGCGCGGCCATCAATGCGTCTTCGGTCATGCCCACGCTTTCGGGCTTGAGCTGCTCGGCCTTGGCGAGCGCGGCGCGCACCTGGCGGATGTTCCAGCCTTCGACCAGCACCACGCTGCGCGTGGCTTCTTCGCCGCGCACCAGGATGTTGAGCAGCAGCTTGGGCGTGACGCCGCGTTCCAGTTCGTAACTGCCGGCGCGCATCTGGCGGTCTTGCCCCGAGATACGGAACCACCAGTACAGCAGTTGGGGCTGCACGTCGGCACCCGCGTCGGCCACGGCCTGGGCGATGCCGCGCGGCGTGGTGCCGGGCTCCACGGACAGGTCGACGCTGGGCGTCGGCAACTTGAGCGGCTGGTGCACCCACCAGAGACCGGCGCCGCCGAGCGCCAGAACGGCCAGGGCCACGAGCAGGAAGAGCGTGAGGAAGAAGCTGCGCACGAATCCGAGGAAAAGGACGGAGAAAGAAAAAGGCCTGAAAGAGAACGCACACAGACCCGCGGGAAAGACCGGCCCCATCGCTGCGACGGGGAATCCCTGCCGCCCCGAAGGAACAGGCACGGCCATGATAATTCAGCGATGACCACAGTCGTTCTCAACGGGGTGAGCACCCTGCCCCACCTCGGCGTGATTCGCGCCGAAGGCCCCGATGCCGCCAGCTTCTTGCACGGCCAGCTCACGCAGGATTTTTCTCTGCTCGGGGCCACCGAGGCCCGCCTGGCGGCGCTTTGCACGGCCAAGGGCCGCGTGATCGCCAGTTTCATCGGCATCCGGCCGCAACCCGAACTCATCCTGCTGGTGTGCAGCCGCGACATCCTCGCGGCCACGCTCAAGCGCCTGTCGATGTACGTGCTGCGCGCCAAGGTCAAGCTCACCGACGCCACCGAGCAGTTCGCGCTGCACGGCCTGGCCGGCACCGCCCTGACCGCCAACGGCCTCGACGCGGCCCTGCCGCCCGGTCGCCGCACGGCCATCGGCGAAGACATCAGCGTGGTGTCGCTCTACCCCGCCGACGGCGTGCCGCGCGCGCTGTGGATCGCCCCAACCGGCCAGAAGGCGCCCGTGGGCCCGACGCTCGACGCCGCCTTGTGGCCGTGGAGCGAGGTGCGCAGCGGCATCGTCACGCTGACCACGCCGGTCATCGAAGCCTTCGTGCCGCAGATGATCAATTACGAGTCGGTGGGGGGCGTGAACTTCAAGAAGGGCTGCTACCCCGGTCAGGAAATCGTGGCGCGCAGCCAGTTCCGCGGCACGCTCAAGCGCCGCACCTACATCGCGCAGACCGACGCACCGCTGGCCGCGGGCCAGGAGGTGTTTGCGGCCAACGACGCCGAACAGCCCGTGGGCACCGTGGCGCAGGCCGCGCCCGCGCCCGACGGCGGCTGGTCGGCGCTCATCTCCATCCAGATCGCCGCGCTCGAGGCCGGCGGCCTGCACGCCGGCACGCCCGACGGGCCGGTGCTGTCGATCGACCCGCTGCCGTACCCGCTGCTCGAAGACGTCTGATTCCCCCTGCGTCCCTGTTTTGTTTCCGGGGGCGCTTGGCGCTGTCTTACTGACAGCGCCATTTTTTTTTGCGCGGCGCTTAACCCCGTTCGCGAGGCCCCGCCGTAGAAGCCTGCATCGATCCACTCCTGGCAAGGAAGCCACCATGATGCAGCGCAGACTTCTTCTTTCCACCGTCCTGGCCCTGACCGCGCTGTCGGCGGGGGCGGAAAGCCCGGTTGTCCGGCCGTACGCGCCGCCACCGGCCAGCCGCATCGGCGGCCTGATGCACATCAGCATCGTCGACCGCACGAACGGCGCCGAGCTGCCGATCTACCGCCACCGCGGCGAGTACTGGGTGGCCGGCCGGCCCGGCGCACGCTATGCGATCCGGGCGCGCAACGCGATGGGCGAACGCGTCATGGCCGTGATGTCGGTGGACGGCGTCAACGTCGTCACCGGCGAAACCGCCGGCATCGGCCAGAACGGCTATGTGTTCGGCCCCCGCGAGCGCAGCGACATCACGGGCTGGCGCAAGAGCGACTCGCAGATCGCGGCCTTCGAGTTCGCCGCCGCAGGCAATTCCTACGCGAGCCGCACGGGCCGCCCCGACGACGTGGGCGTGATCGGCGTCGCGATGTTCCGCGAGCGCCGGCCGGAACCGCCGGTCGTGACGCCTTATCCGTCGCGCGACGAATACAGCAACAGCAACCGCGAGCGGCGCAGCGAGGCGCCGCCGCCACCGTCGTCGATGGGCGATGCACGCGCCAAGGCGGCTCCGCCCGCCGGCAGCGCCGACATGGCCTCGGAGTCGTCGGCCGGCGCCATGGCCCGCCAGTCGGCGCCCAGCCCGAGCCTGGGCACGGCGCACGGACGGCGCGAGACTTCTTACGTCGGCAAGACGACCTTCGAGCGTGCGAGTTCTCAGCCCGACGAGGTGATCCGCATCCGCTACGACAGCCGCGAGAACCTGGTCGCCGCGGGCGTCATTCCGATGCCGCAGCGCTGGCCGCGCCCGTCGGGCCCGTCGCCGTTCCCGGGCTCGGACCCGGGCTACGTGCCGGACCCGCCAGCCCGCTACTGATCGGCTTGCTCAGCGCAGCGCGCGCCGCATCTCGATGTGCGGAATGCCGGCTTCCTCGAAAGGCTGGCCGTGCACCGCGTAGCCGAGCCGCGCATAGAAGCGCTCGGCGCTGCGCTGCGCGTTGAGCGCCACCTCGCGGTCGCCGCGTGCGCGGGCCGCGTCTTCCAGCGCCTGCACCACGGCCGCGCCGTGGCCGCCGCTGCGCAGGCTGCGGTGCACCGCCATGCGGCCGATGTGCGACACACCGTCTTCGGCCGCCAGCAACCGGCCCGTGCCGATGACCTGCCCGATGCGGTTGCGCGCCACCGCATGCAGCACGACGGCGTCGTGCGCGTCCCACTCCAGCTCCTTGGGAATGTTCTGCTCTTCGATGAACACGGCGCGGCGCAGCGCGCTCGCGCCTTCGCCGAGTGCGGCCCAGTCGCCGGTCTCGACGGTGCGCATCGGCTCCCCGGCCTCGAAGGCCGTCAGCGTTTCGCGCAGGGCCACAGGCACCGCCTTCGAGGTCTGCGTCGCCGGGTCTGCAAACACGTAGACGAGCTCGCAGCCGACCAAAAACTGGTCCTGGCGAAACAGCCCGCCCTGGAACACGATCGACGAGTTGCCGATGCGCGCGCACTTCATGCCCACGTCGATCACGTCGTCCATGCGCGCCGAGGCGCGGAAGTCGATGGTCGCCTTGCGCACGTACAGGTCGCCGCCCAGTTCCAGCATGGCCTCTTCATAAGGAAGCGCCATCGCCCGCCAGTAGTCGGCGATGGCGGTGTCGAAGTACATCAGGTAGTGCGCGTTGAAGACGATCTTCTGCATGTCCACCTCGGCCCAGCGCACGCGCAGTCGGTGGAAGAAGCGGAAGTCCGCGCGCACGGGGGTGTCGTTGGTGTGGTCGCTCATGGGGTCAATGCCTCTTTCAGTGCGCGGGCCGCGTCGTTCTGCGCTTGCAGCGCTTCGGGAATCGCCCGGCCCATCTTGATGAATTCGTGGATCACGCCACGGTAGATTTCCAGGTCGACCGCCACGCCCGCGGCGCGCAGCTTGTCGGCGTAGGCGATGCCTTCGTCGACCACCGGGTCAGCCTCGGCCAGCCCGATCCAGGCCGGTGCCACGCCGTCGACGTCGTCGGCCAGCAAGGGCGCAAAACGCCAGTCGTCGCGGTCGGCCGGCGTGTTCACGTACTGGCCGAAGAAGAAGTCGATCATGGCCTTGGTCAGCAGCGGGCCGTCGACGTGGCGTCGGTGCGAGTCGGTGTCCTGGTGCGCGGCCATGCCGGGGTAGATCAGCAGCTGCAGCGCCACCGGCAGGCCTGCATCGCGCGCCAGGATCGCGCACACGGCCGCCAGCGTGCCGCCGGCGCTGTCGCCGCCCACGGCGAGGCGCGTGCCGTCGAGGCCGAGGCTCGCGCCTTGCGTGGCGACGAACTGGAAGGCGTCCCAGGCATCGTTCGATGCGGTCGGAAACTTGTGCGCCGGCGCGAGCCGGTAGTCGACCGACACCACCGCGCAGCCGCTCTTGAGGCTGAGCACGCGGCACAGCGTGTCGTGCGTGCGGATGTTGCCGACCGTGAAGCCGCCGCCGTGAAAGTACACGAGCACCGGCAGCACCTCGGCCGACGGCGCATACAGCCGCGCGGGAATGGCATGGCCGTCGCGCGCGGCGATGTGGAAGTCTTCGATGCGCGCCAGCTCGGGCTTGGGCACTTCGAGCACGCCCGCGCCCTTTTCGTACGAGGCCTTGGCTTCGTCGGGCGTGAGGCGGTCGAGCGGCGGATGGCCCGCGCGCCCCATGCGCTCGACCACGCCGGCCATCTTTGCGGTGAGTGCGGGCTGCGTGAGGCGGTTGTTCGTTGTCGTGGGCGCGTTCACTTGAAAGACACCACCACCGGTTGCATGCGCGGCAGCCCCTCGTAGCTCACCACCACCGTCAGCCCGGCCTTGGGCGGCAGCAGCGGCGAGAACGAGCCCAGGCTGATCAGGTCGCCCGGTTTCAGCGCGATGCCTTCCTTGGCCAGTGCGCCGGCCAGCCACACCACGGCGTTGAGCGGGTGCTCGAGGATGTCCGAGCCCTTGCCGGTGGCCAGCTCCTTGCCCTGCCCGTCCTTCATGACCACGCGCATGTCGCGCAGGCTCTCGAGCATCCAGGACTGGCCGTCAGTGGTCGTCGGCACATCGACCGGCAGGCCGCGCACGCCGAGCCGCGCACCGACGTTGATCGCGGCCACGCCCGGGCCGTTGAGCTTGGACGGCGTCTGCACCGCGAGGTCGGGCAGCTCGATGAAGGGAATCAGCTGGTCGATGTTGGCCAGCACCTCGGCCGGCGTCCTGGCCTTGTGGATGTCGGCGCTCTTCACGCGCACCAGCATGTCGGCCTCGAACAGCGGCCGCGCGCCGAAGGCCGCATCGACCACCGCGCCGCTGTCGAGCAGCATGCGCTGGTAGAGCACGCCCCACACCGGCTGGTCGTAGTTGAAGCGCTTCTGCACCGCGGGGTTGGTAAGGCCGGCCTTGTAGCCGACCACGTCGCCCAGGTTGCGCGCATGCAGCACGTTGAGCTTGGCGCGCGTGCAGGCGGCGTCGGCCTCGTCGAGGTTCTCGATGTCGGCGGCGGGCGTGCGTGCCGCCTGCGCGGCGGCGAAGTCGGCCACCTGGGTGTCGCTGAGGCACGCGGCGTGCGCGGAGGCTGCCAGCAGCACTGTGCCGAGGGCGACAGACGCAAGGGTTTTGTTGGTGGGCAAGAATGTCCCCTCTTGTTAGATTCGAACGGTCAGCAATCGTACTGCCCTCGGGCGTTCACCCTCATGGCCCTCATCCAATACCTCACCCAGATCCAGTTCGAATTCGGCGCCATCAAGCTCCTGTCGAGCGAGTGCGCGCGCGTCGGCATCAACCGCCCCCTGATCGTCACCGACGCCGGCGTGCGCGCGGCCGGCGTGCTGCAGAAGGCGCTCGACGCCATCGCCGATCTCGAGGTCTCGGTGTTCGACCAGACGCCCTCCAACCCGACCGAGGCCGCCGTGCGCGCCGCCGTCGAGCTCTACCGCAGCGGCCGCTGCGACGGCCTCATCGCCGTGGGCGGCGGCTCGGCCATCGACTGCGCCAAGGGCGTGGCCATCGCCGCCACGCACGAAGGCCCGCTCAAGACCTACGCCACCATCGAAGGCGGCTCGCCCAAGATCACCGAGCGCGCGGTGCCGCTCATTGCCGTGCCCACCACCAGCGGCACCGGCAGCGAAGTGGCGCGCGGCGCCATCGTCATCGTCGACGACCACCGCAAGCTGGGCTTCCACAGCTGGTTCCTCATGCCCAAGGCCGCCATCTGCGACCCCGAGCTCACGCTCGGCCTGCCGCCCCGCCTCACGGCCGCGACCGGCATGGACGCCATTGCGCATTGCATGGAAACCTTCATGTCGGCCGCCTTCAACCCACCGGCCGACGGCATCGGCCTCGACGGCCTGGAGCGCGCCTGGGGCCACATCGAACGCGCGACCAAAGACGGCAGCGACCGCGAGGCGCGCCTCAACCTCATGAGCGCGTCGATGCAGGGCGCCATGGCCTTCCAGAAGGGCCTGGGCTGCGTGCACTCGCTGAGCCACAGCCTGGGCGGCGTCGATCCGCGCCTGCACCACGGCACGCTCAACGCCCTCTTCCTGCCCGCGGTGATCCACTTCAACGCCGGCGCCGAGTCGGTGCAGAAAGAACAGCGCCTGCAGCGCATGGCGCAGGCCATGCACCTGGATTCGGCCGGTGACCTCGGCGATGCGATCCGCGACATGAACGCACGCCTGGGCCTGCCCGCCGGCCTGGCCGAAGTGGGCGTGACGCCCGCGATATTCGAACAGATCATCGACGGCGCCATGGCCGACCATTGCCACAAGACCAACCCACGGCTGGCCACGCGCGACGACTACAAGGCCATGCTCGAAGCGTCGATGTAAAACGTTTGAATCACTCCTGCCGCGCAGGCGTGCATTCCCGTTTGTAAAAGGCCGTTTCGACGGCCTTTTGCATGGGCGCGTCATGGACATGACACGCGGCGTTTTCATACTGTCCCAGCCCCATCTGCAGAGGCTTCGCATCCGTGAAAGCCCGAGGGGTCAGGGAAGTGCCGAATGCCGCGTACCGTTCAAGTCCATACCGTCCTGAGCCCCGAGCAGCTCAAGTTCCGCGCAATGCGGGGGCACGAAGGACTCTCGCAACTCTTCGAGTTCGAGGTCGACATGGTCAGCACCAGCTTCAACCTCGATTTGAAGCGCCTGCTCGGCACCTCGCTCACGCTGGCCATTGCCGACGACGGCGCGCCGCGCTACCTCAACGGCACCGTGGTGCGCTTCGAGCTGGTCGGACGCGCCAATGAAACCGGCCGCCACTACATCTACCGCGCGCTCGTGCAGCCGTGGCTCTGGTATCTCACGCGCACCACCGACTGCCGCATCTTCCAGAACCAGAGCGTGCCCGAGGTGCTCGACGCGGTGCTGGGCAAATACGGTTTCGAGTTCGAGAAGCGCCTCACCGGCAACTACCGCCCGTGGGAATACTGCGTGCAGTACCAGGAGAGCGACTTCGCCTTCGTGAGCCGTCTCATGGAGCACGAAGGCATCGCCTACCACTTCGAGCACAGCAACGGCTCGCACCTGCTGGTGCTGGCCGACGACGCGGGCGGCTACGCCAAGCTGCCGGGCCACGCCCGCATTCCGTACCGTCCGCGCGACCGCGTGGTGAATGCGCTGGAACCCTGCATCGACCGCTGGCGCGTGGCCGAGCAGATCACCTCGGGCCGCGTGATGCTCGACGACTTCGACTTCAAGAAGTCGCGCGCCTCGCTGCAAAGCGTGCAGCAAGACCCCAAGGGCCACGAGCACGCGACCTACGAGGTCTATGAATGGCTCGGCGGCTACAGCGAGCACCAGCAAGGCGACGCCTACGCGAAGATCCGCCTGCAGGAGCTGCAGTGCGCGCACGAGCTGGCCTCGGGCCACACCAACGTGGTGGGCATGGCGCCGGGCCACCTGTTCGAGATGACGCACTGCCCGCGCGAGGCCGACAACCGCGAGTACCTCGTCACCGAAACGCGCTACGACCTGCGCGAGCCCGAGTACTCGAGCGGCGGCAGCAGCGAATCGGTGTGCGAGTTCGACTTCACCGTGCTGCCTTCGGGCGTGCCCTACCGCCCCGCGCGGAAGACGCCTCGCCCGCGCACCAACGGCCCGCAGACCGCCACCGTGGTCGGTCCTGAAGAGATCTGGACCGACCGCTTCGGCCGCGTGAAGCTGCAGTTCCGCTGGGACCGCTACGGCAAGTCGGACGAAAACAGCTCGTGCTGGGTGCGCGTGTCGAGCAACTGGGCCGGTGCCAACTACGGCACCATGCACATGCCGCGCGTGGGCCAGGAAGTGATCGTCGATTTCATCGGCGGCCAGCCCGACCGCCCCATCATCACCGGCCGCGTCTACAACAGCGACCAGATGCCGCCGTGGGAACTGCCCGCGAACGCCACGGCCAGCGGCATCCTCACGCGCTCCAGCACCGGCGGTGCGGCCAACCAGGCCAACATGCTGCGCTTCGAAGACCGCGCGGGCGCCGAGCAGATCCTGCTGCACGCCGAGCGCAACCTCGACGTCGAAGTGGAAGCCGACGAAACCCACACCACCGACGGCACGCGCACCACCCTCATCAAGGGCCACGAGTCGGCCACCTACCAGGACGGCGAGACGCGCGACATCACCGCGGGCGCGACGGAGACCATCACCGGCGGCGACACGCGCGACGTGACCGGCGGCTTCAGCGAAACCGTGAGCGGCGGCGTGACGCAGCGCATCACGGGCGGCAAGACGCGCACGCTCAGCGGCGGGCTGAACGACACCATCTCCGGCGGCGTGACGCTCGCGATCAGCGGCGGCTTCAACGGCACCATCGACGGGCAGGAAATCCGCTTCGTGAGCGCGGGCCGCAACGACACCATCAACACGTCGAACACCGTGCTCGTCAACGGTCCGTCGAACACCACGGTGACCGGACCCACCGTGCACACCTCGCCGGACGTGACCTTCAACACCACGAACCACATCCACAACACGACGCAGCACGTGATCAACACCAACGTCTACAACACGACGTCGAACACCTACAAGAACATCACGAACGACTACACGAACAACTCGAAGACCTACATCAACAACTACGCCAAGAGCAACGACTGGCGCTGGTACCGCGCGGGCGGCGTGGGGGCGCGTTTCTCGGCGGTCGGGGTGGCGCTCGACCTGTGGGGACTGCGCCAGCAGAACTACCTCCTCAACTCGCAGTTCTCGGGCATACGGCTCGACGTGGCGGTGTTCCGCTCGCAGAACTCCGCGACCGAGATCGAGGGAAAGTACCTCAAGGTCGCGAACATCGGCATGAAGATCGCGAGCGGCGGCCTGGCCTTCGCCGCCAAGGCGATGACCGTCAAGGTCTGAGCTTCCACCGATCGATGGCCGTCTGGGAGCAAATCCTCTGGAGCGTCTTCGCCGTGATGATGGGCGGGGCGCTGCTGGCCGGCGTCGCGGTGGTCGTCACGGCCACGCGCGAGCAGCGCAAGTACACGCAGGAGCGGCGCATCGGCAAGCGCCTGGGCTTTGCGGGCGTGGCCACGCACGGCGTCGTGGCACAGGTGCGGCGCTCCGAACACCAGCTCACGAGCCCGGGCAGCCATGGCCAGTGCATGGTTGCGCTCGAATTCACGCTGCAGATGCCGCCGACGTCGCCGGTGCCGACCGTGGTGCTGCGCACGCTGGTCGACGAGCTGCTGCTGCCCCGCCTCGCGGTGCCGGGCGCCACGCTGCACCTGGTCCAGGACCCGGCACATCCCGACGTGGTGTCGGTCGACCGGCAGCGCACGCCGCTCGAAATGGCGCCTGCACGGAGCTAGCCGCGCCTTGAAAACCGTCAAGCCGCTGCGGCTGAGCGTCATCACGCGCCCCTTTCTGCGGGGCCGCCAGCAACGCCTGGGCGTCACGCTGATGGGCATGGTGTCGATGGACGCCGCGCCCGTTCTGCTGCCCGAGCCGGAGTTCTGGAAGATCGCCGCCGAAGAGCTCGGCCCCACGGGCGCCATCGACCTGGGCATTCCCAAACCCCACGCCGAATTCCTGGCCACCGGCCACGCCTACACGCACCATCGGGACGACAAGACCGCCTGCGCCGTCGCGATGCGCGTGGGTGAACTCTCTCGCCAACTGCTGGTGTTCGGCGATCGCTTCTGGCTCGATGGCCGCGCCACTGCGCCACGACCCTTCGAGTCGATGCGGCTCGACGCCACACGCGCCTATGGCGGCCCCGGCTTCGCCGAGAACCCGCAGGGCGTCGGCCATGCGCACGAGATCGTCAACGGCCTGCAGGTGCAGCGCCTGGCCAACATCGAAGACCCGAAGCAGCGCATCGACCGGCCCGACCGCGAGATCGAGCCGGCCGGCTTCGGCGCGATCGACCTGACGCGGCCCAGCCGCATGCGCCTGATCGGCCGCCAGTACGACGGCCACTGGCGCGAGCACCTGTTCCCCGGTTTCTCGGAGGACATGGACTGGCGCTTCTTCAACGCCGCGCCGCCGCAGCAGCGCTGGCCCGCGCGCGATCACATCCCCGGTGGCACGCCCTATGAAATCTGGCACATGCACCCGACGCAGCCGGTGCAGCGCGGGCGCCTGCCCGACTGGCGTGCGCGCGCCTTCATCGCGCGACGGAGCGGTCGCGGCCGCGAGCCCGAGCAGTTCGACGAAGTGCCCATGCGCCTGACCACGGCGTGGTTCTTTCCGCACCGCGGACAGGTGGCGCTGATCCACCACGGCGAGATCGACATCGTGGAAGACGACGCCGACGATGTGACGCATGTCATGCCGGCGATTGAAGCCGCAAGCGATGCGCCGCGCCCGCTGGCGCACTACTTCGCCCTCCTCCAGCGCCGCTGCGATCCCGAGACCGGCGCGCTGCATGCGGCCCGCGACGACGAACTGCTGCCCGCACAGGCCATCGGCCCCTGGCTCGACACGCTGGACGACGGCGAGGAATCCGCGCTCGTGCGCAACATGCGCGAACGCGGCGACCGGCTGCGCGCGGACATGATGCAGAAGGCGAGCGAGGCCGGTCACGATCCGCGCCTGCTGCGCGAACGGCCGATGCCCGAACCGTTCCGAAAGATGCCGACGCTCGCCGAGCTGCCCGAGTTCGTCGAGCGCACGCGGCGCTTCACCGAGGACCAACGCAAGGCGCTCGAAGACGGTCGGCGCGAGTTGGAACGTGCGGGGCAACTCAACGCGGCCGAGTCACGCCAGGTCGGTTTCGACTCCGCAGAGTTGGTCTCGCGCATCGACCGCACCACGACCAAGGGCCCGCCCGTCTTCGATGCGCAGACCGTGCTGCAGGGCATGTTCGGCATCGCCGCTGCCACGGGCACGGCCGCGCTGCCGCCCGCGCAGCAGCAGGCCTTCGCAGAGGTGGTCGAGAAAGGCCAGCGTGGGCTGATCGACATGTACCGCATGGGCGCGCAGCACCAGTCGCCGGCCGACGTGCTCGAAGGCGAACGCGCCACCGAGGCACGCCAACGCGTACTGGACGTGATGGCCACCACGCGCGACCTCTCGGAGATGGACCTCACGGGCGCCGACCTGTCGGGCATGGACCTGCGCGGTGCGCGGCTGCACCGCACCTTGCTCGAACACGCGAACCTCGAAGGCGCCCGGCTCGATGGCGCGGATGCCACCGAGACCGTGCTCGTGCGTGCGCGCCTGTCGCGCGCGTCGCTCGCGGGCTGCGTGCTGCACTGTGCGAACCTCAGCCTGGCCCAGTGCATCCACACCGTGTTCGCCGGCGCGCAACTGCACCACACCACGCTCGAGCAGACGCAACTCGACCATTGCGACTTCTCGCAAGCCTCGCTGGAACACCTGGCCGTGCTCGGCCTGCAGGTTTCGCACTGCCGCTTCGACGCCGCACGCTTCTCCTACGTGACCTTCCTCGAGCAGACGCGCCTGCAAGACTGCAGCTTTCGCGGCGCCGTGCTCCACAAGGTCGGGCTGATCGCGTGCATCGCCGAGCGGCTCGACTTCAGTGGCGCCAGGCTCGAAGCCTGCGCCTGGGCCCACACGCCGGGCGACACCGGCATCGCCTTTCGCGGCGCGACCCTGCACACCACCTGCTTCGTCGGCACCAGCAGCCTGCGCACCATGGACTTCGTAGACGCGACGCTGGTGCAATGCGGCCTGCGCGAGATGCCGCTGGACGGCGCGCGCTTCGTGCGCGCCACGCTCGACACCTGCGACCTGTCGGCCTGCAGCCTCACGGGCGCCGACCTCAGCGGTTGCGATGCGCCCGAAAGCCTGTTCATCCGCGCCGACTTCACGCAGGCCTCGCTGCGCGGCGCCAACCTCATGCATGCCAGCCTCCAGAAAGCCCGCCTGGTCCGCACCGACCTGCGCGAGGCCAACCTGTTCCGCGCCGACGTCTCGCAGACCCTGATCGACAGCGTGACCGACACGCACGGCGCGTACCTCGAACAGGCCAAGACCCTCCCGCGCCGCGCCGCGGATTCGGCCCGATGACGCCGGCCGAGCTGGCAGCGAAGATCCGCGGCGGCGAACACATCCAGGACCAGGACTTCCAGGGCATGAACTTCGACGGCATGGACCTGCGTGGCGGCAGCTTCGGCGCCTGCGACTTCCGTCGTGCGAACCTGCATGCGGCGCTGCTGACAGAGTCGGTGTTCGACAGCTGCCGCTTCGACGACGCGGTGCTCGACGCCGCCGACCTGCAGCACGCCGCCTTCAACCGATGCGCCCTGCCCCTCGCGCACTTGCGGTCAGCGGCGATGGCGCACGCGGTCTTCAACGAAGCCGACCTGTGCGGTGCCGACATGGCCGAAGCGCAGGCGGGCCAGGCCACCTTTCACCAGAGCACGCTCGACGGCGCGGGCTTCGAGCGCGCGGACCTCACCAAGTCGGTGTTCGGCGAATGCCGCCTCGACGGCACGCGCTTCGACGCCGTGGCGCTGAACACCACCGTCTTCTACCGCGCGGCGCTGCGCGGCACGCACTTCCGGGGTGCGAGCTTCCACAACGTGATCTTCGGCGAGGCCGACCTCGCGGGGCAGGACTTCTCGACTCAGTCCTTTCATCTCTGCCAGTTCATCGATGCCGACCTGACGGGCTGCAACTTCGCCGGTGCACGGCTGAGCCAGTGCAACTTCAAGGGCGCGAAGCTCGAAGGCGCGGTGCTGTCGGGCGTGCAGGCGCCCCAGTGCCTGTTCCCTGAAGCCGACCTGCGCCGGGCCGATGCGCGCGGCGGGCACTTCGACCAGAGCCTGTGGGTCGGTGCGCGGCTCGACGATGCCGACCTGTCGGACGCGCGGCTCGAACAGTGCGTGTTCCATCGCGCGAGCTGCCGCCGCACCGCGTTCGCCCGCAGCCACCTCGTGTACGCGGACTTTTCGTACGCCGACCTCAGCGAGGCCGACCTGCGCGGCGCCACCTTCCATCGGACCCAGATGCACCGCGCGATCGAGACCGGCGTGCGCTGGAGCGACCGCCTCGGCGTGCTCGACAGCGACCCGGCGCTGTTCGAGGCCGAGCGCTTTTCCGCGGCCCGCGCGAGCCGCCCGCAGCGCGCCGGCCGCGACACCTTCGGGCGGCCGCTGCCGACCGATCCACAGGACACCCCGCCATGAACCACCGCGCCGTTCGCGAACCTGTCTTGCCGCCGTCGACTGCGCCTGAGACTGAGATGCACGCGCTGCTGCGCAAGCCGCTGCCGTCGGTCGCCGCCCCGCCCTGGACCGGCAGTGCGCTCGGCACCGTCGTGCAAACGCTGCCCGACGGCCGCTTCGTTGTCGAGCCGCAGCAAGGCGGCGCGCCCTGGCACTGCCCGCGCGCCGCGAGCTGCCTGCTCCAGCCCAACACGGGCGACGTCGTGCTCG